>JAFZUY010000025.1 GCA_017618075.1 Lachnospiraceae bacterium
AAGGTTAACAATGGTACGTTTGAATTCTTCATCGTACCGACAACCACGGTTACTTGTGGACATGTTAGATACCTCCTTTTGGTGTCTACTTTATTGTAGTGAATAGTTACTATTCGTGTCCACTTTTTTAGTATAGATCCAGAAGCGAGAATTATCGAAGAATTTTTGCTGAAAATGAAAAATGCAGGATATGATTTTTTAATTGTAGGATCTGCAGGAAATTCTAATAATGGGATTTATGAGAAAACAAATAAGCCCAATAAGTATGGTTATCTTAGAAATGGGACAGATAATACTCAATCAGCAAACACTGATGCAAAATATGGCTGGCATCTTGCGGCTATAGAAAATGAACAGCTAAAGAAAAGAATAATTATAGTGGGTTCAGTGGGTTTGGATTCGCCAATTCCTTTCAAATGTTCAACTTTTAGTAATGGTGGAAATAGAGTGGACATTTTTGCACCGGGTGAGGATATATTAAGTACAACACCTCTTGGACTTGATTATTCTCAATTTCCGAAGGCACTAAAAGGCTACAATGTTTTGAGTGGGACGTCAATGGCAGCGCCGTTTATTACAGGATTAGCAGCATTGATGTTACAAGTTAATCCTGACTTAAACGGGGCTCAGATAAAGAGCATA
The DNA here is from genome assembly GCA_017618075.1 of Lachnospiraceae bacterium. GTDB lineage: Bacteria > Bacillota > Clostridia > Lachnospirales > Lachnospiraceae > UBA3766. Next base: position 643 of record JAFZUY010000025.1, read on the forward strand.
ATATGTGATGATAATAACAAACGATTTTCTCTTTCGGATAGCATTGGTGTTATACATAATATTCCCAATGGTGAAAAATGTGTAAAGCAAGCAATCAATACAACAGGAATACCTAATGTTACTTTTCCTACAGGGGAAATAGCGGGAACTGTAAAGAGTTCCGCAGGGGTTGCTATTTTTGATGCGGATATTTGTGCCATAAGAAAAGATTATGGTGAATATAATATCGATTTGGAATTATATAATTATATTTTTGGCACAGATGAAAATGGTGTTTTCCAAGGAGTATTGCCAGCAGGGAATTATGATATTATTATTTCTTCTGAAACATTTCTGCCGGTTGTGATAGAAAATATAGAGATTAATCCAAATGAAACAAAGACAATACCGGTTGAACTTATAAGTTATAATCCCCGAAATACGAATAGTCATATTGAGGGAAAAGTTATAGATGCAATTACTGGAAATGCAATTGAAAACGCAAATATACGACTACGAAAAAATTGGAATAGACAAACCGGAACATACGTAAGTGATAATTCTGGATCAGTTTTATGTGTTAATACTTCTAATACTGGTGAGTTTAGGTTAAACACCCATTTGGGGAATTATACTCTCGAAATAGAAAAAGATGGCTATATAATCGGATATTATAACGTGATTTCTATTAAAGGGGACGACAATTATATAAGTACATTTGCATTATCACCAATTCTTCCAGATAATGAATATAGAATTATATTAACGTGGAGCGATTCCCCTAGAGATCTTGATTCGCATTTATGTTATTATGATAATGGTAATCGTGTGTTTCACGTTTATTGGGCGAATCGAGAAGGATATGTTAATGAAACGGAAGTTGCGACCCTTGATTTGGATGATGTTGATGGTTATGGCCCAGAAACAGTTACAATAACGATTGATACAAGTTTGATTGGTAATGGCAGCTTTGAATATTATGTATATAATTTCTCAAATGAAAAAGAGTTGTCCGAATCAAATGCATGTGTAAAAGTATATAATGGAAATGCACAAATAGATGTTGTATATGTTCCACAGGACTTAACTGGGCTTGAATGGTATGTATTTGATATTACCTCCACAGGAATTACGTTTAGATAATTATTTTTGCTCTCAGAATAAAGTGCTTGTAAAAATTGAGGTTGATTATGAAAAAGCGATTGAAAATACTAATAATATGCTTATCTTCCGTTTTAATCGTTGCATTTATTGTACTTGTAATAGTGAATTACTTTGTTCTTCCGCCTAAAGTAACAGCAAATGCACAAAAATTCAAATATAATCAAAATAATATACTTAAACTAAAATCTATAACGGTAGATGGTGATAAAGTAATATATGAATTCAGTTCATTAAACAAGTATTTTAACAAGAATTATGCTTCAAAAAATAAAAGCAATAAATCCTATTTGGAACTATACAATGTTGAAAATGATCCGAATAATGAAGGGTTAAAATATAGTTCAAAAGATTTTGAGATTATGTCTACTATTACTTCAAATTATTTAATTATTACTATAGACCAGGATAAAAGTCCCGATTCAGTTTATTGTAACTATTTGGGAAAAATGATGAATAGGTATGATTTTCTATGTATTGGATTAAATAACTCAAGTGGATATGAAAATCTTGGAATAGGAATTCGGTATGATTATGCCAGTGAAAATCGAACAATTGGAAAGAGTCAACAATATGATAGCAAGAAGAAAAGATGGAGCAAAGTAGACAAGAAGTCTTTTCCATATTCAGAATATTATTAAACACTGTTTCCAAAAAAATTTTAAAAAATTTCTTGACAACAAAATATTATCAGGTGTATAGTACACGCAAATGAGCAAAGGTGTTCGTTTAAACACGGTAGTGTTTGAATGAGCGCCTTTTTCTTTTTGTTACAAAAATGAAAGGAAGATTTTTGTTATGAGAATGGAAGGTGAAGTCAGAATTCCGTCCGGCTGTGCTATTGCGGCCGTTATCTCAAAAGACGGAAATAAAATGTCCGGCCAGAAAATATACGAATGCATGAAACCCATGCATGATCGTTCCAACGGTCTCGGCGGTGGTTTTGCAGGCTACGGAATCTATCCGGACTATAAAGATTTTTATGCATTTCATATGTTCTTCGATGACAGAAATACGAGAAAGTCATGCGAAGAGTTTCTTAAGGAAAGATTTGAAATCGTCAAATCGGAAATCATTCCCACAAGAAAAATTCCGGCTATTACAAACGAACCGGATATATGGAGATATTTTGTCGCTCCGCTTAAATCACAGATGGAAAAAATGCAGGTCGATGAAAAGGAATTTGTTGCGAGAAGCGTAATGAAAATTAACACCGAAATGAAAGGTGCTTATGTTTTTTCGAGCGGCAAAAACATGGGCGCATTCAAGGCTGTTGGTTTCCCCGAAGATGTCGGAGTATTCTACAGACTCGAAGAATACGAAGGATATTCATGGACCGCACACGGCAGATATCCTACCAACACTCCCGGCTGGTGGGGCGGCGCACATCCTTTCACACTGCTTGATTATTCAATAGTTCATAACGGCGAAATTTCTTCCTATGATGCGAACAGAAGATTTATTGAAATGTTCGGATATAAATGTAACCTCCAGACCGATACCGAGGTAATTACATATATTATGGATTACCTGATAAGAGTAAAAGGTCTTACTTTAAATGAAGCTGCAAGCGTTATTGCAGCGCCTTTCTGGAGCACTATTGAAGGAAAGGAAAACATTGAAGAGAAAGAAAAACTTACATTCTTAAGAACAGTATTTCCTTCACTTCTTGTAACAGGTCCGTTCTCGATTGTATTCGGATTTAACGGCGGTCTAATGGCTCTTAACGACAGACTTAAATTAAGATCCATGGTTATAGGCGAAAAGGACGACAAGGTTTATATCGCCAGTGAAGAAGCAGCCATCAGATCAATGGAACCCGATGCCGAAAACATCTGGGCACCCGCAGGCGGCGAACCTGTAATCATCAAAGTAAAGGAGGGTGCATACTAATGAGTATTAGATTCCTATATCCTGAATTCGAAGTGGTACGAAACGAAAACCGATGCATCACATGCCGTGTTTGCGAAAGACAGTGTGCCAACGAAGTTCATTCATATAATGAAAACAAAAAAGTAATGATAAGCGACGAAACAAAATGCGTCAATTGTCAGAGATGCGTATCGCTTTGTCCGACCAGAGCATTAAAGATAGTAAAGAGCGACTGCACTTTAAGAGAAAATGCCAACTGGCAGAACGATACCATAAAAGAAATATATAAACAGGCAGGAAGCGGCGGTGTACTTCTTTCTTCAATGGGTAATCCCAAGCCCCTTCCCGTTTACTGGGATAAGATTTTGATTAACGCTTCCCAGGTTACAAACCCTCCAATCGATCCCTTAAGAGAGCCGATGGAAACAAGAGTATTTTTGGGTAAGAAAAATGCAGAAATAAAGCGTGACGAAAACGGGAATCTTAAATGTGAATTATCTCCCCAGCTTGAACTCGCAATGCCTGTAATGTTCTCGGCCATGAGTTATGGTTCAATCAGCTACAACGCACACGCATCACTTGCAAGAGCAGCCACGGAACTCGGAATTCTTTATAACACCGGTGAAGGCGGACTTCACGAAGATTTCTATGTATACGGTCCAAACACCATAGTTCAGGTTGCATCAGGCCGATTCGGTGTACATGAGGATTACCTTGAAGCAGGTGTTGCCATAGAAATCAAGATGGGCCAGGGCGCAAAGCCCGGTATCGGCGGACATTTGCCCGGAGCAAAAATCGTCGGAGATGTATCAAGAACACGTATGATTCCGGAAGGAAGCGATGCAATTTCTCCCGCTCCTCATCATGATATTTATTCAATCGAAGATTTAAGACAGCTTGTCTTTTCACTTAAGGAAGCTACCGATTATAAGAAACCCGTTATCGTAAAAGTTGCAGCGGTTCACAATATCGCGGCAATCGCAAGCGGTATCGCACGAAGCGGTGCCGACATCATTGCAATCGACGGTTTCAGAGGCGGTACGGGCGCAGCTCCCACCAGAATCAGAGATAACGTAGGCATTCCTATTGAACTAGCCCTGTCAAGCGTGGATCAGAGACTTCGTGACGAAGGCATCAGAAACAATGTTTCACTTGTTGTAGGCGGATCTATCAGAAGCGCTTCGGACGTAATCAAAGCCATCGCACTCGGTGCGGATGCATGTTACGTTGCAACCGCAGCGCTCCTTGCACTCGGCTGTCATTTATGCCGTACATGCCAGAGCGGTAAGTGTAACTGGGGTATCGCAACACAGCGTCCCGACCTTGTAAAGAGACTTAATCCGGATATCGGAAGCGAAAGACTTGTAAACCTTATGACCGCATGGCGTCATGAAATCATGGAGCTTATGGGCGGTATGGGTATCAACTCCATCGAAGCACTTAAAGGCAACCGTCTGATGCTTCGCGGAGTAGGTCTTAACGAAAAAGAACTTGAAATCTTAGGCATTTCACATGCAGGAGAATAATCATGAAAAGAGTATATGTTAACGAAGAATGGTGTCTCGGATGTCACCTTTGCGAATATAACTGTGCATTTGCCAATTCGGGCTTAAGCGATATGGCAGAAGCGCTCAAAGGCAAACAGATTTATCCCAGAATCCATGTCGAAGGCAATGAAAAAATTTCATACGGCGTATCCTGTCGTCACTGCGAAGATCCGATGTGTGTCAAGAGCTGTATAGCAGGCGCAATCAGCAAAGTGGACGGCGTGGTACAGATTGACAGAAGCAAATGCGTCGGATGTCTTACATGCGTTCTGGTATGTCCTTACGGAGCACTTGCACCTTCTAAAGAAGGCACAATGCAGAAATGCGAACTCTGCCTCAAGAATTCCTGCGGAGAGCCCGCATGTGTAACAGGATGTCCCAACAAGGCCATAGTATATGAGGAAAGAGATTAAAATTATGAGCAACTACGTAATATTAGGAAACGGTACCGCTGCAGTAGGCTGTATCGAAGGAATAAGAAGCGTTGACCAGGAAGGTCAAATCACTGTAATATCCAAAGAAAACCATAAAGTTTACTCAAGACCGCTGATTTCCTACCTTCTCGAAGGAAAGACCGATGTCGAGAGAATGAAATACAGAAAAGATGACTTTTATGAGAGTGAAAAGTGTGTATTTTTACCCGGAACCTCGGCTGTAAAAATCGACACAGAAGGCAAAACAGTCGAAACCGACAAAGGAGAAAAAATTCCTTTTGACAAGGTTTGCGTGGCAACCGGTTCATCACCTTTCGTACCTCCTTTTGAAGGACTCGATCAGGTAGATAAGAAGTTTTCTTTTATGACTTTGGATGATGCACTTTCATTAAAAGATGCGCTTACACCCGAATCAAAAGTACTTATAATCGGTGCAGGCTTAATCGGCCTTAAATGCGCCGAAGGTATAAAAGACCTCGTAAAAGAAATAACTGTCTGCGATCTTGCCGACAGAATCTTATCAAGTATTCTCGACAGCGAATGTGCAGCCATAATGCAGAAGCACCTCGAAGAAAACGGCATCAAGTTTATGCTTTCCGATTCGGCCGTAAAGTTTGAGAAAAACAAAGCTTACATGAAGAGCGGAGCAGAGGTTGATTTTGATGTACTTGTGCTTGCAATCGGTGTAAGAGCAAACATTTCGCTCATAAAAGATATCGAAGGCGAAGTAAACCGCGGTATCGTAGTTAACACAAAGATGGAAACATCCGTAAAAGATATTTATGCCGTAGGCGACTGCGCAGAAGGTTACGACTCATCAATAGGAAGCAACAGAGTTCTTGCAATTCTTCCGAATGCTTATATGCAGGGCTTTACGGCAGGCGTAAACATGGCAGGCGGAGACAGGGAATTTACCAATGCCATTCCAATGAACTCAATCGGTTTCTACGGACTTCATATCATGACCGCAGGCAATTACGACGGAGAATGCTTTGAAGAAAAGCGCGATGGCGTTTTAAAGAGATTTTTCGTAAAAGACAACAAACTTATCGGATACATGTTAATCGGCGAAACAGACAGAGCCGGAATATACACATCCATGATCAGAGAGCAGGTTCCTCTTGATACCGTGGATTTTGAACTTCTTAAAAAAGTTGCCACGACTTTCGCATTTTCAAGTGAAAATCGTAGAAAAAAGTTTGGAGGTGTGGTATAAAAATGATGATTGATGCTAAAGAACTGGGTTATAAAGATATAAACGAGAAACTTCGCGAAGCAGGCAGTGAATGCGAAATTGAAGGGTGCCTGGGACAGCGTTTTATAGCTGCCGGAATGTCCGGTAAAAACATCAGTATCAAAGGTGTTCCGGGCAATGCTCTCGGTGCATATTTAAACGGTGCAACAATTGATGTTTTTGCAAATGCGCAGGATGCTGTAGGCGATACCATGAACGCCGGTAAAATAGTTGTTCACGGTAATATCGGCGATGCTGCGGGATATGCGATGAGAGGCGGAAAAATCTTCGTTGAAGGCGATGCGGGATATCGTGCCGGCATACACATGAAGGCATACAAGGAAAAGGTTCCCGTAATGGTAATCGGCGGATGCGCAGGAAGTTTCCTGGGTGAATATCAGGCGGGCGGAATCATCACCGTTCTCGGTCTTGATGCCAAGGAAAAGAATAAAAAGATTGTAGGATTCTTCCCCTGCACAGGTATGCACGGCGGAAAAATGTATTTAAGATCCGACTGCGAAGGTGTACAGTTCCCCGGACAGGTTATCGTAAGCCATGCTAACGGAAAAGACCTTGAGGAATTAAGACCTATACTCGAAGAATATTGCAAAGAGTTCGATCTTGACGCTGAAGAGATTCTTAATGCCGAATTTACCGTTCTTACACCCGACAGCAAAAATCCCTATAAACAGATGTATGTAGCTAACTAAATCTACGGGGTATAAACTCTTAACCCCGTAAAACAATAAATGTTTTGAAAGGACGAGGGGTATGAGATATTCAAAAGAAGAAGTAATGCAGTTTGTAGAAGAGGAAGACGTAAAATTCATACGTCTTGCTTTTTGTGATGTTTTCGGCAGACAGAAAAACATTTCGATAATGCCGAATGAACTTTCGAAAGCCTTTAAATATGGAATAGCTTTTGACGGTTCCGCTATAGTCGGATTCGGTGACGAAACACATTCGGATCTTTTAATTCATCCCGATCCCGAAACTCTTGCATTTCTCCCCTGGAGACCCGAGCACGGCAAAGTAATTCGTATGTATTCAAGTATTACTTATCCTGACGGAAAACCTTTTGAATGCGATACCAGAACATTTCTTAAAAAAGCAATAGAGGAAGCCGCAAAAGAAGGCTATACTTTCTATTTCGGTGCCGAACAGGAATTCTATCTTTTCAATCTTGACGAAAACGGCAAACCCACCAAAGAACCTTACGATTATGCGGGATATATGGATATCGCACCCGATGAAAAGGGTGAGAATATCCGTCGTGAAGTGTGTCTGACACTTGAACAGATGGGCATTCGTCCCGAGAGTTCACATCACGAAGAAGGTCCCGGACAGAATAAAATCGATTTCAGATATTCGGACGCATTAACCGCAGCCGACAATGCAATGACGTTCCAAACTGTTGTTAAGACGGTTGCAGGCAGAAACGGAATTGCTGCAGACTTTAGCGCAAAACCTTTAAAGGGCAAACCTGGCAACGGATTCCATATCAATATATCCGTAAAACCCGAAGATAACGAAGAAAACATGAAGGGTCTTCTTGCAGGAATAATTGATAAAACAGTTGAGATGACTGCTTTCCTTAATCCTACGGAAAACTCATATGAAAGATTCGGAGAAAACAAAGCTCCGGGTTATGTTTCGTGGTCCAGAGAAAACCGTTCACAGTTGGTAAGAATTCCTGCAGCTGTAGGCGAATACAAGCGTATAGAACTTCGTTCTCCCGATCCTACCACCAATCCTTACCTTGCATTTGCACTTTTAATCTATGCAGGTCTTTACGGAATTAAGAACAAACCCGAACTACCTGAAGAAGCAAATATCAATCTTTACAAAGCTGACGAGGAAACATTAAAGAATTTCACCAAGCTTCCTTCAAGTCTTGAAAAAGCTAAAGAGATAGCATCTAAGAGTGATTTTATAAAGACACATATTCCTTCCGAGATATTGAATATTTATCTCAAATAAACCCGCTTAAAAGGGCATTTATTTTGGTGTCATATTCTAAAAGGAAGGAGGAGATGCAATGAGCCTTGAAGAGCGTGATTACAGCGTACTCGTGGTATCTGCCGCAGAAAAATTTAATATTGTGATATCGGAATTGCTTCAGGAATCGGGCTACAGACAGATTAAGTATGAATCTTCTGTAACATCCGCTCGGAGGGCGTTTGCAGAAAGATTTTATGATTTTGTCATTATCAATGCTCCGCTTCCCGACGATATGGGAACAAGATTTGCGATTGATCTTTGCACATCCGGAAGTACCGTCGCACTTATAGTTGTCAGAGCCGAAAACTTCGAAGAGATAAACGAAAAAGTTTCAAGACACGGTGTTTTTGCAATTCCGAAACCTATGAGCCGTCCCGTAGTTGAGATGGCGCTTAAATGGATGGCCTCCTCCAGAGAGAGGCTAAGAAAAACTGAGAAGAAAACTCTTTCCATTGAAGAGAAGATGGAAGAAATCCGTATCGTAAACCGTGCGAAATGGCTCCTTATCAACGAACTTAAGATGGATGAGCCGGGCGCACACCGCTATATCGAAAAGCAGGCAATGGACCGTTGCGTCACACGTCGCGAGGTAGCAGAGGAAATCATCAGAACATATTCATAAATAATTTTTACGGTATCGATTTTTTCGATACCGTTTTTTATGAGATATATGATAATATTAAATTGTGTTGTATTATTTTAATCTTTTATGATAAAGGGGGACAATATGAGAGTAAGGATTAATTATAATAACAGAAACAGAGAAAATGCGACAATTGTCATTGAGGTTGTTCAAATGAATCATTATGATGAGGGCACTATAGGCTTGGTTCTGCCACATTCGGAATACTTCTCAAGCAAAGGCTATAATGTCTATGAGTCTACAGAACAAGCAGATGAACATGATTTTTCTTACTGGAGCGATACACTGCTTAGGACAGGTTATTTGGATCTTACCCGCACTAATTTAAAATTTAATCGTTATAAAGCGAAACCCGTAAATACTTGAGTTTTATTGCAAAGTAGCAGACAGAGAGAAACGGGATTATTTGTAAGATACAATGAAAGAACAGTTAAAGTATATTGAATACATCAAAAAATTTGCCGTTTGCAATAAATGCCACATATGGTTGGGCGGTTCTTTTTTACGGGGAAATGCGACCGATTTTTCCGATGTGGATACAAGCATTTATTGTGATAAAAGTATTCTGCCGGAGTTTATTAACGGATACGGCAAACCTGTTTTTATTTCTTTTACGAGCAATCCGCCCGGAATTCTTATAATCATTTATGAGGACGGGGTTGCGGTTGATCTGGATATCATCGAAAAGATTGATGTGACGGATGATGAATATTTTCATTTGGAAGATATTAAGAAGCATGAGTTTACAAGAAACGAGACTGTCTGTAAGGATCTGGCTTTAAGGAATGATGAAGCGTATCAGATGTCGCGCCTGTTTCATAGAAGTCTCATAAAATATCTGGCAGGGAAAAAGGAAGCAGGCATAAGTGTAGCCAATGAAATAGTGGCTTTCCTTGATTCGGACGATTCTCTTAAAGAGGAAAACTATAAGGAAAAATTTGCACTTCTTTTAGAAAATTACAAAAACAAATATAAAATGGATTCGGAGTACTGCAATCTTTTATGCGATCTGGTAAAGCAGCTTTGATTATAAAAGAGACAAAAAAGCTTTAAATATGATATAATGCAAAAGATTGTGATTAAGCAATCTGTTATTAAAGATACTAATAGGGGAAGATTATGAAACTTACTGATATCTACAAAACAAAAAAGACGGTTTTATCATTTGAGATTTTTCCGCCTAAAAAAGACGACGAACTTGAAAATATCGATCCTACACTTGAGATTTTATCCGACTTAAAGCCGGATTATATTTCTGTTACTTTCGGTGCGGGCGGACATGCAAATAACAGTAAGACAATAGCTTTGGCTAAGAGAATAAAAGAAGTGTATCACACAGAGCCTGTCGTACATCTGACAGGGCTTTGTTATGACAAGGAAGAGATAGATTTGTTTGCAAAAGAAATTCAGAATGCAGGCGTTGAAAACATCCTTGCGTTACGTGGAGATATCAATCCCAACGTTCCGGCCAAAGGCGTCTTTCCTCATGCATCGGACTTAATCGCATACCTTAAGGAATCATACGATTTTTGTATCGCAGGTGCATGCTATCCTGAGATTCATCCCGAGTCAAAGGACAGAGTGGAAGAGATGAAAAACCTTAAGAAAAAGGTAGATTCGGGCGCAGAAGTTCTTTTGTCGCAGCTTTTCTTTTCGAATAAAACCTTTTATGAGTTTACGGAAATCTGCCGTATAGCAGGTATGGATGTGCCCATTACACCGGGTATTATGCCTGCACTTAATGCAGCTCAGATTAACAGAATGGTTACGATGTGCGGTGCTACACTCCCTCACAGTTTCCAGAAGATAATCGAAAGATTTGGCAATAACAAGGATGCTTTGTTTGATGCAGGTATGTCATATGCACTCAGCCAGATAATCGACCTTCTTGCCAATGATGTTGACGGCATTCACCTTTACACAATGAACAATCCCGTTGTCGCAAAGAAGATTTGCGAAGGCGTAAAGAATATAGTAAACGCGTAAAAGATGGATAATAAAGAAATTTTCAACAGAATATTTCCGACTGCATGCAGATACATGAGAGTTGACCCTATAAAGGTTGACATGGAGTTTAACGACAAAGCATTTACAACCTTCGAAACACTTATTGATAATGTCCGTTTTAAGGGACAGCATGAATATGTTAGCGTAGAGGATCTGTTAAATGTGGATAAGGGACTGACATCAAAATCCGAGGATTTGACCTTTTATCTTGAAGGGTGCAGCGAGGCGGTTATATTTGCCACGACTCTCGGAGTAAATGTAGATGCATATTCAAAGAAACTCCAGGCAAATGATATGAGCACGGCGGTTATTTATGATGCGCTTGCTTCCGCGCTCCTTGAGTTTTATACCGATGAATATGAGGACGGTTTAAATCTTGGAGCGCATACATTCAGATTTGCGCCCGGTTACGGCGATATTCCCATTGAACTTAATTACATCATAATAGATGCGTTTTCTATATCAAAGAAAATAGGAATCTTCAAGGCATCCAACAATATGATGCTGCCGCAGAAATCGATGATAACCTTTTGCGGAATGGGTAAGGAAGTTGCACCGACCTGCGCACACTGTGTGAGACTAAAAAACTGCTCGCTTAGAAAAGAAAATCTGCGATGCTACAATTCGTAGAGAGGATTATAAATGCTAAAAGATTTACTGGGTAAAAAAACACTGTTCTTTGACGGTGGCATGGGCACACAGCTTCAGGCCAACGGTCTTTCTGTGGGCGCAATCCCCGAAGAACTCAATATAGACAAACCTGAACTTATTGTGATGATTCATGAGAATTATCTTAAGGCAGGCGCGGATTTTATCACAACCAATACATTCGGTGCAAACGCTCATAAAATGAGCCGTGCGAAATATCCGAATACCGAAATGATAAAGGCTGCGGTTAAAAATGCGGATACAGCCAGAAAGAATCTCGGAAGAGAAAAAGACTCATATATTGCACTGGATATCGGACCGATAGGTGAACTTCTTGCCCCGATTGGAACACTTTCTTTTGACGATGCTTATGAGCTTTTTAAAGAGCAGATTGTCTGCGTAAAAGACGATATCGATCTTGTTATTTTCGAAACCTTCGGAGATTTGTACGAACTAAAGGCAGGCGTGCTTGCGGCAAAAGAAAACTGCGATAAACCCGTGTTTGTTTCAGTATCGTTTGACAAGAGCGGACGTACCTTAACAGGTACCAATCCCGAGACATATATAAACGTAATGGAAGGCCTTAAAGTTGATGCGATAGGCGTTAACTGTTCTTTAGGACCCAAGGAACTTGAGCCCGTCATTCTGACATTACTTGAAAAATCCCACCTTCCGGTTCTTATCCAGCCCAATGCCGGACTTCCCACATTAAGGGACGGCAAGACTGTATTTGAACTCACCCCGGAATCTTTTATTGAGGCACTTTCAAATGTCATGAATGAAGGCATCGCTGTTATCGGCGGATGCTGCGGAACAACTCCTGATTTTATCAGACTTGAAAAGGAAAACTTCCCCGTAGAAGTTAAGCAGAGAGAAGTTCCCTTACGAACGGCCGTATCAAGCTCTACTATGACCGTATATCTTGACGAAGATGTAAAGGTCTGCGGTGAGAGATTAAATCCCACGGGCAAGAAAAAACTTCAGGCAGCTTTACGCGAGGAAAACTACGATATGCTTATTTCCGAAGCAATCGCACAGGAAGATGCGGGAGCAAAGGTACTTGACGTAAACGTGGGACTTCCCGGAATAGACGAAGCTGCGGTAATGCGAAAAGTCATTCCCATGCTTCAGGAAGTGGTATCGATTCCCCTTCAGATTGACTCGTCAAACCCTGCGGCAATCGAAGCCGCATGCAGAATATATAACGGCAAACCGCTTATCAATTCCGTTAACGGCAAAGATGCGGTAATGGAAGCTGTATTTCCGGTAGCAAAAAAATACGGCGGCGCAATAATCGGACTTGCACTCTCTGAAGAAGTACCCAAACTCTGCGAAGAGAGAGTTGCGATTGCAAAGAAGATTATTGCAAAAGCAAAAGAATACGGTATTCCCGAAAAAGACCTGCTTATCGACTGCCTGACACTTACCGTTTCGGCACAGCAGGCAGAGGCAGCAGAGACCTTAAAGGCATTAAAGGTAGTAAGCGATATGGGCCTTTCGTCTACACTCGGAGTATCCAATATTTCATTCGGACTGCCCAACAGACCGCTTATTAACAGAACGTTCTTAACACTTGCAATGCACAGCGGTTTAAAGATGCCGATTATCAATCCTTTGGACAGATCGCTTATGGACTGCATTGATGCATTCAACGTAATCATGAATGTGGATGCGGGCTGTGAAAACTATATTAAGAATCAGGAAAATGTAGTTGTTCAGACCGTAACCGTTCAGAAAACGGCAGCAGGAGATGCAAACGGTGCCACGGCAGCAGGCGGTAAAAAAGACGTCGGTTTCTGCATCATAAAAGGCCTTAAAGATGAGATAACCGCAGTTACCGTGGAAGAACTTGAAAAAACCGATCCGATGGTTTTAATCAACGATACAATTATTCCCGCGCTTAACAAAGTCGGACGCGATTACGATTCAGGCAAGATATTCCTTCCCCAGCTTATTCAGGCAGCGGAGACTGCGAAGGTTGCTTTTGCCGAAGTCCAGAAGCATTTTACGGTAAGCAGTGAGAAAAAAGGTCCCGTTATCCTTTGTACCGTGGAAGGAGATATCCACGATATCGGCAAGAATATCGTCAAGGTTGTGTGTGAAAGCTACGGCTATGAAATAATAGACTTAGGCAAAGATATCCCCGTAGACAGCGTTGTAGACGCTTACAAGGAGTACAAACCAAAGGCAATCGGACTAAGCGCTCTTATGACCACTACAGTTGAAAATATGAAGCGTACAATTGCAGCTCTTCGTGCAAATGACTGCGACGTACCTATCATGGTAGGCGGAGCGGTTCTTACCGAAGAAATCGCCAAAGAAATCGATGCGGATTACTACACTGAAGATGCTATGTCGCTTGTAAATTTATTTAAGGAACTCGGAGTATAAAATGAAAATCAAACAGTTTTTATTACCGGTATGTCTTTTCGCAATGTTTGCGATATACACAATCACCGTAAAATTCGTAGATGTATCCGCAATCGGACCGAACGGTTCGGAAGTAGGTTTCTCTGCAATTAACGGCTTTGTGGCAGGCATATTTTCATACAGCAAAATCTTTTATCTTTTAACCAAACTGATTGCGGCAGTATCCTTCCTTTACATTGCTGCATTTGCAGTACTTGGACTCATACAGCTCATAAAAGAAAAAAGCTTCGCCAAGGTTGACTTCGCCATATACGCTATGGCAGTGATATATGTTATCACAGCGCTTTTCTATCTGATGTTTGAGATAGTAATCATCAATTACAGACCGATATTGGAGGACGGCGAACTTGAAGCATCCTTCCCTTCATCTCATACAATGCTTGCGGTATCGGTTTTCGGAAGCGCGATAGTATATGCAGTCTTCAGAATAAAAGACGATCTCATAAAAAAGATTGTTGTAATCGCAAGTGCTGTCCTGGCAGCAGGCATGGCACTCGGAAGACTTATTAGCGGCGTGCACTGGTTCACCGATATCTTAGGCGGAGTGCTTTTAGGATGCGCGATTGTATCGCTTTACATGGCATTTGTTTTAAGCATTAAAAAGGAATAAAAGTGAAAAAATAAAGGGCGTGACATTTGATCTTGTCACGCCCTGCTTTTTATTTTATGAGCTATTCTTTTATTTTATCATTCATTTTAGAAGTCACATTGTAGAGACTCATTTCGAAATCCTGACGGTTTTTCTGATAAATCGTTTTAAGTATCTGTCCCGCGAAGAATGACTGGATTGCGGCGATTACTGCAAAGCCACAAACGATCAATGTCGGGAATCGGGGAACAAGTCCGGTCTGAATGTATTCGATTATAACCGGTACCATAAATCCTGCAGCAAGTGCTGTCAGAATAAACGAAATTAATCCGAAATATCTGGCAGGTCTGTATGTTCTGAAAAGTCTGAAGATTGTTCTTAAAACTTTAAATCCGTCGGAGTAGGTATTAAGCTTTGAAATACTTCCCTCGGGTCTGTCGCGGTAATCGATTACCACATTCTCCACATACATATTTTTATCGACTGCATGAATGCTCATTTCGGTTTCGATTTCAAAGCCCTTCGAAAGTACGGGGAAGGTTTTGACAAATCTGTAGCTGAACGCTCTGTAGCCTGTCATGATATCTTTTATATCGCTCTTAAAAAGCATATTGATGCAGGCTCTTACCAAAGAGTTTCCAAAGTTGTGGAAAGGTCTCTTGTTTTCCTGAAAATAAGTGGAAGAAAGTCTGTCGCCGACTACCATATCCGCACGGTCGACTAAAACCTTATCAGCCATTTCTCTTACATTGGTAGCAGGATATGTATCATCGCCGTCAACCATGATGTAGCATTTTGCATCTATTTCGGAAAACATTCTTCTTATAACGTTACCTTTGCCCTGCTGATGCTCATAACGAACTACGGCACCTGCATTCTTTGCTATTTCATCGGTTCCGTCGGTGGAATTGTTGTCGTATACGTAGATTACGGCTTCGGGAAGTGCCTCTTTAAATTCTTTTACGACTTTTTCTATTGTTTTGCTTTCGTTGTAACACGGGATTAATACCGCAATTTCGTCCATTTCGAATCCTCCGAAAACATTATACATTCCTTAATGTTTTATGTCCAATTTTATATGTCACGCAATTTGTTAATCTTGCTGATGTTGGCGATAACAACAAGCGTCATGCTCTTATCAAGAGGAATGGTGGGATCGATATAAGTTTCAATTTTTTTGTTCTGAATAATTGCAACTACATTTAAGGAATATTTGGCACGTAAGTTTAATTCCATCAGAGTCTTGCCTTCCCATTCATCGCGTACTTCGATTTCCATCATGGAAACATCTTTTGAAATTTCAACCGCATCTATAAAGCCTGAGCTTAAAAGATTCTTTGCAAGTCTCATGCCGGACTCTTTTTCGGGATAAATAGTTCTGTCGGCGCCGACCTTCTCAAGGATCTTACAGTTCATTGTGCTGCCGCATTTTGCGATAACGGTGGGAACTCCGAGTTCTTTGCAGAGCATGGTGGCCATAACGCTGGCTTCAAGGCTCTGAGCCATCGCGATTATAACGACATCTATGTTCTGAATGCCGAGCTGTTTTAAAACTTCAATATCCGTTACATCGGCGCATTTGCAGTAAGGAATATCCGCAATGGCAGCGTTAACCAAAGTTTCGTCTGCATCTACGGCGAGAACTTCCATACCGCATCTAACCAGTTCGGTTGCTACGGATTTGCCGTAACGTCCGAGTCCGAATACCGCAAAAGTTTTCTTTTTCTTCATAATAAATCCTTTCGTTATCCGACGCTTATCTGCTCGGTCGGGTTCTTAATTGCATTGGGAGAGTACTTCTGTGTGTTGAGCGCGATAAACAGTGAAATAGGGCCGACTCTTCCCAAATACATGGTTCCTATTATTACTAACTTTCCGAAGAAATTAAGTGTCGATGTGAAGTTTCTCGTAAGGCCTACTGTAGCGGTGGCACTTACTGTTTCGTATAAAATATCAAGTATATTTGCTTTTGTTATGGCACATAAAAGAATCGTCGATACGGACATAATCGCAAAAGAAACGGCGATAACCGCAACGGATTTGTTAACCGACTGCTTGGGAATGGATCTGTGTAAAAGAGAGGTCTCTTCCTTGTTTTTTATGGTCGCAATCGCGGATGCGATAAGTACGGCAGCGGTTACGGTTTTGATACCGCCTGCGGTACCTGTGGGCGAACCACCTATGAACATGAGTATCAGCGATACAAATGATGATGCATTCGTCAGATTCTCCTGGGGAATCGAAGCAAAGCCTGCGGTTCTCGTGGTTATCGACTGGAATAATGCAACCATGATTTTCTGAGGAACCGAATATTCTTTTATGGTTAAGGGGTTGTTAAATTCAAAAATAAAGAAGAGTATTCCGCCGCCTGCAATCAGTATTAATGAAACGATAATGGCGAGCTTACTGTGGAATGTAAGTTCTTTGAAACATCTGAATTTCTTCTTGGGAAACTCTTTTATGACTCCTAAAAAATCCCACCATACGATATATCCGATACCGGAGAGGATAATTAACATCGAAGATGTGAAGTTTATCATCGGATTTAATGTGTAATTGCAGAGGCTGTTGTCGGAAATAATATCGATTCCCGCATTACAGAACGCGGAAATTGAATTAAATACGGATATCCATATTCCCTTGGGACCAAACTCGGGAATAAATACCGTCATATAAAGAAGCGCGCCCGTGCCTTCAACAATAAATGTACCTATTAAAACTTTTTTGGTGAAATCAATGATACCCGAGAGGGTATTCAGATTAAATGCGTCCTGGATAAGCATTCTTCCGCCAATACCGATATTTTTATGAAAACCGATCATAATGCCTGACATTACCGTTACAATTCCAAGCCCGCCAATCTGAATTAAGAACAGAATTACTATCTGTCCGAATACGCTCCATGTGGAATAGGTGGGAAGTGTAACAAGACCTGTAACGCAGACCGCTGTGGTGGCGGTAAAGAGTGCGTCTAAATAGGAAACGGAAACACCTTTCTGCCAGCTGATTGGGAGTGCAAGAATAACACTTCCTACAAGTATTGCAAGCAGAAAGAAAAGCATTATTAATCTGGTTGTGGATAATTGTTTGTGCTTTTTCATTTCCCAAACTTTCCTTTTGGTAAATATCATTTCAATTTTACCATTTTTGGGGCATTTATTCAAACTTTTAAAGTTTTTTGAAATTTTCCCATAAATCTTAAAAGACGATTCGTATATGTGTTGTAAAAAGAAAACGGAGGATTGGTTATGAAAAACAAAAATCTTATAAAAATGACATCTTTAATCGGAGCAATGACAGTGATGACAGGCTGCACTGTTCCATTTACAAATCAGGGCAATACACTTCCCGCATACGGTGTTACAACATCATCCACGGTAACATCAGAAATGCCCGAGAACTTTTCCGGCACACAGAAAGCTCCCGAAGCGGGAATGATTCCCGGTAATGAGGAATTAAGAGGTCTTTCAAATGCATCATTAAATGTATTTTACAACACCATAAAAGAAGGAGAAGAAGGCGAGAACGTACTCCTTTCACCCGCATCCCTTGCATTTGCGCTTACAATCGCAGAAAACGGTGCAGGCGGTGATACTCTTTCTCAGATGGAAGAGTACACAAACGGCGGTATTCCCGTTGAGGATATGAACAAGCTTTTAAACTACACTTCCTATAAATTAAACAATGCAGAAGATGTAAAATGGGGCGTTGCCAATTCGTTATGGTTTAACGATAACGGAACCTGCAAACTC
Organism: Lachnospiraceae bacterium; assembly: GCA_017618075.1. Taxonomy (GTDB): domain Bacteria; phylum Bacillota; class Clostridia; order Lachnospirales; family Lachnospiraceae; genus UBA3766. Next base: position 18,940 of record JAFZUY010000025.1, read on the forward strand.
GAGGATGAATTCGTAAGAAAGGCAATTGAGTTTTATGATGCGGAAATTTTCCAAAAAGAATTTGAGCCTTCGATAGTCAATGATATTAATTCATGGGTTTACAAGAAAACCAACAAAATGATTGATAATGTAATCAATGATTTTTCATCTGATGCAATGCTCTTTATCGTAAATGCGATAGCATTTGAAGGCGAGTGGGAAGAGCAGTACTTAAATGAGGCAGTAATGGAGCACCAAACATTTACGAATGCCAATGGCACAGAGACTGAGTGCGTACAGCTTATAAGCACGGAAGACAGATATTTCAAACTCGGCGAAGGCATCGGTTTCATCAAACCTTATAAGGGCGGTGAGTACTCATTTGTAGGCATCCTTCCCGATGAAGGCGTCAGCACGGAAGAATACATCAAAGGCCTTGTAGAAAACGGCGAAGATTTCAGCGAAGCGGTAAGAAACGCAGAATACGGCGAAGTAGTTGTTTATCTTCCCGAATTCGAAAATGATTACAAAAATGATGAAATGAAGGAAATTTATAAGAAAATGGGAATGGATCTTCCTTTTAACAAAGAAAAAGCTGAGTTTAAGGGAATCTTCACCAACGATGCAACTTCACAGGTTTGGATTGAAAAGATTATCCACAAGACTCATATCGAAGTCGACAGAGAAGGAACAAAGGCAGCAGCCGTAACAGTAGTGGAAATGGATAAATGCGAAGCGGTTATTTCTCCTGTAGAACCTGTTATCATCAATCTCGACAGACCTTTCGTCTATGCAATCGTAGATAACGAGACAGGCGTTCCCGTATTCCTTGGTGTAGAGAATAATATGCAGTAAAAAAACGAATATTCCGAAGAATACCCGTTTTTAAAAGATACATTTATAAATTAATTATCTGAATACAATCTTTCCTGTGGAAGCGTCCATTGATTCAACTATTGCAAGGCTTTCGAGCTGAATTCCCTTATCGCGGATCATCTGACCTCCCGGCTGGAAGCCTTTCTCAATAGCGATTCCAACACCCTCGACGGTTGCGCCTGCGGCGTTTATTAAATCGATAAGCCCGTTTACGGCGCAGCCGTTAGCCAGGAAATCATCGATTATAAGTATATGATCATCAGCGGTTAAAAACTTTTTTGAAACGATGATGTCATATACTTTTTTCTTCGTAAAAGATTCAACCTTTGAAGTGTACATTTCGCCGTCAAGATTGATACTTTGTGCTTTTTTGGCGAAAACCACCGGAACATTAAAGCATTCTGCAGCCACACAGGCAATTCCTATGCCGGAAGCCTCGATTGTAAGAATTTTGTTGATATTTTTTCCTTCAAACAGTCTTTTCCATTCAAGCCCCATTTCGTGAAAGAGATTAACATCCATCTGATGATTAAGGAAACTGTCGACTTTCAGTACATTTCCTTCTTTTACGACACCGTCTTTCTGAATTCTTTCTTCCAGTAATTTCATATTTTTACCCTGGGCAGAAGCCGTTCCTTTCAAAAATTTTATGAATATATGTTAGCACATCGGGTATTTTTTAGCCATATTTAGTTTTTTGTTAGTTTTTTAGAATTGACACTGATTTTGAATAGGGTATATACTCCTTTTGTCAGATTATGACGATTTGCTTTTTAGGAGGATATTATGAAAAAACTTTTAAGTGTTTTCCTTGCATGTCTTATGGTTTTATCCCTTGCTGCATGTACAGCAGGCGGAAAAGGAGGCAATGCAGCCAATGGTAAGGTTAAAGTCGGATTTATCTTTTTACATGATGAAAACTCCACTTATGACCTCAACTTCATCAATGCCGCTAAGGAAGCTTGTGAAAAAGCCGGCGTTGAGTACGTATTAAAGACAAACATCCCTGAAGGTCAGGAATGCTACGAAGCAGCTTGCGAACTCGCAGATTCAGGCTGCAACATCGTATTCGCAGACAGTTTCGGTCACGAAGATTACTTAATCGAAGCTGCTAAAGAATACAAGAACGTTGAATTCTGCCACGCAACAGGTACAAAGGCTCATACAGAGAACCTTCCCAACTACCACAACGCTTTCGCTTCTATCTACGAAGGCCGTTACCTTGCAGGTGTTGCAGCTGGTATGAAGCTTAACGAAATGATTGCTAACGGCGAGATTACTCCCGAGCAGGCTAAGATCGGTTATGTAGGAGCTTACACATACGCAGAGGTTATTTCAGGTTATACATCATTCTTCCTCGGCGCTCGTTCAGAATGCCCTACAGCTACAATGGAAGTTACATTTACAGGTTCATGGTATGATGAAACAGCTGAAAAGGAAGGCGCTGTTAAGTTAATCAACAACGGCTGCGTTCTTATTTCACAGCACGCCGATTCAATGGGTGCTCCTACAGCTTGTGAAAACAACAACATTCCCGACGTTTCCTACAACGGAAGCACAGAGAGCGTTGCTCCCAACACATTCATCATTTCTTCACGTATCAACTGGGTTCCTTATTTCTCACTCTGCATCGATTCCGTTAAGAACGGAAATAAGATCCCTACAGATTACACAGGTACAATCGAAACAGGTTCCGTAGTTCTTACAGACCTCGGTAAGATTGCTCCCGCTGAAGGAACAGCAGCAAAGCTTGAAGAAGTTAAGAAAGAAATCCAGTCAGGCCAGAGAAAGATCTTCGATACTTCAACATTTACTGTAGGCGGTGCACCTGTTACCTCTTACATGGCAGACGTTGATACAGATCCCGCATACGAAGGTGATCATGAAGTTATTTCCAACGGTGCTTTCAATGAATCTTCAGACGGATTCAGATCGGCTCCTTACTTCGATTTAAGAATTGATGGTATTACACTTCTTGATGAATCATACTAATATGTGATAAACTTTAGAAAGGCAGTGAGCGTGCTCGCTGACTGCCTTTCTTTTTTATTTTGTTAAGTCGTTTTTTATTCAATTATTCAGAGGTTCAAAGTGGCAGAAGCAGCTGTAAAACTCGTAAACATCACAAAATCTTTCGGTCAGGTCAGGGCGAATTATAATGTTTCGCTTGAGATTAACAAGGGCGAAATCCTTGCTCTTCTCGGTGAAAACGGAAGCGGAAAGACCACGCTTATGAATATGCTCTCGGGTATTTATTATCCCGATGAAGGGCAGATTTTCATTGACGGAAAAGAAGTTTCCATTTCTTCGCCAAAGATAGCCTATGAGCTTGGAATCGGTATGGTACACCAGCATTTCAAACTCGTGGATGTTCTTACCGCGACCGAAAACATCATCCTCGGATTAGAGGGTAAGTTAAACAAAAAGGAAGCCGCAGCAAAGATTAAAGAAATCTGCGACAAGTACGGATTTGACATCAATCCCGACCAGAAAATTTACGATATGTCCGTTTCCCAGAAACAGACCGTAGAAATCGTAAAAGTCTTATACCGCGGTGCAAACATCCTTATTTTGGACGAGCCCACGGCGGTTTTAACACCTCAGGAGTCCGAAAAGCTTTTCAACGTTATGCGTAACATGAAGGCTGACGGAAAGGCGCTGGTTATTATAACTCATAAAATGCACGAGGTTGAATCAATCTCCGACAGAGTGGCAATTTTACGAAAAGGCGAATATGTCGGCAGCATGATGACTAAGGATACGAATGCCGGCGAAATGACCGATATGATGGTAGGCCGAAGCGTATCACTTAACATTGAAAGACCGAAGCCCGTGGATCCGAAGCCCAGAATCAGGGTTGAGGGCCTGACTGTTAAAAACATTGAGGGAATTGATAAATTAAAAGATGTTTCCTTTACAGCACGAAGCGGCGAGATACTCGGTATTGCGGGTATTTCGGGCAGCGGTCAGAAGGAGCTTCTTGAAGCAATTGCAGGATTACAGCCTGCCGAAAGCGGCAGCATTAAATATATAAACGAAAACGGTGAAGAGGAAGAACTCCTCGGCAAAGACCCGAGAAAGATTGAAGAGCTCGGTGTAGCATTATCTTTCGTTCCCGAAGACAGACTCGGTATGGGACTTGTAGGAAACATGGACTTATCCGACAACATGATGCTTCGTTCTTTCAGAAAGGGCAAGAGTCCTTTTACGGAGAGAAAATCACCGCACTCGCTCGCTGAGAAGGTAGTCGACGACCTCGAGGTTGTAACACCTTCCATCGAAACTCCCGTCAGAAGACTTTCGGGCGGTAATGTTCAGAAAATCTTAGTCGGAAGAGAAATCGCTCATGCGCCTACGGTTTTACTTACGGCGTATGCGGTAAGAGGTCTTGATATCAACTCCTCCTACACAATATACGATCTTATCAACCAGCAGAAGCAAAAAGGCGTAGCGGTTATTTTTGTCGGAGAAGATCTGGATGTTTTGCTTGAGATTTCCGATAAAATCCTCGTTCTCTGCGGAGGCAGGGTAAGCGGCATAGTAAATGCCGAAGAGACCGACAAAAATACAGTCGGACTTATGATGACGAAAGTAATGACTGATAACGAAAACAAAGAAGAAAATCCGAAGACCGGAGACAGTGATGAATAAAAAAGAACCTTTATTTCACATAGTTAAAAGAGATGTTCTCCCGTGGTACAAATCATGGGGAATAAGAGCGGCCGCAATAGTTGCCGCACTCGTTGTATGCGGTATTATCACCACGATAACCACAGGTCTTAATCCGTTTAAAGTATACGGATCCTTTATCCAGGGCGCTTTCGGCTCAGGCAGAAAGGTCTGGATTACAATGCAGAATATGTCAATCCTTTTGATTATTTCACTGGCTCTGACACCTGCATTTAAGATGCGATTCTGGAATATCGGAGGCGAAGGCCAGGTACTTGTAGGTGCTCTTGCAACCGCAGCCTGCATGATTACTTTAGGCGATAAGATTCCCAATGCACTGCTTATTCTTATCATGACGGTAAGTGCTATACTGGCGGGTTCAATCTGGGGTCTTATTCCTGCGATTTTTAAGGCTAAATGGAACACCAACGAAACTCTTTCCACACTGATGATGAACTACATAGCTACACAGCTTGTAGCGTTCTTCACAATCGTCTGGGAAGTTCCCAAGGGTTCTTTTACGGTTGGTATTATCAATCAGTCTACAAACGCCGGATGGCTTCCGCAGCTTTTCGGTTCCAAATATTTACTTCCTATCGTGATTGCGCTTTTAACCACGATTTCGATGTTTGTTTATCTTAAATACAGCAAGCACGGCTACGAGATTTCGGTTGTCGGCGAAAGTGAAAAGACGGCTAAATACGTTGGTATGAAAACCGAGAAAATCATCATTCGTACGATGCTTTTATCCGGCGGTCTCTGCGGACTTGCGGGACTTTTGCTTGTAGGCGGCATCAACCATACAATCACAACCACGATCAACTCCGGACAGGGCTTTACCGCGGTTATGGTTTCATGGCTTGCAAAATTCAATCCGATTACAATGATATTTACCAGTTTCTTAATTATTTTCCTTGAAAGAGGTGCGGGCGAAATCTCCACCAACTTCGGACTTAATCAGTCATTTGCAGATATTCTGACGGGTATCATTCTTTTCTTCATCATCGGATGTGAATTCTTTATCTCGTACAGAATAGTTGGAAGAAAGAAGGGGGATAAGTGATATGTTTGATATAGTTGCATTTATACCCAGAGCAATAGGACAGAGTGTACCGTTACTTTTCGGTTGTTCCGGTGAAATTTTAACAGAAAAATCCGGTAACCTTAACTTGGGAATCCCCGGCGTAATGTATGTCGGCGGTATCAGCGGAGTTATCGGCGCTTTCTTTTATGAGCAGCACTGCGCGGGCGGAAATATGAACGGATTCTTAGCTATTATGATTCCGCTTCTCTGTTCGCTTTTAGGATCCCTGCTTATGGGACTTATATACTGCCTATTGACGGTTTCACTGCGTGCAAACCAGAACGTTACAGGTCTTGCGATGACCACATTCGGTGTCGGCATCGGAAACTTCTTCGGCGGTTCACTCATAAAATTATCGGGCGCAGACGTGCCTTCGATAGCGCTTTCAAGAACCAGTGCATTTTATTCGAGAGCACTTCCTTTTGCATCAAAGATGGGGTGGTTTGGCAAAGTATTCTTAAGCTACGGATTCCTCTGCTATGCGGCATTTTTAATCGCAATTGTTTCTGCGATTGTTCTCTTTAAAACCCGCAAGGGACTTCATTTAAGAGCAGTAGGAGAGAATCCTTCAACAGCCGATGCTGCGGGAATCAATGTCAGCAGATACAAATATTTTGCAACATGCATAGGATGTATGATAGCGGGCCTCGGCGGTCTTTACTACGTAATGGATTACGCTTCGGGCGTATGGTCAAACGACGCATTCGGTGACAGAGGATGGCTTGCAATCGCGCTTGTTATTTTCTCAATCTGGAACCCCTTAATAGGTATATTCGCATCCATTCTTTTCGGCGGACTTTACATCGTATATCTCTACATTCCGACCGGTATGGATTACATGGAATTTAAGGAACTCTACAAGATGATTCCTTATGTGGTAACGCTTCTCGTACTGGTACTTACCAGCATGCGAAACAAAAAGGAGAATCAGCCGCCGGCAAGTCTGGGACTGTCATACTTCAGAGAAGAAAGATAAAGACAAGGATAAAGAGCGAATTGTGATAACCTCACGATTTGCTCTTTTAAGGTAAATAAATGCTTGGTGATAAACTTGGAAACAGCATAGATGAATTTGTGGCCGATTACGTGGTCTTTGACTTCGAGACCACCGGCTTAAATCCATTCGATGGTGACAGGATAATTGAAATGTCTGCGGTCAGGGTAATCAATCACGAGGTGGTTGATAAATTTGCAACGCTAGTAAATCCCGAACAGCCGATATCTCCCGGCGCTACCGCTATAAACGGAATTACCGATGACATGGTAAAAGATGCACCGAAGATGAAGGAAGCGCTCACGGAGTTTATTGATTTTATAGGCGATGACATTCTGGTGGGTCATAATATCAAATCATTCGATATGAATTTTCTTAAGATTGAATGCATGCTTCAGTTCGACGGCAAAGTTCCCGACAACGATTACATCGATACGGTTTTAATCGCCAGACACTGCATGCCTGAGCTTGCGCACAGAAACCTGACCGTCCTTGCGGAACACTTCGGATTATCGTCTGAAGGAGCCCACAGAGCACTGGCAGACTGCCTTATGAACCAGAAGGTTTATGAGCGCTTAAAAGAAGAAACCGAAAGGTTTGAAAACGGCGACAAAACAATTCCCATATGTTCGATATGCGGCAGAAGAATGGTCATAAGAAAAAGCAGATACGGTGAATTCTGGGGATGCACCGGATATCCGAACTGCAAGAATACAATAAATATCCTCAGGTAATTGACTTTTTTTAAAGGCAGCATTACAATTTGACATTGTGAATTAAGGAGAGACATAAATGCGCGGCATAAAAGATTCAAAATTGAAAATCGCTGCAGGTATCATCGTCATGATGATGCTTTTATATATTATTTTCTCCACATTCTTTATTTCACTGGAAGCAAACCATCATTGCGAGGATGAGGAAAACTGTCCGATATGTGTATGCATGCAGATATGTCAGAATACTCTGCATCAGATCTCGGATACTGCCTTAACCTGCGTGGCAGTGTTTGTTCCCGCTCTTTTAGTTTTAGGTGTTTCGTTTACTGCATCTTTATACCTCATAAAAGAAACACCCGTCACAAACAAAATCCGACTTAACAATTGAATATAACCTTCGTTTGATGACAGATTTGCAGGGCATACTCTGTCTTTTTTACGTACCTTTATTTACTCACGGAGGTTTTAACATGAAAAAAATATTAGCGTTTTTATTAACTGTTTTGGCGGCAGTCTGCCTTACTGCCTGCGGAAGTGTAAACAACTCAAAGGCAGACGATAAAATTCAGATTGTAACAACGATTTTCCCCGAATATGACTGGGTTAAGAATGTTTTAGGAGAAAATCCCGCAAATGCGGAAGTTACATTACTTCTTGACAACGGAGTGGATCTTCACAGCTACCAGCCCACAGTGGATGACATTATGAAAATCACATCCGCTGATTTGTTTATTTATGTCGGCGGAGAATCCGACGAATGGGTTGACGATATTTTAAAGCAGTCCGAAAACAAAGACCTTATAGTAATTAATCTGATGGAAGAACTCGGAGATGCCGCCAAAGAGGAAGAAATCATCGAAGGCATGGAATGTGAGGAAGAAGAGGAAGAAGGAGAGGAAGGCGAAGAAGAAGTCGAATACGACGAACATGTATGGCTTTCCTTAAAAGATGCGGCTCTTTTCGTTAACAGCATCGATGCAGCAATGGAAACGATAGATTCAAAGAATGCGGCAGTTTATAAGGCAAACGCAGATGCATATATTTCAAAACTAAATGCCCTTGATATGGAATACGAAAAAGCAGTTTCCGAGGCGAATGTAAAGACACTTCTTTTCGGAGACCGTTTTCCTTTCAGATATCTCGTGGATGATTACGGCCTTTCTTACTATGCAGCATTTGTAGGCTGCTCCACGGAAACCGAAGCAAGCTTTCAGACCGTTATTTTCCTTGCTGAAAAGATGGATGAACTCTCGCTTAAAAATGTAATGACCATCGAAGGAACGGATCATAAGATTGCTGAAACAATCATTCAGAACACTGCCGATAAAAATCAGAACATCCTTGTAATGGATTCAATGCAGTCCGTAACCTCAAAGGGTGTTGAAGAAGGCATTACATATCTTTCTATAATGGAAAGTAATCTCGAGGTTTTAAAAGAGGCTTTAAAATAGGAGAAATCATATATGAAAAAATGGACTCGTATATTTCTTATAATGATACTGACCGTAATGGCTATCGGATGTATTAAAGGCGGTACTGCACAGATTGAAAGCAATGATACAGAGGCGGTAAAAACCTCGGAAGGCTCTGACGATGTTGATGTTGATTTAACAGCGATTTCAGGTATCCTTGTATATTCCGAAGTTTATAACATGATGTCAACGCCGGAGAATTATAAGGGTAAGAAAATCAAAATGGAAGGTACATATACTATTTATTTTGATGATACATATTCAACAAGATATGACGCCTGCATAGTGCAGGATGCAACCGCATGCTGTGCAACGGGAATAGAGTTTGAGTTATCTGATGAATTAAAGTTTCCGGACGATTATCCTGAAGAAGGAGAAACGATTACCGTTGAGGGTATTTTTGATACATACGATGAAGGCAGTTACACATACTGCACATTAAGAAACGCGAGTCTTTTAAAAGCTGAATAATAATTATCTTTTATGAGGGCGGGAGATTTGTTCTCCTGTCCTTTTTTAATTTGAATATAATCCTGAGACATAGTAAAATAGAAGAGTTGAGGGAATTCTTATGAAATATTTTACAGCAGACTTACATTTTGGTGACAATGAAATAATTGAGCGTGAGTGGAGACCGTTTAAAGACATCAAAGAGTTTGAAGATGTCTTTGTCGAAAACGTAAACAATATGGCGGGAGAGGTAGACGAACTATATGTGCTCGGTGACTGGATTAATTATAATGCCGGCCATCATCCCAATCCTGACGAAGCGTTTGCCATCGTTAGGAGGCTAAATCCGAAAGTCATTCTTATAATGGGCAATGGCGAAGAGAGAGTTTTAAGAGAATTGTACGGAAACGATTTTGAGTACATGCGAAACAAACTTAAAAATCATGGCTTTTATGATGTTTTAAAAGATGCGGATGTAGAGATTGGCGGTATTAAGTTCCATCTTATTCACCGTCCCGTAGATCATAAAAAAGACTGCCTGAATCTTTTCGCACATACGCACAGAGGAACTGGTCTCTGGAAGCCGTTCGGATTTAATGTCTGTGCGGATTTAAACTACTTCAGGCCTTTCACGGAAGATAATATTTTGTCAATGGTTAAGACAAAAAATAATTACTGGGACAAGGACCCCGACACCAATTGCATGTAAGCACCCAAACTTCATAAAATATGAGAAATATGGTATCATAATAAGTTGAGGATTTAAAAAATCATTCGGATATTAAGGGAGAAGAAGCTATGAAAACTCTGATAGTAATAGACATGCAGAACGATTTTATCGACGGAAGCCTCGGAAGCAAAGAGGCAGTGGAAATTGTTCCTGCGGTAAAAGAAAAAATAAACGAGTACAGAGCAAACGGCGATGAAGTTATTTTTACGAGAGATACCCATCACGAGGATTATCTTAACACCAACGAAGGACATTATCTTCCCGTGGTTCACTGTATCGAAAACACAGAAGGATGGGAGATAAAGGAAGGGCTTTACTTTGAAGGCGCAGAGATTATAAATAAGCCTTCGTTCGGATATACAGGCTGGAAAGAGCGCTCATTCGATGAAATCGAAATTATCGGACTCTGCACCGATATCTGCGTTGTTTCCAATGCGCTTATTTTAAAAGCACTTTTCCCGGAAATTAAAATATCCGTTGATTCGAAATGCTGCGCGGGAGTTACACCTGACAGCCATAACGCGGCACTTGAGACGATGAAGATGTGCCAGATAGAGATTATTTAAGAAAGGCAGAGGAGTATTCCGTCTGAAATAAGATATGGCCAATACACCCAAAAGAAAAAAGAATAAAGTTTTAAAAATCGTAAGAAAAAATCACATCTGGGTTACAATTGCAATTTGTCTGGTAATTGCGCTTGTTTCTGATGCTTTTATTGCTTTGTTTTCCACCGTTATAGGAGAATATTTGCTTAATTCAAAAATAGGTGAAGAATATGAAGCTGTCGCTTATATGGCCAAACTGTATGACTATAGCAGCAATGAAGAAACCAATAACATTTTTGCCCTTCTTAATGAGGAAGGAAGAAGCTATTATATTACGGACAACCATGGCAATGTGATTTACCAAAACGGCGAAAACACAATGGGCACCACTAACGGAATCTTAACACTATCCTTTAAAGACGAAGACGATGTTGTGGTGAAAGCTTATCTTGATAATACCGACGAAGGAGCTTTCGTACCGAATGAGGACGGAGATTTTGTGCTCTCTGCAACCTCAATATTTTCATTTGTAGTAAAATTTTGGGCAGATACCTTCGAAAAGTCGAAAAACAACAGAAATTCGGTAGATATGCCGTTTTGGTTTGCGATAGATGTAAAGGACGGAAAACAGATTTTTTATGCTAAAACCATTTTCAATATATCTGTTACAGACGTGATGTTTTTAGGACTTTTTATATGCATAGCGCTGGTGCTAGTCGGATGTATCATCATTCTTATGCTGATAAATATGATTAACACTATTGTACATCAGAACAGATTGTCCAAAGTATTCTTTACGGATCCGATTACAAGAGGACACAACTGGATGTGGTTTTCTTTCCACGGTGAACAGCTTTTAAAGAAAAAAAGAAGCGCCAAAGAAACATATGCAGTACTTGATCTGGTATTCGTAAAATTCAGGAATTACTGCGTCTGCCATTCTGTTGCAGAAGGTGAGGAAATGCTTTACAGAGTGGACAGAATTGTAAAGGAAAGCCTAGGTAAAAAAGAACTCTCAGCCCATTACGCATCGGCGAACTTTGCACTTCTTTTAAAATTTAAGGACCGCGAGGAATTAAAGGCAAGAATACAGCAGCTAATCGATAAACTCGAAAAGATTGACCAAGATCATAAATTTACTTTCCACGTTGGCGTTTATGTGGTTGAGAATGTGAAAAATGCCAAAGGTAAGGCAATCAGAAGAAAAGATATAGATATTGAAAGAGAATACAATAATGCCTGCACGGCCAGATCAACGCTTGAAGAAAGTGATGATTCGGCTATTGCGTTCTTTGATGAAAATCTTGTGGAAGAACAAAAGTGGATTGATACTGTTATGGAAAAGCGCAGGTCTGCCATAGAAAACGAAGAATATGTGATTTATTACCAGCCTAAGTACGATCCTAAAACAAACAAACTTAGGGGTGTTGAGGCACTTATCAGATGGAATTCACCCGAGCTTGGATTCAAGTCTCCCGGAACCTTTATTCCTATCTTAGAAAAGAACGGTTTCATTCAGGATATCGATCATTATATGATTACGCATGTTGCCAGAGACCAGAAAGCATGGCTTGATGCAGGATATGAGTGCGTTCCTGCATCCGTAAACGTTTCCAGAGCTCATTTTAGTGAAAACGACCTGGCTGAGCAGATAAGAGATGCTGTTGATGCAGAAGGCTGTCCCCGCAATCTGCTCGAGATTGAACTTACAGAAAGTGCTTTCTTTGATGACAAGAAGGCTATGATTGATACAATTCTTAAACTCAAAGAATACGGTTTTATGGTTTCAATGGACGATTTCGGTTCAGGTTATTCGTCGCTTAATTCACTTAAGGATATGCCTCTGGATATTCTTAAACTTGATGCCGAGTTCTTCAGGGGAGATGTTAACGGTGGCAGAGGAGAGATTGTTATTTCCGAAGCCATTGCTCTGGCAAAGAGTCTTAACATGCTCACGGTTGCAGAGGGTGTAGAATTCAAAGAGCAGGTTGACTTTTTGGCAAGCAAAGGCTGCGATATGATCCAGGGTTACTTCTTTGCAAAGCCCATGCCGGGTGAAGAATATGCAGACAAAATGAACAGAAAAGAGGGTTTTGCCGATTCTAAGGAAGAAAAAGCCCCTAAAGAAGAGACAGCAGATGAAACTCCCGAAGAACAGGAGATTTCCACTGAAAATTAAATTTAGATTTAACATAGATTTTTGAGGTTTTATGAGCAAAAAAGTGGTAGTTGGTATGTCAGGAGGCGTCGACAGCGCCGTATGTGCATATCTTTTAAAAGAAGAAGGATATGATGTTATAGGACTCACTCTTCGAAGCTGGGAATCATCAGACGGAGAAGAGAGCAGATGCTGCGAGATTGATGATGCAAAAAGCATAGCAGACCATCTCGGATTTCCTTTCCATACTTTTAACTGTATATCGGAATTTGAAGAAAAAGTTACAAAGCCTTTTATCTGTGATTATATAAACGGAATGACTCCGAATCCCTGTATCGAGTGCAACAGATACGTAAAATGGGAAAGAATGCTTTATTTTGCTAACATCCGTCAGGCTGATTTCGTTGCAACAGGCCATTATGCTTCGGTGGTTAAGCTTGATAACGGCCGTTATACCGTAAAAAAAGCAGATTTCGCAGCAAAAGATCAGACCTACATGCTTTATAAACTCTCCCAGGAGCAGCTTGCAAGAACTTTAATGCCCCTTGGAAAGTATTCAAAGGATGAAGTAAGGGAAATTGCAAGAAAAGCCGGAATAATTGTGGCAGAAAAGCCCGATTCTCAGGAAATCTGCTTTGTTCCCGACGGTGATTATGCTAATTATATAGAAAAGAACACTTCGGAATTGATTCCGGAAGAAGGCAATTTCGTGGATGAAAAAGGCAAAATCCTCGGAAAGCACAGAGGAATCATTCATTATACCATCGGGCAGAGAAAAGGTCTTGGCATAGCATTCGGTGTTCCTATGTTCGTAAAAGAAATACGACCGGAGACGAATGAAGTAGTTTTAAGCGAAGACAAAGCTTTGTATAATGATGAGATATTTGTAAATGATCTTAACTTCCTTAGTATAGAAGATATAAAAATGGGCGAGGAAATTCCCGCCAAGGTTAAGATCCGTTACCGCCACGACGGAGAAAATGCCATCCTTACACGTTTTAATGAAGATACGCTTCGAATCGTATTTGAAAAGCCCGTTCGCGCGGCAACCGCAGGGCAGTCTGCCGTCTTTTATGATAAAAACGACTGTGTTATCGGCGGTGGCAAGATTATCAGAAAGACATGGTAATTAATTAAATAATGTAACAACAAAAATATCGGTCTCGCCGGGCGTCTCCGATATTTTTTTAAAAAATAAAAAATTTTTGTAACATTATTAAAACCCAAGTTGTTTATCATACAGAAAGCAGGGTAGAAAGATGAACAGCGCTTCCACTAAAGAGATGGAAGAGATATATCTTAAATACTGTATACCGCTTAAAAAGTATGTCGTTTCGATTTGCCGCAATCAGGACCTGGCGGACGACATAGTATCGGAAACTTTTTACAGGGCGATTAAGAATTACGATTCTTTTACGGGTGGCAACCTATTCGCCTGGCTGTGTACGATAGCTAAGAACATATATTTCAACCACTTAAAGAAAAAAGATAATACGAACGCATCGATAGACGATGAAAACTTCATGGAAGTGGCAGGAAACACCGATGTTGAAGCCGAAGTCATGAAGAGAGAGGAACAGAGAAAATTAGCGGAAAGCATCAATTCCCTGGCCGATGTCGAAAAAGAAGTAGTTAAGTTAAGAATCGATTCGGGACTCTCATTTAAGGAAATCGGAGATGTGCTTCACAAAAGCGAAAACTGGGCAAGAGTAACTTTCTACCGCTCAAAAGAAAAACTGAAAGGAATGATGAATGATGAAGAATGAAAAATGTAGTCTCATAAAAGATTTGCTTCCATCATACATAGATGAACTAACAAGCGAAGAAACAAAAAAGGAAATAGAAAATCATTTAAACGAATGTCCCGACTGCAAGAAAGCATATGAATCCATGAAGGGCGATATTCCCGGCGAAAAGGAAATAGAAGACAGTGCTGAATATGACGAGAAACTGATTAAAAAAATCGGCCTTGACGTTAAGAGAAAAAATGACAGATCGAAAGTTGGTTTTATTGTAGCGATTGTTTCGATAGTACTTCTTTTCATACTGCTTAATCTTCCTATCGTTCCAATTAGTCAGAAGAATATATACGTTAAGATTACGAAGCCTTCACTGATGCTGGATTCTGCGGGACGAAAGTATAATAACGTAGAGGAAAATTCGGTTTTACTTTACGAGGATGAGGATGATTTTGATGAAGTATATTTCCACAAGGTTATTTTCAAAGATTCAAGCATGGAAAATGACGGAATAATATACTATGCAACAGACAATGTTGATTTGATGAATTTCTCCATTGTGGAAATCGATTCGAAGAAACCGATCAGAGCATACAAGACAAAGATAACAAGCTATGAAGGCAAAAACGTGATGGCTGTTTACGGCTTAAGAACTTCTGTACTCGGCAGCATTTTCGCAAGAAAAGATACAACATCCAAAGTAAACTTAGTTGATTCAAACGGAATTGAAGGAGTTTATCTTAAAAAAGGAAAGAAGCTTGAAAATATAGAATTATAAAAGGTCGGTTAATTTCTTACCATAAAAGAAATTATGCACGAGTTCACCATACTCTTTCCACAAAGGAAGAGTAATGCAGGCAGATGCTCTGGGGCATTCTTCGGCTTTCTCCGCGAGACATGCTACCGGAGCAAGTGAGCCTTCGGTTAATTCAATGATTTCGCCTACCGTATATTCTTCGGGTTTTCTCTTTAATTTGTAACCGCCGCCTTTACCCGAAAGACTGATAAGAAGGCCGCCCTCAACAAGATCTTTTATGATTATTTCCAGATATTTCTTGGAAATATTTTGTCTCTCCGCAATATCTTTAAGCGGAATGAAACTCTCATTATCCTGTGATGCAAGATCAATCATTATTCTAAGTGCATATCTTCCTTTTGTCGAAATCATATCTGTACCCGCCTTCTCTAAAAAGAAAACTTAGGCGCCTGGCTCGCACAGCGTGCCCGGCTCCGAAACTTTTTATTTTCCGAAAACATTATATACCCCCTAAAATAAAAAATAAAGAAAAACCTATCAAAATGATGGGTAAATTTTTAAGCAAATAAAAACCGGAGCCAAACTAGCTCCGGTTTATTATCTTTAGTGCTTTAAAATTCTTTAATTAAGCCTTACCGTCTGAACCAAGAACGTTGATGATCTTGTGAGCAACCATGTCCTTAACAGCCTGACGAGCGGGCTTTAAGTACTGACGAGGATCGAAGTGATCGGGATGCTCTGCGAAGTACTTTCTGATGTTACCTGTCATAGCAAGACGGATATCGGAGTCGATATTGATTTTACATACAGCAAGTTCAGCTGCCTTACGAAGCTGCTCTTCAGGGATACCTACTGCATCGGGCATATTTCCGCCGTATGTGTTAACCATCTTAACGAATTCCTGAGGAACTGAAGATGAGCCGTGAAGAACGATAGGGAATCCGGGAAGTCTCTTGATGCACTCTTCAAGTACGTCGAAACGAAGGGGTGGCGGAACAAGGATTCCGTCAGCGTTTCTTGTACACTGAGCTGCTGTGAACTTGTATGCACCGTGTGATGTACCGATTGCAATTGCAAGTGAGTCACAACCTGTTCTGGAAACGAACTCTTCAACTTCTTCGGGTCTTGTGTAAGCTTCTTTGCCTGATTCAACAACAACTTCGTCTTCGATACCTGCAAGTGTACCAAGCTCTGCTTCAACAACTACGCCGTGAGCGTGAGCATATTCAACAACCTGCTTTGTAAGTGCGATGTTGTCTTCGAATGACTTGGAAGAAGCATCGATCATAACTGATGTAAATCCACCGTCGATACATGATTTGCAAAGTTCGAATGTATCGCCGTGATCAAGGTGAAGTGCGATAGGAATGTCGGGATTCTCGATAACTGCTGCTTCAACAAGCTTTACAAGATAAGTGTGGTTAGCATAAGCACGAGCGCCCTTGGAAACCTGAAGAATTACAGGGCTCTTTAATTCGCCTGCAGCTTCTGTAATACCCTGAACGATTTCCATATTGTTTACGTTGAAAGCGCCGACTGCATAGCCGCCGTCATAGGCTTTCTTAAACATTTCTGTTGTGGTAACTAAAGCCATTTTAAAACCTCCTAAAAAAGATAGAAATTGTTGCGCTAAAAGCGCGTTCGTTCAGATTATAGCATAAAGAAATTGAATTTACAAAAGGAATTCACTAAAAAATAGGTATATTGTCTAAAATTTGTCATATTTTCCGCGTATGTATTTTATGATAAAATAGCAAAATAGGTACAAGCGGACTAAATTTATTTAACTGGAGAGACAAATGAAACCTATTAAAGGAATAATTTCATGTGCGGTTTTATCATTCGCAGTCCTTCTTTCGGGGTGCGAAAAGACCGATATTCACAAAATCGACCCCATTTCCAAGGAATTGTATCAGAAAACCATTCCCGAAACTTTTATAGTTCAAAGGGGCGATATGCAGCCTACCATCAGGCTTAAACTCACCCAGAATTCTTTAAGATATTATAACTATTCGGTTGATCTTGATGACCTCGAGTTCGGCGAGCTTAATGTTGCAAACGGCGATTACGTAAAAGAAGGCCAGATAATGTGCGTTCTTAAATCGGACAAGATTGAGAAAAAAGTAGCTGATGCAAGAGAAACACTCGAAAAAGACCAGCTGCTGTTAGAGCATGTAAAAAAGCTTAAAAGCATCAATTTCGATCCCGAGAAGACCGATCCCGAAGTAAAGGAATATGCCGCCAATATTGCGCTTGGCAAGAATTACGACGATCAGATAGCAGCAATAGAAGATGATATTAAATTAAAACAGATAGAGCTTTACGAGAGCCAGAGAGACCTTGACAAGTGTATTGTTAAAGCCAGAGAAGACGGCGTTATTACTTATGTAAGTGATGCCATAGCAAACGGCGTTGTGGTTAAGGGCAAGGATATTTTAACCGAAGCCAGCGGTGACGTGGGCTTTTATACTGAAGTAAGGAATACGGACTATGATTTCGAAGTAGGCGCAGTTTACAAGGCTCAGTCCCCTACCATGGAATTTGATGTTGAAATAACCGAGATAGAAGAAAATACTACCGGAAGCAAAACGCTTCATTTTGAACCTGTCAGTGATGACGTTGTCTATGTAAGTACCGAGAAATTCGAAGTTGTTATTCCTCTCGAAAAAATGAGGGATGTTGTTTATATAGAGGAAAGACTTGTTTACACCGCCGTAAACGAAAAGAGATTTGTTTATCTGGTGGATGAAAACGGATTCAGAGATCCTGCGTATGTGGAAGTCGATTCCGTTGTGGACGGAATGGCAATTATTTCGAGCGGACTTGAAGGCGGAGAAGAGGTGGCAGCAAAATGATGAAATTTAAGAAATTTAAAACTCTGGCTCTTGCGTTAGGTGCCGTAATAGTTCTTGCATCCTGTACTTCCAACAGTGATGTTCCGACTCTTTTAGAGCCTGTCGGGGCAGAACCTACATTCAGACCCGTTGAAAGGGCGGACATGGGTATTGCCAAGATTATTATCGGAAATGTAATGGGTCAGGAATACTGTCATTTTTATGAGAAAATTATTGAAATAAAAGATATTTACGTTTCCGTCGGTGACTATGTCAACGAGGGTGATGTTTTGGTGGAAGCTAATCTTGATTCCGTAAGAGAACAGATAGCAAGTCTTAATTCGGAATTAAGTGTTTTAAACGCAAGTCACGAGGCTGACGAGAAGAAGTACGAAATAGAGCTTGAAAGACTTAATCTTCAAAAAGAAGAGGCAGAATATAATAAGAATCTCGGCCTTGTAAATGAAGACTATGTAAAATCTTTTGACAAGACTATTGAAACCTTCGAAGAGAACCATACATACAGTATAGAAATGTATGAGTTCCAGAAAAGGAAAATAAACGAGAGTATTACCGATTATAACAAAATAGTTAACGAGGGCGTTATCAAGGCTAAAAAGAGCGGATACGTAACCTACAAAAAGGATCTTAAATCCGGAAATACCGCAACGGCTTACGAAAACCTGGTAACAATTACAGATCCGGATGATTTATATATTGTCTCATCGGGAGATACAAGATCGTACAACTATTCCAAGTATCCGGTGAAATTTGCATTTATTGAAGGCAGAAAGGTGCCTGTTACCGAATATACATATACCGACAGTGAAACAGTTTTTGCCAAGGCACAGAATATGTATCCCATACAGCGCTTCAAGACCGAAGAAGAAGTCGATATAAAAATTGGTGATTATATTCTGATGGAGTTTTATTCCACCGACAAAAATAATGTTCTGGTAGTCGGAAAAGATTCGGTTAATACCGATGATACGGGATCGTTTGTATATGTCAGGGCTGATGACGGCTCACTTGAAAAGAAATATTTTGAAATGGGAGCAGCAGACGAACACAATTATGAAGTTGTAAGCGGCCTTGAAGAGGGAGAAATGGTCCTTTATACACAGGAAGCCACTCTTCCCAAAAGGGACGGTCAGTACGAAGTAAAATTAAAAACATTTGCCCAGTCTGAAACGGCAAAAGGAATTAAGTATGTAGAGGAGTCGACACATTCTTACTTCTCAACCGACGAGGGCGAAGTAGACGAGATTTATGTTTCGGAACTTGACGAAGTCAAAAAGGGCGATCCTATTATGAGAATCGTGATAGATTCGGAAAAAGGAACATTAGTCGGAATCGAAAACATGATTAAGAGCGAAAACAGGGATTACGACAATTTTGTTAAGGATTCAGAGAAAGAATATGAAGATCTAAACAAAACCATCAGTGATTCTGCGAGTGAATCAAAACAGTCGGTTGCGATACTCGAAGAAATAAAGAAAGCCCTCGCAGACCCCAATACAAGCGCTACTGATATGCTCGATCTGTCTAAAGAAAAAGCAAAGCTTGAAATGGAAACAAACAGCAAAGCTTATGATATTAAATATGCAGAGATGGATTTAAAAATCCTTGAAATAAATAAGGAAATTCGTAAAAAACAGCATGACAATACCATAGCTTCATTAAACAGACAGTATGCCAACGCCAAGAAGAACAATGACGGTACCGGATATAAGATTATTTATGCCGAATATGACGGAAAAATTACTTCGATACCTGTTGCAAAACTTGATAAGGTAAATGTGGGCAAGAAGCTGGCAGAGAGTTCATACTACTTTGACAATATTGTTAAATTCGGCGGATCTCATGATCCCGAACCTGTGGGTTACAATTATACGATTACCATAAAAGATGATCAGTACACCGCAGAGGTAGTAGCCGGAAACAACAATACGTTTGCACATGTGTTTACGGAAAACGGCAAAGTTTACTGCACGCCGCCTGCAATGGATTTAAATACTTTCTATGTACGTGTTGATGATGAAGGATTTTTCAACTATGACAGCCAGTTTATGACCGTGGAAGTAAGCTACGATAAAATGCGACTGGATAACATGTTGACAATTCCCGGCAATTATCTGTTTACGGAAACTTCGTTCGACAAGAAAGAATACAATTATGTATGGGTATTAAACGGAGACGAAGTTTATAAAAGATATGTACAAACCGGAATGGATCAGAGACTCGGAAGTCTGGACAAACCGGTAATTATAAACGGCTTATATGAAGGAGACATTCTTGTTAAGTAACAGGAGAAAGATAAAATGATAAGATTTATCAAATACAAAATACTGAACAAAAAGTGGCTTAATATCTGTTTGCTTACAGGCGTTATTCTTCTGTCGGCATTTTTAAGCGTATATCCGATGTTTAAGGAAGGAAGCCTTAACCGACTGCTTCAGAATCTTTTTAAAGATTATACCGAGAAGTATGTGACATATCCCGCGGTAATGTCTACCAAAGGAACCTTAAACGGTGGCAACTATGCGGATACCGAAGCTGCATTGGGATTTTTAAACAGCCTTGAGAACAAATGGAATTATTACATCGATGTTCCCGTGATTCAAAGGCAGCAGGTTCTTGAAATACCTGTAGGTTATGCCGAAGAAAATCTGACGGGCAAATCAAGACAGCTGACATTCGGTTATCTGGATAATTACCGTGCTCATGCGGATCTTTTGGCAGGCACATGGCCTGAAGAAGCCGAAAATTCCACGAACGAAATGGTTCAGGAGGCCCTAAAAGAAGGCGCAATTCCTGTTGTGGTATCACAGAAAACCTATGATACAGAGGATTTGACCATCGGACAGTTCTGGACTGCAGTGGTTAAAAAAGACGACGAGAAAATACATGTAAAAGCGGTAATCTGCGGTATTATCGAGGAAGTTGACGACGGCGATCCCTTTTGGGACAGAAGATTAAGAACCTTTGACAGAGTTCTTTTCACATCCAAGGATGATTTTTCGACTATTCTTGATATATACAGTCAGTCACAAATCAATTATACCGAAAGGGTAATGTTTGATTATACATATATCAACTATAACAATGCCGAAGAATACTTATCATATTTAAGACAGTTCAGAGCAATCGATTCGAATCTTACTTCGAACTTTGAAAACATTCTGTCTTCCTATGTTGAATCAAAGAAGACCATCAGTATAATTCTTTTAACATTTGAAATTCCGATTATTGCACTTTTGCTTCTTTTCATTTATATGATTTCAAGCAGAATTCTTGAGATGGAAACAGGCGAAATTGCAATGCTTAAGAGCCGTGGCGTCTCCAGATTCAAAGTCATCAGACTCTATATGCTGCAGTCATTTGTTATATCGATAATCGGCTCCGTGATTGGTTTGCCGTTCGGATATCTTTTCTGTAAGATGGGTGCCGGAACGGATGCGTTCCTTGTATTCACCCTAAAAGATACGACCATCTATCAGCCGACATACATGATGCTTGCATTTGCGGGAATAGCTTTTGCATTGTCTATGCTTTTTATGACAATACCTGTTATTCCGCTTTCAAGATTTACGATTATCGAAAGAAGATCGCATAAAAACTCCGGCAAATCCAAAGCATTCTGGGAGAGATTTTTCCTTGATATTCCGCTCTTGGCTTTATCCGGATATCTTCTTTACAACTATATGAAACAGAGAGAATCAATCTCGCTTACCGTTATTGCAGGCGGTCAGATTGATCCGATTATTTTCCTTGATTCTTCACTGTTTATTTTAGGATGTGGATTGTTTGCATTAAGAATAATTCATCTTATTATCAATCTTATCTACAAGCTTGGAAGAAACAAATGGAAACCCGCAGAATACGTTGCATTCCTGCAGATTATAAGAAACACCAAGAAACAGGGATTTATTTCGGTATTCCTGGTAATGACAATTGCAATGGGTATATTCAATTCAAACCTTGCGCGAAGTGTCAATGAAAACATGGAAAACAGAATCAACTACAACACCGGTTGCGATTATGTGGTTGAGGAAAGATGGAATCTTATCATCAAAAAGTCCTCTGCGGGAGGCGAAGCATACTGGCGTTATACAGAGCCCGATTATCAGCGTTTTGAGCCCTTAAAGGGAATGGGCGTTGAAAGCATGACGAGGGTTGCCCGCGATGATGATGCACTCATATCCAAGGATAAAAAGAAAGAAAACGGAGTACTTCTTTTAGGAATTAATACCAAGGAATTCGGTGAGACGGCATCTCTTATGGACGGACTTAACGACAGGCACTGGTATTATTACTTAAATGACCTCGGACAAAAACCCAAGGGAATTCTGATTTCAAAGAACCTTGCGGAAAAGTATGAATTGCAGATCGGCGACAAGCTTTCTTACAGCAGAGTTTCTCCGATTGATTCAAGCAAGATAGATGCTACTACAAACGGCGAAATCGTAGGCATAGTAGATTCCTTCCCCGGATATGAATCCACGGTATACGAAGAACAGCCCGATGGAACATATAAAAAGAGAGATAATTACCTCATAGTGGCAAATTACAATACTGTAGTTAATGCCTTTAAATTGAGACCTTACCAGGTTTGGATGAAGTTATCCGATCCCGGCGACTATGATGATATAAGCGCATTTGTTGACGAAAACGGCAGAATCCCCAAACATACTGCAAGAGAGGAACTTATACAAAATCAGAGAAACTCCACTCTTATTCAGATTACAAACGGTATGTTCTCGATAGGATTTGTTATATCACTGGTTGTCTGCGGTGTAGGATTCCTAATCTACTGGATACTCACCATAAAAGAAAGAGAACTGATTTACGGTATCTACAGATCCATGGGTCTTACCATGGGAGAGATTTTCAGAATGCTTATCGTAGAGCAGATCTTCTCTTCATTATTCGCGTGCGGAGCGGGCTTTGGTGTCGGAATGCTGACAACATTCTTATTTACTAAACTTATCTCGACGGTATATCTGCCGAGAGAACACAATATTCCGCTTACAATTATATGTAAGGCCGAAGACGGTATGAAGATGGGTGTAATCGTAGGATTTGTACTTATCCTCTGCTTTATCGTAATCTACAGAATCATTAAGAACATGAACATTACCAAGGCTATCAAGCTTGGCGAAGACTAAAAGGTTGAAAATATGGACAGTATAATTAAAACAATTGATCTTCATAAAAGTTTCCCGCTTGGAAACCATGAAATCCTTGAAGTATTAAAGGGCGTTGATATTGAAGTACCGCCTGCGTGCCTGACAATTTTAAAGGGACGTTCCGGTTCGGGTAAAACAACTCTTTTAAATATTTTAAGTATGCTTGATGACCCCACGAGCGGAAAAGTTATCATCGACTCAAGGGATGTCGGAAGCATGAGCTTAAGACAGAGAGAAACCATGAGAAGATACAATATCGGATTTGTATTCCAGTCGGTAGCACTGGTTCCGATAATGAGTGCTTACGAAAACGTTGATTTTGCTCTTAAACTTGCCGATTACCAGGGAGACAGAGATGCCAGAATCAAAGAGGTTTTATCCATCGTCGGACTTGAAAAAAGAATGACGCACATGCCTTCACAGATGTCCGGTGGTGAGCAGCAGAGAGTTGCCATCGCGAGAGCGGTAGCGCATAAGCCTAAAATCATTTTTGCCGACGAGCCTACCGGAGCGCTTGATACAAACACAGGTCTTGGAATCATAAAGCTTTTCAAGGAACTCATCGCAAAAGAAGGAATCACCATAGTAATGACAACGCATGACCCCAACCTGATGGATTTTGGTGATGCTGTATACGAGATGGAAGACGGAGAATTAAAGTATGTACCCGGAGAACAATAACGAAATGAACAACGAATATGTTAATAACGAGGCTGTAGCACCGGTTTACGCTGAAGAGAACTATGTAGCTGACGAAGTGACAGAAGTGACTGAAGAAGGTGCTCCCGAGGCAGAAAAGGATAATATACTTGTCTGTGACGGTCTGGTAAAGATTTATAAGACTGACGACGTGGAAGTACTGGCTCTCCAGGGTCTTGAACTTGAAATCGAGAGAGGCGAACTTGTAGCCATCATCGGTAAATCCGGTTCCGGTAAGTCCACACTTCTTAATATGATAGGCGGTCTTGAAAAACCTACAGCAGGACGTCTCTATGTGGACGGCAATGACCTCTTTGCCATGTCCGAAAAAGGTCTGGTTGAATACAGAAGAAAGTCTGTAGGCTTTGTATGGCAGAACAGCGGACAGAACCTCTTCCCGTACTTCACCGCACTTCAGAACGTAGAGGCCCCACTCTACTTTGACCATATGAGTCAAAAAGAAAGAAGAGCTAAGGCAATGGGCCTTCTTAAGATGATTGGTATCGATCACAGAGCCAATTCTTATCCCGCACAGATGTCCGGTGGTGAACAGCAGAGAGTCGCTATCGCTGTAGCACTTGCACACGATCCCAAGATTCTTCTTGCCGACGAGCCCACAGGTGCCGTTGATTCAAAGACATCCAATATGATTCAGGATATTTTCAGAAAGATCAACGAAGAAATCGGTATCACAATCATCATCGTTACCCACGACTTAAGCCTTGCCAACAAGGTTTCGCGTGTAATCATGATTTCCGACGGTAAGATCAGTACCGAGAAGATTATGAAAGAAAAATACCGTCAGCAGCTCGACAATATGACCACAGAAAGCCTCGCAGCTGTTGAATCACACGAAGAGTACTCAATTCTCGACAAAGCCCGCCGAGTTCAGTTATCCCAGGATGCGCTCGAGATGGCTGGAATCGATTCGAATAAGGTAAGAGTAGAAGTTAAGGATGGTAAGATTATAATCTCGAAGTAATTTTGACACAGGGGACGGGGTTTTAGTGTCATTATTCATCTAATTTTATTTTTTATGGAAAATAAACAGATACTCTTGATTAAAACAAAAAAACCGGCATTAGCCGGTTTTTTTATTGTTATATATATTTACAAATGAAATCTCTTCTTAAACTCTGCCAACACTGTTCTTCCTTTAAATACTATCAAACCGAAGAACGCGAGCACATTTATTACAAGGCATATCGACCATGTAAGAGGGGGCTTGTCGCGATAGAAGATAAGAAGTGCTATCCACGGCACTACGCCCACCAGAATGTTTAAAAACATGTATATTAGCGAGTAGTCGGTAAAATGCTTGTCGATGAACGAAAGGATGAAATTAGCTACCAAATTTCCGCTGCAGAGGATGGGTACGATGTATCCGGCTGTGATGCCAAGATACGGCAAATCCCATGCAAGTGTGATGAAGGCTTCGGAGAAGAAGCTTAGCACCACTATCGCAATCATCGTAAAGAACATTGATTTTAGGAGGTTGTAATGCTTCCTGATGATAAATTCAATGATCCAGCCGATTACAAGGAGCCAGGCGACTACCAAAGGACTCCATGATTTATGGTCCGCCTCAATGAAAAGGAAATCCAGAGCAAGGTTTATGATAATCGTAGCGATGAAGACAAACATGACTATCTTAAAAGCCTTTCGTCTAAGCCTTGTTTTAATCTCGATTTTGGGAATGTAATCCCTTTCGCCTTCGCCTGTTAACAGATTCTGGCAGAGAGGACATTTCTCAAGATTTCCACCGATATTTATTTTGCAGTGCGGACACTTTTTCATTTTCCGCCACTCCTTTTTATATCAATTATTGTTTGTGTTTAGTCAACGACTTCGTTGGAATACAGAGTCATTTCTATGCCTTCGTCGGAGAGACTCTTAATAAAATCCCTAATAACCTGAGTGCTCTTATATGCGCTGCTGATACCGAGTACAAATTTGTCTTTGTAGGTCGAGCATACCACGAACATTGTACCTGTGGAGCAGTAAGCATTGTAAGAAACGATATAGTCGGAAAGCTCGTCGGGAACTTTTAATATTCCGAGGTTTGAAACCACGGCCGTAACCTTTTTGGCCTTTTGGTTTGTACCGAATTTAACCACAGGATTTTTAAGGAATAAAGGAGCCAGTCTTATAAAGAATATTTTCTCTAACTTTTCATAGTCATACATTCTGGCTTCTACCATTTCGGGAGTCAGTTCATTTTTAAGATCCGCATTAAACTGCTCTGCCACACTTTCAAAGGTATCCGTACTCTTAAAAAGGTGGCTTACATTAACCGAATTGAAAAAGTTTCTCGATGTATCAGAAGGATAATAATTCCTTAAATTCACGGGCATACTGATTGTGACAGGCTGGATTCTGTTTAATACCGGCATGTCTTTATAAATACTCATCATAAGCTTCGAGGCGATGTATGATGTCAGAGAAACGTGAGTTTCCTTTGCTTTCGCCAAAACATCGCTTACGTTCATGTGAACTTCCATAAAACGAAGCTGATTGTAAGGAAGTTTCTGACCTTTTATGTGATAAGCTCTTCTTAATTTCTTCTTTTTTACGTCCTTGTTTTTCTTCGCAAAATAATGTCTGAAACTGTCCTGTGAAAGAGCAGCTTCCGAAGCGCCCGAGGTCATGGGGATATCGGGAATTTCGTTCGGATGTTTTAACTTAAGATAGTGATAAACAATCAGATTTAAGAACTCAATCGCACCGTTTCCGTCTGCGATGGCGTGGAAGAAATCAAGATTGATTCTGTTGTAATAATATGTCACGTGATAATGCAGTTTGCCGAATGTTTTCTGGTCATTTAACATGGGGCAGGGTCTCTCGTTTTCGATGGTTACGACAGGCTCGTCATCTGTGGGCTCCATGTAATGCCAAAAGAGACCGCGAAGAATCGTCACCTGATACTGGGGACGCTCCTTGGCAGCATTCTTTACTGCAACGTTTAATATATCTTCTTCGATGTCTTCGTTTAAAGTACAGGTAATGCGAAAAGATCTGGTGTCGCGGTCGTTTGCGCTCGCCAGAAAGACTTTTGCCACATTATCCATTCTGTACCATGTATCGTGAGCCATTTTTAGTGGACTCTCCTTTAAACTTAGTTAGTATAATTCTTCAATAAATTTGCTGATTGATTCCATCGCACGAAGGGCCTTTTTAAAAGGCATCATCTGGAATACATGCCATGCGTCCTCGTACTCTTCGAGAGTAACGGTTACGGTGTCTTTTATGAGTTTTTCGTACAGATTATATGCATCGGATTTTAAGATTTCATTCGAGCCGACCTGGATTAAGAAAGGCGGGAAGCCTTCGAAATCCGCGAAGAGAGGGCTGTATTTGGGATCGGCATAGTTGAAGCCGTAATCCTCAATCTTAAAATCTTTTATGTTTTCGTTGAATTTATCGTTTAAACCTACGAAGGAAAAACGCGAAGTCTGGATGTATTCCTTGGTAAGTATGGGATCCTGATCCTTACATGTTTTATAGGATTCGCCGGACATGGTCATATCTGTCCAGGGACTCATCAAAACAATGCCTTTGGGAAGAAGCCTTCCCTGAGCTTTTAATTTGAGTGCAAGTTCGAGTGCGAGGTTTCCGCCTGCCGAATCGCCGATTAGTACGACTTCTCTGGCGCCGAAACCAAGCTGCATGAGGTAATTCCAAACAGTCAGCGCATCTTCGATGGCTGCGGGATAGGGATTCTCTGGAGCGAGACGATATTCAAAAGACATTACTTCCATACCTGTGTTTAAGGCAAGTTTTGCTGCGAGAACTCTCGCATATTTAAGGCTGCCGCAGGTATAACCGCCGCCGTGACAGTACATGATGATATGCCTTTTATCATGTTTGTATTCAGGTCTGACCCATTCGCAGGGGATGCCCTTCACCGTAAAATCATCGGTTTCGATGTTGTTTGAAAGTGTTGACAAGGTCGCAAACAAATCCTGACCCGCGCGCTGTTTTTTGATATCTTCAAGCGAAATCGAATCTCCTGACGAAGAAACCGCGTGGATGGATTTTACCGCCTTCATCAAAGGCGACATCTGATTGTCTTCAGTTTCCTGTTTTACAAATCTGATAAGTCTGCTCATTTATAAACCTCATAAAATACACAACACTTAATTATATCACATTTATACCTATTTTGCCACATTGGTAAGCATAAGCTCTACGACGCCGTCGAGCATTTCGATACCGTGTTCGAGAGTGTCCACAGGGTCATCGCTTGATTTGCCTCTGAGCCATTCCACGGTGGTTTCGGCGAATAATTTTGAAAAGAAATATGCAAGTCTCTTTTTTTCTTTTTCGCTTACCTTTTTGCCGGTAGGCACAATCTTTGTCTCGTAAAGATTGTCTATATTCTGATAAGCCATTTTCGATACGACATCAACGATATAGTCTCCGAACGCGTCACGTCCCATTGAATTAAAAAGATTTCTTATAAATATTTCATTTTTTCTCGCATAGGCTCCGACGATTCTTAGGTTTGATTTCCAGGAGCCGGGAGAGGAGAAATCAAGGTTTACGAAAAGCTTTTCCGCCTTGACGTAGATGATTTCCTCTTTGAGAGAATAGAGGTCCTGATAATAGTAATAAAATGTGTTTCTGTTGATTTTGCAGTTGTCGCAAACCTGTTTTATGGTGATTTTATCCATGGGAATACTTTGGGCAAGTTCGACAAAGCTGTCCATTATGGCTTTTTTAGTAAAATTTGACATATTTTCGTCCTTCCAATCCTCATAAAAGAATCGCCGCGCCTTTTATTTTAGGCAAAAACGCCGTTTTTTAAGAAAATTATAAAAAGTTAATATTAAGTTAATATTTCATTTAGGCATTCAGGGGGTATTTGTCTGAATTTCATACATATAATACCAAATGTTTATTGAAAATGGAATGATTTTACGAAAAAATAATCACGATAATAGGGAGATAGTGTTATGAAGGTTTTACTCATAAACGGAAGCATGAGAGGAAATCAAAGTTCGTCCCTCAAGGTGGCCGAAGCTTTCGTTCGCGGAATGGTATCGGAAAACGGTGAAGAGAATACCGAAGTCGTTAAGATCAATTTACGCGAGAAAAATATCGAGCATTGCTACGGCTGCTTTTGCTGTTGGAAGTTAAATAAGGGCGAATGCATCATAAGAGACGATATGGATGAGATCAGAAAACTCGTACTTGAGTCGGATGTGATTATTGAAAGTTTTCCTCTTTATTTTTTTGGGCTTCCGTCTAAAATGAAAGCCTTTATGGACAGAATGATTAATTTCGTGTCGGAATACAGAGCCGTCAACGGGGATGAGGCTACGGGAAGATTCTTACACGAGATGAGATATCCGGAATTAATGAATAAAAAGCTTGTTCTTGTTTCCGCATGCGGATATGAGGAAACCGTGGACTGTTATGATGCGGTTATCGACCAGTTCGACAAAATCTGCGGTCACGACAATTACACGAGAATATTCGTACCTCAGGGAGGAATGCTCGCGGAGAAAACATTCGAGAACAAAATTGCAAGGTACATGATTAAATTTGAGGAAGCCGGAAAGGAATTCGTAAGGTGCAAAAAACTTTCGAAGGAGACGGAAGAGAAGCTGAGTGTTCCGATGCTCGGACACAATACTTTTGCACAGGCCATAAATCTTAACTGGGACGAACCCGGTGTAGGCCCTTACGGAAAGGTTGTTAAGTGATGTTAAAAAAATTAAACTGGGCATTCGAGTCCGTAATAATATTCTTTCTATATGTAGGAACGTGGCCCGTACTTCGAATACTTTATCCGAGAAGAATTATCTGGGAAGATAAAAAAGCATCAACAGCGGTAATGAAGAAACCCTGTGTAATTTATTCAAACCATACGGGTTATTCAGACGGCTTGTTCGCATTTGATATTTTACGAAAGTTTTATCCGTACACATTCATCGGCAAAGACTGGTACGAAAAGAACAAACTTTTCCACAGACTGTTAATGCACAGAAGATATATTCCTCTTGACAGAGAACAGATGGATACATCGTGGCTGATGAAGGGAAAGAAAGTAATAGACGACGGATACAGCATTTTCTTCTTCCCTGAAGGACATACCTCAAAGGACGGTTTGTTACTTGAATTCCAGCCGGGATTTTTAATGCTCGCAAAACAGAGCAATATTCCGCTTGTTCCGATCTGTCTTGACAGAAAGGTAGATTTCTTCAAGCCCGTCAGAGTAATCATCGGAAAGCCTATTTATATCGACTTTAAAAAGGAACCCGGCAGACCTTCGGTGGTTCTTAAAAAATATGCAGAGGTTTGCAAGGATGCAATCATCGATCTAAAAGACAGATACGGCAATCCTAAATTCGTAACCGACGATGTAATCAAATACAGAGAAAAGGTCGCCAATAAAGAAGCCGACGAGACGGCCGTTTAAGTAAGTTTATTAACCGAGGGGAACTCCGGAGGTTTATAAAATAAATAAAAACAAATTATATTTCTTATTCAAAAGGAGAGTAAAAATGAACGAGAAAGAACTCGCAATTGCTGCAAGAATCAAAGAGATGTTGTCAGAGAATTTAAGAATTCCCGCAGAAGAACTTGATTATGAAATCCCTCTTTTCGGTGACGGAATCGGTCTTGATTCAGTTGATTCACTTGAAATCATCGCTTGCATCGACTCAGAATACGGTGTAGCTATGACAGGTGTTGCAAAAGAGAACTTCTACAACATTACAAGTCTCACAAAGTACGTAGTAGAAAACATGTAATTATTTTATGATGCCTTCCCGCTTGGGAGGGCATCAACTAAAGTTTAAAAGGAGATTATCCAAATGAGTAAGAACATCAATGCCAGATGCGTTGTTACAGGCTTAGGAATGATCAATGCAATCGGTAAAAATGTTGAAGAATGCTGGGAGAATGCCCTTAAAGGCACACCCGGAATAGATAAAACAAGAAGTGTAAATTCAGATGACTGTTACGCACATCTCGGAGCTGAAGTAAAAGATTCAGACATTGAGATGAACGATAAGGTAGACAGAGTTTCAATGCTCTGCTTACAGGCTTCAAAGGAAGCACTTAACGATGCAGGTATTACAGATGCAAACGTAGATGCAGCACGTTTCGGCGTTATTATGGGAAGCTGTGTCGGCGGCGTCGTAAGTATTGAAAACTACATCGAAAAAGGCGAAAAGACAGAAGATATTAATAAGATGACAATCGCATCCATCGCAAACCATGTTGCAAACATGGCAGGCGCAAAGGGTGTCGTTACAAATATAGGTAATGCGTGTGCGGCAAGTACAATGAGTGTTGCTTATGCATGCGAACTCATCAGAGCAGGAGTTGGCGATGTATTTATCGCTGGCGGTGCAGATGCTTTTGCAAGCGTTCCCTTCGCAGGATTTACCGCACTTCATGCTCTTTCAGAAAACCCCTGCTCACCTTTTAACCATTCAAACGGTATCACATTAGGTGAAGGTGCAGGCGCAATTATCGTTGAGTCTTATGAGCATGCAAAGGCCAGAGGCGCAAAGATTTACTGCGATGTTTTATCAGCAGGTATTTCTTCCGATGCTCATCACATTACAGCTCCCAGACCTGACGGAATCGGCCAGATGTATGCAATCAGAAGAGCACTTGATAAATCAGGTGTTGA
Source organism: Lachnospiraceae bacterium (assembly GCA_017618075.1). Taxonomy (GTDB): domain Bacteria; phylum Bacillota; class Clostridia; order Lachnospirales; family Lachnospiraceae; genus UBA3766. The sequence goes on from JAFZUY010000025.1 coordinate 50,479, forward strand.
TAAGAAAGACCTTGATTACATTAACGCACACGGAACAGGAACAGCCAAGAACGACGAAGCAGAGTTCCTTTCAATTCATACAATTTTTGATGATGCAAACGATCACTTAAGCGTTTCATCTACTAAGGCAATGGTTGGTCACTGCCTCGGTGCAGCAGGCGCAATCGAAGCCGTTTATGCAATAAGAGCCCTGACGGATAACAAGGTTCCGCCCACAATCGGTTACACGAAAGAAGATCTTGAAGCCTTAAAAGAAAAGGCAGGAAAGATTGACTTTATGCCCAACGAAATGAAGGCTAAGGAACTTAATTACGTAATGAGCAACTCCTTCGCATTCGGCGGAAGCAACGCAAGTATCATCTTCGCAAAGAACGAAGGTAAGATGAGCGAGAGTGAAAACAACGAAGACATTTATATCACAGGTATGGGTATTGTTTCTCCCATCGGCAACGGCATCGAAAACTATATCGAAAAGGTTAAAGCCGGTGAGACAATTACTTCCAACAATCTTTCTTCAGAACTTGGCAAAGAAGATTTTGACAAATACGATATCAAGCTTGCTTTCTACAGAAAACTCGACAAGCTTTCAACAATGCAGGTTGTATCGGGAATTGAAGCAATCAACAATGCAGGCTTCACATTCAACGATGAAAATGCGGAAGATTTCGGTATGATAATCGGTACAGGCGACGGCCCTCTTACAACCGTTTACGAGTTCCAGGATCATATTTCCAAGGAAGGCACACAGAACGGTTCGGCATTCAACTTCCCGAACACCGTTTACAACGCAGCAGGCGGATATCTTTCAATTAAGACCGGCATGAGAGGCTACAACGTTACAATCACAAACGGCAGCCAGTCAGGTCTTTCGTCAATCTGCTATGCGGCAAATGAAATCAGACAAAACAGAACAGTTGCAATGCTTGCTTCGGGTACTGACGAAAACAGCGCAGTAATGAACAAGCTTTATACACAGTTAGGACTCATAAAAGAAGCAAAGACGGACATTTACGGAGACGCCAACGCAATGAACCTCTCCGACGGTTCCGTTACAATCGCACTTGAAAGCGCATCACAGGCAGCATCACATTCTGCCAAGAAGTATGCAAAGGTCGCAGGCTTCGCACAGACACACGAAGGTGTTGAATACGGTACTGTAGCAGGTTCTGACGAAGGTCTTGCTAATGCAATCAAAGAAGCATGCGCAGATGCAGGAATCACAGTAGATAAGATTGATGCGGTATTCGGTTTCGGTAACGGTGTTAACGAAGTAGATACACTTGAAAAGAATGTATATTCAAATGTATTCGGCAAGGAAATCGCAGTCATCAACGTAAAAGATTACGTAGGTGAAGCAAGAGCGGCAGCAGCTACACTTTCTGCAGCACACGCAGCATTAACTCTTGCAGGCGAGCTTGGCGATTCACAGGATGCTTACTTCATTGCAGGCGGTAATGTTCGTAAAGATAAAGTCGATACAAAGAACTTTGAATATGTAATTGCTACATCCTACGGTGTAGGCGGATCCTACAGCGCAGTAGTACTTCAGAAATAAAGGGGAAAAACATGGATAACGAAAAGAAAATTGCTCTTGTAACCGGCGCAAGCCGCGGTATCGGAAGAGCATGTGCCATAGCACTCGGAAAGAAAGGCTATACGGTCATCATCAACTACAATTCAAACGAAGATGCAGCAAACGAAGTTAAGAGCATCATCGAAGGTTTTGGCAGCGAGGCTGATATTTACAAAGCAAATGTTGCAAATCTTGATGAAGTTAAGCCCATGTTTCGTGAGATTACCAAAAAGTACGGCAAGATTGACGTGCTTGTAAACAACGCAGGCATCGTAAAAGACGAATATGTACTTATGATGACACCCGATACGATTGATAAATGTCTCGACCTGAACATCAAGGGTTATATGTACTGCTCACAGCAGGCAGCACTTAAGATGTTCTCAAAGAAAAAAGGCTGCATCATCAATGTATCTTCGGTAAGCTCCAAGCTTGCCGTAGCAGGCCAGAGCGTATACTCGGCTACAAAGGGTGCCGTTAATTCAATGACAGCTACAATGGCCAAGGAACTTGCTCCTTACGGTATCAGAGTAAATGCGGTAGCTCCCGGATTTATCGGAACGGATATGGTTGAAAAGCTTCCCGAAGAGAAGAAGACAGAATACCTTGATACAATTCCGATGAAGAGATTCGGTACACCCGAAGAAGTCGGCGAAGTTGTTGCAATGCTTGCAAGCGACGAAGCTGCATACATCACAGGTCAGGTGCTTGTAATCGACGGCGGATTAAGCCTGTAAAGAAAAGAAAATTCCGGAGGTTTCTTTTATGATGAATATCAACGAAGTTCAGAAAAGAATTAAACAGCGTCCTCCTTTTCAGATGATTGAAAAGGTTGTTGAAATAAGAGGCGGAGAATATGCAAAGGGAATCAAAAATGTTTCCATTAATGAGCCTTATTTTATGGGACATTTTCCCGATGCTCCGATAATGCCGGGCGTACTTATCGTTGAGGCATGTGCACAGCTTTGTTCTGTAACAATCGAGAGTGACGGAACAGACGACAGTAAGATCTACGTGCTTCTTAAATGTGACGAGTTTAAGTTCGTAAAACCTGTTCTTCCCGGAGATACACTTACGATAGAAGTTACAAAGGACGGCGGCGGAGCAGGACTTGTAAAATTTGACTGCAAGGCATTTGTTGACGGCGAGATAAGAGCTAAAGGAAAACTCGCATTCTGTGCTGTTGATAAGGCTAATATATACGGATAAGTTAGGAATAAAGCTTAAATCATTTTACTAGTTTTTTATACGAGAGGAGATTAAAGATGAGCAAACGAGTATTTATGTTCCCGGGACAGGGATCGCAGTACATCGGAATGGGAAAGGAAATTTACGAGACTTTTCCGAAAGCAAAGGAAGTTTTTGACAAAGCTTCCACAATCACAGGGCTTGACGTAGCCGCAATGTGTTTTGAAGAAAACGAAAAAATCAATATTACAGAGTATACGCAGATTTGTATGCTGACAGTTGAAGCAGCACTTTTCGCAGTACTTGAAGAAAAGGGCATTACATACGATCTGACAGCAGGATTATCCTTAGGCGAATACGGTGCACTTATTGCATCGGGTGCAATGAGCATGGAAGATGCTTTTGCAATCGTTCGTAAAAGAGGTATCTACATGCAGAACGCAGTTCCCGAAGGTGGCGGAATGAGCGCTGTAATCGGACTTGATGCTTCCGTAATAGAAGATGCTTGTGCTGAGGTAATGGATAATAAGGATATGTACGATAAGGGGGACAGCTCTTTACCTTTCACTGTATCTGTAGCAAACTACAACAACCCCAAGCAGTCCGTTATTACAGGAAGAAAAGATGCGGTTCAGGCAGCAGGAAAGATTCTTGAAGAAAAGGGTGCATTAAAAGTTGTTGAACTTAATGTATCAGGACCTTTCCATTCAGCTCTTTTGGAAGGTGCCGGAGAGCAGCTCGCAGAGGCCTTAAAAGATATTGAATTAAGTGATATCAAAGTTCCTTACATCGCAAACGTAACCGCAGAATATGTAACCGATAAAGGCGATATCAAAGAGCTTTTAAAGAAGCAGGTATCCTCATCGGTTAAATGGCAGCAGTCACTCGAACTTATGATAAAAGACGGTGTGGACGAGTTTATCGAAATCGGTCCCGGACACACGCTTACAGGCTTCGTAAAGAAGATTGACCGCGGACTTAAGACAGTAAATATAGATACACTCGAAGATTTAAACAAGTTTATTGAAGCGTAATTTTATATAATTCTACTTTTATTTTGACTGAAATTATGAGACTTGAAGATTAGAAAATTAAAGGGGATTATCATATGGGTTTATTTGATTTTAACAAAAAAGCAACCGTTAAAAAAACAGACATAGTAGTTTCTCCGGAATCTATTATATGTCCTGTTTGTAAAAAGGAAATATTCAAAGAAGAAGCCAAGCGCATGAAGTATGTCTGCCCGGAATGTAACTATTACTTCAGGGTTAGAGCCAACAACCGTATCCGTATGGTTGTTGATGACGGTTCATTCGAAGCATGGTTTGATGATATACGCACCGAAAATCCGCTCAATTTTCCTGATTACGAAGGAAAGATTGAAGACACCATGGAAAAGACCAAACTTTCCGAAGGCGTAACAGTCGGAAGCGCGACTTTGCGTGGTGAAAAGATTGTAATCGGTGTAATTGATTCCAGATTTCTCATGGGAAGTATGGGTCATGTTGTAGGCGAGAGAATTACTCTTGCTGTTGAAAGAGCTACAAAGGAAAAACTTCCCGTCATTCTTTTCTGCTGTTCGGGTGGTGCGAGAATGCAGGAAGGTATCGTATCCTTAATGCAGATGGCCAAAACAAGTGCCGCACTTAAGAAACATTCGGATGCGGGTCTTTTATACATTTCCGTATTAACAGATCCGACCACAGGCGGTGTAACCGCATCGTTTGCAATGCTCGGAGACATTATCCTTGCAGAGCCCAAAGCATTAATCGGATTTGCGGGCCCGAGAGTAATCGAGCAGACAATCGGAGAAAAACTTCCCGAAGGTTTCCAGAGAGCTGAATTCCAGCTTGAGCACGGATTTGTCGATGCGATTGTCGAGAGAGACAATTTAAGAAATGTACTTGCCAATCTGGTTAAGATGCACATTCGCAAAGAAGGCTACGCAAACTTCGATCCGCAGTTTGACAATGTAAGATACGATGCAACCGAACTCATGAAAGAGAGAGCAGCCAAGAGCAAGCCTTTAGGTGTATGGGATAAGGTTTGTGCTGCAAGACAGCTTTTCAGACTTCAGTCCGAAGATTATATAAATACGATTTTTGATGAGTTTATAGAACTTCACGGTGACAGATATTTCAGGGACGATCCCGCCATCATGGGAGGTATCGGATATCTTGACGGCCAGGCAGTAACCGTAATCGGTGTTAACAAGGGTAAGAGCCTTGAGGACTGCAAGAAACACAATTACGGCATGCCTTCACCCGAAGGATACAGAAAAGCTCTGCGTCTGATGAAGCAGGCAGAGAAATTCCACAGACCGGTTATTACTTTTGTAAATACATCAGGTGCATATCCCGGACTTAAAGCCGAAGAAAACGGACAGGGCGAAGCGATTGCAAGAAACCTGTTTGAGATGGCTGGTTTGAAGACTCCGATTTTAACCATTATGATCGGAGAAGGCGGAAGCGGCGGTGCACTTGCACTTGCGGTAGGCAACGAAGTGTGGATGGAAGAGAATGCAACTTATTCGATTCTTTCACCCGAAGGCTTTGCATCCATTCTCTGGAAGGATTCGAGCCGTTCCACAGAAGCTGCGGAAGTCATGAGAATCACAGCTCACGATATGAAGGAATTAAAAGTAATCGAGGACATTATTCCCGAATACGGAATGGCCGATGAAGATGCTCTTACATCGATTTCATCTTACATGAAAGGTCATATGAAAGAATTCCTTAAAAAGATGAATGAAAAGAGTATCGATCAAATCGTTGAGGAAAGATATACACGATTCAGAAAATTCTGATATAATACAAAGTGTCTGATGTTTCAGACACTTTGTTTTTTATGTAAAAGAGGTACGGATATGAAAAAAGGAATGATTTATGTACTTGCGGTTTTAAGTTCTTTTATGCTTGCAAGCTGTACGTTAACAGGTACAGATGAGGTTGTAACTCTTGAGCCTGCGACAACTGTAGCAGACCCCGTAAAACCCTCAAATGACGGTGACACAAATGTTACAAAACCTGAAACGGATATTGATGTAACAAATCCCGGCGATGATACAACCGGAGAGCCTGATATTAAAACTAATAATGTTTTACCTGTAAGCTTTGTGATAGAAAGAGAAAATACTGAAAACGCAAGCTTTTATGAGCATTTAAAAGCTTTGGACGAAAAAGGCAATGTTGTTTGGCAGTTCGATACCGATGAAATAATGGTCGGCCAGTATGAAAGCACCGTTAATGTGGGTCTTAAGGATAATGGTTATTATTATATCGCAGACTATGTACTTTATCTGTTAAATCCTTATACTGGTGAAATAATCTGGCAAACCGATTGCGGAACAGGCGCATATGATTTCGACGAAGAAGGAAATTTCTATTCAACCGGAAATGAAGGACCTTCTCTCAGAGTAATCGATCCCAACGGTAAAACGCTTCATAAATACGGTTTAAAAGATACCGATGGCGATTTAAGTTTGTTTTACTGGCCATATGACCTTAAATATGACGGTGGTCTTGTTTATATCAAATGCGAGAGCATGCCCAAACTTCTTGTAGTCGATCCCGAAACAGGCGATGCATGGGCCGAAGTATTTGACGGCAATGCCGACTGGAGCGATTTATATAATATTGACTGGGAGATGACAGGCTGGGAATGCAGTGACGGCAGAAACAATCAGACGGATGGCGGAACCTTTGAAATTGAATTTCCTTATGATAATTATATGACTCTTAAATATACAGATGACGACGGAAATGTTCGGGATTTCGATTATATGTCTGTTATTTTCAGACCTTACGATCTTTACGATGGAGTAAGCGATTATTACTACGGAGTGTGGACCGGAGAGTGCGAACCATGGGATGATGTGAATAATTCCTTTGCATTCCAGTTAACCGACCCCGATACTCTTGAGATGATCTGGTTCACTTATGACGATGAAGGAAATCCTTCAGGCAGTTATACAATTGTTAAGTTTTTCAATGCAGAATTACTTAAGTACTATCAGGATAAGTTGAATCTTAACAATTAATATCATAAAAAAATCATTTGTGCCGGGCTTTGAAAAAAGCGCCGGCACTTTTTTAATTACACTATATGTCCCGAAAAAGTCATAATTTTTCCCATATTTAGTTAGAGTTTGTCCACTTGTTCATAATTTGTTCATATTTTGATAACAATTTGTTAACTTCATTAACATTGTTTGTTAAACTACATCTCATATAATTAATATCGTAGAAAGCAGATAATCATGCAGAGATTACACTAAATAATACTTATGTCACAGTTTTTCAGATCTAATGCCCGAATACAAAAGTGTTCGGGCATCCTCCTTTTTTAGAACCTTTTTAGGGTTCTTTTTATTTTGCCTTATGATATACTTAAGTTAGTGTTTTTAATGGGGAAAATAATATGATATTTGGTGAATTCCTAAGCATACTTTTTAAAATTGTTTTTATTGCGCTTATAATCGTATCGATTGTTGCAATAAAGAAAAATAAAGATATGAAAAAAATAGTTGTAGTGCCTTTGATTCTTGAAGCCCTTTCTATTTTTGGATTTGCCTTTTGGGATGTGATTGAAAATATTGTTTATAAAACCGATCTGCAGTCATATGCTATATTTGATTTGGTTCTGGGAGGAATTTTTGTAGCCGGACCGATTTTTGCTATAGCAGGAATAATTATTTCAAATAAAAACCGTTCAAAAAATATTAATGAAGATTACAGGGTTTTATGGTCAATCGGAATGATAGGCAATTTAATATCGCTTGTAATATCGTTATTATTTTTTGCATTGATTGCATTTGTCTGGTTTTATGTAGTTCCTGCTATCGAAGAATGGCTTAAAAATTTTATTGATGAATTGAGTAAATGGGGCGGGAATACATAAAAGATAGGTTTATAAGTCATGGAAAAAAAAGAAACAGTGCATAAAAGAAAATTTAATTACGGACCTCTTTGGATTATTCTGGCAGCGTGCTTCTGGGGAAGCATGGGTATCTTCGTAAGAAGACTCAATGCGTATGGTTTTTCTTCCATTCAGATAGTGGCAGTTCGTGTGACGCTGGCGGCTTTGGTTTTCAGTCTGATTTTATTAATCAGGGATCGTAAAGGATTTAAGATATCTCCCAAAGATATACCTTTGTTTTTGGGACTGGGACTAGGAAGTATTTTATTCTTTACAGTATGTTATTTTGCAGCTATAACGATAATGCCATTATCGACCGCTGCAATTCTTTTATACACATCGCCTTTCTGGATAATGCTAATGTCGGTATTGTTTTTCCGGGAGAAGATGAATGCCGTAAAAATAATAGCGCTTATCATGGCGTTTGGCGGATGCGTTCTGGTTTCGGGAATTTCCGGCGAAGGAATTACTATTGTCGGACTGCTTTTAGGCCTCGGTTCAGGTATAGGATACGGACTTTACAGCATACTCGGTACAATTGCTCTTAAAAGATATTCACCATATACGGTTACGACATATACGTTTGTAATTGCGGCTGTCGGCTCATGGTTTATATGCCATCCGATAGAGATGTTCACCAAATTTGCTGCCGCACACAATCTTTTATGGCTGATATTTTTCTGCTTCTTAACAGCGCTTATAACGGCCGTAATTCCGTTCCTTTTTTATACACTGGGACTTCATATGGTCGAGGCTAGTAAAGCGGGAATTCTGGCCACTGTGGAGCCTATGGTGGCAACGATAATCGGTATCGTATTCTTTTCAGAACAGCTTACGATTTTTTCAGGTCTCGGAATACTTTTGATACTGGTTGCGGTAATTATTCTTTACCTTAAAAAGAACGACACGAAATGATTTTATGAGGAATAAAATGGATAATTTTGTTGATGAAAGAGATTATGAACTTTTAAATAAAGACATGCACACTTTTTCAGTAATGATCAGAATCATCGGACTTGACTGTAAGATTCGCCTGACTGACCATAAGGATATTATTTTATGCTATTCGGGAGAACCATTTCCTATCTGGATCTGGACTGAGGATGATGCATCCGAAGAAGTGATGGAGCGTGCTTATCAGACGGTGAAGGACTGTTCACTTTTAGACGGCGAACACAATTTTAATTTAAAATATTCTCTTGCGGATTATTTCATAAAAAGAGCAGAAAAGGACGGACTTTCGCTTTCGATTAAAACAAATATGTTTGCCTATGAATGTCCCGTATCGATTCCTCCTAAAACAGAAACTGACGGAAAGATTCATAAATGCACCATGGAGGATTTGGATGTTCTCACAGATTTTTATGAGATGATGCATGATGCAATAGGAATTGATAAGGAGAGCCGTGAACAGTACATGAAAAATGCCGAAGAGGCAATAAAGGATGAGACTGTGTATCTTTGGGAAAATGCGGCGGGCGAATTTGTGTCAAGCTGCAAATGGATGCCTGTGCAGAATATGGCTTCAATCAATTTGGTTTACACCAGGGAAGAACACAGAAGACATCATTATGCGGAACACTTGGTATATCAGGTAACGGAAATTGCAAGAAATGCTGGTTATATGCCTAAACTATACACTGATGCGGATTACGCTGCATCGAATGCGTGCTATGAAAAAATAGGGTATGTTTTACGAGGAAAACTTTGCCTTATAGGTTAACGGGTATCGAATATGGAAAAAACTAAAGGAAAAAATAATAAAACAGCTGCCATTATTTTTCTGATTCTGATGATTGCAGCCTTAGTGGGAACCGTTTCAACACTTACAAGCGGTGTTGTCGTAACGGGGCTTACTGTTTTTGGGTTTAGCAGTGCTAAGAAGATGCTCAACAACTATAATACGCCTGCACCACAGATTCCTCAGCCCGCAGGTGACAAGGTGGCATTTAAGGATGACAGACTTGATTTGGGAGAGAGAGGCGACGGATGTTATTATACGATTATCCGAATGGTTGATGGTTCGGGTTACCCTCAGAATGACGGGGAATTTGTTGTTCTGAAGAAAAAAGGAACGACTCCTACTGTTCAGTATTATTCGTATAATGCGGAAGCCGGTCAGATGAGTGCATATCTTATAAATCAAGGTTTATATACGGATGATTTTTCGGATATGATAGATATAGTCATGGTTGCGAATAATCCTGAGATTTTTCAAAACAAAACGAATTTGGAATTTAAAATTGTTGATTTGGACAACGATATCATAAAAACACCGTATGATTATCAAAAAGAGAAAGATGAAGCTCTTGGCGAAGCATTTGCAGGTATTCTTGGTTATATAGTTGTCCTTATTGTAAGCATCCTGGGTGCAATTCTGGCAGGGTTACAGTTCTTAATTGCGTTGCTGGCGTTTGTTGTATTTATTGTCTTTTTGATTCTGTTTCTTGTGTTTTTATCAAAAAACCAAAAAGAAAAAGAACAGCGAAAATATGATTAGAGAATCTGATGAGTGAAAATATTAAAAGGCCGATTGTTCATTTTTCTCCTAAAAGAGGATGGATGAACGATCCGAACGGCCCGGTATTTTATAAAGGCGAATATCATTTGTTTTTCCAGCATAATCCCGACAATGTTTATTGGGATAATATGCACTGGGGACACGCTGTTTCCAAAGATCTTATGCACTGGAAAGAGCTTCCGATTGCGCTTTTTCCGGATGAGCAGGGAATGATTTTTTCGGGCTCGGCAATCGTGGATAAAGACAATATTACGGGCTTTGGAAAAGAGGATTCACCCGCACTTCTTTTGTTTTATACATCGCACGATCATAAAACAAAAAGAGAGATGCAGTGCCTCGCATATACGACGGACGGAAAAGAGTTTAAAAAGTATGAAAAAAATCCTGTGATAGCTGGTAAAGAACATACGCCCGCAAGAGACCCGCATGTTTTTGAAAATAAAATAATCGGAGGATATTCACTCTGTTTTACGACTGAAGAAGCGGTAGTTTTTTATCATTCGACGAATCTTTTATGTTGGGAAAAAACAGGTGAATTCAGGCTTCCCGAACATGCGCTTAAAGGTATGATTGAATGCCCGTGCATGCTTGAATTTGAAAAGTCTGTTTTAATGATGAGCATGGATGTGCCGGAGTCTGAGTTTATTAAATTTCCGAAAGAGGCGAAAGCGCATTCAAGAACCATGCAGTATTTCGTCGGTGAATTTGATGGATTATCTTTTACGGCGGATAAAGAACAAGGCGAAGTGTTACTCGTGGATTACGGAAATGACTTTTATGCCGGAACAGTTTTTTCGAACGTAAAAGAAAAAATCCTGATTGCATGGATGGGCGATTTTTCCGAGGAAGCAAAGGCTGTAAACACCGAAGCGGAAGGATTTAAAGGAACTTTAAGTTATCCGAGAAAACTTGATTTATGCAGGACCGAAAAAGGCTACAGACTTCATCATGAGTTTTATCCCTGTCCTAAGGGTTTAGATGGAATCTTTTATGAGAAAAACGACGAGGAAGAAAAACTTACCGACAGGATAATTTCGGAAAGCATAAAAGAAAACGGATTTTTACCGGTATCGGAATATATAGTGAATTGATTCAGAGTTGGGGGAGAGAATATGAAATACGGAGAAAGCAGTTTTGATATTATATATCTGATTTTTGCGATTACCGCAGGAATAATCATTCTTGCAAAGCGTAAGGATTCGATTGGAAAACTGATGGGCAGCGCAGCTTTGATTTTAGGCTTCGGAGATGCGTTTCATCTGGTACCGAGAGTCCTGAATTATTTCGTTGAAGGCGATTTTAATTTCTGGCTCGGTTTCGGCAAACTTGTCACATCCGTTACGATGACGATATTCTATGTTTTAGTGTATCGTCTCTGGGTAAAAGTCTATGATATCAAAGAATCAAAACCCTTTGCGATTTCTTTTTATATTTTTGTATTCTTAAGAATCGCATTGTGCCTCTTCCCGCAAAACCGCTGGTTTACAAACGACTCGCCTCTTTTATGGGGAATACTGAGGAATATTCCTTTTGTGGTTGTCGGAGTGATGATAGTGGTTATATATTTTATGAAGCGCAAGGAAGATAAGGCATTTAAATTCGTATGGCTTCTCGTGCTTCTTTCGTTTGCATTCTACATTCCGGTAACGGTCGGCGCTTCGTTCGTTCCGATACTCGGAGCACTGATGCTTCCGAAGACAATCTGCTATATGCTTATGATGATCTGCTTTTTAAGGAAGGCTAAAGAATAGGTGAAAATAAGGAATGGCGAATGGGTAATAAAGAAAAGAAAATTGCAGAGCTTAAATCAAAGAAAAAAGGCGATATTATTATCGCTGCGGTTTTTCAGTTATTTCCTCTTTTGAGTATTTTTTTTATAGTTGTCGGTGTCATTAACAGGGGAGATACCGTCAATACAATTATCTGCCTGGTATTGGGCTTTCTGCCCGCCGAAGTGATTGCGCTTCTGCTTATTTTAGATGCAAAGAAGTGCAGTAAACTGATTGCTGAGGAAGAGGCCAGACCTTACGAGCCGCCGGCAGAATTTGCGAAAACACTGTATAATAACGACGGATATACATACAATACCGCGCGCGAATTTTACCTCGCTCAGACCGGCAGGAATCCGAAGAAACTTACGCGCGAGGATGAAAATGCAGTCTGGGAATATGCATATGATGATTTTGCGTATCTTTTAATGTGGATAATTGAAAATAATTTCTACCAGGCCTCGAAAGATAATGATGAGAACACCGCAGCTGAGATAAAAGAATTAATGGCCCGGATTAAGAAGCGCGAAGTAAAACCGACGGACTATCTTACAGGAAACAACTGGTTTATGGAAGATGAGGTTAAGAAAAAGGCACGCGGATTTGTGATTGAATATTATAACGGCGCATACACGGATGATGTTAAGGCGTTTGCAAAAGAACATCTTAATGCAGAGCTTTACGGCTTTCCGTTCCGCTTTGAAGATTATGATGCTTTTAAGGTTCAAATAGATGAGGCGTATGCGAAATACAAAGAAGAAAATGAACAGACCAAGAAGGAAAATGAATGAAAGACATAATTGACAGACTTGTAAAAGAAAGAGACTTAACCGACGAAGAATTTGAAAAATTAATTCTATGCGAAGACAAGGAAACAACAGAATATCTTGCATCGAAGGCGAGAGAGGGTAGAGAAGCCGTATACGGTAAGGAAGTTTATTTAAGGGGACTGATTGAGTTTACGAATTACTGTAAGAACGACTGCCTCTACTGCGGCATCAGACGAAGCAACAAGAATGCCGAGAGATACAGACTGACCGGAGAGCAGATTTTAAACTGCTGCGAGATCGGATATAAATTAGGCTTCAGGACATTCGTGCTGCAGGGCGGAGAGGATGCATATTTCAGTGATGATGTGCTCGTCCCGCTCATAAAAGAAATCAAGGAAAAATATCCTGAATGTGCTCTGACACTGTCGATTGGCGAGAGAGAAAAAGAAAGCTATCAGAAGCTTTTTGATGCGGGTGCCGACAGATATCTTTTACGACATGAGACTGCGGACAAAGAGCATTACGAGTCGCTTCATCCCGCGGAGCTTTCATTCGACCACAGAATGAAATGCCTTTGGGATTTAAAAGAAATCGGATATCAGGTCGGCTGCGGAATGATGATCGGTTCGCCGAACCAGACCGTAAAACACCTCATAAAAGACTTAAGATTCCTGCAGGAATTCAAGCCCGAGATGGTCGGAATCGGACCTTTTATTCCACATCACGATACGCCTTTTGCAGACCGTGAGACAGGCAGTGTGGATATCACTTTAAAACTTTTATCCATCATAAGAATCATGCTTCCGGAAGTCCTGCTTCCCGCAACCACTGCACTTGGAACAGCGGACGGTCTCGGAAGGGAAAAGGGAATTTTAGCAGGCGCAAATGTTGTTATGCCAAACCTTTCTCCGACAGATGTCAGGGATAAATATCTTTTATACGACAATAAAATCTGTACGGGTGATGAGGCCGCGGAATGCATCCGCTGCATGACCTTAAGGGTTAAAAAGGTCGGCTATGAAGTGGTTCAAAAGAGAGGCGACCACATAAGGTTTTCTTAACCCAATTGACCGCATACATAAAAAGTGTTATTCTTTCAAAGGATTATTAATACGGAGGTAAACAAAAATGGCAGAAATTACAAAAGATATGACTATCGGTGAAATCATAAATGCTAATCCTGATGCAGTTCCTGTACTTATGGGCGCAGGCATGCACTGTATCGGTTGCCCCGCTGCTCAGGGCGAAACACTTGAGGAAGCAAGCATGGTTCACGGAATTGACGTGGATGCACTTGTATTTGCACTCAACCAGAAAAACTAATTGCTAAAGCATATTAATAACGACTTTCCGCGAAAACGGAAGGTCGTTTTTTTTATGATTTTATAGTATAATTATCTGGGAGAAATAACGGACTAAAAAGGAGAAGGCATGAGCGAAAAACTATCTGATTACATTAACAAATATTTTATCGGACATGAGGATGTTACAGAGAATGTAATCATCTGTCTTTTGTCGGGCGGACACGTACTCTTGGAGGATGTTCCGGGTGTCGGAAAAACCACGCTTGCGAAGACACTTGCACGCGCCGTTGATTTAAGCTTCGGACGTATTCAGTTTACACCGGATACGCTTCCTTCGGATGTGCTAGGCGTGCAGATTCTTAACATGAAGACAGGTGAATTTGAATACAAAGAGGGTGTTGTAATGCATCAGCTTATTCTTGCTGATGAGATTAACCGTACTTCGCCCAAAACCCAGTCGAGTCTTCTTGAGGCAATGGCGGAAGGTTGTGTTACGATTGACAAAAAGCGTATCAAACTTCCCGATCCTTTTATGGTAATTGCCACTCAGAACCCTATAGAATTTGTCGGGACATATCCGCTTCCCGAAGCGCAGATGGACCGTTTTATGATGAAGCTTTCCGTAGGATATCCCTCTCAGGAAAACGAAATCATTATGACCAAGAATTTCCTCGCTGATAAAAGAGACGAGGAAGGCGAGGCGGTTCTTAATGCCGAGAAGATAATCGAAATGAAAAAAGAAGTCGAGAAAGTAAAAGTTGTCGACGATGTCATAAAATATGCCAACGATATCATCAATATGACCAGAAGTGAATCAAGCTTTGTAATGGGAGCATCACCCAGAGCAATGCTTCACTTAATTCGCGCCGCTCAGGCCAAGGCATATTTATCGGATCGTGATTTCGTCAAGCCCGATGATATCAAGGCAGTGGCAATCAATGTCCTTCACCACAGAATTTCTCTCACATACGAAGCAAAAATAGCCAAGGAAGATGTGGATAAAGTATTAAAATCCATCATTCTGAAAGCAAAGGTACCTATGGTTTAGTTACTTACGGCGGTGTGAAATGCTTAGGAACAGACTGATTGCAATTGCTCTCTTAATTCTCTCTATCGTTGCAATATCGTTTTACGGCGGACCCGTTACTTACGGGTTCTTCTTTCTTTGCGTTTTAGTTCCTGCCGTTTCAGCCGGATACTGTTTCTTAGTGTATCTTCGCTACAGAATCTATCAGGTTATTGTAACTAAAAATGTAGTAGTCGGTTCACCGACAGACTATTATTTCACTTTGCAAAACGAGGACTTTTATTCCTTCGCCGGAGTAAAGGTTGAATTCTTTTCGGATTTTTCATATATCAGCGAACTGAACGAAAACAACGAATATGAACTCCCGCCACAGCTGGGTCTTAAAAAAGAAACGGTGCTTGTATGCAAATACCGTGGCGAATACGATGTAGGAATTAGAAATATAATCGTTCAGGATTATCTTCGTCTTTTTTCCTTTAATTTCAAAAACAAAGAAAACTTAAGAGCAATCGTAATGCCGCGTCTTGAAATTCTTGAGACACTAAGGCACCCTTATTCGCCCGATGTTTACAAGGATTCACGTATTAATCCGACCGAACAGGATGTGCTGGTAAGAGAATATATCCCGGGCGATGACATAAGAAACATCAACTGGAAAATTTCCGCACATATGGGAAAGCCCTATGTCAGAACCAAAACGGGGTTAGAGAATCCGAGTATTGCAATCATAATGGATTCATGCCGTTTCGGCAAAGACATGGAAGATTTTCTTCCGCTTGAAAACAAGGTTCTGGAGACGACAATTGCGGTAGTCTATTACTATCTTTCAAAAGGCATAAATGCATCTGTATTTACATACGAAGGCGCTCCTAAAAAATATTCACTGCAGGGTATGGCTTCATTTGAGGACTTTTATGCTGCAATGGGAGCGTTTGCTTTTAAGGAAGAAAATACATCCGACAAGCTTTTTAAATCCGTATGGAGTGCAAATATCACCTCCTGCAGTATGGCTTATATGATTATTCACGAGCTTGACGAGAAGGCTCTGGTGCAGATTGAAGAGCTTAACAAAAACGGACTTCCTGTGACCGTATATCACATCAGTGATGATGAGAAGAAATTAAAGGATGCGGATTTCGGCAAGAATACGGAATATACACATATCGGTTATGAAGACAAATTAAAGGAGGTGCTTTGATGGTCACTTTCTTTTATGAGTGTTTATATGTCTTTACAATCGCATCAGGAATTCTTGCAATCGCATCGGGCCCTGTGGGTGTCGGAAAAGTCGGAATACTTTTGTTCCTTGGACAAATTGCCGTAACGAGTCTTTTTGTAATTTTTAAAAATGGCAAGACAACGGGCAGGTTTATTTCAATCGGTATTCTTTCTGCTTTTACGATTTTTATCATCATCCTATCAAGGTACGATGAATTCCTGGGGATGGCTGTTGAAAATGTAAGACTTTTGTGGCTACTTGCATTTGCGCTTGCTGCGTTTCTTTTGGGAGAACTTGCAGCTTATGTCAGGGTTTTTGGAATCATAATTTCTCTGCTTTCTTTTGCATCGCTGATTCCGATTACGATTTTAAAATACAATGTCAGCAAACTCTATGTGGCAGCAGTATTTTTGCTTATGCTCTTAACACTTGTTTCGGAGTTTCAGAGAAGATGGAAAAAGTCGGGCGATAAAGATATCAAAAAACATATGGTCTTTACATCGCCTTTTATCCTTTTGATCATAATTGTGGTTTTGATTATGCCTTATTCGCCAAAGCCCTACAACTGGACGGTCGTAAAGAATATTTATCAGATTGTAACCGAGACGGTGAGGGATATTCGTATAAAAGCATCCATTCGAAAGGACGAGGATTATGCGGAGGGCCAGATAGGATTTTCTGACAGGGGAGATATTACCGGTGAAATAAAATCAAACGAAGAAACCGTTCTTTCGGTGGCAGGTATTCCCAATGAAACGGATAATCTGAAGCTTAGGGGAAAGAATTTCTCTCAATTCTCCGGACAGGAGTGGATAGATGATGATGCTTCGGCATCGCCCGATTCAATGTTTGATACCATCGGAATCATTGCATCCTTAGAGGATTATGACGACAGCGTCAGAAATTATGTCAGATGGGAAAAGATGCGAATCGAGTTTATTCAGATGAATACCTCATATATTTTTGTGCCCGAAAAGGTTGCAATCAGAAAGAGTAATCTGCCGGTTTACAGCTTCGATGTAATCAACAGCGGTTCGGATCTTTTATGGCCGAAGAGCAAGAGCTACAGAACCGCATACAATATTGTTTATCTTCTCGTAAATACCGAAAATGAGGACTTTGCCAAATTCCTGGTTAACGGTGAAACTCCTTCGGAAGAAACTTACAACAGAGTACTCAAGCTGCAGTTCGGACTGGAAAACGATACGGAATATACGTACAAGAAATTCATCGATCATCAGCAGTATATCCACGATTTTTACGGCAAAGAAGTTGTACTGTCGGATGAACTTAAAGCATATACGGAAAAGCTTTACGAAGGCTGCGAAAACGATGTCGAAAAACTTCAGAGAATCGAAGCACTTCTTAAGACTTTTGAATACACGGAAATGCCCGGTAAAATTCCCGAAGATATAGATAACGAGAGTGAATTTCTTGACTATTTTATCCTGCAGTCAAGAAAAGGTTACTGCAGTTATTTCGCCACGGCATTTACACTCCTTGCGAGAGCGGAGGGCATGCCTGCAAGATATGTTCAGGGTTATAACGTTAACAACGGTGACAAATCATCGTTATATGTTTCTTCCAACATGGCCCATGCATGGTGTGAGGTTTATTTTGACGGTGCAGGCTGGGTATCTTTTGATCCTACCCCGGGCTTTGGAGGCGGTACATACTGGGTGAGTGAGGCTAAGCCCTCGGAACTTCCTCCCATCGGAACATATGAGAGAAAAGAAACACCGACGGATTTAATGACAATTCCCGAGCTTCCGGAAGAAGAGGAAGATAAAGGAATCGTCATTGAGTGGTACATGGTTGCAATACCCGTTGCGGCAGGCTTGGCCGTAATAGCATTGTTCTTCCTGATATTCAAAATAAGCGTGGCAATCCGCTTAAACAAAATGGATTACGACAGGAAATTCGTAGTGCTCTGCAAACAGATTTTAATCGTGCTCAAACTCCTCGGAAAACCAATGGGAGAGGCAGAGACGATATACGAATATAAGGTCAGACTGTCAAAAGATTATGAAGAAGATTTATTAACCTTTACGGATGATCTGGAAAACTATCTATACAATCCTGCCGGATGCGAAAAGGGCTATAAGGAAGCCTGCGAAAAGGCGTTTAAGATAAGGGATACACTGCTTGAGGATTTAAAGAAGAGAAGCATTATAAGATTCATAAGATATCATTTGGTGAACTAAAAAAGGTGCCGGCACTTTCGTGTCAGGCACCTTAATTCTTTTATGAGATATTACATCTTCTCGGGTTCGGGATAATCTACTCCGAAAGTTTCAACCGTTACAGTCTGCATTACCTGAGGCTTTAAAGGTCTGTCGTTGAAAGGATTGGTATCGCACTCTGCGATTTTGTTTACAACATCCATTCCTTCGATTACTTTGCCGAATGCAGCGTACTGTCCGTCAAGATGAGGAGAAGTCTTGTGCATAATGAAGAACTGACTTCCGCCTGAGTTGGGGTCGTATGCTCTGGCCATTGAAAGAACACCTTCTGTATGCTTTAAGTTGTTCTCAAAACCGTTGATTGCAAATTCGCCCTTAATGTTGTATCCGGGACCGCCCATTCCGTTGCCGTCGGGACATCCGCCCTGAATCATAAATCCGTTGATTACACGATGGAAGATAAGTCCGTTGTAAAATCCCTTGTTAATTAGTGAAATAAAATTGTTTACGGACTGGGGAGCGATTTCGGGATATAATTCCGCTTTAATCACATCGCCATTCTCCATCGTAATGGTTACTATAGGTTTTTCTGCCATATTTTATAAAGTCCTTTCTTATCCGAGTCTTTGTACTGCGTCTTTTTCTGCCAGAACCTTCGCGTGCTCTGCAAGATAGCTGTCAAAGAATTTGTCGCTTGGAACATTGTTGCCGTACTCGAGAAGACTGATACAGTTCTGTCTGAAGTTTGCGTCCGGCTCACCGTCAGTAAACATCTTCAGGAAGTAAATCTTCTTTGATTCGTCAAAGTAGAGTGAACTTGAGTGGTCGTATGTTGCTTTGACTGCCTTGCAGGCATCTATTACATCACCGACCTTGTCAAATGCAAATACGATTGTACTGTCCTTTGAAAAATCAGTGCGGTTGTCATTCTCGTTGTCAATAATACCTTCCTCTGTAGGGAAGAGGGCGTTTATCAGGTTTTTGAAGCTTTCCGAAAGATCCGAATTTTCTTCCTTTCCGGGATTTTTCATCTTCTCGTATACTGCGGGAGAGAAATGCGAATATGAAGGATTCAGTTCTTCGGGCTCTTCGACCTTTGTGATAAACAGTACGGCGGAGGTACGAAGCGGAATAACGTCTATCTTAAGCGGAACGTTATTTGCATCGAAACCGAAGTTCTTGTAAGCATAACGAATAACCTCCGCGAAGAGATTGCGAATCTCTGCAGAATTATAAGACATCTCGCGAAGATTAAGATTTCTCTCCGCCAGATCTTTCTCGGTAAGTATGCACTTTATTTGATTGTCATTAATTTTGTCAATTCTCATATCCTATGACCTCATCGTGCATTTTTTCTGCATCTTTTCTTATTTGTATTTTAACATATATCGGCAAAAAATGCAAAATTTATAATATGGTGAAATTGTATATAATTACCAAAGGATTATAAAAAGACTTGTCAAAATATACAAAAAGTTATATAATCATCTCAAGGTGAAAGGGAAAAATGTACGGAAAGGAGGGCGGTTACTCTTATCTTTGCTCCGTGCGTCTTTCACGGAGTGTCTTCATTAAAACGATGTGTTACTCACGCATTCGTTTCCCCATATCAAGTTATACACACAAAAATACAAGCACTGTACTCCCACACCGAGAATAAAATGTGGCATTATCTTTTCAGATTATTTCATCACGTTCTTTTTGGTCAGAAATCTATGTTTACGGACAAATCCCTCGAGCCGACTGATTTCGCTTTAAACGAATGCCAAATGAGAAAAGGTAATGACTACATTTTATTTTTTTGATATAATGAGGGTTGACTTAAAGGAGGACTTGAAATGAGACCTGAACCAGGCAGAAGAAATACCACAAGAAGTGGAAGCCATTCTGCAAATACCCGAAATTCAAGAAGACCGCAGCCGTCGAGAAGAAGAGTGAGAAGACGCCCCAATGAGGTTGCCAAGCGCAGAAGAAAGAGAAAGTTTTTCGATGCTCTCGGCAGGTTTATTCCCGTATTTCTCGCCATAGCAGCCATCATAGCTATCGTTGCCGTCTTTTATGGTAATAAAATTCTCGACAGATACAGATATTCCGGCAAACATGCCGATCTGGAAGAGTATTACGGAGTTTATTATGATTATCAGGTTGCAATGATAATCAACAACGCCAAAGTCGAGGAAAAGGGCGTTTATTACAAAAACTCATATTATATTTCGCACGAAGACGTCAAAAAATATTTCACTAATCATTTTTATATTAACCTGGATGAGCAACTCTGCCTTTATACCACACAGGATGAAATCATAAAAGCGGATATCAATCAGACGGGCAACTACTGCTATTACAAGGGTGATGAAAAGAGAGATCTGGACTGCGCTCCCGTTATCACAAACGACGGAAAGACCTATTTCTCATTCAGTTACCTTTCTCTTTTCGCGGATTTTGACATCAACAAATACGACGATCCCAAGAGAATGGTCATCTACACGGAAGATACGCATTTAAACAAAGCGACCATCAACAAGGACACCCAGATCAGATACCGCGGCGGTGTTAAGAGCGACATCCTAAAAGACGTAAAAGAAGGCGATTCGGTCTATATCTTAGAGGAAATGGAAGACTGGGCCAAGGTTATGACCAGGGACGGTATTATCGGCTATGTTGAAATCAAAAGATACGATAAATCCGGCTCAGACAATATAGTAATCGAAAAATGCGAAATACCTCTTGAATACACATCAATCACAAGTGATTCAAAGATTAACATGGCATTCCATCAGCTCTTTGACATAAATGCCAGTGATTTTTCGGATGTTCCGACTGATGCGGGAATTAATGTCGTTGCGCCTACGGTCTTCAGAATAACCGATAACGAAGGCACAATTAAAAATACGGTTAATGCAAACTATGTTGCGAACGCCCATAATGCGGGCGTAAAAATCTGGGGCGTATGGACCGATGTCGACAACGAAGTCGATTTATCCCAGATTCTTCATAAATACAGTTTAAGACAGCAGTTAATCGGCAATATGATTTCGATGACCAAGGAAGCGGGCCTGGACGGTATCAATCTCGACCTTGAAAAGATACCTTCCGATTCTGGCGCCGACTGGGCTGAATTTTTAAGAGAACTTTCTGTTGCAACGCACAAAGAAGGCATTGTTCTTTCGGTAGACAACTATGCACCCACAGCTTCAACGATCCATTACAACAGAGGAGTACAGGGCGATACTTGCGATTACATTATCGTAATGGGCTATGACGAGCACTGGGCTTCGGGCGGAGTTGCGGGAAGTGTTGCATCTATCGGATTTGTGGAAGACGGTATCGTCAATACCATAGACAGCGGTGTTCCCGCAGAAAAGATTATCAATGCAGTTCCTTTCTATACGCGTGTATGGAAGACAAAGGACGCCACGGTTACCGCGGATACCATGGGAATGGCATCTACCGCAGCATGGTGCGAAGAGTACGGCGTAGAGCTTAACTGGAATGACGAGGCCTGTCAGAAATACGGCGAAAAGGAAATGAACGGAACCCTTTACCAGGTATGGCTTGAGGATGCCCAGTCCATAGAAGCCAAACTCTCCGTAATGGATGCGCACGGATGTGCGGGCGTGGCTGAATGGAAGCTTGGATTCGATACAAGGGAAGCCTGGGATGTAATTGGAGAGTATCTGTCCAGATAGAAATGTCAATGATTACCAAAACAGTTAAGATAGACGAAAACAATATAGATGATGCGCTCATAAAAGAAGCAGGCGAGATAATAAAGAAAGGCGGACTCGTGGCATTCCCCACAGAGACCGTATACGGGCTCGGAGGCGATGCGCTAAATCCCGAGTCCTCGAAGAAAATTTATGCTGCCAAGGGCAGACCTTCGGACAATCCCCTGATAGTGCATATTTACAGGATTGAAGATCTTTATGAGATAGTCGAAGAGGTATCTAAAGATGCGAAGAAGGTAATGGACGCATTCTGGCCCGGACCGCTTACAATGATTTTTAAGAAAAAAGACAAGGTGCCTTTCGAGACGACCGGAGGACTTGATACCGTTGCGGTTCGTTTTCCGATTCATCCTACGGCGATGGCATTTATCGAAGCTTCGGGCGGATTTGTTGCGGCACCGAGTGCCAATATATCGGGACGTCCTTCGCCCACGCTTGCAAAGTATGTCTGCGAGGATTTAGACGGCAGAGTCGACATGATAATTGATGGCGGAAACATTCCCATAGGACTTGAATCCACCATCGTTGATATGACGGGAGAAGTGCCTATGATTCTTCGTCCCGGATTTGTTTCAAAGGAAATGCTTGAAGAGGTGCTTGGTGAAGTATGCGTGGATCCCACGATACTTGATGCGAATTCTACCGCCAGACCCAAGGCTCCCGGCATGCGGTACAGACATTACGCACCCAAGGCCGACATGGTGATTGTAAGGGGCGAAGCGAATAGTGTTATTGCCAAAATAAAAGAAATGGGGCAAAATAAAGAGTGCACCGTTTTATGCATCAGCGAACATGTATCTGAGTTCGCGGGCATGAAAGTAAAGGATGTCGGAAGCGAAAACGATTACAACGAAATCGCCGCCAACCTTTACAGAGTTCTTCGCGAGTGCGATGACGAAAATACCACGCTTATTTTATCCGAGAGTTTTTCGGACAAAGGAATCGGCGCTGCGGTTATGAACAGACTCATAAAAGCGGCCGGACATAAAATAATCGATGTTTGATACGGAGGAATATCATGAAAATTTCAATAGCCAGCGATCATGGCGGATTCGTTTTAAAAGAAGCGGTTAAGAAGCACTTAATCGAAAAAGGAATAGAGGTTGTGGATTTTGGAACAGACTCACTTGCATCCTGCGATTATCCCGATTTCGGAAAACCCGCAGCAGAAGCGGTTGCTGAAGGCAAAGTAGACAAGGGCATCCTTATCTGCACCACGGGTATCGGAATGAGCATGCTTGCAAACAAGATTAAAGGTATCAGAGCAGCACTTTGCGCAGATACAGTTTCCGCAAGACTTACCAGAGAGCACAATGATGCAAACATCCTTGTAATGGGTGCGGGAATCGTGGGTGAAATCCTTGCAATGTCAATCGTCGACACATTCCTTAATACCGAGTTTTCCAACGAGGAAAAGCACATCAGAAGAATTAATAAAATTGCAAAAGCAGAAGAATAAAAAAATAAATTAGCGGAGGTAGCAAAATGGGCAAAATTGTGATTATGGATCATCCTTTGATTCAGCACAAAATCGGTTACATCAGAAGAAAGGATACGGGTACTAAGGATTTTCGTCAGACAATCAGCGAGATAGCAATGCTTATCTGCTATGAGGCCACAAGAGATTTAAAGCTCGAGGACGTGGATATCGAAACTCCCATCTGCCCTACAACGGTTAAAGAACTTAAAGGAAAGAAAATGGCTATAGTTCCGATTCTTCGTGCGGGACTCGGAATGGTAGACGGTATGCTTACACTTATTCCTGCAGCAAAGGTCGGACACATCGGTCTTTACAGAGACCCTGCAACACACGAACCTGTAGAGTATTACTGCAAGCTTCCCGAAGACTGCTCACAGAGAGAAATCTTCGTTGTAGACCCCATGCTTGCAACCGGCGGCAGTGCATCCGCAGCCATTACAATGCTTAAGGCCAAGGGCTGTAAGAACATTCACTTTATGTGTATCATTGCAGCACCCGAAGGTATTGAAAGACTTACCAAGGATCATCCCGATATCGACATTTACATCGGTGCCAAGGATGAGAAATTAAACGAAAACGCTTACATCGTTCCGGGTCTCGGAGATGCAGGCGACAGAATTTTCGGAACCAAGTAAAAATTTTCGGAGACGGATATGGATAAAAGACAGGACTATATTTCATGGGATGAATATTTTACGGGAATCGCCATTCTTTCGGGAATGCGTTCAAAAGACCCCAACACTCAGGTCGGCGCATGTATAGTGGATAAAAACAACAGAATTTTATCCGTAGGATACAACGGATTTCCCAACGGTTGCAGTGATGATCTCTTCCCCTGGGCAAGAGAAGGAGAAGTACTTAACACCAAGTATGCTTTTGTTGCTCACAGTGAACTTAATGCAATCTTAAACTACAGAGGCGGCAATCTCGAAGGCGCCAAGATTTACGTTTCGTTATTCCCCTGCAACGAATGCGCAAAGGCCATTATTCAGGCCGGAATAAAGGAAGTTATCTACGATTCCGATAAATATAACAACACACCCACGAATATTGCGGCAAAGAAAATGTTCGAGGCAGCCGGCGTAAAATGTACACAGTACACGAAGACCGGCAGAAAGATCGTAATCGAAGTTTAAACTGATTTAATCTATGAAGAAAGCATTTACGGTTTTCGTTTCTTTGCTTGCCACACTCAGTTTGTTTTTTGATATGTCACCTCTTTTAGTACATGCCACGCCGAGTTCGCTGCTTCAGCAGATAGATGAAGCGGAAAAGCAGAAACAGGCGATAGAAGAGGAAAAACAGGCTGCTCAGGGCGAGAAGGACGAAAAGAAAAACGAATTAAATCAATTGCAGTACCAGCAGGGCGCCCTAAAGGCCCAGTTGGATTCTTTTAATGCAAATCTTGCTGAAGAAAACCGCAAATACGAGGAAATCTGCGATAAGATTGATGTTAAAAAAGAAGAGATAGAAGTTAAAAAGCAGGAACTGGCCGATGCAAAGGCTACTGAAGAAGAGCAGTACGAAACCATGAAGAAGCGTCTTCAGTACATCTACGAACAGCCTGACGATATGTATCTTGACATGATTTTATCGAGTAAGGATTTTGCAACATTCCTAAATATCGCTGATTATATTTTTATGATTTCGGAATATGACAACGATATGCTCGCGGATTACAAGCAGACCACACTGGATGTGGCGGCAATGGAAGCCGAACTTGAAGAAGAACTTGCAGGGCTTGAAACTCTTGAAGAGCAAAGCAGGGAAGAGCAGAGCAGAATCACCGATCTTATCAATACCACCAATGATTTCGTGAACCAGTATTCGGCGCAGATAAGCGATACGAATAACGAACTCGCGGAGATTGAAAAGGAAATAGCCGAAAAGGAAGCGCAGATAAAAGCGCAGGAAGAAGATATCGAGGCTTTAAAGAAGCAGTATGAGGAAGAATTAAGACTCTCGCAGCTTGCAGCTCAGTCTGCTAAAAGAGATATTTCCGAAGTATCCTTCGCTGATAACGACAGATATCTTCTGGCAAACCTCATTTACTGTGAGGCGGGCGGCGAACCATACGAAGGGCAGCTGGCCGTAGGTGCGGTTGTAATGAACAGAGTAATGTCAAGCCGCTATCCCGACACGGTGTACGGAGTTATTTATCAAAAGAGTCAGTTTTCACCCGCATCAAGCGGAAGACTTGATCTGGCATTAGCCCAGAATCTTGCCACCGCATCCTGCTATCAGGCGGCGGACGAAGCCATGGCGGGAAATACCAATGTCGGAAACTGCGTATACTTCAGAACTCCGGTACCCGGACTAAACGGTATGCAAATTGGAAATCACATATTTTACTAAAAAAGGAAGCATCGAAAGCTTCCTTTTTTCATTCGTCGATATATGAATCAAGCATTTCTGTGTATTTTTTGAAACTACCTGAATATGCGGCCTTTAGGAGCTTGTCCGCACGGATAAGAGCTTTGTGTAAGAGCTCGTCGTCTATAAGACCTTTCTCATGAGCTTCTGCAAGTTCGTCCATATCTAAAAGATGTATCTCGCCGTCCGCGTTCACCGTGATGTCCAACAGCAAATCCAGTGTGGTGACGGAGTTTTCTTCTTTGTCAAAATAAAACTCAACGATGTCACAGTACCATTTGTGCAACGAACCGTCTTTCTTTAAAAATTTGCTGATTTTGAAGCCTTCATCGGGAAGATACAGCGAATAGCCGTGATCGATGTCTTTTCGGGGATTGATAGTATTCCATTTTGTGACCATGACGTGTTCATCCGCAAAAAGCACCGTATCCCCTTTCAAAGGGATATTTTCAAACGGAATAAGCCTTTTACGATAGAAAACCAGGTCTGGCATACGTTTTCCCCCATATATTGTGAATCTTAGAAACAAACAATACTATATCTTTAGATATTACACATAAAAATATGAAAAGTCAATTGCAAACACGAAATCTTGAAAAAGTAGTAAAAAAGTCTTAAAAACCCTTATTTTTTAAACGATTTTTTTATAGACAAAGACTTAAAAAAATAATATAATTTTGGTATGTGTGCGATAGAAGTTTAAAGAGGTATAGCTGTGCCAAAGATTGTTAAAATACTCTCTTTTATTTCCCAGTTTACGCTGATCATGCTTATACCTACTATAGGCTGCTTTTTTCTGGGTTATTATCTGGATAAGAAATTCGGTACATCATTCCTTGTAATAATATTCTTTTTCTTGGGAGCTGCCGGCGGAATGACCGGTGTTTACAAGCTCGTCAAGAACACATTTAAGGATAACGACGAATGAATTATTTCAAACAGACGTTAAGGGAACTTCAGATTGGCGTTATTATTCTCGGCATCCTGAATATTTTAATCGGTATGTGGTTTCCTAAAAATATGCTTGCCTATGTGCTGGGCGGACTTCTCGGAACGGTAACAGCGTTAGTTATGACCGACAATATGGCCAGAGCTATTGCAAGGGCGGTATCCGATGAGAAAAGAGCTTCGGCACGCATCAGACTGGCATTTTTCCTAAGATATGCGATAGCAGTCGTTGTTATGATTGTTGCGTGCGTATCTCCCTACACCAATCCGATTGCGACTTTTATCGGAATATTCTCAATAAAATTTGCGACGTATTTAACGCCGCTTATCCATAAAATCAATCTTAAAATAAATCCGAATTCTTTGGAGTCCGACGGCTCTGAGGAAGAGGAGGAGGAAAATAATGACTCCGAACCTGTTGTTGGCGGGCGCTGACGGCGTCGATTTTATGATCCATGGTGTATTTAAATACAACTTCCTGGGTCATGAGGTATGGATTACAACTTCACATGTTTGCTTACTCATTGTAGTGGTTTGCCTGTTGATTTTCTTTTTTATAGGCGGACAGGTGTTTAAACACGCCAAGGCCATTCCCGGAACATTCCAGTGCATACTTGAGTTTGTCGTAGAATTTTTGGACGGCATAACAGAAGGTGCGATGGGCAAGAAGGGCAGGGGCTTTAGAAACTACATCGGTACTTTATTCCTGTTTATTCTTTTTTCCAATATATCGGGACTTTTGGGATTAAGACCTCCCACAGCCGACTACGGCGTCACACTTCCTTTGGGTCTTATCACATTCACACTTGTCAGAATAAACGAAGTCAGATTTAACAGCCTCTGGGCTATTTGGAAAGACAAATGTTCACCGCTTCCCTGGTGGTTCCCTCTGTGGCTTCCAATCAACGTAATCGGTGACGTAGCGGTTCCCATATCGCTTTCGCTTCGTCTTTTCGCAAATATCCTTTCGGGTACCGTTATGATGGCACTTGTATACGGACTGTTATCAAAGTTTGCATACGGCTGGCCCGCAGCACTTCACGTATACTTCGATCTTTTCTCGGGCGCCATCCAGACATACGTATTCTGTATGCTGACGGTAACATATATAGGCAGTGCAATCGGCGATGCCGAAGAGCCTCTTCTTAAAAAGGCTTTTAAAAAGGTTTTCACAAAACAGGAAACCACGACACAGACGAACTAAATTGAAATTAAGATAAACATATATTTTTCAGGAGGATACAAAATGGAATTCAATGAGAACTTTATCTTAGGATGCTCAGCCATAGGTGCAGGTCTTGCGGTTATCGCAGGTATCGGCCCCGGTGTAGGTCAGGGTATTGCCGCTGGTTACGGTGCTTCCGCAGTAGGACGTAATCCCGGTGCACAGGGCAAAATCATGTCTACAATGCTTTTGGGTCAGGCTGTTGCCGAGACAACAGGTCTTTACGGCTTGTTAATCGCAATGTTGCTCTTATTCGTTAAGCCTTTCACACATTAATTAATCGTAAAAGAAATTTAAAGGAGGCAGGGCTTAATTATGAGCAGACTATTCAACCTGGATTTTCAGCTTCTGCATGATTCCCTCCTGACGCTTATCGCTGTATTTGTACTTTTCCTCGGCGGTTCGTTCTTCTTTTTCAATCCTGCGAGAAAATTCCTTGAAAAGAGAAAACAGGGAATTGCGGATGATATTGAAGCGGCCAAAAAAGAAAAAGAAGAGGCAGAGCGTCTCAAGACTGAATATGTAGATAAACTGAAAAACGTTGATGCCGAAGTCGAAGGCATTCTCTCCGATGCGAGACAGAGAGCCTTGGCTAATGAGAACAGAATAGTTGCCGATGCACGTGAAGAAGCGGGCAAGATTATCGACAATGCCCATCGTGAAGCAAACCTTGAGAAACTTAAAGTGGCTGACGAAGTCAAGGAAGAAGTTATCAATGTTGCCGGCGCAATGGCCGGAAAGATTGTTGCTTCTACCATGAGTGAAGCTGAACAGAGACGTTTACTCGATGAAACCTTAAAGGGAATAGGTGAGGATACATGGCTAAATCAGCAGTAACAACTTACGGCGATGCTTTATTTCAGATTGCATGCGAATCCTCTTCGTGCATTGAAATGCTTGAGGAAGTTAAGGAACTGAAGAATGTTGTTGATGCCAACCCCGAGTTAAAGGATTTGATGTTAAATCCCAGATTTTCCAAGGAAGAACATCTCGAGATTCTCGGCAAAGTATTCAAAGGCAAAATCGACGAAAGACTTTATTCGTTTCTTGAACTTATCACGATAAAAGGCAGATACGGATATCTTGACGAAATACTTGAATATTTTATTCTTCGCGTCAAGGAACATCTGCATATCGGACAGGCAAAGGTAACAAGCGCGATCGCAATCGACAACGAGATGAAGGAGCGCATAAAAGATAAACTTTTATCAACCACCGATTACAAAGAGATCGAAATCGAATTCGAAACAGATCCTTCATTAATCGGAGGAATGGTAATCAGAATAAAAGACAGAATTGTGGATAATTCCGTAAAAACGAAGCTTGAAAACATTACCAGGGATTTACACAAAATTCAAATCTAAAGAAAGGGATTGAAGATCCATGAATTTAAAACCGGAAGAAATAAGTTCTGTGATTAAGGATCAGATTAAGAGATACTCTGACCGAATGGAAGTATCCAATGTCGGAACGGTAATTCAGGTTGCGGACGGTATCGCACGTATTCACGGTCTTGAAACCGCCATGCAGGGCGAACTTCTTGAGTTCCCCGGCGAAGTATACGGTATGGTTATGAACCTCGAAGAGGATAACGTTGGTGCCGTACTTTTGGGCAACCAGAAGAATATCAACGAAGGCGACATTGTAAAGACCACCGGACGAGTAGTAGAAGTTCCCGTAGGCGATGCGTTGACCGGCAGAGTCGTTAATGCTCTCGGACAGCCTATCGACGGCAAAGGACCCATTAATACAGACAGATATCGTCAGATCGAAAGAGTTGCCAGCGGTGTTATTACAAGAAAATCCGTTGATACACCCCTTCAGACCGGTATCAAGGCTATCGACTCCATGGTACCCATCGGAAGAGGACAGAGAGAACTTATTATCGGCGACCGTCAGACAGGTAAGACTGCGATTGCCATAGATACGATTATCAATCAGAAGGGACAGGGCGTTAAATGTATCTACGTTGCCATCGGTCAGAAAGCTTCTACCGTTGCAAACATCGTTAAGACGCTCGAAGAGTTCGGTGCAATGGCATATACAACCGTTGTTGCATCAACAGCATCCGAACTTGCTCCCTTACAGTATATAGCTCCGTACGCAGGATGTGCCATCGGAGAAGAATGGATGGAAAAAGGAGAAGACGTTCTCGTTATCTACGATGACTTAAGTAAGCATGCTACCGCATACCGTACACTCTCCTTACTCCTTCGTAGACCGCCCGGAAGAGAAGCGTACCCCGGCGACGTATTCTACTTACATTCAAGACTTCTTGAAAGAGCAGCCAGAATGAGCGAAGAATACGGCGGAGGTTCCCTCACGGCACTTCCCATTATCGAGACACAGGCAGGCGACGTTTCGGCATACATTCCGACCAACGTTATTTCAATTACCGACGGTCAGATTTATCTTGAAACCGAAATGTTCAACGCAGGTTTCCGTCCCGCAGTTAATGCAGGTCTTTCGGTATCCCGTGTCGGCGGTGCGGCTCAGATTAAAGCTATGAAAAAGATTGCGGCTCCTATCCGTGTGGAATTAGCACAGTACAGAGAGCTCGCTGCATTTGCACAGTTCGGTTCCGAACTTGATGCTGATACAAAAGAAAAACTTGCTCAGGGTGAAAGAATCAAAGAGATCTTGAAGCAGCCTCAGTACAAGCCCATGCCTGTTGAATATCAGGTAATCATTATTTATGCGGCTACAAAGAAACTGCTTCTTGATGTTGCTGTATCTGACATCACAAGATTTGAAGACGAACTCTTTGAATTCATCAAGACAAAATATCCCGAAGTTCCCGAAAGCATTAAAGAAGCCAAGGAAATTACGGAAGAAAACGAACAGAAGCTCCTTAAGGCTATTGAGGACTTCAAAGCTGATTTTAAATAAACCTTATTAGGTAAAGGAAGACGCATATGGCTTCAATGAGAGACATAAAGCGCAGAAGAGAGAGTGTTACAAGCACTCAGCAGATTACCAAGGCTATGAAACTTGTATCCACGGTAAAACTTCAGCGTGCAAAGGGCAGAGCCATTAAATCCAAATATTATTTCAGAGCCATGTACAATACCGTTACAGAGCTTTTATCCGATTCGGCCAATGTCGACACTCCTTACGTAAAGGTAAGCGAGTCTGACAGAAAGGCAGTACTGGTAATCACCTCCAACAGAGGTCTTGCCGGCGGATACAACTCGAACATTGTCAAACTCATTACAAACGGTGATTTCGACAAGGATAAAACGGATATTTACATCATCGGCCGAAAGGGCAGAGAACTTCTTGAGAGAAAAGGATACTACATCAGGAAGGATTATTCCGAACTTGCCGAAGGTTTTGAATACGCCGATGCCATCAAAGTCTGCAACAAGCTCTTAAAAGAATTTGATGAAAAGAAAATCGGTGAGATTTATCTGGCATATACCAATTTCAAAAATACGGTAAGTCACGAGCCTACGCTTTTAAAACTGCTTCCGATTATTCCGGGAGAGATTTACGGTTCGGATGAAGAAGACGATCCCAACGACAAACTTCTTTTAATGAACTTTGAAATCCCCGATGACGAAGCACTTAAATACATCGTACCAAAGTATCTTACTTCACTTATTCACGGTGCACTGATTGAGGCCGTAGCCAGTGAAAACGGTGCGAGAATGCAGGCAATGGACAATGCCACAAACAATGCGGAAGAGATGATAGACAAACTTACTCTTCAGTACAACCGTGCAAGACAGGGAAGCATCACTCAGGAGCTGACCGAGATTATTGCCGGTGCGGAAGCTATTTCATAAAACAATTAAAAGGAGTATTTCAAGATGACAAATATCGGAAAGATCACACAGATTATCGGTGCGGTTTTGGATATTAAATTTTCAAAGGGCGGTCTGCCTCAGATTAACGAGGCTATCAAAATCAAAAAGAATGACGGAGGCGAACTTACTGTCGAAGTTGCTCAGCACCTTGGTGACGATACTGTTCGTTGTATCGCGATGGGCCCCACAGACGGTCTGGTTAGAGGTATGGAAGCTGTTGCTACAGGTTCACCTATTTCAGTTCCAGTAGGCGAAAATACGTTAGGAAGAATCTTTAACGTTCTCGGTCAGCCCATTGACAACAAGCCCGCTCCCGAAGATGTATCCTACGAACCCATTCACAGACCTGCTCCAGACTTCGTAGAACAGTCAACCGAAGCAGAACTTCTTGAAACCGGTATTAAAGTCGTAGATCTCCTTTGCCCTTATCAGAAGGGTGGTAAAATCGGTCTTTTCGGCGGTGCCGGTGTTGGTAAGACGGTTCTTATTCAGGAGCTTATCCGTAACATCGCTACAGAGCACGGCGGATATTCCGTATTTACCGGTGTAGGCGAGAGAACAAGAGAAGGAAACGACCTGTATCATGAAATGCAGGAATCGGGCGTTATTGATAAAACCACCATGGTGTTCGGCCAGATGAACGAGCCCCCCGGAGCACGTATGAGAGTAGGTCTTACGGGACTTACAATGGCTGAGTACTTCCGTGATAAAGGCGGAAAGGATGTGCTTTTATTCATTGACAACATCTTCCGTTTCACACAGGCAGGTTCAGAGGTTTCAGCACTCCTTGGACGTATGCCTTCAGCGGTTGGTTATCAGCCCACACTTCAGACAGAAATGGGTGCATTGCAGGAGAGAATCACTTCCACGAAGAACGGTTCAATCACATCGGTTCAGGCTGTATATGTTCCTGCCGATGACTTAACTGACCCCGCTCCCGCTACAACATTCGCACACCTCGATGCAACGACCGTTCTTTCGAGAGCCATCGTTGAGCTCGGTATTTATCCCGCGGTTGATCCTCTTGAATCAACATCGAGAATCCTCGATCCAAGAATCGTAGGTCTTGAGCATTATCAGGTAGCCAGAGGTGTACAGGAAATCCTTCAGAGATACAAAGAACTTCAGGATATCATCGCCATCCTTGGTATGGATGAACTTTCCGAAGACGACAAGCTCCTTGTATCCCGTGCAAGAAAGGTACAGAGATTCCTTTCACAGCCTTTCTTTGTAGCAGGCCAGTTTACCGGTCTTGAAGGAAAATACGTTCCCATTTCGGAGACTATCAGAGGATTTAAGGAAATTCTTGAAGGCAAGCATGACGACATTCCCGAAGGTTACTTCTTAAATGCCGGAAGCATCGATGATGTTCTTGCCAAAAAGAATCAGAAATAAACGGAGTTTTTTATAGATGGAAGATTCAAATCTTTTCGATGTTAAAATAATAACCCCGGAGAGACTGTTTTATGAGGGAAAAGCATCAATGCTTGAATTCAATACCACCGAGGGCGAAATCGGTGTATTGAAAAATCACATTCCGATGACCGTCATCATAGAACCGGGCATACTTACGATTACGGAAGAAGAACATCCGAAGAATGCTGCTTTGCATGCAGGATTTGCGGTTATCAATCCCGATTCGGTTATTATCCTTGCGGAAATAATCGAGTGGCCTTCCGAAATAGATGAAAACCGTGCGCAGGAAGCTTTCAAGAGAGCGCAGGAAAGACTGGCGGCAAAGGATCCCGACACGGATCTCGACAGGGCTGCTGTTGCGTTAAAGAAAGCGATATGCAGGATTAATTCAGTTAAGGAATAAATTATTATTTGGGTCTGTGACGAAAGTTGCAGACCTTTCGCATATAACGGGTATTGATGAGAAGAAAGAAAGACAGGGCAAACGAATTTAATAGTATTAAACACGTTGACCTCCAGGAAAACGGCTCAAGAGACAATCCCATAAAAAGATTTCTTTTGACAAAGATGTGGAAATACGTGATTATTGCTGCGTGGTTTGTAGCTTCGCTGTTCTTTTTCGGATATCTTTTAAACCGCGGAAATACCGACCTTACCAAGGAAATGGCACCCGCGACTTTGCCTGTTATCTGCGTAAGACAAAACGGTCATGATTTTAACAGAATGTTCGGATATACCACGGAAATGGATTATTCCGTTATCCGTGACGGCATAACTCCTTTGGAAAGCGGCAGAAAGCTAAATGTCCGCTTATACAAAATGGGAGAGACGATTAATAATATCTCCTATGAACTTAGAAGCATTGACAAGGAAAGATTTGTTGAAGAGGGCGATGTAACAACTTACACGCAGACTTCGGAATATATGGATCTTTCTTTTACGTTCAAAGACATTATCTCGGAAAAAACGGATTATTCGCTTAAGATAATCCTTACTCTGGAAAACGACAGAAAAGCATATTATTATGCGAGAATATTTGAGGATGACAGTTTAAACTTCTCCGAGAAACTCGATTACGTTTATTATTTCAACGACTGCACGTTTGACAAGGAAACCGCACAGGATGAAATCGGCAAGTACATGGAAAGCAATTCCTCGGGAGACAACACCAATTTCTCACATGTGGATATCCACAGTTCAATGGATCAGGTTACCTGGGGAAGTCTTGATGTAAAAAGAGTCGACGAGCCTGTCTGCACCGTCGGAGAAATCGATTCAAAGAACGCATTGATGAAACTTGAATATACGGTTTCTGCGTTAACCGGCGAAGAGGAAAGACTGTACTCTGTTACCGAATATTACAGATTTATCAAGGGAACGGATCGAATGTATCTTTTATCCTTTGACAGATACATGAACACGATTCTCTTTGCGGATAAAGGTGTTGTTTATAATGACACTCTGATGCTGGGAATCATGCCCGACGAATTCGAGCATGCGGAGAGTGAAGACGGTAATACATATGCATTTGTAAACAACAAATCTCTCTTTGTCGTAAACTCCGCACAGAACACCTTCGGTACCGCATATTCTTTTTATGACAAAGACAATTTCGATGCCAGATGCATCAATCCCGAGCATGACATAAAGATTTTAAGAATCGACGAATCGGGCAACGTATTCTTTTATGTGTACGGATATTTTAACCGCGGTGATTACGAAGGCAAATGCGGCATTCATCTTTTCGAATACAACTCGAAAACAAACGTTGTTGTCGAAAAGATATTCATAGAGTGCGACAAGCCTTACGAAATAATTAAAAACGAAATAGGAAAACTCGCATACGCAAATAATAAGAACGAGTTTTATTTCTTTTATGATCAGAAAATCCACAAGGTAAACATCGAAGAGCAGACCGAGGAAATAATCGTAAAAGACCTTAAAAACGAATACCTCTTTGTATCACCCTCGTGCAAAAACTGCGCATGGATTTCGAAGGAAGATACGGTCGGAATAAGTCAGATAACATTCCTTGATATGGAGCGTTCGCTGTCCTATACCATTGACGCCAAATCCGGCGAACACATAAAGCCGATGGGATTTATGGGCGAAGACCTTATATACGGCGATGCAAGAAATTCGGATATCACCGAGAACATATACAGGGAAAAGATTGTTCCCATGTATAAGCTTAATATCATCAACAGATATAATGAGATTTTAAAATCCTATACATATCAGAACATATATGTCTTAGGCTGCAGGATTAACGACAATCTGATTACGCTTACCAGAAACGAAAAGAACGAAGACGGTGAGTTTGTAAATGCGCCGCCCGACAGCATTGTAAATACTCTGATGGAAAAGACATATAAAAACAATTCCGAAGTTGTTATAACGGAAAACCTTAAAAAGATTGTCCAGGTTACTTTGAAAAAAGAGATGGATAATAAGAAGATTAAGTTCAAAACTCCCAAGACCGAAATGTATGAGGGTCGAAGAGAAATCATTTTGACAGGCGATTCGACGGATATTTATTATGTGATGAATTCCGATGAGTGCGCAGGAATATTTACAGATATCAGTGAGGCTGTAAAGTGCGCAAATGAGGGGCTTGGATGCGTTATTGACTCAAACGGTCATTATCTATGGAAGAAGGAAGCATACAGCAAAACCAATCAGATTATGAGAATAGACGGCATGACTGTCGCAGATGAGGAATCCTCGTCGATGGAAGCCTGCCTTGAAAAGATTCTCGATTACGAAGGTTTCTCGCTCGATGTCAAAAGCGATTTAAGAAGCATGACATACGAGGAGATAATAGAGAAAAGTGTTCCCAATGCGAAGGGCGTGGAACTTATTAATGTAAGTCCTGAATTAATCAAGTATTATCTTAATAAGGATATACCTGTTATAGCAGAGGCGGATAACAATACCGTGCTTATCGTCGGCTACAGCGATTCGGTTTATGTCTGGGTTAATCCCGGTTCGGGAAACCTGATGAAAGTCGGAAGAGACGAAGCGGAAACATTTTATGATAATAACGGCAACGTATTTGTTACGTATGTCAAATGGGACTCGTAAAAAATTATTAATATATAAACGGAGAAAAAGAAAATGATCAGACAGGATTACAAAGAAATGCTTAATGCAAAATCGGTAATCAGGGAAATGTTTACCTATGCTACCGAAAAAGGAAAAGAGATTGGATACGAGAACGTATTCGATTACAGTCTCGGCAACCCTTCGGTTCCGGCTCCCAGGGAATTTACCGATACCATGATTAAACTCTTACAGGAATCAGACCCTATTAAACTTCACGGCTACAGCCCTTCACCCGGAATTCCTTCGGTAAGAGCAGCCATTGCAGAGTCTTTAAACAAGAGATTCGGTATGAACTATACCGCCAATCACATTTTCATGGCTACAGGTGCCGCAGGTGCGGTTGCCCATGCCGTAAGATGTGTGACCAATACAAACGACAAAGTGCTTACCTTTGCTCCTTTCTTCCCCGAGTACATGCATTATATCAATGATACCGGAGCAGTGCTTAAAGTGGTTCCGCCCAACCTTGAGAACTTCCAGATTAACTTTGAAGCATTTGAAGAGATGTTAACTACCGACGTTCAGGCTGTTTTAATCAATACACCCAATAACCCTTCGGGTGCAGCATGTTCATCCGACACCTTAAAGAAACTTGCAGATATCTTGTATAAGAAGCAGGAAGAGTACGGACACGATATCTTTATCATTTCCGACGAACCCTACAGAGAGATAGTTTTCGACGGTGCAGATGCACCTTACGTATCAAAGTTTTATGACAATACATTAAGCTGCTATTCATATTCCAAATCACTTTCACTTCCCGGCGAACGTATCGGATATGTGGCTGTAAATCCCAAGTGTACCGATGCGGAATATATTGTCGGAATGTGCACACAGATTTCAAGAGGAACAGGACATAACTGCCCTCCTTCAATCATTCAGCTCGCCGTTGCAGAGTGTCTTGACTTAACAAGCGACTTAAAGGTTTATGAAACAAATATGAACCTTATATATAACGAACTCGTCCGCCTCGGCTTTGAAGTTGTAAAGCCTTCGGGAACATTCTACATCTTCCCCAAAGCACTCGAAGAAGATGCAAAAGTATTCTGTGAAAAGGCAAAGAAATACAATCTGATACTGGTTCCTTCGGATTCGTTCGGCTGTCCCGGATATTTCAGAATGTCCTACTGCATTGAAACTGAAAAAGTAAAAAGATCGCTCGTTGCTCTTCGCGAATTCGTAAAAGCAGAGTACGGAAGAGAGTAAAAATATACGATTTGTGTATATTTAACAAAAAAAGGCAGATATTTTCTCTAAAAATATCCAAATGACAGAAATTACAATCGAACATTTGACAAAAAAAATACAATATATTAAACTTCGTTTATATAAAGCAATTTTTATGTAAATTTGTTAAAAATTTGGTTAAATTTGTACACCTCTTGAGGTGTGGAAGGAGAATTTATTATGGCAGAGATCAAAAAGACAACAGTTACTGTTAAGCCTATCGCTAAGGCAGCAGCTGCAAAGGCTGAAGAAAAGAAGGCTGAAGCAGCTCCCGTTGTAGCAGCTAAGGTTGAAGAGAAGAAGGAAGCAGCTCCTGCAAAGAAGGCAGCTCCCGCTAAGAAAGCAGCTCCTGCAAAGAAGGCAGCTCCCGCTAAGAAGGCAGCTCCTGCAAAGAAGGCAGCTCCCGCTAAGAAGGCTGAGCCCGCTAAGAAGGCAGAGCCCGCTAAGAAGGCAGCTCCTGCAAAGAAAGCAGCTCCCGCTAAGAAGGCAGCTCCTGCAAAGAAGGCAGCTCCTGCAAAGAAGGCAGCTCCCGCAAAGAAAGCAGCTCCTGCAAAGAAGGCAGCTCCCGCTAAGAAGGCAGCTCCTAAGGCAGCAGCTTCTAAGATTGCAGTTTACGTACAGTTTGGCGAGAAGTCATACAGCTATGAAGATCTTGTAAAGATCGCTAAGGACGTATGGGTATATGACCTTGGAAAGAAAGCAGCTGACTTCAAGAGCGCTGACATCTATGTAAAGCCTGAAGAGAGCACAGCTTACTATGTAATCAACGGTAATGTTGAAGGAAAGTTTGGCATCTAATCATAATTAAAGTAATAAAGGAAAAGGATTCGGTTCGCCGGATCCTTTTTTTATGCTTTAGGTGCCTGACTCGCGTAGCGTGTCCGGCTCCCATAGATTTATTTTTCGTTATTTGGAAAAAGATGTTGACATTAGGAGACGGAGGTTGTATAGTATGAAATGTGGATATTAGCACTCGACCTAATTGAGTGCTAACGGCGAAGAAGAAAAGGTAAATATATGGAATTAGATGAAAGAAAAACCAAAATACTTCAGGCCATAATCAAGAATTATCTTGAGACAGGAGAGCCCGTAGGTTCAAGAACGATTTCGAAGTATACGGACCTAAACCTTTCGAGCGCAACCATCCGTAACGAGATGGCAGACCTCGAGGAACTCGGATTTATAATCCAGCCGCATACATCCGCAGGACGAATTCCTTCGGACAAAGGCTATCGTTTCTATGTAGATGCGATGATGCTTGAGCACGAAAAAGAAGTGGAGCAGTTAAAGGACGTTCTTCTTGAAAAGGAAGAAAAGCTTGACCACATGCTTAAGCAGGCTGCAAAGCTGATGGCGGTAAATACCAACTACGCCACCATGGTAACGGCTCCGAGAAGTTCAAGAAATGTGCTTAAATTCCTTCAGCTTTCCAGAATGGATGCCTCACATATTCTTGCCGTTATTGTTATAGAAGGAAACGTCATTAAGAATACGGTAATCGAAGTTGCCGAATCTTTGAATGACGAGACAATGCTTAAATTAAACATTCTTCTAAATACGCATTTAAACGGCCTTTCGGTTGAAGAGATAAACTTAGGCCTCATCACGGCGCTTAAACAGCAGGCAGGAATGTACGGCCCCATTATCGAGGAAGTAATTGATGCGGTCGCAGAGACCATAAAAGAAGACGAAGACCTTGAGATTTACACATCCGGTGCAAACAACATCTTCAAATATCCGGAACTTTCCGACAACCAGAAAGCCAGCGATTTAATCAATGCCTTTGAAGAGAAACAGCTTCTGACTCAGCTTATCGACGATACAAATACCGAAGGCAAGAACGAAATAAAAGTTTACATCGGCGAAGAGTCACCGATCCAGACCATGAAGGACTGCAGTATCGTAACTGCAAATTACGAATTCGGCGACGGCATGAGGGGAATGATCGGTATCATCGGTCCGAAGCGTATGGACTACGACAAGGTTGTCGGAACGATCAAGACCATCAAATCACAGCTCGATACGATGTATAAAAAAGACGACAACTAGATAAAATATTTCTCGGAGGAAAAGAAAGTGGCCAGCAAGAAAAAGAACGGCAAATCCAAAGCGGATTCAAAGAAAATCGAAGAAGAAATTCTAAATGAAACCGTAAAAGAAGAGCCCACGGAAGAAAAGAAAGAAGAAACTCTGACAGAAGAAACGGCTAACGAAGAGTGTAATAACGAATCAGGCGAAGCCGAAGAAGCTTCAGTCAAAGAAGAAAAGAAAACCAAAGAACAGGAAAAGATAGAGGAACTTGAAGACAGAGTAAAACGTCAGCTCGCAGAGTTTGAAAACTTCAGAAAAAGAACAGACAAAGAAAAAGAGCAGATGTTTGAAACCGGTGCAAAGAGCGTACTCGAAAAGATACTTCCGGTGGTTGATAATTTTGAAAGAGGTCTTTCAAACATCAAACCCGAAGAAGAAAGCGATCCCCATGTGGAAGGCATGAGAATGATTTACAAGCAACTGATGGGTGAACTTGAAAAGCTTGAAGTAAAGCCCATCGAAGCAGTCGGATGCGAATTCAATCCGGATTTCCACAATGCGATAATGCAGGTTGCAAGTGACGAGTATGAATCAGGCTTTGTGGCACAGGAACTTCAGAAAGGCTACATGTACAGGGATTCGGTTTTAAGACACAGTATGGTAGCGGTTGTACCCTAGTAAAGGAAGTTACGAAGAACACTTCGATTAAATAATTAGAAAATTAAGGATTTTTTTAGGAGGATAAAACAATGAGCAAAATAATTGGTATTGACTTAGGAACTACAAACAGCTGCGTTGCAGTTATGGAAGGCGGTCAGCCTACAGTTATAGCAAATACAGAAGGAGCAAGAACTACACCTTCGGTTGTAGCATTTACAAAGACAGGTGAAAGACTTGTAGGTGAGGCAGCAAAGCGTCAGGCAGTTACAAACGCAGAAAAGACTATCTCTTCAATCAAGAGAGATATGGGTACAGACAGAGGCAGAACAATCGACGGTAAGAAATATTCACCTCAGCAGATTTCAGCTATGATTCTTCAGAAGTTAAAAGCAGATGCTGAAGGATATCTTGGCGAAAAGGTTACAGAGGCAGTTATTACCGTTCCCGCATACTTCAACGATGCACAGCGTCAGGCTACAAAGGATGCAGGTAAGATTGCAGGTCTCGACGTAAAGAGAATTATCAACGAGCCTACAGCAGCAGCTCTTGCATACGGACTTGATAACGAAAAAGAGCAGACCATCATGGTTTACGACTTAGGTGGCGGTACATTCGATGTTTCAATCATCGAAATCGGCGACGGTATCATCGAAGTTAGAGCAACCGCAGGTGATAACAGACTCGGTGGTGATGACTTTGACCAGAAGATTACAGATTATATCATTGATGAGTTCAAGAAACAGCAGGGCATCGATCTTTCAAATGATACAATGGCACTTCAGCGTATCAAGGAAGCAAGTGAGAAGGCTAAAAAGGAACTTTCAACAGCTACAACTACAGACATCAACCTTCCTTACTTAACAGCTACAGCTGACGGACCCAAGCATTTCGAAATGACTCTTACAAGAGCTAAATTCGATGAACTTACACATGAGCTCGTAGAGCGTACAGCAGGCCCCGTTAAGAGAGCACTTGACGATGCAGGTATCAAGGCAAGCGAACTTGGTAAAGTTCTTCTTGTAGGTGGTTCAACTCGTATTCCTGCAGTTCAGGATAAGGTTAAACAGCTTACAGGCCATGAACCTTCCAAATCACTTAACCCCGATGAATGCGTAGCACTCGGTGCTTCTATCCAGGGTGGTAAACTTGCAGGCGATGCAGGTGCCGGTGAAATCCTTCTTTTGGATGTTACTCCTCTTTCACTTGCTATCGAAACAATGGGCGGTATCGCTACAAAGCTTATCGAAAGAAATACAACAATTCCTGTTAAGAAGAGCCAGGTATTCTCAACAGCAGCTGATAACCAGACAGCAGTTGACATCAACGTTGTACAGGGTGAAAGACAGTTTGCAAGAGACAACAAATCACTCGGCCAGTTTAGACTTGACGGAATTCCTCCCGCAAGAAGAGGCGTTCCTCAGATCGAAGTTACATTCGATATCGATGCCAACGGTATCGTAAATGTATCCGCTAAGGATCTCGGAACAGGCAAGGAACAGCACATCACAATTACTGCAGGTTCCAACATGTCCGATGACGATATCGAAAAGGCTGTAAAAGAAGCTGCTGAATACGAAGCACAGGATAAGAAGAGAAAAGAAGCAATCGATGCACGTAACAATGCAGACTCAATGGTATTCCAGACAGAGAAAGCATTAAACGATGTAGGCGATAAGATCTCCGATTCCGAGAAGACAGAAGTTCAGGCTGAAATCGAAAACGTTAAGGCAATTCTCGAGAGAACAAAAGACAAAGAGATGAGCGAAGACGAAGTAGGCGAACTTAAGGCTGCTCAGGAGAAGATGATGGAAAAAGCTCAGGGACTCTTCACAAAGATGTATGAGTCAATGCAGGGCGCAGGCGCTCAGGGCGCAGGCCCTGATATGAGCCAGTTCACACAGGGTGCTGCTAACGACGGCCCTACAGACGGTTCCGAAGCAGGCGATTTCGGTGACTTCAGAGAAGTATAATAATACTTAAAAACTTAAGCAATAAAAGTGTGTCGGGGTTTAATGCCCCGACACATATTTACGAAAAAGGTAAAAAGATATGGCAGATGCAAAAAGAGACTACTACGAGGTCCTCGGAGTAGATAAAAATGCAGACGAAGCAGAGATAAAAAAAGCATACAGAGCTCTGGCTAAGAAATACCATCCGGATATGAATCCCGACGATCCCAATGCCGAAGCAAAGTTCAAGGAAGCATCGGAAGCGTATGCTGTTCTTTCTGATGCCGACAAGAGACGCCAGTACGATCAGTTCGGTCATGCCGCATTTGACGGTGCTGCCGGCGGTGGAGCAGGCGGATTTGATTTTAACAGCGCTGATTTCAGTGATATATTCAGCGATTTATTCGGTTTCGGTGATTTCTTCGGCGGTGGCAGAAGAGCGTCAAGAAACGGTCCCAAGCGTGGTCAGGATATAGTTCAGAGAGTAAGAATATCTTTTGAAGAGGCAATTTTTGGCTGCGAAAAAGAAATAGAAGTAAACGTAAAAGAAGAATGTAAGACCTGTAAAGGCAGCGGCGCAAAGCCCGGCACAAGCCCCGAAACCTGTCCTACCTGTAAAGGTAAGGGCCAGGTAGTTGTTACCAGCAATTCACTCTTCGGTCAGATTCAGACAGTTCAGACATGTCGTGAATGTGGCGGAAAAGGAAAGATTATAAGAGAAAAATGTGTTGAATGCCGTGGTACGGGTTATACAACCATCAAGAAAAAATATGCGGTTAAATTCCCCGCTGGAATCGACAACGGACAGCTTGCTTGCAGAATCCCCGGAAGAGGGGAACCCGGTTCAAACGGCGGTCCGAGAGGCGATATTCTCGTAGGCGCAGTTGTAGGTTCACATTCCACATTTACAAGAGACGGAATGAATATTTATTCAACGGTTTCACTTCCTTTCTCGGTAGCTGCACTTGGCGGAGAAATCTTTATTGATACAGTTGACGGTAAAGTGGTATACGATATCAAGGCAGGTACTCCTACGGATACCACATTAAGACTACGCGGAAAAGGTGTTCCCAATGTTAAGAACAAAGACAGCAGGGGAGATCACTATGTCAAGCTTGTAGTCAAAGTTCCG
This sequence comes from Lachnospiraceae bacterium, assembly GCA_017618075.1. Lineage (GTDB taxonomy): Bacteria > Bacillota > Clostridia > Lachnospirales > Lachnospiraceae > UBA3766. Next base: position 94,033 of record JAFZUY010000025.1, read on the forward strand.
GAACACTTGTCTGCAGAAGCAAAAGAAGCATTAAAGGCATTCGACGCTGCGAGCGGAGATTATCTCAATGCCACCAAGAATGCCGCCAAAGACGGTATTCCCAAAGAAAAGAAGAAAAAAGGTATATTCAAATAAAAAAGGTGCCGGACACTCTCATGAGTGCCCGGCACTTAATTTTTATACCTGATTTTTTATTTAATTCGGTTTATTCGTCTAAGAATGCTCGAATAATCATATCACCGATTGTTTCATCTTTTTTGCTGTCAATACCATCAAATTCATGAATCATTTTCTGAACAGCTCTTTTACGGTCTTCTTTCTTTTGTGAAATCGACTCAGATATAATCTCGCTATCTGCGTAGATATTGGTATAATTCGCACGAAGGGCTTTGTTTTCTTCAATATACGTATTTCTTAAGGCTTTCATTTTTTCCGAAGTATTGTCAAGTTCCAACAGATTTGAAAGGTTGTTTTCCTCGCAGAATTTCCTGTATTCCGAAATACATCTTGAAGACAGACTCGAAAGAACTGCTTTGTAAATTGAATCCAGTTCGGCAACTTTATTTGCAATTTCCTGAGCAATTTTTTTACCGCCGAATGTTGAAAGTGCTGAATTGTCATAATCTCTTTTAAGAGATTTGAGTTCTTTTACAATATCATCTTTTTTGGCGTAGGTTTTGCTTTCCAATACGGTTTGTCTGAATTCGTCCGCAACTATATCCATTCGCTCATTAAATTTTTCCTGCATACGGATATTTTCCAGGCACTGATCTTTTATCTTTTCATACTTTTCTTTTAAGGCGCTGCTTGCAAAAGTGACAGCCTTATCGTAATCTTCGTCCTTTGTTAAATCCGTTTTTGCATAAATAATATTTTCTTCGTTGTGACGAACGTTAGCCAGAAGGCGAACCCAGTATGCTTCCGACATGGCGGGATTTATAGCGAGCAGATCGCTGATATCGGAATAAACAGCGGCATAGTTTTTCTGGTTTAAGTGTTTTTTGGCTCTGCCCAACATAGCTTCGGGAGAGGATAAATCAAGATACTGCGCAGCATTTTTAAGTGCGTTCGGGTTGCCGTTCTTGCCCGCCTTAAGAATATTGGCAAGATAATTGATTATATTCTTGGCAAGTATTTCCATGGCATCGGGATTGGAAAGAAGCTGTGCCTGTTTTAAACTGAATGCTCTCGGAAGTTCGTTGGGATCGTCGCAGGCAAAGAAAATCTGCTTGCTTGGATCCTTTTCCATCTGTTTAAGGAAACGGCTCCACTCGTTCTTTACCCAGGTCGCTGTAAAATATTCGGATTTGCTTCCGATAACGGCCATAACCTTTGAACTCTTTAAAGCGGCGAAGATATAAGGTTCGTAATCGACACTTAATTTATTCTGAAGAGTTTCTCTTGCGAAGAATACCTTGTATCCGGTCTTGGTGAGTATTTCATAAAGACGCGTGCAGTATGCAACATCTTCGGTGGTAGTCATTGTATCTTCATCGGTCTCTTTATAGCAGATGAAAACATCGTAAGGAGCTTCGTTTTTAGCAATTTCCAGATATTCGGTCTGGATTCTGTTGATCTCTGTTGCTTCTTTTATGAGAATGTTTCTCTGCTCCTCGTCACATAATTTAAGAGCATCAAGATAAGAGTAGTAATTAAGAATACTCTCGTCTTTGATTCTGTGAAGAGTGGGGAAGTATTTGCTGCTGATGGGATCGGGAACATATTCGATACCGTACTCGCATAAAGTTCTTAACCATAAAATATCCGCAGAAGGAACATTTTCGGATAAAATGTTGTCGTAAATACGGATAGCGTTGTCGTATTCTTTTTCCTGACGCAGTTTGTTGGCACGGTTAAGCTGGTTGATGTATTTTCCCGCCGTATCCGAAATAAAGTTGGTGGCTCCGCAGTATTCACAAACGGTTATCGCGGACTTAACATCCAGCACACCACCGCAGCATCTGCAGTTTAGAGCTTCTGTTTTCATCATTATCCTCCTAATACACTTTTTTAAGCATACATCTATTATAAAATATAAACTCTGAAGTATAAATAGTTTATTAGGGTAAAATATAACCATATTTTTTGCCATCTTAATAAAATCTTAACCAATTGTCCCCTTGTTTCTTAATAATCGGATGGCTATTATTATAGATGTACGGAAGACCTGCAGGATTCCTTAAATAAATATTTGGGAGTTAAATTAACATGTATAACATTTTAATTTGTGATGATGAGAAAGATATCGTAAACGCGCTGAAGATTTATTTATCATCCCCTGATTTAAACTTTTACGAAGCCGAAAACGGAGCAGAGGCACTAAACATTTTAAAATCCAACGAAATTCACCTGGTTATACTTGACATAATGATGCCTAAAATGAACGGAATAGAAACACTTTCCAACCTTCGACAATTCAGTAATATTCCGGTAATAATGCTCTCGGCCAAAAGCGAAGATACAGATAAAATTCTCGGGCTTAACGTAGGAGCCGACGATTACATCACAAAACCCTTTAATCCGATTGAAGTTAATGCGAGAGTTAGATCGGCCCTAAGAAGATACTTCGATTTCGGAGGCAAGGTTAAAACGGAAAGCATGTATACTGTAGGAGGCGTTACACTCGATGACTCTACTAAAACCGTAACTGCTGACAATGAAGAGGTAACGCTTACTCCCAAAGAATTCGATATATTAAAAATGCTTATGCAGTCACCGGGAAAGGTGTTTTCACCCAAAGAAATCTACGAGAAAAACTGGGAAGAAAGCATGATGCCCGGATGTGAGAAAACAGTTGCGGTTCATATAAGACATATTAGAGAAAAGATTGAAATCAATCCCAACGAACCGAGATACTTAAAGGTTATCTGGGGACAGGGATACAAAATCGAGGGACAGTAAGGATAGGATATGAACGAAGAAAACATTATTGAAACAGAAACCATAAAAGAAAAAAACATAGATAAAAAAGTAAAAAAATACTGGCTTGCACATCCCGTGGCAAAAGTGCTTTTATTCGCAGCAAGCGCCGGTGCACTGGCAGTACTTTTGTTTTGTATAGCGGCAATAGTTGATATCGGACAGAACGGATTGTTCAGACCCGAAAATGCACTTGAACGTACTTTGGAAGAGCACTTTGAGGATAACGCCGAAAGAAATGTCAGAACGGTCAAAAATTATCTTTCCATGGATATGAAAGAAGATGCGGATTATTTCCTTAAGGAAAGAAATATTGCAGCACTTATTTTAACACCTCTTTCCAGCCAGACGGAGATTTACAGATACTCTTATTTCAGGGAACCTTATTCTGCGGATATGGTCCCGACGAAATATGTTTACAAAGGCGTTGATGAAGGCATTGAATGGAGCGTTTATCTTCTGCCTGAATTAAATGCGGAGGATGATGCATATAAAAGTAATTTGACACGTTTCAGTCTTGAATACCAATTCCGTATCTGGGTGTTGGTCGGGAGCGTTGTCAGCGCCATTTTGTTACTTGTATTTGCAGCTTTATTCATAAGCGTAATAGGACGTTCTTATGAGGACGGAGAAGTAAAAGAAAGCTTCTTTACCAGGATTCCTTTCGATATAGCAGCGTTATTGTTCATTTTTGTAGAAATCTGTTTATTTGGTGTTGCGGTTTCATGCGGTGATGCTGAGGGAGAGGTAATTTCGATATGTCTCTTCATCATTTTGTTCATAATAGCTTTTATCAATTTCGTACACAGAGTTAAACTTAAAAACATTTTCAAAAGCACTTTGTGCTACAAGATACTCGCTTTGTTTGCAAAAATGAACTTAAAGATTTCGGTTATCTGGAAAACACTTCTGGCATTTGCCGTAATACTTTTTGTGGAACTGTTCGGATCGATATGTATAGCGGGAATGGTTGGGGAGCCTGCAGTAATATTCCTCCTTTTCCTTGCGATTTTATTTGAAAAATCCATTATTTATCCGATTGTTTTATACATAGTTCTTATGATGCGTCAGCTCTTTTATGCGGGTGAAAAACTTGCTGAAGGCAATACGGATTATAAGATTAACTTATCCGGTTTCTTTGGCATTTACAAAAAACATGCAGAGAATCTTAACAATCTTTCAGGCTCTGTAAACAATGCCGTTGAAGAAAGAATGAAGAGCGAGAGAATGAAGACCGAACTTATCACCAATGTTTCTCACGATCTTAAAACTCCGCTTACATCCGTTATCAATTATTCTGATTTAATCAATACCGAGGCGGCGTCATTTAATGAAAATACCGATGCGGTCGAAAGCATGGGAAAGATAACCGAGTACTCTGAAGTTTTAAACAGACAGTCCAACAAATTAAAACGTCTTTTGGACGATCTTGTTGAAGTGTCAAAGGCCAGCAGCGGAAATATAGAGCTTGTTATGGAAAAGCTTGACGTGGGAACAATTATTTCTCAGGCACTCGGCGAGTACGAGGAGAGATTTGAAGAAAAACAGCTTGAGACAATTACATCCGTTCCCAAAGAAAGCTTATACGTAAATGCCGACAGCAGAAAACTCTGGAGAGTGGTTGATAATCTCTTACAGAACATTTACAAATATGCTCTTCCTTCAACCAGAGTTTTCATTGAAACAAAAGAGGAAAACGGAAAAGTAAATATAATATTTAAAAATACCTCCAGAGATATCATTACGATTTCTCCCAATGAACTGACTGAAAGATTTACCAGAAATGATGAATCAAGACATCAGGAAGGCAACGGACTCGGACTTGCGATTGCAAAGACCATGACCGAAGCTATGAAAGGTAATTTCAAAATAGAAGTAGACGGAGATTTATTTAAGGTCATTCTGACTTTTGATAAAGAAAGCGCTCCCGAAGAGGCAGACGCTGAAGAATAAATACTAAATTAAAAACCTCAAGGAGTGTGATGCCTATATAAAATAACCTTCCAAATCGAAATTAAAATGTTGCTTTTAAGGATTGTCCTGCGCGGGGCAATCCTTTTTTTATGCACGGAAGCGTTACTCATTTTATCTTTAAAAAACTTATTTTTCTGTTTTTGTGTAATTGAGCATGCCTAAAGTTCTATTCTGATATGTGAAGAGATATTATTTTATGATATAATGTTTTCCGATAGCAGAAAATCTGCTTTCCGTTTGGGGAATTAATATTTAGGAGGAAATGAAATGTTTGATAATTACTCAAATTACGATTCTATTACTAACGACAGAGAACGCGAAGAAAAACTGATGCAGGACAAAAGAGAACGCTGCCATAAGGAAGGAAAACTCTATTTTGTTCTTTTCTGGCTGACGGTTCTCGGTACACCTGTTATTCTTTTGTTATCGATTATAGGCGGTGTTGCCGGTGCTGCTTTTGATGTTTTATTTGATTCAAAGGCTGTATTATATGGTTTTCTCGGCATAATCGGCGTCATATCATTAGCCGCCGGTATTGTAACCGCTGTTATTTTATTTATTCTCGGCAAAGAAGAAAGCTGCTTTAAAGCTGCAGGCATTGCTTATATTATTATTGCATTGTCAAGTACGGCTACTGAATTCCTGCCTGACGGACTGATTAAGACAGTTCTTAAACTTGTAACTCTTATTGCTGAGATGTTTTATCTGTTTGAGTTTATAAACGGCAGCATTTATATTTTGGCAGGCGTTGATAATTATATTGCTTCTTCTTGGGAGACACTCAAAAAGGTCATTATATATTTGTTTATCGGAATCGTGGCATGCGTAATTCTCGTGTTTATTCCCATAATAAGATATCTTGCAATAATAGCACTTTTTATCGCATGTATAGGAGCAATCGGTATATTAATTTGGGAGTGGGTACTTATGTTTAAAACAGCACGTGCTCTTAAAAACTTTTAATTAAGTCAGGTAAAAAATGGCTACTTGGAAATCAAGAGGTTTAAGAGGTTCTGCACTTGAGGAACTGATAAACCGTACAAATGAAAAATACAGAGATGAAGGTCTGGCTCTGATTCAGAAAATACCTACACCGATTACACCCATAGAAATCGATCAGAGTACCAGACATATCACTCTTGCATATTTCGATCAGAAAAGTACCGTCGATTACATCGGTGCAGTTCAGGGAATTCCGGTTTGTTTTGATGCAAAGGAGAGTGCGACCGAAACATTTTCGCTGCAGAATATTCACGAGCATCAGTACAAATTTATGGAAGATTTTGAAGCACAGGGCGGCGTGGCATTTTTCTTAATTTACTATACTTCGATAGATGAGCTCTATTATCTTCCGTTCGAATATTTAAAGATATTTTGGCAGAGAGCCAAAGAGGGCGGAAGAAAGAGTTTCAGACATGACGAATTAAATCCTGCGTATGTTATACCGAGGGATTCGGATGTATTCGTACCGTATCTGGAAACATTAAAAATCGATCTTGCGGACAGAGAATAAATATAAGGATCATAAAAGAATGAAGTGGCATAAAATAACAATCAAAACAATTACAGATGCTGAAGATATCATTATCTGCTACATGGAAGACATAGGTCTTGAAGGTGCGCAGATAGAAGATAAAATTCCTTTAACTCCGCTTGAAAAAGAAAAGATGTTTGTGGATATTCCGCCGGTAAGCGAAGAAGATGACGGTATTGCTTATCTTAATTTCTTTGTTGAAGACGAAGAAGGTTTAAACATTGATGAGATAGTAGAAAATGTTAAAACCGAACTTGATGCGATAAGAGATTTCACCGATATCGGAGAAGGAAGCGTAATGTTGTCCGAGACCGAGGATCTGGATTGGATTAACAACTGGAAAAAGTATTTCCATCAGTTTTATATCGATGATCTTCTTGTAATTCCTTCGTGGGAAAATGTTGAAAATCCCGAGCACACAGGAAAGATACTTCATATCGATCCCGGTACCGCATTCGGAACGGGTGCGCACGAAACCACACAGCTTTGCATCAGACAGATTAAAAAGTTCGTAAATGAAAACACGGAAATTCTGGATGTAGGATGCGGCAGCGGAATACTCGGTATCGTTGCGCTTATGTACGGTGCAAAACATGCAAAGGGTACTGACCTTGATCCCTGCGCCATAGATGCATCTGCGGAGAACCTTGCAAACAACGGAATATCTCCCGAAGACTTTGAAATCATTATCGGAAATATCATAAGCGATAAGGAAGTTCAGGACTGGGCCGGCTACGAAAAATACGATATGGTCGTTGCAAACATTTTGCATAACGTTTTAGACGTTTTAACGCCCGTTATTTTGCATCAATTAAAGCCGGGCGGTATTTATATCACCTCGGGCATTATTGACGAAAAAGAGGGCTTTATGCTTGATGTAATGAAGCGTGACGGCCTTGAGGTACTCGATGTCACCAGACAGGGCGAGTGGGTAAGCATTACTGCAAGAAAGCCGGAATAAAATGTATCATTTTTTTGTGGATAAAAATAATATCGTCGACAAAACGGTTATCATCGAAGGACAGGATTTTAATCACATAAAAAATGTTCTTCGTATGCGTGAGGGCGAAGAGATTTCCGTAGGAAATGGCGAGGACGAAAATGAATACAGATGTGCGATTGAGCACTTTGAAGACGACAGGGTAATCTGTAAACTTCTTTTCATAAAAGAAGCAAACGTTGAACTTCCTTCAAAGGTAATCCTCTATCAGTGTCTTCCCAAAGCCGACAAAATGGAAATGATAATCCAGAAATGCGTGGAGCTCGGAGTAAGCGAGATAATTCCCGTGGCATCCAAAAGATGCGTGGTTAAACTCGACGACAAAAAGGCTTCATCCAAGATATCAAGATGGCAGGCGATTGCCGAAGCTGCGGGAAAGCAGAGCAAACGCGCATATGTACCTTTAATCGGACAGGTTATTTCTTTTAAGGATGCCGTCAAAGATTCTGTCAGAGCCGACGTTAAACTTATTCCTTATGAACTTGCCGAAGGAATGGAAGCTACCAAAGAGGCATTTGACACCATAAAAGAAGGCAAAACAATTGCAGTCTTCATCGGGCCAGAGGGTGGATTCGACGAGAGTGAAATCGACGAAGCTGTAAACTCCGGTATAAAACCAATCTCTCTGGGCAGACGTATCCTTCGCACCGAGACAGCAGGCATGACCGTACTGGCCTGGATCGGATATAAACTTGAAGTTGAAAACTGAAAAACAGACTTAAACAAAATAAATCCTGCCGGGCAGCCGGCGGGATTTTTAGATTTATTTAATGGAAAAATAAGCGCTCTTATGGTATTATTTTTTTGGAAATCTGAAAAGGAAATATAAGTCATGGAATGTTATCTTGACAATTCGGCCACAACGAAAGCTTTCGATGAAGTCATCGAAGCCGTAAAGTCCGAAATGAGCGAATATTACGGCAACCCCTCAAGCATGCATATAAAGGGTTTTGAAGCCGAAAAGAAAATAAAAGAGACGACAAAAATAATCGCTTCCACCTTAAAGTGTGACGAGAGCGAAATTATATATACATCCGGCGGTACCGAAGCCGACAATATGGCTTTAATCGGTATTGCGAGAGCTTATAAAAGAAGCGGAAAACATATCATCACTTCTTCGATAGAGCATGCTGCAATTCTTCAGAGTGCAGAGTTTCTTAAAGAAGAAGGCTATGAAATAACATATCTTTCAACCGATTCAAACGGTGTTGTGAACCTTGAAGAATTGGAAAATTCCATCAGGGAAGATACAATTCTCGTTTCCGTAATGGGCGTAAACAACGAAATCGGTACCGTTGAACCGATTGAGAAAATATCCGAGATTATCAAAAAGAAAAATCCCGATACTCTTTTCCATGTGGATGCCGTACAGGCGTACGGAAAGATTAAACTCATTCCCAAGAAAATGGGTATTGATTTACTCAGTGTAAGCGGTCATAAAATACACGGTCCCAAGGGAATCGGTTTTCTTTATGTGTCTTACAAAATTAAAATCAAACCGATTATTTTCGGTGGCGGACAGCAAAAGAACATGCGAAGCGGTACCGAAAATGTATGCGGTATCATGGGACTTGGCGCAGCGGTTAAAAAGATATTTGATAATTTCGACGAAGACACCTCACGCATGAGGGAACTTCGCGAAAGAATGATAAAAGGCCTTACAGAGTGCGAAGGCGTTACAATAAACGGTGCGGATTTTGAAAACAGTGCACCTCACATTGTCAGTGCTTCCGTAAAAGGTGTAAGAGCGGAAGTCTTACTTCATTCACTCGAAGAAAAGGGTATTTATATTTCTTCGGGCAGCGCCTGCGCATCCAACAAACCTGCGGTTTCGGCCACCTTAAAGGCCATCGGCGTTGACAAGGACCTTCTTGATTCAACAGTCAGATTCAGTTTTTCGGTACTTACTACAAGAGACGAAATAGATTATGCACTTGAAAATTTCAAAGAAACGATAGAAAAATTAAGGCTTTATGTAAGACGTTAAAGGAGAGAGCATGTTACCTTTTTCCACCACAATGGTGCTTAGTTTAATCGAATTTTTCTGCGTGGTTGTACTTCACGTTATATATGCGTTCGGCCATTTCGGAATTGAAGAAACGCTTCTTTCCGCAATAGGTTTTATTCCTATTCTTTTAACAGTACTTCTTTTCAGATTGGTCAAAAAAGAGTCGATTATCATCAGAGTGTTCTATATTTCCATGCTTATCGCAAGCTACTTTATTGCATGGAAAATTCAGACTCTCGGTATGTTAATCATGGTTTATTTCGCCGGCGCATTAATGATTGCTTTGCACTCTAACCGAAAGCTCATGCTCGAGTATTCGATTGTATCCGCAGTTATTTTAATTGCAATGGCGATTTTCCAGATGGATGCAATCGACAAGGTCTGCCCTTCGCAGATTTATTACATTTACCTGATTCTGTATGCATTCGGTATGGTGACGTTAGTCTTTATGGCGAGCGGTATCAAAAATTACAAGCAGAAGATGGAAGAAAAACAGGTGGAAGCACAGAATGCTCTTGAAGCAAAAAGCAACTTCCTAGCAAATATGTCCCATGAAATCAGAACGCCTATGAACGCAATCTGCGGTATGGCACAGCTTCTCTCCGAGAGAGAACTCGGGGATGAAGAGACTGAATATGTTGAGACAATTCAGAAGTCCAGCGAGAGTCTTCTTTCAATTATCAACGAAATCCTCGACTTCTCCAAGATTGATTCCGGTAAGATGGAAATAAACGAAGAAGAATACCACTTCAATTCGCTTATCCACGATGTATTAAGTATCATCGAATTCAGACTAAAAGATAAATCAGTCAAGCTGATAACCGAGATTAATCCAAACATTCCAAGAATAATGATCGGTGATGAACTTCGTATCAGACAGATTTTAATCAACCTTTTAAACAACGCCGTAAACTTCACCCACCGAGGCAGCATTACTCTAAAAATTGTCTGGGTTCCCCAGGGAATCGACAAGGGTGTCCTCGAAGTGGAAGTAAAAGATACAGGTATCGGTATTTCCGAAGAAAACATGGGCAAACTCTTCAAGGCCTTCGGACAGATTGATACCAGAAAAAACAGAAACGTTGAAGGTACAGGTCTTGGTCTTGCGATTTCCAAGAACTTACTTGAACTCATGGGCGGCGGTATCTGGGCAACCAGTACACCCGATTACGGTTCGACCTTCAGCTTCTCGCTTCCTCAGAAAGTTAAGGACGGAAGACCTTCGAACTATAAAAACGATCACAATATCGTTGTCAGACAAAACGACGAATTTAAGATTTCCTTTAAGGCGCCTACTGCACGTGTAATGATTGTAGACGATAACAAGGTTAACCTTTTGGTTGCTTTTGAAATCATGAAAAGATTCGGCTTCGAAGCAACGACTATCGATAACGGCGCAGAAGCCTTTAACAGAATCGACGAACATCTTGTAACCTATGATATTATTTTCATGGATCATATGATGCCTTTTATGGACGGTGTTGAAACCACCATGAAGATAAGAGCGCTGGATTCGCAGTATGCGAAAGAAATCCCCATCATTGCTCTTACCGCTAATGCAATAAAAGGAGTGGAAAAACAGTTCAAGGATGCGGGCATGAACGATTATCTTTCAAAGCCTATCCATGTCGATCAGTTAAACGATATCTTAAAGAGATGGCTTCCTCTTGAAAAGCAGATTCGTGTTGTAGACGGCGAAGAAATGAAGCCCGTTCCTTCCAGCAACGCCAAGACAAAGGAACAGAGAGAAGAGGATATTCTTTTCTCAATCAAAGGCATCAATCCCGAGACAGGTATCAGAAACTGTGGCGGAAACAGAAATGTTTATATACAGATTCTGCGTACTTTTTCATCGTCCAATCTTGCTGCCGGACTTGAGTCCTACTATGAAGATTCTGACTGGAAAAACTACGAGGTTATTGCTCATTCCGTAAAAGGAGCATGCCGTAATATCGGTGCAAATGAAATCGGCGAAAAGGCTTACCAGCTTGAACTTGCAGGCAAAAAAGGCGATGAAACCTTCATCAGGGCAAACCACAATGATTTCTTAAATGAATACAAAGAACTGATAAGTTCAATTACCAAAGCGATTATTACTCTTAACATACATTAATAAAAGCTTTTCTAAAAAGCGCCCGAATGGGCAACCGTCTTGTCAAAAGGCGGTTTTTTTAGTATAATTTAAAGGATGCAATAAGCATCGCCAAGGGGGAATTGAAAATGTTCAAGGTTGCGATTTGCGATGATGAAATGACATCATTGATGATTAACCAGGCACTTACCGAGCAGGTATTAGAAGAAGCAAATATCGAATATGAAATTACCACATTCGAAGACATGCAGTCCATGATTAAGGGAGTCTTGGATGATAATGCGGATTTTGATCTTCTTTTATCAGACATACTTGCGGTGGGAATGAACGGAATCGAAGCGGCTGAGGAAATCAGAAGACTCGGTGATAAACTGCCGATAGTATTCATTTCTTCAACGGCTGAATTTGCTCTGGACGGATATCGTGTAAATGCACTCAGATATTTACAGAAGCCGGTACAGATAGACAAGTTAAAAGAAGCGATTCTCGAAGCGTATGCAGCCAAGGGTTCCAAGAAAAAAGAATATCTTTCTTTCCAGGTTGCAGACAGATTTTACAAGGTCAACCTTGATGACATTGTGTATCTTGAGAGTATGGGAAGAGATACATACGTGGTTACCAAGACTGAGACAATCTGCGTTCATGCGAAGTTCTCCGATATGGAGCAGCAGGTTCCTTCAGACAGATTCGTCAGATGCCACAGATCATACATTATCAATCTGTCCGAAGTAAAGGACATAGCTAGATACAGATTTTTAACTAAGAACGGTATAGAGATTCCGATCAGTCAGCTTCAGTATACCGACGTTAAAAAAGATTTTATAGAATTCGAGCAGTAAAACAGTTATGACAGACACATATTTAATCAAGTACGGTGAGATTTTTTTAAAGGGCAAAAACAGATTTATTTTTGAAGATGCGCTCGTAAACAGAATTACCGAAGCTGTAGAAAAGGTAGAGGGAAGATTTAAGGTTTATAAATATCTTTCCAGAGTCTATGTAGAATGTAAAAGCGATTTTGACGAAGAAGAATTAATCGCTGCACTTAAAAAAGTATTCGGTATTACGGCAATATGTCCGGTTCGCGTACTTGAAGACAAGGGATTTGACGATCTAAAAGAGCAGCTCGTAAAATATGTGGCTGAAGTTCATCCCGAAGCGAATTTTACTTTTAAGATGCTTTGCAAGAGAGCAAGAAAGAATTATCCGCTCAATTCACAGGAAATGAACTGTGCACTCGGAGAAGTGCTTCTTGACAGTTACCCTAATTTAAAAGTTAATGTACACAACCCTGATGTTCTTATTACCGTAGAGGTAAGAGAGCGTATTTATGTGTATTCAAAATCCATTCCCGGACCCGGCGGAATGCCTGTAGGTACCGCAGGAAAGGCAATGGTTCTTTTATCAGGAGGACTTGATTCGCCAGTTGCCGCATATATGATATCAAAGCGCGGCGTTAAGATAGAGGCGGTTTATTTCCATGCTCCTCCCTATACATCCGAGAGGGCTAAGGAAAAGGTCGTAGACCTGGCTAAAATTGTATCCGCATACACAGGTCCGATTAAACTTCACGTAATAAACTTCACGGATATTCAAATGGCGATATATCAGAAATGTCCGCCCGATGAGCTTACAATCATCATGAGAAGATACATGATGAGAATCGCAGAGCACATCGCTTTGGAAAACGGCTGTATGGGCCTTGTTACAGGTGAGAGCATAGGTCAGGTTGCAAGCCAGACAATGCAGTCTTTGATGTGTACCAACGAAGTCTGCGCGCTTCCCGTATACAGACCGCTTATCGCATTTGACAAACAGGATATAGTTGATATCTCCGAAAAGATTAATACCTACGAAACCAGCGTTCTTCCTTACGAAGACTGTTGTACGATATTCGTAGCGGAACATCCTGTCACAAAACCGATACCTTCCGTAATCGAAAAACACGAACACAATCTGGACGATTGTATCGATGAAATGTACAAGAAGGCAATCGAAGAGAGAGAAATAATAGAGATTAAATAAAAAGTGGTGCCAGACCCCGCATGGAGCCTGGCACCTTTAACTAAAAAGAAAAAAGCAACACAGTGAACTGCATTGCTTTAAACTCAACTTACTTGATTATCTGATTAAACGATGTAAGGTGCAAGTACCTTTAATACCTCGTCGCAATCATTCTCGGCATGAATGTTAAGCTCGATGTTCTTAGATAAGTCAAGGGAGAAAATACCCATGATTGACTTAGCATCGATTACATATCTTCCGGATACAAGATCGAAATCATAATCAAATTTAGTAATATCATTAACAAATGCTTTTACCTTATCGATTGAGTTTAAAGAAATTGTAACTGTCTTCATGTTGAATAACCTCCTTTATACTGTTTCTACCTGTGATTATTTCCAATCACGAGTTTATAATATGGTATATGGAAAGAAAAGTCAATTACAAAAAGTGCCGAAAATAAAGGGTCAAAAAATGAGAACTATAGCATTTCATAACCTAGGCTGTAAGGTGAATTCATACGAGACGGATGCAATGGCACAAAAATGTATCGAAAAAGGATACAAAATTGTCGACTTTGAACAAAAAAGTGACATTTATGTGGTAAATACATGCTCCGTAACAAACATTGCAGACCGAAAAAGTCGTCAAATGTTACATAAAGCCAAAAAACAAAATCCCGATTCCGTAGTGGTTGCGGTGGGCTGTTTCGTGCAGGCAAATCCCGAAGAAGCAGCCAGGGACGAAGCTATCGATTTAATAGTCGGCAACAACAAGAAGAAGGATTTGTTTGAAATTCTCGAAGAGTATTTAAAACAAAAAAACGACAGCAAGGATTTGCAGGGTACTACAATCACGGATGTACATCACTGCGATTATGAAGAGTTAAAAATCAACAAGAGCGAAGAGCATTCGCGTGTATTCGTAAAGATTCAGGACGGGTGCGACAGATACTGTACATACTGCATTATTCCGTATGTCAGAGGCAATTTAAGATCGAGAAAACCCGAAGATGTGGTAAGAGAGATTGAAGAAATAGCCGCTAACGGCTACAGAGAAGTGGTTATCACCGGAATTCATCTCTCGTCCTACGGAAAGGACTTCCTAAAAGACGGAAAACCCTCTCTGGACTACACCGGTAATGCCGATTATTTAATAGACCTCCTAAAAGATATAAACGAAATCGAAGGCATAGACAGAATAAGAATCGGTTCATTTGAGCCGATGATTCTCTCCGAAGATTTTGTTGCGAAGTTAAGTAAGATATCAAAACTTTGCCCGCATTTTCATATATCACTTCAGTCAGGGTGTGACACCGTGCTTAAGCGCATGAACAGACATTATAATACCGAGCAGTTTTATGAGAAAACGGTTCTTTTACGAGAGTATTTCCCCGGCTGTGCATTAACAACAGATGTTATAGTAGGTTTCCCGGGCGAGACGGAAGAGGAATTCAGGGAAACTTACGAATACCTAACGAAGATTAAATTCTTCGAAACGCATATCTTCCCTTACTCAAGAAGAAAAGGCACTGTTGCAGACAGAATGCCCGGTCAGCTTACAATGAATGAGAAAAAGGAACGTGTATCCAAACTTCTTGAGCTTGATGCTAAACTTTCGAGAGAATACAGGGAAAGCAAGCTTAATGCCACTGACAACATCATCATTGAGGAAATTAAAAACATAGACGGAAAAAATTATTATGTCGGCCACACACCTGAATATGTTATGGTGGCACTTAAGGAAGACGAGGCACTAAGTAAATTAGTCGGTCGGACAGTAAAAGTTAAGCTTGATAAAATGCTTACCGATGAAGTGGTAATTGGAGAAAAACTATGAAATATTCCAAAGATGAAGCCTTGGATGAAATCATGAAACGAGGCAAAATAATTAAAAAGAAACATGATAAAAGAAACACAGTCATTCTGTCTTCTGCGACCGCTTTGTCGGCATTTCTTCTTGTAATCACAGTCAGCATTTTTGCGGGCGGCGGAAGTGCGGGGACATATTCGGCTTATGGTTCTTTTGTGCTTAACAACGATTCCATTCAGTATGTAGTGGAAGCACTGGCAACGTTTTTATTCGGATCTCTTATAACGGTTGTTATATACAGAATCCGCAATTCGAGATATACCAAGAGATAAGGCGGAGTAAGTTATGCCCGAAACAGACGGACAACTTTATTTAAAATACGTAAAAGAGAACGATACCGAAGCCTTTCGACAGGTATATGAGAAATACCGCGACTCTTTGATTCTTTTCTTAAACGGAATTGTCGGAAATATCGATGATGCGGAAGAACTGATGATGGATACTTTTGCAATCCTTTCATCGAGAACGGTCAGGTACAAGGAAAAAGAGGAAGCAGGCTTTAAGACATGGCTTTACGCGATAGCGAAAAACCGTGCAAAAATGTTCTTAAGGAAACACAAAACCATGTTTCAGCTTCCCGAAGACGACGAGATGAATTCGGAAGAATTATCTGATAATACAGATGCATCACCTGAAGAATCGCTCATAAAAGAGGAGCAAAACAAGGAACTCTATACGGCGCTTGAGAGTCTGGATTCGGACACAAGGCAGGTAATATACTTAATTTATTTTGAAGGTCTAAAACCGCCCGAAATAAGCCGTATCATGAAGAAAAACATCAAACAGATATACAATATGACAGCACGAGGAAAGACCGCACTAAAAGATACTTTGGAAAGGAGGGGATATTCATGGGATATGTAATAGTCGGGATAGCCGCATTTTTGCTTGGAATATCCCTCACACTTCTTTGTCTGCATTTAAGAGAAACAAGAAAAAACGATTTTGAAGAATCGGAGAAAAAATGAGTTTTGAAACCGTATTTGGAAATATAATTTCAATACTGTCGTTAATCGTTACCGTTTCAATAATCATTTTGTCGGTAAGAAAACTGACGGAAACCAAGAACAAAGTTCTTTCCGTCTTTTTTACGTTTGCAATGGTCAGTTATTTTATGAGCGAAGTTTATTACTTTGCTTATAATTTTTTAATACCCGATACAAGAATGCCCTTTGCGGCCAATGAAATCGCCGAAGCATCTATGATTCTTTTGCTTTGCGCCGTTCTTGAAACGACACTCGGCAAAGAGAAAAAAATAAACATTCCTGCATTCATCTTTTCGACAGTTTTTATCGGAATCAATATTGTTTTATGGATTTTCTGGTCAGACGAATGGATTAAGAATATCTTATTCGGCCTGCCGTACATTTATTTTCTGTATCTGTTAATTAAGGGTGTAACCAAAACAAAGGCAGCTTCGGGCAAGGAACTTATTATAGCAGCGGTTTTAAGTTTCGTTTCACTCACGGGAGAGGCGATTGCGTTTGCAACGCAGGATACTTTCGGACCGACAGTTGAGATATGCTGTTATCCTTTCATGTACCTTCTCTGGATATTTATCCTCGTAAAAGTAATAAAATCCCTTAGAAAAGAAAAAGCAAACCAAAGCGAGTCAATATACTTGTCTTTCACGCTGCATATCTGGACCATGCTCTTAATGTTTATGAGCGCAGATATCTTTTATAATATCGCGAACATTATGTATATAATTGTTCTGCTTTTAATGTATCTTGCATTTAAAAAGGAGTTATCAGAAGATGATATACGCTGAGAATATTTTAATCTGCATAGCGGTGCCTCTTGTGATAGCTTTGATGTTCTTAAGAGGCGGCGGAAGAAAATTCGTTATAACCTTCCTGCTTGGAATGGTTGTCTGCCTGCTTTCCGCATATATGAGCGGATTCTGTCAGAATGTATTTGATTTAAGTGCGGAAGAAACGTCCGTCTTCATATCGCCTATTACGGAAGAGATAATGAAGCTGCTTCCGATTATGTTCTATCTCTACATCATTGAGACCAAGGGCGAAGAGATATTGTTTGTATCGGTCGGAATCGGTGCCGGATTTGCGACTTTTGAGAACGCATGCCATATCTTATCAAGCGGATCTCAAAGCCTTTATTACATTCTCATAAGAGGCGCAGCAGTAGGTGTAATGCATCTTGTAACAATGGTTGTGCTCTCAATGGGTCTTAACCTCCTAAAAGATTACAAAACGTTCTCACTCGCCGGCATCCTCGGAGCGCTTTCGCTCGCCATGACGGTGCATGCTCTCTATAACCTTCTGGTATCAAGACCGGGAGCATCCACATATATCGGATATGCATTTCCGCTTATCCTGGCGATTGTTTTCTGGGCTGCAAGATATGTTTATCTGTCCCAAAAGGCGGAAAAAACCTCATAAAAGAAATCTCATTTAATATTACATATCCTCGGAGTTCGATTTATGCAAATCAATGATTCGTTCTTTTGCAGAAATCTTTTTTCTGTTTGGATAGGTATTATTAATATACTTTGACAATTCCTGCGTATTATCTCTTATTCTGGTTACCAGTTCTTGACAAACAATTTCTTTCATTCCCGAAGAGACACCCACATATATTAGATCGTCATCAAGAATGTCTTTTCCCTTTCCGGTAACTGAAGTAGTATGCTCTCCCCAATATGTATCGCTATATGTCAAATCATATGCCGGTGCAAGTCTCCATCCCTGATTTTCTGTATACCGGAAAGAAAAGTTTTTCGTATGGTCATCAATATTGTGCGTCATTACGTTAAAGCACATGATTTTGAACATCTGTTCCTTGTCTTCGTTATTATCTTTTGTTAATGCTCTTGTCAGTTTCATGAATGTTTCGTAATCACAGGACGGGGCTCTGAAATCTGCCTCGAGAATTCCTGCAAAGGTTGCTGTGAAAATCTTTTCTCCATTTTGCCTATCAAAACGCTCCGTTTTAAAATATCCTTCGCAAAGCGATGATTTTACAAGCTGTGTTTCGGTCATTGCAATTCCGCATTTTTTGGCACATAACGAATAATCATATTCTCTTTTGCCGCTAATGTCGGGATCTTTTTTTGCAGGAAATTTTACAATCCACTCTTTTCCCTGCTCTGATAAGAATATCTTAGGTCTGGTTCCTCCGCTCGAACCGCCCAATTTGTACAACATATCAATTTGGTCATATGGCTTTGATGAAAGAAGTTCATCACACCCTTTGGCTATTTCATCAAAGTTTAGCTTTGAACCGATAATATCAAAGTCGGAATTCTTAGCGGGAACATATTCCAACGCACCCATGCCTGAAGTTCCCACATATGCTAAACGATCTAATGTTGAAATGTTTTCTTTGGTTACTCCTATTGAACTTAAATATCTGTCTAAGAGAAGTTCTCCCCAACTATCGGGAAGACTGTCGGCAAACACACCGAAAAGACCACCGAAGCGTTCTCTTGAACTTTCGGTGGGAACAAAAACTTCGTTTGATAAGGGTAACGAAAAAGGGCTAATGGAGAAACCGGTTTGAATCCACTCCCTGTCGTACTGAAATGCAATTCTCTTATCAATCATTTCTGCAAGTGTTCCCACATGCTTGTTTTTATAATAAACATCAAGTGTTTTATTTTTGCTCATTTATAACCTCCTCAATGCTGTTATATATAGGAGTTGAAAACAAATTATTTAGTTCACTTGTCAAGCCTAGTTCCATAGAAATCTTTATAAAAGATTCAAGGGAAATCTGTCCGGTTTTTTCGAATTTTCTAAGTGTTGCGTAGCTTACATTACTTCTTGCTGCCAATTGCTTTTGCGTTATCTTTCGTCTTTTTCGTATGGACTTAATTTTATTTGCCAGTTTGACTGCTACATCAGATGGTGTTTCGAATATGTAATTCATAGTAAATCTCCTTTTGCTGCTATTATATCACTTTTCATTTATTTTGTCATATATTTGATATTATAATAGCAATTTTTTTCGGAAGTATTATTTAAAACTCTTCTCCTCGAACCATATTTCAAAAAATTTTCAAAAATCGTGAGTAAAAATTCCACAAGCTGCAATTAAGTATATAGAAGGGGAGAAAAACCTATGAAATATACGAAAGACGAAGCCCTGAATGAAATATATAAAAGGGGCAGAAAAATAAGAGAAAAACATAATAAAAGAATAACAGGGGCACTTTCAACCGCAACCGTTATTTCGACATTCATTCTGTTTTTATCAATCAGCATATTTACAGGAAATGCCGTAACCGGAACAAATTCGGCATACGGATCGTTCCTCTTACCGACGGAAGTGCTTGGATATGTCATTGTTGCGGTCATTGCGTTTGTTTTGGGCGTAATTATTACGGTAATCGTAAGAAAAAACAAAGGAAAAAATAATAACGAGGATTAATAATTTTTATCCTTGACTCAAATTAACAAGGAAGGTATTAAAAACGAATATATAACAAATCGGAGGATTGAAGATGGAAAAGAAGATCAAAAAAATGGTAGCATTTATTTTATGTGTCATACTGACTGTCGGTCTGGTAGCTTTTGGTATGCCGCAGACCGCTATTAAGGTTAAAGCAGAGGAGAATGCACCTGTAAAAAAGATTCAGCTTGGTGCAAGAATACTCATGCCTAAAATGAAAACGGTTGAACATAAAGATTATTATAACTGGGGTGAAAGAGAAATGGTTATAGAAACATCCGTAGTATATTATGGCAAAGATGGAAAAAACAAATGGCTTGTAATAGGCAATAACGGAACAGGTGCTATTAATAAAGATGATAGCAAAGGATATCTGACTTTGCTTGCAGAGAATGCATTGAAGGACAATCAGCAATTTTATGATAAACCCCTTGAATCAAATGCCAATTCCTATAAGAATTCTTTGGTGAAGAAAGTAGTTGATGCGTATTATGACAACGAGAAAGATAATAATTTGCCTTATTCTTTATTTACAGAACAAGAAAGAAGTTCAATAAAAGAAAGAGAATTAGTTGCAGATACTTATTCTGCTCCGACAGAAGATAATAACTATAAATTGTGTAATGGAGTATCAGAAAAAACGTCGGGTTATTTATGGCTTTTATCAACCGATGAGGCGGATTTGGTTGGATTAAAGTACAGAAATATAAACAGGTTTTGGTGGCTTCGCTCCCCCGGTCGCAATGTTAATTTTGCCGCCGAGGTCTATGACGATGGCCTAGTCGATTACGAAGGGTATGATGTAGACTTCAGTGACTGCGTTCGTCCCGCTTTTAATTTAAATCTTGAATCTTTAATCTTCACATCTGCCGCCGAAGGCGGCAAAATCTCCGGTGCCGTAGGCACCGACGCACTTACGGCTGTAGCTGACTATTCGGGTAACGACTGGAAATTAACTCTTATAGACGATGGTTCCGCTAATAGTGTGGGAAATGGTCATCAAAATTTTACTGCTACAAGAACAGATACAGGGAATAAACACGCAGGAGAAACTATTTCGATTTCATATAAAAATGCAGCTGTTGGTGCAAGTGAATATGTTTCTGCTATCATAGTTGATTCGGCTGGAAATGTTCTTTATTACGGAAATATCGCAGATAAGAGTAGTGGTAATCCTAATGGGAATGTAGACATTAAAATACCTGAAAACTTGAAACCGGGTAATTATAGCGTAAAGATTTTCTCCGAACAATGTAATGGCGATAAATTAACTGATTATGCCTCGGCGCTTAGTTCATTTGATATTTCTGTTGTAAAAAAGGATCCTGAAACTGATGATTTTACAGTAACTCCTCCGAGCAATCTGACATTTGACGGAAATGAGAAAAATGCAATTATAACTATACCTTTTGGTACAGGAAACGTTACGCCGATATATTATGAAGTTACAGATACGGGATATACAAAATTAAACTCAGCACCGGTTGAACCGGGAACATATAAAGTTGAACTGGATGTTGAAGAGGGAGATAATTATTTTGCTGCATCAGGATTAAGCAAGGATTCATGGACTTTTACAATTAATACAGCAACTTATAGTGTTAAGTATCATACTAACGGCGGAACAATTAATTCGGAAAAATATGCAGAATCCTACGAGTATAAAACCGGTGCCTCGCTTCCTGATGATGTTACTAAGGAAGGATATACTTTTAAAGGATGGCATGATAATAAAGAGTTATTGGAAATGCCTGTAACAGAAATATCCACATCCGAAAAGGGTGATAAAGAATTTTATGCCGCATGGCAGGCTAACAGATATACGGTAATATTCGATGCAAACGGCGGTACGGGAACGATGGATGATCAAAACCGTACATATGACGATGGAGTTAAACTTACTGAAAATACTTTTACTTACGAAGGTAAATCATTTAACGGTTGGAAAGATGATTTGGGAAACCAATATTCAGATAAAGAAAAAACAAATCTTTCGAAAGAGGATAAGGCTACAATAACCCTTTACGCCCAGTGGACTACAGATACTTTTACGGTAGTATGGAAAAACTATGACGGTACAGTGCTTGAAACTGATGATGCGGATGATTATGGTACTACTCCGACATATGACGGTGAAACACCCGAAAAGCCTTCTGATGAACAGTATACTTACACATTTGCAGGCTGGACACCTGAAGTCAGTGCAGTAAAAGGAGCTGCAACATACATAGCTACATATGATAAAACCGAAATAGTTAAACCTGAGGAACCTAAAAAAGAAGAACCTCAGGAGCCGACAGAGCCTGAAGTTCCGGAAGAACCTGAAGTGGAAATCCCCGAAAAAGACTGGCTTGATGATTTAAGACTTGCGCTTCGCATTGCTGACGAACTCGGTGGTGTGCAGACGGTGGAATATAGCGGTGATTTTGCACTCTCATACGATATCATGACCTACCTTGTGGAGCATCCTTCGATTACGTTCATTTATCATGTAACATACGAGGATGTTGAATATACAATCATTATTCCTGCAGGAAAGGCTGTCTCAAGCCCCGAGATTCCATGGTACGGACCTTTGTGGCTGCTTGCAAATTACGGCAACGGAAATTATTAGTAATTATCTTATTCTTTTTTGAATAAGTTAATTTATAAAGATTCATAAAATGAAAGGGGAAAATAGCATGAACATTGTAATTTTAGTTAATAAGGATTTTGAATATGATGGATATAGGGATGGCATAGACAGCAGGAATAATTGTACTAAATTAGATTTGGTTTTTGAAGATACAACCACAGGACCGGATAAAATGACTCCATCTCGAATTTACAAATTAGCAGACACTACTATTAAAGCTACGGAGTATTGTATTAGATATATGTTTCCGAAAGATCAAAATAGTTCAAATTCTGAAGTGAAGTATGGATTATTAAATGATCTTTTGTGCAATAGAATTATAGATAAACCGGACTTTATTATTAGCGTAAGTACAAGTGAGTCTACACCTAATAGCCAGGGCGGAAATTCAGAAACTCACAGTGTCAACGGTTGCGTTTTCTTAGGAAGTCGTTTCTTCGCAAGAGACTGTAGCGATATTGACCGTGACTCTGGAAGTCATTTAGAAGTTATTGAAAAAAGATATATGAGTGAAGAGATATATCCGGGGTTTTATAAAGATTTGTCTGATAAAGGAAATAAAGATAGAATTGCTAAAGGAATGGAAAGAGTACCCAATAAACCAGCAGATAATTTGTTTGTGGATGCGAACGAAAAAAACACCAGCTTGGGAGTAATTAATGTGGTACATTATGATAAATACGAAGAAGCCGATAAAAGAACTTATGACGATTTCATAGGAGTGAATTCTTTTAATAATGATGTAATTCCGGTAGGTATAGAAACAACGCATGCAGTTGTAAGAATGGTAGCAGATGAAAATAATAATATACCTGTCCTTTTTGTATCTCCTATCACTGACAGATACTTGAAATTTGCTGAAGATGTAGATGATCAAAACAGGCAAAACGAAGCAAGTTCATATAATGCCGGTGTCGTAGTGGCCAACTTGTTGGATTTTATTGCCGATAAATTGCAATAAAAATAATATCCAAACATGAAAAACACACGAAAAAATGATTAAAACACTATATAATTGGTCATGAAAGTATTTATGTAGAAAACTATTTCTAGCAAAAACACAAAGAGCCAAACAATAGCGAAAACTATTGTTTGGCTTTTTATTAAAAAATTTCTTAAAATTTCTCAAAAACGTGAGTAAAAATATCACAAACTGCAATTAAGTATATAGAGGGACAAAATTCTTGAAAATATAAAAAAGATAGCCATTTAGAAAATTTAAAAGTGGCAGAAAAAATCATAAAAGATATTCATATGGGAGGATATGAGAATGAAAAAAAGTATTAAACAGGTATTATCGTATATTATAAGTGCAATTCTTATTATTGGACTTTTTGCTTTCGTTATGCCTCAGAATGTAATTAAAGCTAAAGCCACCGGAACGAATAAGGCAATTCAAATTGGTCCGGATGTTTTGGGCGTTGGTGCAAATAATATAGATGGAAAAGCAGCGACAATTTATTATAATTCGTATAAAAAATATGACGATTCTAATATAGATTGGGTATTGAATAATTCGTGGTATGTTATTGGATATGGCGGAAATGGAGTGGCTTCAGATGATAATACAATGGTACTTTTATCAAAGAATTCGATATTTAATATAAATTATTCATCAGGTAAATCTAATGCTTATGCTGATAGCAATGCTTCGGAGGTAGCGAAAGCCTTTTATAACGAGCGTTTTTCCTCAATAGAAAAAGAATCAATAGAAAGCCGTACGCTATTTGGAGGGAGCGGCAATTATGGAATGGAAAATTATGATGAGGATAAAATAAGCGGAAATTCTCTATCAGGTGTAAAGTTGTGGCTTTTATCTTCAAAGGAAGCGAATCTGGTTGATAGTGAAATTAGAAAATGCAATGAGGATTGGTATTTGAGATCTCCCGGAAGGCTCGATTTTTTTGCCGGTGGAGTATCTTATGATGGAAGTGTTTATAAGGAAGGTTTCCCTGTTGGTTGGGACCCGGCTAATGTCGGATTTCGTCCTGCATTTATTTTGAATAAGTCCTCAGTTATTCTTGTTTCAGCTGCGCAAGGGGGAAAAGAATCAGGTAATATTGGTTCATCAGCACTTATGCCGATTTCTGAATACACAAATACAGAATGGAAGGTGACTTTACATGATACATCCAGAGATTCTTTTGCTGTATCGAGAATCGGAAACGGAAATATAACTTTAGGAGATAATATAAGTTTTTCGTATGAAAATGCAAACGAAGGGGAAAAAGAATTTGTTTCTGCTATTTTGTTTGACTCGAATGATAATGCGGTTTCTTATGGAAGAATAGTGAATGTGACAGATACTTCTTTGTGTAATGGAACTGCCTCGGTAAAGATTCCGTCTGATTTGATTGAAGGAGAAACATATACATTAAAATTTCTTTCGGAACAATATAATGGGGACAAACTCACAGACTTGGCTTCAAAATTTGATGATTCAAGAAATATAGTATTTAAAATCAAAAAAAATCCACAAGTCAGAGATTTTGTTGTATCGACAACAGATAAAATATATGATGGAAATGCTTCGGCAGTAAGTGTTAGTGTTGCGACAGATGTTAGCGGAATTGGAACCCCTGTTGTTGAATATTATGACGATAAAGGCAATAAACTTGATTCGACTCCGATTCAGCCGGGATTATATAAAGTAAAACTTATTATTCCTGAAGGAATAGATTATAATGCAGCCAATTTAGAGGATCCTTTATGGAATTTTACGATTTTTACGAGAGATTACAATGTGATTCTTAATACAAATGGTGGAAAAATAAATTCGAATGATGTCAAGAGTTATACATATCAAAAGGGAGCAATACTTCCTACAGCAAATGATATTTCAAAGAGGGGGTATGTATTTGACGGTTGGTTTGATAATGAGGAATTAACGGGCTCTGCTATTACAAGTATTACGGTTTCTGAAAACGGTAATAAGGAATATTTTGCCAAATGGAATCCTAATTCATATAGTGTTAAATTTGATGCAAACGGTGGAAGCGGAACCATGGCTGATATGAGCCGTAAATATGGTGATAACACAGCACTTACAGCCAATGCTTTCACTTATGACGGACATATATTTTCGGGCTGGAATACACAGGCTGATGGCAATGGAACATCATTTGCAAACGAATCTGCAGATAACCTAATATGCGAAGATAATGTTACAGTAACGCTTTATGCACAATGGGATAGTGTATTTTATAATGTTGCAACTACAGATGATGGAAACGGAACAGAAATTGCATCCGCAACTTCAGGCATAAAAGGAACGAACATTACCTTAACAGCAACTCCTAATGAAGGCTACAAGTTTGCTGGTTGGGAAATTGTATCCGGGGAAGCAAAGATTAAAGATGAAAGTGAAGCTTCAACTATACTATCGATAGGAACTTCGGATGTTGAAGTTAAAGCAAACTTCGAAGAAATACCTGACGAACCTGAACCTACAGAACCTGAAGAACCTCAGGAGCCGACAGAGCCAGAAGTTCCCGAAGAACCTGAAGAGCCTGAAATTCCTGAAAAGGACTGGCTTGATGATTTATGGCTTGCTCTTCGTATAGCAGATGAACTCGGTGGCGCACAGACAGTGGAGTATAGCGGTGATTTTGCACTCTCGTACGATATCATGACCTACCTTGTCGAGCATCCTTCGATTACGTTTATTTATCACGTGACATACGAGGATGTTGAATATACAATCATTATTCCTGCAGGAAAGGCTGTTTCAAGCCCCGAGATTCCATGGTACGGACCTTTGTGGCTGCTTGCAAACTACGGTAACGGAAAAGTTCCGCAGGCGCAAAAGGGAACCAATGAATAACTAAGTATAACAAAATGCATAATGACTGAACGGGTCAAACAATGGCTGAACGCTGTTGTTTGGCTCGTTTTTCTTTTGTTTTATGAGGTTTTGTGGTAAAATATTATAGTTGATTTGTATGAATCAGACGGAGGGGTTAACGGATGAAAAAAGAACTTAAAAATCTGATGATAATTGCGATGGAAGCAAGGAATTATGCATACTGTCCTTATTCGAATTATTCGGTTGGCGCGGCGATTCTTTGCAAAGACGGAAGAATTATTACAGGCAGCAATATAGAGAATGCATCTTACGGAGTATCTAACTGCGCTGAGAGAACGGCATTTTTTAAGGCGGTTTCGGAAGGCGAGAAGGATTTTGTTGCGATTGCGATTTCAGGCGGAGTTAAGGATATGGAGGCTGATTCGTACGCCTATCCCTGCGGTGTCTGCAGACAGGTTATGAGGGAGTTTTGCGACGAAGATAAGTTTAAAATTCTTGTGGTTAAGAATGAAAAAGAGTACGAAGAGTATCTTTTACGAGATCTGCTCCCGAAGAGTTTCGGACCTGACAATCTGGCCAAATAGTCTCGAAATCCTAAAAGTAACGATATTACTTCAAATAATTAACATAATATGGTATAATAAAAAGTCAGGATTTACGGAAAATTAATTATTTTAACATAAATGTATGGAGGGAAACAAAATGGCTGTATCCACAGAAACCCAATATTTTAACGTAGGATGGGACGAGAGAGATTCCGTTAACAATATCATAAAAGAGGTTTACACAGCTCTTAAGGAAAAAGGTTACAACCCCGTCAATCAGATTGTCGGATATATTATGTCCGGCGATCCCACATATATCACAAGCTATAAGGGTGCTAGAAGCCTTATTATGAAGGTTGAGAGAGACGAGCTCGTAGAAGAGATGCTTCTTGAATACATCTTCTCGAATGCATGGGACGAGGAAACCGATGAATAACGAAAGGCTCATGGGGCTTGACTTCGGTTCCAAAACAGTTGGTGTCGCACTTTCCGATCCGACCGGGCTTATTGCGTCTCCTCTTGAAATCATCGAGAGAGAAAGAGAAGACAAATTAAGAAAAACGTTTTCGAGAATCGAAGAACTTATCGAAGAGTATAAAGTGACCAAGATTGTTTTGGGGCTCCCTTTAAACATGGATTCAAGCGAAGGCGAGAGAGTCAGAAAGACCGAAGAATTCAAGGAAGCGCTTGAGCGAAGAACAGGTCTTGAGATAGTATTCTGGGACGAGAGATTATCAACGGTTGAGGCTCATGACATTATGACCGAAGCCGGTGTAAAAGGAATCGACAGGAAGAAGTTCGTGGATAAAATCGCAGCTTCAATTATATTACAGGGTTACATGGACTCACAAAAAGAAAAATAGGTACGAAATATGGAAAAAATTTTATTTAAGGCAGATGGAGAAAATCCCGTTGAATTTTACGTACTCGAGCAGACCACAGTATCGGGTATCAATTATATTCTGGTAACCGAGGAAGAGGACGGCGATTCCGAGGCTTTGATCCTAAAAGACACATCAAAACCCGACGACGAAGAAGCGGTATACGAAATCGTTTCTGACGATACAGAATTAAAAGCTCTTGCAGATATTTTCGAAAGCCTTATGGAAGATATTTCGTTTGAATAGTTTTATAAACAGATTAGGAGACAGTTTTGAATAAAAATAAAAATAGCGTTCGCATCATTCCTCTCGGGGGACTTGAGCGAATTGGCGTTAATATAACCGCTATCGAATATGACGATGAAATCATCGTTATCGACTGCGGTCTCGGATTTCCGGAAGACGATATGTTCGGTATCGACCTTGTGATTCCGGATGTGACGTATCTTGAAGATCACAAGGATAAGGTTCGTGCTTTTATGATTACGCACGGACATGAAGACCATATCGGAGCACTTCCGTATATTTTAAAAAAGATTAATGTACCTGTGTTTGCTACTACTCTTACACAGGGACTTATTGAAAACAAATTAAAAGAGCATGAACTGCTTGACGTGGTAGAACGTCACACGGTTCATTTTGGTGATGTGGTTAAAATCGGACCTTTCGGTGTCGAATTTATCAAGACCAACCACAGTATCGTGGATTCTGCAGCGCTTGCAATCCACACACCCGCCGGAGTCATAGTACATACGGGCGATTTTAAGGTTGATTACACACCTGTTTACGGAGACAGAATCGATCTTGAAAGGTTCGCAGAACTTGGCAGCAAAGGTGTCCTTGCACTTATGTGTGATTCGACCAATGCGGAGCGTGAAGGCTTTACTCCTTCGGAAAAAACCGTCGGCAGAAAGTTTGACATCATCTTCAGCGAGCACAAGGATTCGCGAATCATCGTTGCTACATTCGCGTCAAACGTAGACAGAGTTCAGCAGATACTTAATTCCGCACAGCGTTTCAACCGCAAGGTTGTTGTCGAAGGAAGAAGTATGATCAACATCATCGATGTTGCGACCAAACTCGAGCGTATAACCATTCCTGAGAATACACTCATCGACATTGAAAATATCAAGGATTATCCTCCCGAGCAGACCGTTTTGATTACCACGGGAAGCCAGGGCGAAAGCATGGCGGCGCTTAGCCGAATGGCGATGGGTACGCACAGAAAGGTTAAGATTTCTCCAAAGGATGTCGTTATCTTTTCATCACACCCTATACCCGGCAACGAAAAGGCTGTTACAAAGGTCATCAACGATCTTTTGAGACTGGGCGCGGATGTTATCTTTGAAGACACACATGTTTCGGGACATGCCTGCAGGGAAGAGATTAAGCTTATTTACTCGCTTACAAATCCCAAGTATGCAATTCCCGTTCACGGGGAATACAAGCACTTAAAGGCCCATGCAAAGCTCGTAAAAGAACTGGGTATGGATTCGGAAAACGTATTCATTCTTTCATCGGGAAATGTGTTGCAGCTTGACAGCGAAAAGGCAGAGATTATAGGCAATGTTGATGCCGGTCCCGTCTTCGTGGACGGACTCGGTGTGGGCGATGTAGGAAACATTGTTTTAAGAGACAGACAGAAGCTGGCCGAAGACGGAATCGTGGTAGTTGTACTTGCACTTGATTCTTATTCGGGCGAAATATATGCGGGCCCTGAAATCGTTACCAGAGGATTTGTGTACGAAAAAGAATCCGAGGAACTTTTAGGCAATGCAATGGCACAGTTAAGAGATTATCTTGAAGCCAAAAATTCCAAGGATGTTGCGGATATGTATCGTTGCAAGAATATTATCAGAGATTTTTTAAGCGATTATTTTTGGAAGAATACCAAGCGTAAACCTATGATTTTGCCGATTATTACAGAGGTATAAAAAATGGAAAGTTTTGACAAACTGACCGAAATCTATATTGAAGATTTAAAGAAGACTCCGACATACAAACGTTACAGAGACAAACTCAAAGCACTCAAAAAAGACGAAGAGATGTGGGAGAAAGTCAAAGAGTACAGAAACAAAAGATTTGAACTTCAGAAAAACACATCCGGAGACGAGCTGTACGATAAAGCGGACTGGTTCGAAAGAGAACACGCGTATATTTACGAGAATAAGCAGGCTAAAGATTTTCTTGAAGCCGAAGTTGCTTTGTGCAAATTAGTACAGGATATTTGTTTCAGACTCACTTCTTCAATAGAGTTTGAATAGAGGTATAAAATGACCAGAAAGATACTACAGGAAATAGTTTTTATAGCGGTAAGGATTGCGATTATCGTAGCAATTATTTATGCCGGATACAGCTGCATTTCCGCATGCTATGATTTCGGATTTAAGATTTTTGCAGACGAAGCAAAAGACCGCGAACCCGGTATTACCAAAACGGTTGCTATTGTAGAAGGAAAGACTGATAAGGAAATCGGAGACGTACTCGCAGAGAAGGGTCTTATCGACAGCGGATTCCTATTCATGGTTCAGGTTTATTTTTCCGAATACAAGGACCAGTTAAAGCCCGGTGTATATGAACTTAGCACCGCGATGTCACCTTACGATATGATGGCTGTAATGGCTGCTTCGGATGCAGACGAAGAAATCGATACCGATGACGAAAACTATGTACCGACCAAAAACGAAGCCAATCTCTGGGATGAGGCGGATGACACCATAAAAGAAGATAAAGACGAAAAGACCGAAGATGGAAATTGACGAAGAAAGAGCCGAAGTTTTTATAAGGGCGCATTCCAAGGGATTTCCCAATTACCTTGAGGTGCTTGAAAAAGAAGCGAAGGAGCAGGATGTACCGGTTATAAGAAAGGGTACGCAGGAGTTACTTCGTTTCTTGTTATGTTTGAAGAAACCAAAAAACATACTTGAAATAGGCACGGCGGTCGGATTTTCATCACTTCTTATGGCTGAATATACCGATGAAAATACGAAGATTACAACCATAGAAAATTACGCTCCGAGAATAGAAAAAGCGAAAGCAAATTTTAAGCAGTACGATAAAGGCGGAAAAATAAATCTTATCGAGGGCGATGCAGGCGAAGTTTTAAAATCTTTGGACGACAAATATGATTTGATTTTTTTAGACGGTCCGAAAGGACAGTACGAATCATATCTTGATGATATTTTACGATTAATGCCTGAGGGGGCATTGCTAATCACAGACAATATTTTCAAAGAGGGAGATATCCTCGAATCAAGATATGCGGTTGAAAGAAGAGACAGAACGATTCATGCGAGAATGAGAGAGTTTCTTTTGAGACTGCGCGATGAAGAATCGCTTGAAAGTGTGATTTTATCCTCCGGTGACGGAGCTACATTAAGTGTAAAAAAATAGGTTATTTTATGAGAAAGCCGGAATTACTTATTCCCGCAGGCAGTCTTGAAGTACTGCGTACAGCGGTGAATTACGGAGCCGATGCGGTTTATATCGGAGGAGATGTTTTTTCACTCCGCGCAAAGGCCAAAAATTTCACAAAAGAAGAAATGACCAGCGGCATAGCATATGCGCATTCAAAGAATGTAAAAGTATATGTTACGGCCAATATTTTCGCGCATAACAAAGATTTAAAAGAGGCAGAGGGATATTTTAAGGAGATGGCTGTGGTGAAGCCTGACGGACTGATTATTTCAGATCCCGGAATGTTTACCTTGGCCGAAAAATTCTGCCCCGAAGTTGAAAGACATATTTCCACACAGTCCAACAATACCAACTATCTTACATACAGATTCTGGTATGAGCACGGTGCTAAAAGAGTGGTGAGCGCAAGAGAATTGTCTCTGTCGGAGATAAAAGAAATAAGAGCCAATATCCCTGAGGACATGGAGATTGAAAGCTTTATTCACGGAGCTATGTGCATATCTTATTCCGGCAGATGTCTTTTATCAAATTACTTCACCGGAAGGGATGCAAACCAGGGCGAATGCACACATCCCTGCAGATGGAAATATGCGGTTGAAGAAGAGAAAAGACCCGGTGAATATCTGCCTGTATTCGAAAACGAAAGAGGCACATATATTTTCAATTCAAAGGATCTTTGCATGATAGAACATATTCCCGAGATGATTGATGCGGGAATTGATTCTTTTAAGATCGAAGGCAGAATGAAGACCGCTTTGTATGTTGCATGTGTTGCGAGAACATACAGAAAAGCGATTGACGATTATCTTGAAAGCGAAGAAAAATACCGTGCAAATATGGACTGGTATTTATCCGAGATTTCAAAATGCACATACCGACAGTTTACGACGGGCTTTTATTTTGGAAAGCCTTCCGAAGAGTCGCAGATATACGATAACAACACATACATTAACGAATATATTTATCTTGGTATGTCCGATAAAACGGACAGCGAATCCGTATATATCGAGCAGAAGAACAAGTTCTGCGTAGGGGATGAAATCGAGATAATGAAACCCGACGGAAGCAATGTTCCGACAAAGGTTTTGGCAATTCACGACGAGGATGGAAACGAAATGGAATCCTGCCCTCATTCAAAACAGAAATTAAGAATTTTCTTAAGTGTTCTGCCCGATGCGGGAGACATCTTAAGAACTCCAAATAAAACAATATAATCAACGGAGTGTAAGATGAAAGACATTATCAACATTGAAGAGATTTTCGGCGAAAATGTTTTTACCGTCGGAAAGATGAAAGAGATGCTTCCCAAAGAGGTATTTGAGGAAGTAGTGCATGTAGCGGATTTCGGCGGCGAGCTTTCCAAAAAGTCCGCCGACATTGTAGCAAATGCAATGAAAGACTGGGCTATCGCAAACGGTGCGACACATTATACGCACTGGTTCCAGCCTCTTACCGGAACAACAGCTGAAAAGCATGATTCATTCATTTCCCATCCTGACAAGGAAGGCAAGATGATAATGGAGTTTTCCGGCAAGGAACTCATTAAAGGTGAGCCCGATGCTTCAAGCTTTCCTTCAGGCGGATTAAGAGCAACATTCGAAGCCAGAGGATATACCGCATGGGATATCACATCACCTGCATTTTTAAGAGAAGATGCAACGGGAACGATTCTCTGCATACCCACCGCATTCTGCTCATACAAAGGCGAGGCGCTTGACAAGAAAACACCGCTTCTTCGTTCGATGCAGGCCATCAACGATCAGGCATTAAGAATCGTTAAATTATTCGGCAACAAGGATGCAAAAAAGGTTATCGCTTCCGTCGGACCCGAGCAGGAATATTTCCTCGTAGACAGAGATTTATATCTTAAAAGACAGGATTTAATCTATACAGGCAGAACCCTTATCGGCTGTCCAGCAGCCAAGGGTCAGGAGATGGATGACCACTACTACGGATGCATCAGAGAAAGAATCGGTGCATTCATGAAGGACTTAAATCTCGAACTCTGGAAAATCGGCGTTACCGCCAAGACACAGCACAATGAAGTAGCTCCCGCACAGCATGAATTGGCGCCCATCTATGAGACCGCCAATATCGCATGCGACCACAACCAGCTTGTAATGGAGACCATGAAAAAGGTAGCAGAGAGACACAATCTTGCATGTCTTTTACACGAGAAACCTTTTAAAGGCATCAACGGTTCGGGCAAGCACAACAACTGGTCTTTGAGCACCGACAACGGCATGAATCTTTTAGACCCGGGCGATACACCCAACGCCAACATTCAGTTCCTTCTGGTGCTCGCATGTATCATGAAGGCTGTTGACAAACATGCGGATCTTTTAAGACAGTCAGCATCAAATGTCGGAAACGATTACCGTCTCGGCGCCGACGAAGCACCTCCCGCAATTGTTTCGATGTTTTTAGGAGAACAGCTCGACGATGTGGTTAAACAGCTCGTTGAAACCGGTGAAGCCACACACTGCAAGGAGAGCAATCACCTCGAGACAGGCGTATCATCGCTCCCTGATTTTCTGATTGATCCTACAGACAGAAACCGTACTTCGCCTTTTGCGTTTACGGGTAACAAATTTGAATTCAGAATGGTTGGTTCTTCGGATTCAATCGGAGACCCCAACATCATTTTAAATACCATCGTTGCAGAGAGTTTCTGCGAAGCTGCAGACAGAATAGAAGCCGCCGATAACTTTGACGAAGAGGTACATGACATCATAAAAGAATATGTTACCGCTCATCAGAGAATCATCTTTAACGGCAACAACTATTCTCCCGAGTGGGTAAAAGAGGCCGAAAGAAGAGGTCTCCCGAATCTTCCCACTATGCTTGATGCCGTAGATACGCTCACAACCGAAAAGAGTATAAAACTTTTTGAAAAGTTCTCAATTTTCACCAAAGCGGAGCTTGAGTCAAGAAAAGAGATTCTGTACGAAACCTATTCAAAGACAATCAACATCGAAGCAAACTGCTTAAGAGAAATGATAAAGAGACAGATTATACCTGCAGAAATAGCTTACATGGACGAGCTTGCAAGTGCATACAATAACGGCAGGCAGGCAGGCGTGGAAGTTAAGACTGCAAAGGATATTTTGGAAAAGGTTAACGATTTCTCAAACAAGCTTTCAGAGTCGATTACTTTGCTTGAAAAAGACATCAAAGAAGTTAGAGCTATTAAAGACAACAAGGAAAAAGCTTTTGCATACAGAGACAGAGTAAAGGTACGTATGGAAGAGGCGAGATTCTATTCTGATGAACTTGAAAGAATAACGGATAAGGCATTCTGGCCGATACCGTCATACGGAGATTTGCTTTTTGAAGTCTAGAATATTTTTACTAGTTACTTTTGCTTTATGAAGGAGGATTATATGAACAAACCAATTTTAGTAATCATGGCAGCAGGCATGGGCTCAAGATACGGAGGATTAAAACAGATTGATCCGGTAGACGAACAGGGCCATATTATAATCGATTTTTCTCTTTACGATGCAATGCGTGCGGGGTTTGAACGTGCCATATTCATTATCAAAAAAGAGAACGAGCAGGCATTCAAGGAAGTTATCGGCGACAGAGTTTCAAAGCATATGGAAGTTAAATTTGTATTCCAGGATTTAAACGATGTTCCCGAGGGCTTTGAGATTCCCGAGGGCAGAGTTAAACCCTGGGGTACCGCACATGCGATTTATTCATGCCGTGACGTGATAGATGCTCCTTTTGCGGTTATCAATGCAGACGACTATTACGGCGTTGAAGCTTTTAAGGTTATATATGATTATCTCGTATCACATTCCGATGACGAGAAATACAGATATGCAATGGTCGGATACAGACTCGGCAATACTCTCACTGAGTTCGGTTCGGTTGCAAGAGGTGTCTGTGTTACAAGTGAAGACGGATATCTTTTAGGAGTAGACGAGAAGACGAATATTATTAAAACCGAAACCGGTGCTGCTTTCTCGGAAGACGGTGGCGAGACATATACGGAGATTTCTCCCGACACTCCCGTATCAATGAATATGTGGGGATTTTATCCGAGCATCATAAAAGAATTCGGCATTGCGCTTGATGATTTCTTTGCAAACAAGGTTGCATTAAATCCTCTTAAGTCAGAATGTTTTATTCCTATCGAAGTAGATAATCTGCTTAAAAAAGACAAAGCAACCGTTAAAGTTCTGTCGTCAAAAGACAAGTGGTTCGGTGTAACTTACAAGGAAGACAAACCCTTCGTACAGGCATCTGTTAAAGCACTTAAAGAAAACGGTGTATATCCTGAAAAACTTTGGGAATAAATATATATTGACTCTTCCCCTGGGGAATCCTTTATGATGGATTTGAAAACAAAACAGAGGGCCTTCGAAAGGAGAAAAACATGTCAATTTTAGTAACAGGAGGCAGCGGTTACATCGGAAGCCATACCGTGCTTGAATTATTAAACGCAGGATATGAAGTCGTTGTAATCGACAACCTTTCAAACTCAAGTAAAAAGAGTCTCGACAGAGTAGCGGAACTTACGGGCAAAGAAGCGAAATTTTACGAGGCTGACATTCGCGACGAGGAAGCATTAAGAAAGATTTTCGAAAACGAAAAAATCGATTCGTGCATTCACTTCGCGGGACTTAAAGCTGTAGGCGAAAGCGTTGCAAAGCCCTGGCTTTATTACGACAACAATATTCACGGAACACTGACTCTTCTTAAAGTCATGAATGATTTTAACGTAAAGAAGATTGTATTTTCATCATCCGCTACGGTTTACGGTGCACCTGCATTCGTGCCCATCACAGAGGAATGCCCTACAGGCGAAATAACGAACCCGTACGGCATGACAAAGCGTATGCTTGAGATAATCCTTACCGACATGGCTAAAGCCGATCCTGAGTGGACTGTGGTGCTTTTAAGATACTTTAATCCCATAGGTGCACATGAGTCGGGACGCATCGGTGAAAACCCCAACGGTATTCCAAACAACCTCATGCCTTATATCACACAGGTGGCTGTAGGCAAGAGAGAAGAACTCGGTGTATTCGGTAACGATTACAAGACTCACGACGGTACCGGAGTAAGAGATTATCTTCATGTAGTCGATCTTGCAATCGGACATTTGAAAGCACTTGAAAAGATTGATTCTTTTAAGGGCACTAAAATCTACAATCTCGGAACAGGCAACGGCTACAGCGTACTCGATATTGTAAATACCTTTGAAAAGGTAAACGGAATAAAGATTCCTTATTCCATAAAAGACAGACGCCCGGGAGACATTGACGAATGTTATGCATCACCCGATAAGGCGTATAAGGAACTCGGCTGGAAGGCCACACGCGGTATAGAAGAGATGTGCCGCGACTCGTGGAACTGGCAGAAAAACAATCCAAACGGATACGAAGATTAATATTTTGGTGTCGGGGTACAAAGATGCTCCGACACCTTTTTTTATCCCCTAAAATGCCCTTCAATTGTCTTTTTTTGCTGACTCGTGCCGATATTTTACTGCTTCATCAAAATAAATTGACTTATATATAGTGAAGTGGTATTGTTACGATAGGTGGGGATTTTGAAAAAAAGGTGACATTTTTATGAGAAAGAATAAAGGTTTTTCGTTGGTTGAGCTTATTATCGTTATTGCGATAATGGCTATTTTAGTCGGAATCATGGTTCCGGTATTATTACATTTTGTAGAGAAGTCGAATGTATCGAGTGACTTTCAGCTTGCCGATACTATCCGTTCGGCAATTGCATACAGTATCGTAGATGCGAAAGTAAAAGAAGATGATCCGAGTCAGCCCTTCCTTGAATATATGGAAGATCCCACATCTAATCCCGGCGGATATGAAACAATAAACGGTTTGAACATGATTAAAATCACCGATATAAATGATCCAAGTAGTGTTCTTTTGGAAAGTTTGGAGGAATATACCGGATGTTCTCTCGGATCACTGAAATATCAGATTAAATCCACACATGAAGCTGATACGGAATGCTATGTATGTACAACCAACGGTGTTGTTACGGTTGCTTTGTATCACACAGACAGTACCGGAAGAAAAAAACCTGATACAAACATAGATATAATAGTTAAATAAATATAAAACAAAAATCGGCAGGAATGAATCCTGTCGATTTTCTTTTGCAGAGATTTATTTTTTCGGGAATGAAGCATTTTTGTAGAAAGCGTTTCATTCCCGATATTTTTATTTATTCAACGTTTCCGCGGCTTGCAAGAAGTCTCTGAATTCTCTCAGAGGGATCAAGCAGATCGCTTATGGAAGCGTCGTGATTAAGTGTATCAATGATGTAAGCGATGTACTTACTCATATCGCAGTTGATATACCAGTCTCTCTCGAGTAAATCGGGTGTCTGGTAAACAAGGTTTGTTGTAAGTACTCTGTGAATAATTCCTTCTTCGTAAGCTTTGTCGAATTTATCGAGACCGCCTGTGAAGAGACCGAAGGTTGTGAGGATGAAGATTCTTCTGGCTTTTCTCTTCTTTAATTCGGAAGCTACTTCAAGTACCGATTCGCCTGATGAAATCATATCATCGAGTACGAGGATATCTTTGCCTTCAACGTCTGTGCCTAAGAATTCGTGAGCTACGATAGGGTTTCTTCCGTCAACTATCTTCGTATAGTCACGGCGTTTGTAGAATGTACCCATATCGATGCCCAATACGTTTGCCATGTAGATTGCACGTCCCATAGCACCTTCATCAGGGCTGACGCACATCATGGATTCTGCATCGAATTTAAGATCGGGAACATTCTTTACAAGGCCCTTGATAAACTGATATGTAGGCTGTACGGTTTCAAAACCGTTTAAAGGTATAGCGTTTTGAACTCTGGGGTCGTGAGCATCAAATGTGATGATGTTGTCAACTCCCATATTTGTGAGTTCCTGCAGAGCAAATGCGCAGTCAAGAGATTCTCTTGCGGTTCTTTTATGCTGTCTGCTCTCGTATAAGAAAGGCATGATAACCGTTATTTTTCTTGCCTTTCCTCCTACGGCTGCGATAAGTCTCTTAAGATCCTGATAATGATCGTCGGGAGACATGTGGTTAATCTGTCCGCGGAGCTTGTAAGTTAAGCTGTAATTACATACGTCTACGAGGAAATAAAGGTCATATCCTCTGATGGATTCATCTATAACACCTTTTGCTTCGCCTGTACCGAATCTCGGTGTTCTGGATTTAAGAATGTAGGATTCTCTTTCGTATCCGTCGAAAGGAAGAGAGTCTTTGTGCTGATGTTCTCTTTCTTTTCTCCATTTAACCAGATAATTGTTGACTTTTTCGCCGAGTTCTCTGCAACTCTCCAAAGGTATCAGTCCCAGCGAGCCTACCGGGATTGAGTTTAAATCGCGAATTTCATCACGTTTCTCGGGCATTGTAAGGTTCCTCACTTTCTTTGTTCAATTCTTTTTTTATAAACACGAATGTCATTTCCCGAGAGATCGTATACATCATAATATGAGTAGATTCTCGAGAAAGTACGCTCGGTATATCTCTGACTGATTTCACTGTAATCGAGATTGGTTGAGATTACTGTGGATTTGTTTCTTAAATGACGCTCGTTTACGATGGTAAAAAGTTCCTGGCAGACAAACTGGTTTGTAAGTTCCGAACCGAGATCGTCGATAACGAGCAAATCACATGTATAAATATCCTGCAGAGGATTATCGTTTGAATATTTATCTTTGCCAAATTTATATGAAGAAATCTTTTCAAAAAGAGATACTGCGGAAAAATAAATTACGGCATATCCTTTCTGAATCAGTGCA
Organism: Lachnospiraceae bacterium; assembly: GCA_017618075.1. GTDB lineage: Bacteria > Bacillota > Clostridia > Lachnospirales > Lachnospiraceae > UBA3766. The sequence goes on from JAFZUY010000025.1 coordinate 132,914, forward strand.
TTTGCAATGCAGTTTGAAAGATATGATTTTCCAGTGCCTGCAGTTCCTTTAAAAAGGATGTTTCCGTGCTCAAATTCGAAGTTTGTAACAAGGTTTCTGGATGCTTTTTCAGCCTCGATAAAATGTGTCAGTTCTTCGCCTGTATGATATTCATGTGAGATGTTGTCAAAGTTTTCTTCTTTTAGGAGTAGCTTTGCATTTGACTGTTGGTAAGTGCTGTCTAACTTGGCCTGCTTAAAGCAATGGCACATTTCTGTGCCTATATATCCGGTATCCTTACAATCCGGACATATATAAGGCGGGTTAAGGTAGTTAATGGAATAACCCGCGCCGGTAAGTAACAGCCCTTTCTTTCTCTTAAGTTCTTCGATTGTTTCCTTAAGAGATTCTGTATCGGCTGACGAGCCTCCCGTGAGAGAGGCCAGACCGGCTTTAATGCTTTCAGAAGCTATTTTATTTTCGAGTTCTCTGTATTCAGGCAGAACTTCGTATATTTCTTTTTTACGTTTTTCAATAAGGCGGTGACGGTCCATCTGACGTCTGTCGTATTCCTGCATTATTGAATCGATTTGTGTATTATTAAGAGACAATGTAGTTTCCCTTTATTTCGTCTTTAATTCGCGTTCCAATGCATCAAAATCGTAGTTGCCGTGTTTGTACTGTCTGTACATATCCGTTGCCGTAGCGGTGGAAGAAACGCTTCTGGCAGGTGCTTTGCATGCGATAGCCTGTTTCTTGGCTACTTCTTTGCTCTGTCTGAATTTTTCTTCTTCTCTTGCCATTTCTTCAACGGTGGTAATGCCTTTGCTCTTCCAGTTTGAAAAGATTCCGCTTGCGTATTTTATGCGGTTTCCCGTGGTTGCCATGGAAGCTTTTTTGCATCCTTCGAGAATAAGCTCAAGATTCATATCGGAAAGCCATGTGTTTATAAAGGAAAGTTCGTCCGATGTGGGAACCCCTTTCTTTCCGAGAGCATTCATTATAGCGGTAACGGAAGGACTGATATTTCTTTCAAAATATTTTGCTTCCGCAGCTTTTTTAATTGAACGCATGGATTTCTTTCCTTCGGTCAGACATTCATCGAATATTTTGTCGATGTCCGATGTTGAAAAAGTCAAATCCTTATATAAATGAGCGAGAGTCTGCAGATCGGTCGCTGATAAAGTTCTCTCAAGATATGTTTCGGCGATATTCTTTATGGAAGCCCAGGTTGAATCTTTGGACATTTCCACAAAATCCGAAGCAGTAAATTTTGTCTCGGGTAATTCATTCTCTGAAGAAGAAGTGGCAGTGTTTGCGTCATTGCCGGGCAATACGGAAAACATATGCACGTTGTTTCTCGGATTTACCAGATCCTCGTCTACTTTATGAAGCTCAATTCCTGTTACGGTACCTGCTGCGTCAAACTCCAGCGAAAGTACCTGTTTCTGCTCCCAGTATTTCAAAGATCTGATTACGTCTTTTTCAGTATGGTTGAATTCGTCAGCGATATTTGATATGTCAAATGGTTTATGATTTGTAATGTGTCGGATAAGATACAGATAAACTTTCAGCTGCGCATCATTGGCATCCTTAAGCATATAATCGATAAATACATTAGATATCAAAGTGACACCCGGATCGCATTCTTCCGCGTATAACTTTATGATACTCATTTTTCAAATCCCCCTAAGCCGTAAGCTAAATCAAGCAAGGGTAATTATATGATGAATTTCATAAAATGTAAAGCGTTAAATATCTGTCAAACGCCCTATTTATAAGGGTTTCAGCGATTGTTGACAATGTTGAAAACTTCGTGTGCGAAAGTTTACATAAAAGGTTAAAAATCTGTTATATGCGATTAAATTAGGGTATTCAAAAATTATTATGTAAATAAAAATATCCACATTCTTTTAAGGAACTTTTTTCCTCAAAAAATGTGGATAGTGTTGATAACTAACTTCCAAGCAGGTTTTCTCCGATTTTTAGTACATCTCCGGCCCCCATGGTTATCAACATGTCCTCGGGGATACAATTTTGTAACAAAAAATCTTCAATATCTGAAAAACTTTTAAAATGCCAGCATTTTTTGCCGAGATTCTCGATTTTTTGTCTTAAATCTTCGGATGAAATGCCAAGATTGTCATTTTCTCTCGCAGCATATATATCTGTAAGAACTACATTGTCGGATAAAGCAAGTGCCTCTGCAAATTCATCCATGAATGCTTTTGTTCTTGAATAGGTATGAGGCTGGAACACTACCCACATATTTTTATGAGGGTAAGTTGATGCTGCCTGAAGGGTAGCTTTAATTTCCGTAGGATGATGTGCATAGTCATCGAAGATGTTTACACCCTTGAGGCTTCCTTTATATTCAAAACGTCTTTTTGCACCTTCAAAGTTGAAAAGTGCTTTCGCAGAAGTGGTTAAATCCAGATTTAATATATCGGCCAAAGCCAGTGCTGCAACGGCATTGAGCACATTGTGTTCGCCGGGTACTCTCAAAGTCACTTCAATCTTATTTCCGGACGGAGTATTGAAGTTAAATACCGAATATCCTTCCTTTGAGATGTGTAAATCACTGAAATAGTAGTCGCCCTCGTTTCCTTTTGCGAATGTAACAACCTTGCAGGTGAGAGAATCTGTTATCTCTTTGTAATCTTTTATACCTGCATTTATAAGAAGCACACCATCAGCGGGGAGAAGTTCTCCGAAGCGCTTAAAAGATGTTCTGATTTCATTTAAATCCTTAAAGAAATCCAGATGGTCTTCTTCTATATTTAAAATCACACCGTATTTAGGGAAAAGTGAGAGAAAGCTGTTGGTATATTCGCAGGCTTCGGTTAGAAAATATCCGCTTTCTCCGATTCTTATGTTTCCGTTAATGCTCGGAAGGATTCCGCCTATGGAAAGGGTGGGATCTAAATCGGAGGCCATTAATATTTCGCCTGCCATGGAAGATGTGGTTGTTTTTCCGTGCGTTCCGCTTATGGCAACGCTGGATGAGTAGTTTTTCATTAAGAGGCCTAAGAATTCGGCTCTGCTCATCATCGGAAGGGAGAGTTCCTTACATCGTATAAATTCGGGATTGTCTGCATGGATTGCTGCGGTATAAACGACGAGGTCTATGTCTTCGGTTATGTTTGAAGCACGCTGGCCTATGTTGATTAAAGCGCCTTCTTCGGCCAACTGGTCTGTCAGCTCGCTGGGTGCTCTGTCGGATCCGGATACTTTGAATCCTCTGGATAAAAGAATCTTTGCAAGACCGCTCATGCTGATACCGCCGATGCCCATAAAATAGACATGCTGCGATTTGTTAAAATCGATTTCCATATAATCTCCCTGATTTTTTCTTTCCATATAAATAAATCAACTTAATTATAATGACACAACGCTCAAAATAAAAGTCTCAAACCGCCTTTTGTGAAATAATGAGACAAATAAACATCATAAAAAACGCCAATTTTGTGAAAGTGCACAAAACCCTAAAATATAATTGGGCAAAATATAGAATATTGACGAAAAAAGGTTTGGCTGATTAACATAAATCGTTTTTGCGTTAGTACAAAATGGACAAACGGCATGGTATAATATCTTTATTGTTGGGGGACAATATTTTTAGATGCTTGAGAGGTGATCACATGATTAAAAAAGAGATGATTGCAATGTTACTCGCAGGCGGTCAGGGAAGCAGACTCGGTGTGCTGACGGCAAAGGTTGCCAAGCCCGCAGTTTCTTTCGGAGGAAAATACAGAATTATCGATTTTCCTTTAAGTAACTGTATCAATTCGGGTGTTGACACTGTCGGTGTATTAACACAGTATCAGCCGCTTCGTCTTAATACTCATATCGGAATCGGTATTCCCTGGGATCTTGACAGGAATATCGGTGGTGTAACGGTCCTTCCTCCTTATGAGAAAAGTACCGATACCGAGTGGTATACGGGTACCGCTAATGCTATCTATCAGAACCTGGATTATATGGAAAGCTATAATCCTGACTATGTTCTGATTCTTTCGGGAGACCATATCTACAAAATGGATTACGAGGTAATGCTCGACTTCCACAAAAAGAACGGCGCGGAGGTTACAATTGCCGCTATGCCTGTTCCTTTGGAGGAAGCAAAGAGATTCGGTATCGTAATCACAGATGAAAACAGAAAGATTACGGATTTCGAGGAAAAACCTGCGAATCCGAGAAGCAACCTGGCTTCTATGGGAATATATATCTTCAACTGGAAGACATTAAAAGAAGCGCTTCTGGCAAAATCCGATCAGCCTAATCTTGATTTCGGAAAACATATCATTCCTTACTGTCATGAAAAGGGAGCTCCGTTATATGCATATGAATATAACGGCTACTGGAAGGACGTAGGAACCCTTCATTCTTATTGGGAAGCCAATATGGAGCTTATCGACATTGTTCCGGTATTTAACCTTTATGAGGAATACTGGAAGATATATACGAAGTCGGATACACTTCCGCCTCAGTATATAGCAGACAATACCGTCATTGAAAAGTGCCTTATTGGAGAAGGAACAGTTATTTATGGGGAAGTATACAATTCTATTATCGGTTGTGGGGTTACGATCGAGGAAGGAACTGTAGTACGCGATTCAATCATTATGAATGATACGTGTATCGGCAAGAATTGTGAGATAAACAAAGCAATTATCGCCGAGAACGTAGAAATCGGAAATAATGTAAAACTTGGTGTGGGTGAAGAAGTTGATAATGAGACCGATCCTCATATTTATAACCACGGACTGGTTACAGTAGGTGAGAAGACGGTCATTCCCGATGGCATAAGCGTCGGAAAGAATTCCGTTATCGCGGGAAATATCAAATCTGAAGACCTGGAAAATATGAGTTTGGCCAGTGGCAAAACGTTGATTAAGGCAGGTGATGAAGTATGAGAGCGATAGGAATCATATTAGCGGGCGGACATTCAAACCGTATGAGAGAACTTGCACAGAAACGTGCCATTTCGGCTATGCCCATCGCCGGAAGCTACAGAAGTATCGACTTTGCATTAAGTAATATGTCAAATTCGCATATTCAGAAAGTAGCAGTACTCACACAGTATAACGCAAGAAGCCTTAACGAACATTTAAGCTCATCCAAATGGTGGGATTTCGGTAGAAAACAGGGCGGTCTGTATGTTTTCACTCCTATTGAAACCAGTGAAAACAGCAACTGGTACAGAGGTACCGCAGATGCCATTTACCAGAATCTCGAATTTCTTAAAATGAGCCATGAGCCTTATGTAGTAATTGCATCAGGCGACTGCGTTTACAAACTCGATTACAACAAACTTCTTGAATATCATATCGACAAAAAGTCAGATATTACGGTTGTTGTAAAAGAAATGCCTGAGGGCGAAAACGTTGACAGATACGGTGTTCTTAAAATGAACGAAGAGAACCGTATCGAAGAATTTGAAGAAAAACCCATCGTGGCTAAGTCAAATATCGTATCCTGCGGTATCTACGTAATCAGAAGAAGACTTCTGATTGAGCTTATCGAAAAAGCCAACGAAGAGGGAAGATACGATTTTGTAGCCGATATTCTTATCCGTTACAAGAATATGAAGAGAATATTCGGTTTCAAACTCGATAGTTACTGGAGAAACATCGCCAGCGTCGAGGATTATTACGAAACGAACATGGATTTCTTAAAGAAAGACGTCAGAAACTACTTCTTCAGAGAATATCCTGATGTGTATTCGAAAGTCGATGACCTGCCTCCTGCTAAATACAATGTGGGTGCCAAGGTAAAAAATAGTCTCGTTTCCAGTGGTAGCATCATCAACGGAACGGTAGAAAATTCATTAATTTTCAAAAATGTTTTCGTTGGTAACAATTGTGTGGTTAAGAATTCCATCATTTTGAACGATGTATATATTGGAGACAATACTTATCTTGAAAACTGTATTGTTGAAAGTCGGGATACTATCAGAGCCAATTCCAATTATGTCGGAGAGGGCGAGATTAAAATATTGATAGAGCAAAACGACAGATACTCGATTTAAAACGAACTACTTAGGGAGGGGGATAATTATGAAGATTACAGATGTGAGAGTTCGTAAAATGACTGACGGTGGAAAACTTAAAGGAGTTGCGAGCATCACTTTCGATGACGAGTTCGTAGTACACGACATCAAGATCATCGAAGGCGAAAAAGGACTGTTTGCAGCAATGCCTTCAAGAAAAGCCGGCGACGAGGGTTACAGAGACATCGCTCATCCGATTAAAACGGAAACCAGAAATTACATTCAGACAGAAGTTTTGACTGCTTACGAAAATATGCCTGAAGAATGATGAACTCTGAAATGTAGAGGGGATTAATATAACAGGAAAAGGGAGCCGAAAGGCTCTCTTTTTCGTTGCCAAATTGCAACTTAGACATAGTGTGACGCAACTTAGCACAGGGTTTATTGTTTTGAGTTTCTTTTTGGGATATCGTGTGCTCATAAAAGATGGCGAAAGGATATTTTATGATGAAAAACACGAATGAAAAGAAAACAGGAAGATTTATGGAAGGCTTCAGATTTTTAATTTATGGTCTTGAAGTATTCGGAGTAATAGGATTTGAACTTCTCTGGGGATTTGTAATCGAACCTCTTTTATACAAAAGGGGAGTCAATGATTTTAATACATGGCAGATGATTGTTCACTGGGTTGTTACCTGCATTGCATGGGGACTCGGTGCACTTTTGGTGGTAAAAGAGTGCAGGAAGAAATCAGGTCTTGATCTTTTAGGAAATATAAAGAATGCATCTTTTTTTAACAAGGATAACAAGATAAAAATCTGGCAGTGGATTTTAATCATAATCGGTATTATTCTCTGTCTTGTATCCACATGGATTGACTGGAACGGAAGCAAGGTTTTGGCTGAGTTTCACAGTCGCGGACCTTTACTTTTTGTATTTCAATATATCTATTATCTCTTTGAAGTTATGCTCGTTTTGCTTATAATAATCTTTGGACAGACAGCTTTTGAAAAATGGTTTAACAACAATAAGATTCCCTTCGGAGGAATTCTTGTAGCACTTACCTGGGGCCTCGGACACTGGTTAACGAAAGGCTCGCTTTTCGCGGGACTGTATACGGCGGTCGGTGGATTTATTTTCGGCAGTGCGTATCTTTTAAGTAACAGAAATGTTAAACTGTCTTATGTAATACTCTGCATAATGTTTATTTTATAAGGAATCACATGAAATTAATTAAGACCAAAGAAGAAAATCTCGAAGAGAATTATCTTGAACTTCATTACGATACGATTGACGAAGAAACGAGTGCGGTTCTTGACAGATTAAGAGATACTCTTCGATATATCGAAGGAACATTTGAAGATAAAAAAGTGACCGTTGCCCTAACAGATATCTTTTATATTGAAACGGTGGACAGGAAAACTTTTGCATACACCAAAGATATGTGTGTCGAGATAAAAGAGGCACTAAGAGATATTCTTGAAGAGTATTCAAATATAGGATTTGCGAGGATAAGCAAATCAACTGTCGTGAATATTTACAAGATTAAAAAGCTTCAGGGTGACATCAATATGAGGGTTATCATTTTCCTTAAGAATGATGAGAAACTCATAATGAACAGAAGCTTTAAAAACGAATTTTATGAAAGACTAAATAAACTTCAGGGGAGGAAAACGAAATGAAACTTATAAATAAAAAGAACTTCATATCGATTGTTTGCATTTTCTTTACCCTGATTACTTGCGGAAAACTATTGGCAGAAAAATTGTCAAATTTTACGGATAAGTATTATACGGATAATATCTTTACAATACTTGCTTTTTCGGTATTAATTACCCTGATTCTTTCCGTGCATTATTACCTTCAGAAATTCCCGTTCCTTCTGGTGTTTGCAGGTCAGTATATCGCAACCGTTGGTATTGTTTTCATATGTATATGGATACACGGTCTTTTATCAAGTAATGCACCGACGGCATATTTGGATATGTTCTGGTCGATTACGATTCCGTTTTTTGCGGGAGCGATAGTTTATTATATCTGTTTCTTTTATCAGATAAAAAAAGCCAACAAAATCTTAGAACAATTACAGTAAAATTCTAAAGAGTATCGCAAAAATAAAAAAGGATTGGTATAATTAATCCGTGAGAATTATAGGAGTGAAAAGATGTTTGCTAAATTATCAAAAAAACTGATTTTAATTTTATCCTGTGTGTCTGTACTTGCAGTGCTTTCAGCCTGTGGTGAAACACCTATGCCGGGCTCTGCGGGAACTTATTATTTTGTATACGAAAAAGGTCCTTTAAAAACAAATACGGATTGTGATTATACGATAACGTTAGACGGTTACGGAAAAGGCGTTCTCCTAAAAAAGGGCAACGAGCATAAATTAAAATATACATACACGTCCGACGGTACGATTACATTTACAGATCAGATGACACGTTTAAAATACAACGGAACATTAAAGGACGGTGATTTGCTCTTTTATGATGAAGACAAAGGCGATTTAATGGTTTCCGAATATTATTACACGGCAAATTAAAATTTGGGTAAAAAGGTGTGAGGCTCTCGCACCTTTTTAAATTTGATGAAAAAAACACCGAAAATATGATATAATAAAGTGTTTGAGTTATTTAAATGAGGTATTGAAAATGTTTATTATAGTCGGACTCGGAAATCCCGGAAAAGAATATGAGAACACCAGGCACAATGCGGGTTTTAACAGCATTGATGTGCTTGCAAACAAATATAATATTACCATCAGAGAAGCCGAGCATAAAGCATTGGTCGGAAAAGGATATATAGAGGGGCAGAAGGTAATTCTGGTTAAGCCTCAGACCTATATGAACAATTCAGGCGAGGCTGTAAGGGAGATCACGGATTATTACAAGGTTGACCCCGAGAGTGAATTAATCGTGCTTTATGACGATATTTCTCTGCCCGTAGGCACGCTTCGAATAAGGGATAAGGGTTCTGCCGGCGGACATAACGGTATCAAGAGTCTTATCTCACATCTCGGTACTCAGGTGTTTTTAAGAATTAAGGTCGGTGTCGGAGATAAAATCCCCGAGATGGACCTTGTAAACCATGTGCTCGGACATTTTAACAAAGACGATTCCGAAGTTATGAAAGAGTCATTCACCAAGGCGGCAGAGGCAACTGTAATGATGCTTGGCGGCGATATTGAGAAGGCCATGAATATTTACAACAAGAAGCCTAAAAAAGAGAAGCCTGCTAAGGAAGAGGCTGAAACAAAAGAAAGTGCCGAAAATTCAGGCGAAACCAAACCCGAAGAATAATTACAGATAAAGAACATGGAAGTTTTTTACGCACCGCTTTATGAAAACAAGGAGTTTTCGAAAGCGCATGAAGTTTTAAAGAATAAGAAATCAGTTTATGTGCCGGCTACGACGGACTCGCAGAAGATTCACCTGTCCCACGCATTCGGCGCTTCTTTTGACGTGCGTTTCATTATTACCTACGATGACATCCGTGCCAACGAAATCCTTGAAGAGAGCCGTATGTACGACAAGGATGTCGTATATTTTAAGGGCAAGGATATCTGCTTTTATCAGGCCGACATCTGTGGCAATCAAATAGCGCAGGAGAGACTTCGTACACTTAGAAATTTCAGGGAAAATGACAAGCTTACGGTAGTTACCACAATTGATGCATTGATGACGCCCGTAGTTCCGCCCGAAGTTTTTAACGAAAATATAGTGTCAATCAGCGTCAGACAAATCTGCGAGCTTGAGGCTTTAAGATACAAGCTTATTCATATGGGATATGAAATGTCGGATATCGTCGAAACACCCGGACAGATGCGTATTCAGGGCGGTATTTTAGATATTTTCGATCTTACCATGGACAATCCCGTGCGTATTGAATTTTGGGGCGACGAAGTCGACTCCATCAGATTTTTTGATGCGCAGTCTCAGCGTTCAATTGAGAAAGTAAAATCGGTAACATTTTATCCCGCGACGGAGAACGTTATTGACGAAGACGTATTCAGAGACGGCCTTAAAAAGATTACAAAGGAATCAAAGGATCACGAAAAGAAATTAAGAGATGCTTTTAAAACTGAGGAAGCTGCGAGAGTTAAATTCGAAAGAGAAGAGTTTGATTTAAAGGTTTCGCAGTTTGCGAATAAGGTCAATCTCGACGGATATATCAAATACTTTTATCCCGCAGCATCGGGCTTTTTAAGTCTTTTTAAAGACCGTAAAACCATCATCTGCATCGATGAACCGAAGAAGGTGGATAAAAAGGGTGAAGAGAGCGAAGCGGAATTTACAGACAGCTTTAAGCACAGAGTCGAAATGGGCTATGCGCTCCCGGGACAGCTTAAACTTCTTCAAAGCTATGCAGATGTTAAGAAACAGTATTTATCATTTCCTTGCGTTAAGCTTGCAAGCTTTGACGACGAACCCGGCAAAAACGATTATGCTGTTAACTTTAACACCGTGAGCGTACCGAGTTATAACGGAGCAATCACCGAGCTCATAAAAGACCTCGAAAGATATCATCGCGAAGGCTACCGCGTAATGGTATTCAGCGCATCAAAAACAAGAGCGCGAAGAATCGCGGATGATATTTCAAGAGAAGGCATTGCGGCGTTCTATTCGGACAACAGGGAAAGAGAATTAAACAAGGGCGAAATAATGACTTTCGCAGGCACGCTTAAGAAAGGTTTTGTATACAGAAACCTTAAATTTGCGATGCTTTCCGATTCGGATATTTTCGGACGTGAAAGAAAGAAAAGAAGAGGCAAAAAATATTCCGGATTAAAGATTACCGATTACAACGAACTTAAAGTAGGTGACTTTGTCGTACATGAAGAATACGGTATCGGTATTTACCGCGGTATCGAAAAAATCAGCCAGGACAGAATCACCAAGGACTATATGAAGGTTGAGTATGCAAAGGGCGACAATCTCTATGTTCCCGCAACGTCCTTTGACATCATAGGCAAGTATTCATCCGCTGAAGGCGCAACACCGAGACTTAACAGATTAAGCGGTAAGGAATGGGTTGCAACCAAGGCGAGAGTTAAAGAGGGCGTTGAAGAAACTGCAAGAGAACTCGTTGAACTTTATGCCGAAAGACAGAAGCTTAAAGGTCATATTTACGAGAAAGATTCTCTCTGGCAGAAAGAATTCGAAGAGATGTTTCCGTATGAAGAGACTGCAGATCAGATGGATGCAATCAATGCGGTTAAGGACGATATGGAAACAGGCAAGGTTATGGACCGTCTTATCTGCGGCGACGTAGGTTTCGGAAAGACCGAAGTTGCGATACGTGCGGCATTCAAAGCAGTTATGGGCGGAAAGCAGGTTGTATACCTGGTACCGACTACGATCTTAGCCGACCAGCATTACAATACCTTCAAAGAAAGAATGAAAAACTATCCGATTTCGATAGAGCTTTTATGCCGTTTCAGAAGTCCCGCTCAGCAGCGTGCGACGGTTAAACGAATGAAGGAAGGCAAGGTCGATATCGTAATCGGTACACACAGACTTTTATCAAAGGATGTGGAGATTAAAAACTTAGGACTTCTTATCATCGACGAGGAACAGAGATTCGGCGTAGGACACAAGGAAAAGATTAAGAAACTAAGAAAAGATGTGGATGTATTAACCTTATCTGCGACACCTATTCCGAGAACTCTTCACATGAGCTTGACAGGCATCAGAGACATGTCGCTTCTGGAGGAAGCGCCTGTCGACAGACTGCCGATACAGACATTTATCCTCGAGTATAACGAGGAATTTATAAGAGAAGCAATAAACCGCGAAATATCAAGGGGCGGACAGGTTTATTTTGTGCATAATATCGTCAGAGACATCGACCTTGAAGCCGAGGCAATCAGCAAACTGGTACCCAATGCAAGGGTGCGTTTTGCACACGGTCAGATGAACGAAAAAGAACTCGAGGACATCATGTACGAATTCGTGCGCGGAGAAATTGACGTACTTATTTCGACGACCATCATTGAGACCGGTCTTGATATTCCGAATGTTAATACAATTATCATCGACAACGCCGACAGATTCGGCCTTGCGCAGCTTTATCAGCTTAGGGGCAGAGTAGGCCGAAGCAACAGAAGCGCCTATGCATTCTTAATGTATCAGCAGAACAAGGTTGTAAGCGAAATCGCACAGAAACGTCTTGAAGCAATCCGTGAATTCACCGACCTTGGAAGCGGCTTTAAGATCAGTATGCGAGATCTCGAAATCAGAGGCGCCGGGAATCTTTTAGGATATAAGCAGTCAGGCCATATGGAAGCCGTAGGATACGAGCTTTACTGCAAGATGTTAAACGATGCGATTATCGAGGCTAAGGGTGAAGAGAGAATCGACGATTACAATACGAGAATCGACTTAAACATCGACGCTTACATGCCTCCCGAGTACATCATCAACGAGAACGAAAAACTTATTATGTACCAGAGAATAGCGTCCATAAGCGGTAAGGTCGATTACGACGAAATGGTAGAGGAATTAAACGACCGCTTCGGAAAAGTACCCAAGCAGGCGGATTATCTTTTACGATTGGCACTTTTAAAGAGCGTGGCGAAAGAAGAATACGTAACTCAGGTCAGGGGCTCTGACGGAAAAATCAAAGTGGATTTATACCCTCAGGCGAAGGTTGATCCCGACAAACTGGTTGATTTTATCAATTCCTACCCTCAGAAAATCCGCTTCATAAACGGCAGTATTCCCGGATTTGAGATAAATTACAAGATGTGCGGACTGCCCGAGAGAGACGAAGAAAAGCTCCTTGAGACCGCAGAGAAGTTTATAAGGGATATGCGGTATATAATCACGGATTAACGGCTGTAATTGAAATAGAGAGCGTTTTAGTATATAATATATTAGTTATGCAGTTTAAAATGCGCGGATTGTGTGAACAATTCGTCTGTATATATTTTTTAGGAAAGCCAGGACATAAAAATGGAACACATTTACGTACCCAAGGGATACAGATCCCCGCAATCAATCAAAGAAACCGAAAAAGCCATTAAGGAAGTCAAGGACTATTTTGAAAGAGCATTAGCCGATGCACTCAACTTAACCAGAGTTTCGGCGCCCCTTTTCGTATGGCCTGCATCAGGTTTAAACGATAACTTAAACGGTGTTGAAAGACCTGTTAAGTTCGGCATTAAAGAGCATGACGATGCAGAAGTTGAAATCGTTCATTCCCTTGCAAAATGGAAAAGAATGGCTCTTCATGAATACGGCTTTAAAAAAGGCGAAGGCCTTTATACAGATATGACCGCCATCAGAAGAGATGAAGATACAGACAACCTTCATTCAATCTATGTCGATCAGTGGGACTGGGAAAAAATCATCGACAAGGATGAAAGAAATTTCGACACCCTAAAAGAAACAGTTTTCAGAATTTACATGGCTATCAAGCAGACAGAGTTTTATATCTGCGGCAAATACCATTTCATGGATCCGTTCCTTCCCAATGAAATCTTTTTCATTACAACACAGGAACTTGAAAACATGTATCCTGACAAGACTCCCAAGGAAAGAGAGAATCTTATCACAAAGGAGAAGGGTGCGGTATTTCTTATGCAGATCGGTGACGACCTTGCTTCAGGCGAGCCTCATGACGGCAGAGCTCCCGACTACGATGACTGGAAATTAAACGGTGATATTTTGGTTTATTATCCCATCCTCGGAAGTGCATTTGAAATTTCTTCAATGGGTATCAGAGTAGATGAGGATTCACTTGTTTATCAGTTAAAGAAGAAAAACTGCGAAGAGAGAATGGAAATGCCTTTCCAGAAAGCCATTCTTGAGAAGAAGCTTCCTTACACAATCGGCGGAGGTATCGGACAGTCGAGAATCTGCATGTTCTTCTTACAGCGTGCACACATCGGCGAAGTTCAGTCTTCAATCTGGCCCGAGGAAGTATATGAAATCGCAGCCGAAAACGGAATTAACATATTATAGGATTTACACATGAAAAAAGCGCTTGAAAAGTATATTATTCCACTTTTGGCCATTGTCGGTATAGTTTTACTCGATCAGTGGACCAAGCACCTTACACTTCTTTATGTAAAGGGTACGGACGGATTTTATATCATCAACAAAGTATTAAGAATATATTTCGTGAGAAACGAAGGCATGGCGTGGGGAATGCTTCAGAACAAGCAGGTTCTGTTCATTATCTTAACGCCTATTGTTCTTGCGGCACTCGCATATTTTTATTACAAACTGCCTTTTGAAAAGAAGTTTATTATTGCAAGGATATGCCTCTTATGCTTATGCGGCGGAGCAATCGGCAATCTTATAGACAGAATATTTAACGGAGAAAAACTTTTCCACGGATATGTTGTTGACATGATTTATGTTGAAATCATCAACTTCCCTGTATTCAATGTGGCTGACAGCTTTATCACCGTCGGTTTTGCACTGATGATTTTCTCAATGATTTTTGTCTATAAGGAGAAAGATTTCGATCTTCTTTTCGGCAAGAAAAAAGCAGAAGAAAAAATTGAAGAAAATACTGAAGAGCCGGCAGAAGAAAAAACAGAAGAATAATGTTTTTAAATATATCGGAGAAAAAAATGAGAATAATTGATGCGCATGCGCATATCTTTCCAAGCAAAATTGCTATTAAGGCATCCGAATCGATAGGGGAATTCTACGGAATATCGATGAGCTCGGATGCATCTGTTGACAGCCTTTTAAAATGTGAGGAAGAACTCGGTACATCTTATACACTGGTTTGTTCCTCCGCACTTTCACCCGCACAGGTTGAAAGCATCAACAATTTTATTGCAGGTGAAGTTGCAAAACATCCTAATCTTATCGGCTTTGCATCCATGCACAAAGATTACGAAAACTTTAAGGAAGAACTTGCACGTGTAAAAGAAATGGGTATTCGCGGCATTAAATATCACAATGATATGCAGCGCTACGATATCGACGATCCGAAGCAGTTCCCTATTTATAAGGCAATGGAAGAAGAAGGCCTTGCGGTTCTTTTCCATATGGGAGATGACAGATATGATTTTTCCGCTCCCGAAAAGATGGTAAAGGTAGCAAAAATGTTTCCCGGTCTTACCGTAATCGGTGCACATTTCGGCGGATACAGAAGATGGAAGGATTCGTTCCACAATCCCAAACTCGACAATGTTTATTACGACACTTCCAGTTCTTTATTTATGATTGACAACGCTACGGCGGAGAGATTTATAGATCATTTCGGACCCGAGAGATTTTTCTTCGGAAGCGATTTCCCTATGTGGAATCCGAAGAAGGAATATGAGAGATTTATGAAGTTAAATCTTTCGGACGATGTCAGAGAAAAGATTCTCTACGACAATTTTGCGAAGGTCTTTGATCTTCCCATGTAATACTATTCGAAAAATTAAGAAGAGTGGATATATATGAGTGATAATTTCAACACGATAAAAGAATTTACAGACGAGATTTACGAGAAATATTCAGACAACATTGCATATCGTTTCTTCAGGGATGAAGTTATTACAGACAGAACTTACAAAGAATTAAGAAACGATGTATATGCACTCGCGTCATCTTTTGTCGGAAGCGGTTACAAATCAAAACATATAGCAATTTTAGGCGGCACAAGCTATGAATGGATTGTGTCTTTTCTTGCTGTTATCATAAGCGGAAACGTGGTTGTTCCCATCGATAAAATGCTTCTTAAAAAAGAAATGCTTTATCTTTTCGAAGCAGGCGATGTGGATGTAATTCTATACGACGAAGAATTTGAAGAAACCGCTTTGGAAGCTAAAAAGACAATCAAAAAAGTTAAAAAGGTTCACTGTCTTTTAGGAGAAGATTTCCAGGGATTTTTAAAGACTAAGGAAGTCGAAATGCCCGAGACAAATCCCGGCAAAGTGTGTGAAATTCTTTTCACTTCAGGTACTACAGGAGTCAGCAAGGGCGTAATGATTTCCCAGACAAACATCATTGTCAATTTAAAGGAAATCCACAGACTTGATTTTGCTTCAAACGTTTCGGGACCGAAGGTTGTTTTAAGCGTTCTTCCCGTACATCATACATTCGAATTAACCGTAGATAACTTAGGTATTTTATGTTACGGCGCGACTATCTGCATTAACGACAGCATTGAAAACATCGCAGCCAACATCAATACATTTAAGCCTGCGGTAATGTTAATAGTTCCCGCGATTGCGGAAGCTTTGTACAAGAAAATAAAAGACGCGATGAACGATTCAAAGACCGCTCGTAAAATAAATAACGGCAAACGAATCGTAAAAATGGCGGGCGTTGTCGGTATGGACGTGCGCCGTTCTATCTATAAATCACTGCTTGATAAGTTCGGCGGAAACCTTACAAACATCGTTGTCGGAGGCGCTGCACTCCGCCCCGAAATCTGCGAATGCTTTGCTCTTTTCGGAATCAATGTTTTCCAGGGCTACGGCCTGACCGAATGTGCTCCGCTTGTCTGTGCAAACTGTCCTACGGCCAATAAGATCGGTTCCGTCGGAAAGCCTGTTTACTGTGAAGTTAAAACCGTTGACTGCGAGATAGCCGTCAAGGGCGATAATGTCATGCTCGGCTACTATAAAAACGAAGAGGCCACAAATGAAGTTATAAAAGACGGATGGTTCTATACAGGAGACTTAGGATACTTTGACGAAGAAGGCTATCTCTTTATCACAGGCCGAAGCAAGAACGTTATTATTCTTGATAACGGAAAGAATATTTATCCCGAAGAACTTGAAGAGAAGATAATGGTTATCGACGGTGTTAAGGACGTATTTGTATACGGTGACAAGGGCAGACTCTGTGCACTTGTTCTTCCGGCAAACCCCGGCGACAAAGAGAAAAAGAAGGCAATTGAGACTGCCATCAAGAAGATAAATGAAGCCCTTCCGGGCTACAAGAAGATTACATTTATAAGCTTTACTCACAGAGAGTTCCCGAAGACCACAACCATGAAGATCAAACGTCATGAACTCATGGAAATGGTTAAGAACCAGCTTGAGAAAAACGAAGTCAAATACGTGGCTCCGACCAACGCTACGGAAGAAAAAATCGTCAATGCTTTCGAACAGATTCTTGCAAAGCGTGTGGGTATATATGATGACTTCTTCGATCTCGGCGGAGATTCTCTTGCGGCATTTGAGCTTGCTGCGATTTTAGGAGTAAACGCACAGGATGTTTACGAATATCCGACGGTTGAATCGCTTGCAAAATTTATGGCAGGAAGCAATGTGTTTGAAGATGAGGAAGACAAGGTTGACGTTAACTCAATCATTCTCCACAATTCAAACGTTACTTATAAAAACGCCCATAAATGCGTGTTTTTAACAGGTGCCACAGGCTTCCTTGGTGCGCATATTTTACGAGAACTTTTAAGAAACAAAGTCAAGGTTGTATGCTTAGTCAGAAACGAAGAGAGACTTCGTCAGACCCTCGGCCGTTATTTCCCGAAAGAGTACAAGTACTTTAACTACAAGGTTGTTAAGGGAGATATCGAAGCAGAGCATTTCGGATTAAACGATATTGAATATTCTATCCTCGTAAGAAAGGTCGACACAGTCATTCATACAGCCGCAAATGTACATCATGCGGGTCATTATGAAGACTTTGAGAGAACCAATGTATGGGGCACACAGAACGTAATCAATTTCTGCAAGGATGCAAGAGCCGTGCTTCATTACACATCCACAGCATCTGTTAACGGTGTAGGTACAGTTGCAATTCCTAAGACCGATAAGGTATTCGATGAATTTGTTCTCGACATCGGACAGAAGTACGTTCAAAACGTATATATTCATTCAAAATACAAAGCAGAAGAAGCTGTTCTTCTTGCAAGAGAAGAAGGACTTAAAGTTAATATCTACAGAATAGGAAATCTTACATGGAGAATGTCCGACGGTATGTTCCAGAAGAACGCCGACGACAACGGATTTATCGGAAGAGCGAGAGGCTTCTTAAAAGCCGGTATTTACAGTCCCGAAATCGCGCAGTTCCCTATGGATTTCACCGCTGTAGACGAATGTGCGAATGCGTATGTAAAACTTGTTCTGCACAACAAGATTAACAATATTTACCATCTGTACAATCCGCACTTGTTTACCATCGAAAAGCTGGCGAACAAACTGCTGTTTAAGTGCAAGAGCGTTCCGAGAGAAATCTTTGACAAGTTCCTAAAAGAAAAGATTACCGACAAGGACGTGGCAGTATTATCGTTCTACAGTTCAATTGCTTCGAACTCAAGAAATGTGCCGGTAAGCAACGATTTTACGAGCGGTGTGCTTTTGTCACTCGGATTTAAGTGGTCCAACATCGGTTTCCACTACTTAAAATATCTAAAAAGATTTATGTAATAAAGAGGCATTAAAGTGAAAATTGGAATTGATATCGGATCCACCACGATTAAGTCGGTGGTATTCGACGATTCGGGGAATTTAATACACAAGAGTTACGAGCGCCACTTCACGCTTATCACAGAAAAGACCAAGGAAGTATTAAAAGGTCTGATCGATAAGTTTGAAATAAAAGAGCCCGTAATATGTGCAATATCCGGTTCGGCCGGAATGGGTCTCGCAGAAAAAGCGGGACTTCCTTTTGTTCAGGAGGTTTATGCAACAAAGGTTGCTATTTCAAAGAGACTTCCCGACACGGATGTTGTAATCGAACTTGGCGGTGAAGATGCCAAGATTCTTTTCTTAAACGGTAACCTTGAAGTCAGAATGAACGGAACCTGTGCCGGCGGTACGGGTGCTTTTGCAGATCAGATGGCATCCTTGATGCAGGTGAGCGCAGATGAAATGAACGAGCTTGCAAAGAGTGCAGAAAAGATTTATCCGATAGCTTCAAGATGCGGTGTTTTTGCAAAGACCGATATCCAGCCCCTCTTAAACCAGGGTGCGAGAAAAGAAGATATTTCCGCAAGTATTTATACGGCGATTGTAAACCAGACCATCACAGGTCTTGCACAGGGTCATCCTATCGAGGGTAAAATCGTTTATCTCGGCGGACCTCTTACATTTATGTCCGAGCTTCGTCTTGCGTTTGACAAGGCACTTAAGTGTGAGGGCACATGTCCCGAAGATTCGCTTCTTTTCGTTGCAATGGGTGCCGCATATTATGCATCCGATGCAGTGGATTTAAATGCCGCTTTGGACATCATTACTAAGTCAAAGGATTCCATCAGAATTTCTTCTCTTGAGCCGTTGTTTAAGGATCAGAAGGAATATGATGAGTTCGTCGAAAGACATGCTCAGGACAGAGTTGAGAGAATTGAGGGCCAGCCTTATGAAGGCGAAGCATTCCTCGGAATCGACTCAGGTTCCACCACACTTAAAGTTATTCTTACCAACGACAAGGGTGAGATTTTATATTCTAGATATGAATCCAACCAGGGCAAACCCATCGATGTTGTCGTTGAGTCCCTAAAAGAAATGTATGAGCGTTATCCGAAGGCTCATATCGCATCGAGTGCAGTCACCGGTTACGGTGAAGACATGATAAAAGCAGCGCTTAACATTGAGTACGGCGTTGTAGAAACCGTTGCTCATTTTACGGCAGCGAAATTTTTCCTTCCCGATGTTGAATTTATCATCGATATCGGTGGTCAGGATATGAAGTGTTTCAAGATAAGAAACGGCGCAATCGACAATATCTTCTTAAACGAAGCATGTTCCTCGGGCTGCGGTTCTTTCCTTCAGACATTCGCTTCCTCAATGGGCTACGAAATCGAAGAATTTGCCAACTTAGGTCTTTTCGGAGACAATCCCGTGGACCTTGGTTCAAGATGTACGGTATTTATGAACTCATCTGTAAAACAGGCTCAGAAAGAGGGCGTTACGGTTGAGAATATTTCCGCAGGTCTTTCGATAAGTGTTATCAAAAACGCACTTTATAAAGTTATCCGTGTTCATTCTGCAGACGAACTCGGTAAGAAAATCGTTGTTCAGGGCGGTACTTTCTTAAACAACGCAGTTCTTCGGGCGTTCGAAAAAGAGATGGGCGTTAACGTTATCCGTCCCGACATCGCAGGTATGATGGGTGCTTACGGCGCAGCTTTATATGCAAAGGAACTTTACAGAAGAAAAGGCAATGCGCACGATCCGGAATACGAAGGAGTTATTTCAAGCGAAGAATTAAAGACTTTCTCGTACGATGTTAAATCCGTTACATGTAACGGCTGTAACAACCACTGCCAGTTAACCGTCAATACGTTCTCGGGCGGCAGAAGATTTATCGGCGGCAACAGATGTGAGAAGCCTGTAACAAAGAAAGCGCAGGACGACTCTTTAAATATTTACGAATACAAATTATCGCTCCTAAAAGAATATTCCGACGATGTAACAGAAAAGCCCGAAGGAACCAAAGTAATCGGTATTCCTCTTGCTATGAATATGTATGAAATGCTTCCTTTCTGGTATGCATTCTTCAAACAGCTCGGATATACCGTAAAGACGTCCGGATTTTCAAACAGAGCAATGTATATAAAAGGTCAGGGAACTATTCCTTCTGATACGGTCTGCTTCCCCGCAAAGATGATGCACGGACATATCCAGACCCTCATTGAAATGGGCGTGGATGTTATCTTTTATCCCGGCATGACTTATCATTTCGACGAGCACAAGGGCAGAAAGAATTACAACTGTGCGGTTATCTCGGGTTACCCCGAGGTTATCAAAGCCAACACGGTTAACTTTGGCGATATAATTTACATTAACGATTATGTCGGACCACATGTAAAGAGCAAATTCCCTGAGAAGATTAACGAAATTCTTACTAAGAGACTCGGTACTTCTTTTACGAGTTCAGAGATAAAGAAAGCCTGCAAAGCAGCTTATTCGGAATACAGCAGTTACGTATCAAAGGTTCGTGCTAAAGGCGATGAAATCATAAAAAGAGCCAAAGAAGAAAACAAGAAAATCATTCTTCTTGCCGGCAGACCTTATCATGCAGATCCTGAAGTAAACCACGGTATTCACAAGCTTATCGCGGGCCTCGGATTTGCGGTAATCAGTGAAGACTGCGTATCGTATAAAGTTGCAAAATTCAATACCAATATTATTGCCCAGTGGACCTTCCACCAGAGACTTTTCTCTGCGGCAAAATATGTGGCTGAGAATGCAGATTTTTATATGGTACATCTCGTATCCTTCGGCTGCGGCCTCGATGCGCTTACAACCGATGAAGTAAGAGAAATTCTTGAGTGCAGAGGAAAACTTTACACTCAGATTAAGATAGACGAAGTAACGAACCTCGGTGCCGTAAAGATAAGATTAAGAAGCCTTATGGCGGCAATCGAATCGGGAAAGGAGGGCACAGCCAATGAGTAATCAGAGCCCTCATTTCATCAAGAAAATAATGTTTACGAGAAAGATGAAAAAAGATTACACGATTCTTTCTCCGATGATGTGTCCGATTCATTTCAGACTTTTGAGACCTGTATTCCAGAGAGTCGGTTACAAGGTTGACATTATGGAAAACGAAGGCCCGGATGTAATCCAGAAGGGCTTAAAATACGTACACAACGATATCTGTTATCCCTGCTCGCTTATTACGGGACAGATGCTTGCAACAATGGAAAGTGGCAAATACGATCCTAATAAGGTTGCAATGATTATCACCCAGTCAGGCGGCGGATGCAGAGACTCAAACTATATTAACCTTATGCGTAAGGCATTTGAGAGAGCGGGTTATCCCAATGTTCCTTTTATTTCGGCAAATACCTGGAACATGGAATACGCACCCGGCATCTTTTTATCGCCTTTAACTCTTTTATCGGCTGCAGCCGCACTTGTTTACGGCGATGCATTAACCCTTGTTTCCAATCAGGTAAGACCTTACGAAGTTAAGAAGGGTGCAACTGATGAACTTTTAAACGAGTGGATTGAAATCCTCGGAAGAGGCTTTTCAAGAGGCAAGGGCTACACGGTTAGCGCAATGAAGAAAACCGTCAGCGAAATCTGTCGTACCTTCTCGGAAATAAAGGTTAAAAAAGTACCCAAAGTAAAAGTCGCCGTTATCGGTGAACTTTATCTTAAATATTCGGTTCCCGGCAACAACCATCTCGAAGAGTTTTTAACCGAACAGGACTGCGAATATTTTATACCGACAGTTTTGGGATTCGGCGCTTACAAAACAAACGGTGCGCTTGAAGACCTTCGTACATACGGCGGACACCCGATTAAGAGATTAATCATGGAAGTTGTCATGAAATATTATTTCTTTATCGAGGACCTTTTAATCAGCGGTATTGAAAAATGGCCGATGTTCACGGCTCCCGAGAGAGTTAACGATTTAAAGAAGAGAGCAGAAGGAATCATCGATACCACCAACAGCATGGGCGAAGGCTGGTACCTTGCAGCGGAAATGCTCGAACTCGCAGACCACGGATACGAAAACATCATCTGTGTTCAGCCTTTCGGATGCCTTCCCTGCCACGTAGCGGTTAAGGGCATGCAGAACAAGGTAAGAAGAGTAAATCCTAAAATCAACTCGGTTGATATCGAATACGATCCCGGCGCCACGAAGGTTAACCAGGAGAATCGAATCAAGCTTATGCTTGCGGTTGCAAGAGAAAACCTTCACAAAGATACTGAAAACAAAGGTGAATAATGGCAATTTATCACAACCTTAGCGAAGAGGTACAAAACAGAATCCGTGAAGACAGAGCTCTTAAAAAAGAAAATCCTTATGCTTTTAAGGATGAGGATGTTGTAAGAAGAGAGCCCGATCACGATATTGCGAATCTCTGGCGCCCCGCGTTTGTCAGAGATACGGAAAAAATCATGCACTGCCCTTATTATGTCAGATACATGGATAAGACGCAGGTTTTTTCGCTGTGTAAAAACGATGACGTTTCAAGAAGAGCCACACATGTTCAGTTTGTGGCAAGAATCGCAAGAAACATCGGTTCCGTTTTAAACTTAAACTGTGACCTCATCGAAGCCATTGCTTTGGGACATGATATCGGACATACACCGTTCGGTCATGCGGGCGAGAGAAAGCTTGATGAAATTCTTTATAAATCCACAGGAAAACATTTTAATCACAACATTCATTCCGCGAGGGTTTTAAGCGTTATTTTCCCATTGAATTTAAGCCTTCAGACGCTTGACGGAATCATCTGTCACAACGGCGAATTCGAATGTAAAAAATATAAGCCCGAACCCTATAATAATTTTGAGATTTTTGACGATAAAATGAAATATAGCTATGCGGACAGCGCATACATTAAAACGCTTGTTCCCGCAACGCTTGAAGGCTGTGTTGTCAGGGTTTCGGATATTATCGCATATCTTGGAAAAGACAGACAGGATGCGAAGAAGTTAGGGCTTATCGAATCGGAGAAAGAATTCGGTTCGGCAGTAATCGGAAAAACCAATGCAGAAATTATAAACAACATGATAGTCAATATCATCGAAAACAGCTACGGAACCGATTACATCAAGATGGATGATGAGTATTTTGAAGCATTTTCATCTGCCAAAAAAGAAAATTACCAAAAAATTTATTTAAGTGATAAAATAGAAGATGTATACAAAGGAAAAATTTATCCGATGTTTGACGAACTTTACGATGAGCTTTTAAAACAGGCGAAATCAGGCAGCGAAGATACATTTTTCTACAAACATCATTTGAAATACATCGAAGAAATCACAAAACCGTACAGAAGGATAAACAACTACCGCGACGAGAGTTTTGAGGAAATGGTGGTTGACTATTTAGCCAGTATGACGGATGATTATTTTGTCGAATTACATGAACATTTATTCCCTGATTCTGAGTTTAAGGTAGAGTACAGGGGTTATTTTGATTGATATTAGTGTGGAGGCAAGGGGTTATGAAGAAAAAAGTTGCGGTATTTGCCAATACATGGAGTGCCGACATCGTGTCTTCTTTTTTAAGCGGCTTTTATGATGCTCTTGAAAAAGATACAACTGACACGTTTGTTTTTCTTGCGGCCAATTCTTACGGCAGACCGGAAACACATAATCTGAGCGAAGTATCCATTCATTCACTTCCCGAACTTGAAAAATATGATGCGGCAATTATCTTTTCTCAGGGCCTTAATTCCAATCAGGTCAGAGATCAGATATACGAAGACTGCGAAAAAGCAGGAATTCCCACATTCTGTATAGGCGACACCCATCCGGGATTTCACGGCGTTTTAGTAAAAACAGCCGATGCCATGAGAGAACTCTGCGACCATTTATACAATGAGCACAACGTTCGTAAAATCGCATTCTTCGCAGGTTCGCAGGAAAACGGAGACTCAAATGCCAGACTTGAAGCGGTCAAGAAATTTGCCGAAGAAAAAGGACTCGATTTTAACGAAGACCAGGTATTTTATTCAAACTGGGAAGTTCGTAGATGTATGCATTACATAGAAGAGAAGTACACCACCAGAGAGTCGCTTCCCGATGCGATGATTTTTGCAAACGATTTTCTGGCTATTTCCGCCAATATGGCTCTTGATGCCAGAGGATTTAAGATTCCCGACGACGTGCTTGTAACCGGATTTGATTTTGCAAGGTCAGGTCAGATTTATTATCCTTCCATCGCTACGATTGACCAGAGATACGATCTGATGGGTGAATACTGCGCAAAGAGCTTAAAAGATATAGAAGAAGGTAAGGAAGTACCTGCGGAGAAGTATGTTGACGGTGAATTTAAGCCCGGTGAAAGCTGCGGCTGCAAGAATCCCCGCAACGAAGACGTTAAGAGAAGAGAATACTGTCACAGACTCATCGGCAAAGAATATGAAGAAGATTACAGAATGAGCATTATCTACGGTATACGTGCCGCATTTCAGGAATCCAGCAAGTTTGCAACACTTCCTTCGAAACTCCAGAACACTTTGAATTTTACGGCCGATCCGGACCTCGACAGTTTCTACATTCTTATGGATCCTTCACTTGAAAGAATTGCCCTTGAAGATCCTGAAGAACTGCCGAAATACAGATATTCGAATAAACAGCAGGTTGTTGTTGCAAAGAAAAACAACAAACCTTTAAAGACCGATTATACCATCTGCAAATCGGAACTTATACCCGAGTATGACGGTGAAGGCAGAAATGAAGTTTATTTCATAATGCCGCTTTATATCGAATCTTTCGTAGTCGGATATTTCGCAATGGTCAGAAGCCCGAGAGGTATTGTTGACTGGATTTACTGGGAATATGCAAGCTGCTTCGGTCAGTCACTGACATATTACAGAACGAACCTGAAACTGGCAGCATTAAATGACAAACTGTCCGAACTTATGCAAAAGGATGCCTTGACATCGCTTAAGAACAGAACTGCATACGAGAATGCCAAGGCTCATTTGAGAACACTTTACCTGGCACAGGATCTTCCCAAATTTGCCGTTGTCATGTTTGACTTAAACAACCTAAAAGAGATAAACGACGAATATGGTCACGGCATGGGCGATATTTATATCAAGAATTCCAGTGTGCTTATATGTAACACATTCAAGCATTCACCTGTATACCGTATCGGCGGCGATGAATTCGTTGCAATCGTAAAAAATGACGACTACGATAAAAAAGACGATCTTTTACAGGAATTCATGGATGCGGTAGTCGAACTTTCAAAGCCCGAAATTCCGCCTGAAAAGAGAGTATCGGTAGCGGCAGGCATGGCAGATTTCGACGAGATTGAAAATGAAAATCTCGACAGCATATTTAAACTCGCCGACGACAGAATGTACGCAAACAAGCGTAAAATGAAGGCGGAATTGGGATTGATATAGTTGAAAGGGTTATAGATTAACCGGGTGTGAAGCACCCGGTTTTTTATGTCCGAAAATTTGCGCAAAAAAATAGGAAAGACCCGGGGATTGGGTCTTTCCAGGAGAAAATGAATAAAAAGTATTAAAAATACTAAAAATGAGGAGTGCTGACGAACCAAATCGTCAGGCAATGAATAAATGATTTAAATATATTATATTTTTGAACTGTGAAAAAAGTATGAACTTTTTTGATTAATTTATTAAAAAAATTTTATGATTTTACATCGAATAATTGCCGTGTCCACGTTGTCAAAACGTTTTTTTAATGATAAAATGGGAATGGTGCAATTTAGGGCAACCAATGTATTGAGGCAAAGGAGTTTTATCCATGGATAATTTTACAGATAAGCTTGCACAGAAATTAAGCGCACAGGAGATGATTAAGGCTAATGCTCAGGCAGAGGCTAATGAAATGCGTCGTCTTCAGGAGCAGGTGGCACAGTATGAAGCCATTCTTCAGGATATGCGCAAATTAAACTACAAAAACTCCGAACTTACAGATAAAATCAACGCACTCGTAGACGAGTCTATCAATAAAGTTCAAACAAGCCATGCAGAAGGCGAAGAGGGTGAAAACGCAGAAGTATCAAAGCAGCTTTCCGAAGAGATTATTACAGCTATCGATGAAGCTTTAAGCAACTTCGATTCCAATTTCGGCAGCGCATTGAACGAGTCGGTCAATAATACCCTTCTCGTACCCGTAGGCGAAATGAAGCAGGAAGTTTCCGGTTCAGTAGCTGACATCAAGCAGATCGCAGAAGATTTTAAGGGATCCGCTGACGATATCAGATATGCTTCAGATCTTGTAAGAAGCAGCGCAGATGATTTAAAGAATTCTGCAGATGCAATGAATTCCTCAATCGAAGGAATTATTTCATCCAGCGAAGAAATCAAGAATACAACCGCTGAACTTAAAAATTCAAACGATGAATTAAAGACAAGCGTTAAGACAAGTGTCGACAACGCTTTGCTTGCAATCAGAAGAGAGAACCGTGAAATCGCGGATCATCTGGAATACATCCGTTCCGGCATCGAGACAATTAACCGTCCGAGCGAGGAAGAGGAAATGCTCAAGAGAGAAGAGGAAGAAAGAAAACTCTTCGAAGAACAGCAAAAAGAAGAAGCACGTCTGATCAAGGAAGAAGAAGACAAGAGAGCATTACAGGAAATGTTCAAGCAGTCAGACGACTTTGTACATAAGGAGAATGTAAAGGTATACCGTAACGTTCAGGCTGTAGTGGTTGACGAATTCAAAAACCAGACTGAAGGCCTTACAAAGCACAACAGAGAGCTTTATGCAAAGCTTAAATCCACCAAGATTGCGGTTACCATTGCGATAATTCTCGGAGCTTTAAACTTAGTTCTTTCTGCACTTGCAGTATTTAACATTTTTAAGTAATTCCGGGCGTTATCGGTTGAAATAATGAAATTTTTAACGCACCATCATAAACGTATCCGAGCAACATTTATAATAACAAGCCTATCCGTTTTTGTTTTAGGCTTGTTTTTGTTGCCGAATTTCACCACATATTCTTCCGAAGGTAAAAACACCTTTACCTTGTGGATTTTAGGAGAAGATATGGGCACTGTAGACAGTGTCGAAAAGGCTGAATCTATGCTCGTTGAGGCCAGGGAACAGCTTGCAAAGGGCCAGAAAAATCTTTACATGGTGGAAAATCTTCACAAAGAGATAGTCGGCGAAGAATCCATATACAAACAGGTGGATGACGAAGATGCGGTTTATGCAAAAATCATCAAAACTCTCAAGGATCATCAGAAAGAGACCATGACCAGAGCTTATATGGTTAAGGTCAACAATACTACCGTAAACCTTGCTAGTTCCGATGAAGTTAACGAACTTTTAACCAGGGCCATCGCAAAGTACGATGAGGATGACGAATACGAGGTCAGAACGGAGATAAACGAAGACAGAATCATGTCCACGCTTACTGCCAAACTGACCAGAAGAGACATAGATTTCGATGCGGTTTCTTTTAATGCCGGAATCGAAAGCGTGATAGGCAAGGACATTGCAGAGTCCGAACTTATCGAATATATGGATTTTAAGGATATCACACAGGGTATAATGGATATAGGTTTCGCCGAGGAAGTCGAAGTGGCGGAAACATATATTCCCAAATCCGAACTCGTGGATGTTGATACCGCGCTTTCGCTGCTTACAGAAATGCAGGATGTTCAGCGTATCTACGAAGTTCAGGCCGGCGATACTCTTTCGGCTATTTCCCGTAAAGTCGATATTCCGATGGAAAGACTCGTAGAATTAAACAGTGAATATATAAAGGATATCAATTCAACAATCCGTGTCGGCCAGGTTCTTATCATTACAGTTCCCGAACCCGAACTTTCGGTTCTCTGGACCAGAAGAGAGATTGTTGAAGAAAGTTACGAAGCGGATATAATTTACATTGACAATGACGACTGGTACACCACCAAGCAGGTGACTCTTACAGAGCCCTCCGCAGGTTACAGAAAGATAGTCAGTGATGTAACATACAAAAACGATAATGCCGTAAACAGAAATATCGTAAAAGAAGAGATTCTTTTAGAGGCTGTTGCAAAGGTAGTTGAGAGAGGTACCAAGGTTCCTCCCACATATATCAAGCCCATCTCCGGCGGCTCCGTATCCAGCGGATTCGGACGAAGAAATTCACCCGGCGGAATCGGTTCGAGAAATCATCAGGGTGTTGACTTTGCTATTCCTACCGGTAGTACGGTTATGGCATCAAGCGGTGGTACGGTATCGTCTGCAGGCTGGAGCGGCGGATACGGTTATTGTGTACTTATTACTCATCCTGACGGTTCTCAGACCAGATATGCGCACCTTTCCAAGGTACTTGTATCTGCTGGTCAGAGTGTATCCCAGGGACAGAAGATTGCCCTTTCCGGCAATACGGGTATTTCAACGGGACCGCACTTACACTTTGAGATTATTTTAAACGGTACTCCCGTTAACCCGCTTAACTATATCAATTAATAAAACGGTGCCTGACTCGCCGAAGGCGTGTCTGGCTCCGATACAGAGGAAATATATGGAAATTTACAGAATAAGAGGAGGAGAAGCCCTTAACGGAACGGTAGATATAAGCGGTGCGAAAAATGCCGCACTTCCGATCCTGGCTGCTACGATTCTTACGGATGAGACAATTACATTAGAGAATGTTCCGAAAGTCAACGACACGATTATCATGGTTGAGACTCTTGAGAACTTGGGTGCGAAAGTAAAGTATATTGACGACAACACCTTAAAGATTAATACTTCGACCATTGACAAGTATGTGGTTGACAATCCCAACATCAAGAAGATACGCGCTTCATATTATTTTGCGGGCGCGCTTCTCGGCCGCTACAGACAGGCCAGAGTTCCTCTTCCCGGCGGATGCAATATCGGCGGACGAGGACTTGATATGCACGAAAAAGGCTTTGAAGCACTTGGTGCGGATGTAAAGATTACCGCTACGGAAATTGTTGTGGACGGTCTTCAGGGACCTTTAAGCGGAACAAGAATGTACATGGATAAGGTTTCCGTCGGAGCTACGATTAACATTATGCTTGCGGCTGTTTTAACACCCGGCAAAACTGTTATCGAAGGCGCCGCAAAAGAGCCTCATGTCGTTGATGTGGCAAACTTTATAAACGGTATCGGCGGACATATTACCGGTGCCGGTACGGACAAGATAAGAATTAACGGTGTACCCGCTCTTCGCGGCGGTACATATGCGGTTATACCCGATCAGATAGAGGCCGGTACTTTTATGATGGCAGCAGCCATTACGCACGGCGACATAGTAGTTAACAATGTTATCCCTACCCACCTAGACAGTATTTCATCCAAGCTTCGTGAAATCGGCTGTAAGATTGAAGAGTCCGATGACTGGGTTAGGGTAATCGGTCCTAAGGAGAGACTTAAGAGAACGCAGGTTAAGACGCTTCCTTATCCCGGATTTCCTACGGATATGCAGCCTCAAATCTCGGTTGCGCTGGGACTTGCGGACGGATGCTCAACCGTAGTTGAATCAATCTTTGACAACAGATTCATGTATGTCAACGAGCTTAAGAAGATGGGCTGTAATATCGTGGTTGACGAGAGTACAACCGCTTATATCGACGGGGTGGATTATTATCAGGGAGCCAATATGACTTCTCCCGATTTAAGAGCGGGAGCTGCGCTAGTTCTGGCTGCGCTTGCGGCCAAAGGGGTATCCGAAATTGACGGAATAGAATATATTGAAAGAGGCTACGAGAATTTCGACAAGAAGTTAAAAAATCTCGGAGCTGACATAGAGAAATTGGAAGTATAAACAGACTGTATTTTTACAGTCTGTTTGTTTGGTTAAGAGGAAAATTTATTTTATGAGAGATTTTATAAAAAAATATCCTAGTTTAATTATATTTTTCACATTGGGATTGGTCACGATTCTATTATTTGTTGCGTATTTAATATGGTACAGGGGCAACAATTCCAGGCAGCAGGATATATACGAAGAAATTAAAGAAGAATCATGGATAAGCAATACTGCTTTGGTTGATTCAAAAGTTTCCGATGAGAGCGAACAGGAAATAATTACAGATGAAAACTTAAAAAGAGTACCAGATTTAAAGAAATATAAAGAACTTAATCCGGACGTTGTGGGGTACATTTACGTACCCGATACGGTCATAGATTATCCGATCTTACAAAAAGAAGGAAGTGATGATTATTATCTGAAACATAATTTTGACCAAAAAAAGGGATATCCGGGGTGTATATGTCTTGAAAAATATGCCAATCCGTGCTTAAATGATAAAGTGAGTACAATTTATGGACATAATATGGGCAATGGGACCATGTTTGGCGGTCTTCACAGAATGTACAGAGATTTCGATTATTTTAAGTCACACGAATATTTTTATATTTATACCGAAGAATCGGTAAGAAAATACAGATTTATATGTATTACTCATTATTCGGACGATCACCTTTTGAAAGATGATTTCAAAATGAACGATGAAGGAGATTTTGTTTTTGAAGGATTCAAAGGTGATGAACCAACAAAAATAATGCAGGCTCTGAAAGACTATAATGATGAGAAAGCATATTTTTATCAAACGGACATAACTGACGAAGATGAGCTAATGATCCTCTCTACATGTAATACAGACAGAACCAGAGTAGTGGCTGTTGGTTTAAAAACAGAGGAATATAGATAAACTAAATAATATACCACTAGAAGGATGGCGAGAAAAATGAGACAGAAGAATTTGTTACTAAGAATCGCAACATTTGCTCTTTCCGGAGCGTTATTGATGCCTTCGGTTTTCGGAGCATCAGGAATGATTGTAAGTGCTGAAGAACCGACTAAATACGACTCAGCAAGTGCAGTTAACTACAGCAATATCCTTGGAGATATGGTTGATTTTGGTGTTTTTGCAAATGCTTATACACAAAATGAGCATATGGAGTCCACTTTGGCGGTCGGCACTTATACCAATATTTCTACAAATCCTGACGGCAATAATAATGATGTAGATTTCCTTACACAGAAAAGTACGGCTCATATAGTTGTCGGAAATATCACAAATAAAAGCAAAATGAGATTCGGAAAAACAACTGCCGGAACTTTTAAATTTGAATTAAGCGAGGATTTATATAAAGAATTTGTCAAACAAACGTATTCAACTACCAGCAACAGAACCGAGCATTTTATTTTCGATAAGGTTTTTTTTGACAATAATCCGACAATTCAGGTCAATAAAAAAAATGTCACCCAATGGGTGTCAGACAAGATAGATGATATTAAAAAGACATCGAAAGAATTAAAGGAAAAAAATGTCATAGATTATAACAGCTATATGAAGTCGGGATATCTTGACTTAAGTGACAGCGATTTTGATGGTAAGACGATATATATCAATATTGATTCTAATCTTAAGAAGAAATTATCAGAAGCTAGCGGTCTTAAGATAAAGAAGAATTCTTCTACGGTAATTGTTTTCAATTATACCGGAACAAAATCCATTACTCTTAATAAGTTCGAGGTAAATGTTAAACAACCAAACGGAGAGTTTGTTACAATCACTTCGGAAACTTCATGGCAGGGACAAGAGGGAACAGGCGTTCAGACAGTAACGAACGTTGATAAAGAAGTCTGTCAAAAAATCATTTGGAATATTACAGAAAATCCTGAAGTAAAATTAAATACTACCGCAGGTGTTTTTTTGGCACCCAATTGCAATAAAGTTAATATATATCAAGGAAGCTGCGCCGGATGGTTGGTTGCAGACACTATAACAAGCGATAGAGAGTGGCATTATATATATAGAGGAGGCAGTCAGGAGGTTACTACCGATAAGGTCGGAGAGATCCATTTTGCACTGGATAAAGCTTTTACCAAAGAATGGAATGGAAAAAATACTGTTGCTGATACCACAATAAGCAGCAATGCAGGTGATTATTCATTCTCTTTAAAAAGAATGAAAGATAATACTTATTCCGAAGAAGCAGATAATAAAGACCATAACAAGAATGCATCAAATGCAGCTACGGGAAAGGTAACCTTCCCTTCGATTGCATTCCATTCGGGCTCGGAATACGCATCATCTCCGTATTATGTAGGAAAGGGAGAAACAAAACATTATTATTATAAGATTACAGAAGACGGCGCCGGAACACAAAGCGGGGAAATTCTTAAATCTTCCGGATATGTCACAATTGACTTGGCTGTAACCAATACTGATGGAACGCTTTATTTTAAAGCAGATTATACTATCAGATTGGGAGATAAAAATAAAACCATCTATAAAAGTGTTACTAATGCGGATCCTTCTTCTTCAGAATTTCGATTAGGCAAATTCTTCAACAAGGTTGGAGCCGAAAAAGGAGCTCTCGAAGTATATGTATATAAGAAAGGCACAACAACACCTGTAAGCGGTGCAATCGTAAGTGT
>JAFZUY010000026.1 GCA_017618075.1 Lachnospiraceae bacterium
ATCTTCAAGAACAAATGGCAGCATATATACCGGATACAGCTTCAGCATTTCAACATTACCAATATCCTTTTGAGATAGCAGAACCTGTTTTACTACCTGCTTTGAGTACTTCTGACTAAACTCTGTTATCGATTCATGCTTGCCTATTCCGGAAGATTTAACTTCTACAGGAACGATTTTGGTTTTTGATGCAAGCAGAAAATCAACCTCGTAGTAATGGGAACTATTCTCTTTTTCCCAGGTGTGATAATACAATGATCTATCCGAAGCTGCTATCACCTGTGCAACGGCATTTTCATATAAGTATCCCAAATCTGCCGGAAGCGAGTCACTTAATAACTTTGTATAGACATTCTCATCTGTCTCCCCGGATGAATTGAAAATCATAGTAGTAAATAATCCGGTGTCCGCCAAATAGAGTTTAAACGTATCATTGTCTCTGGTCTGCGGGAGTGCAATGCTTGGGTTATGAACATTATAACAAGCCAGTACGGTCTTCGAATCCAAAAGATCATGTAATCGCTCTAAATCTTTATCAATCTTCTTTTTACCTGTTGCCGAAGATATTACATAGCTTCGCTTGTCAGTCGCAAGCTGGGCAGGAACGGAATCATACATTTTCCCGATCAGGCCCGTATCATCGATTTTAAAGAAATCATCTTTATAGAGATTTATGATTTCTCTTTTTACCTCATCAATTTCAGTAAAATTCTTCCCTTCTACGTACGCCTCTACGGCCTGCGGCATTCCGCCTACTGCCATATATATCCTGAAATCACGCATCAGTTTTCTATTTAATGAATTACCTACCGGTTTTCCATGTTTGTACAATTCCCTTAAAACCGAGTAAGTATCATTCCCAACAGCCCACATAAACTCCTCATAGTCCATTGGATAAATCGGAATCTTTATTTCCTCTGAAGGAAGAACAATATCCTTGACGTTCTTCTTAATGCTTATCAGTGATCCTGTTTCAATATAGTCATATCTTCCATCCGCCACAAGATATTTAATAGCCTGTCGTACCTTAGGCTGAAGCTGTATTTCATCAAAAATGATAACAGATTCCCTTTTATACAAAGTGATTCCGGTTGCCGTCTGCAGTCTGAGGAAGAAAACATCCAGATCTGAAATATCATCAAAAGCATCCAAAACGTCCTTTTTAATGTTTGCAAAGTCAACTTTTATGTAAGACTTGTACTCTTGCTTTGCGAATTCCTCAGCTATCGTGGTCTTTCCAACACGCCTTGCTCCTTCCAAAAGTACAGAGTATTTTGGAGCTTTCTTTTCTTTCCAGTACATCAACTTTTCAAATGCTTTTCTCTTAAACATTTTGGTCCTCCAAGGAACACGTGGTTCCATTTCTTCAATGTTTCAATCGCATTATAATACCGTTTCTTCAAAATTACAAGCCTAAGGTTGTACCAGTCAATAAAAGTAGACACGAAAAATTGTACCAGTCAATAAAAGTAGACACGAAAAATATTTTTTTGTTGTTTGCTTTTTCAAAAGTGGACATGAGCCACATTTTTGAACAGTTTGTTTTTCCAAAAGTAGACATGCAGCGCTTTTTTATCCGATTTCTTTTTCAAAAGTAGACACACTCTCGGAAGCGGCCTGTTTACGGCGTTTTTGGACAAACTTCGGTTCCGCTGTGAGCACTCTGTTCTCGAAAGTATTTTTCCTGGGCAATTCGCCCTTAAAAAAGCGCTTGCGGTATCCTGCCGGCGTATCATAGCCAATGGCATAGCAGGGACGGTGCTTATTGTAGAATTCAACATAGGTATCAAGCACTTTCTCGAACTCCTCGCGGCTCCGGCACTCACCGATCTTGAAATCCATGTACAGTTCTTCCTTCATCCAACCGTTTATGGATTCATTCACAGGATTATCCGTCGGCTTACCGGCTCTGGACATGGATCTGACGATTACAGTATCCTTAATGATGTCGTTGTAGGCCATGGAGGAATAGACGCTGCCCTGATCGGTATGAAGCACTACAGGCTCTGATTGCCCTTTCAGCAGGCCTTTAACGTCCTCCAAGCCGTCTATGTATTGATTCCTGTCACCTTTCCGCGCGGCAACCTTATAGGTCAGGATTTCCTTTGTAAACACATCGAAATAGAAGGTCACTTCGAAATACAGGATCCAGAACTTAAAGGCTGTCATATCGGATACGATGACCTGCCTAGGGCGATCCACAGTATCCCAAGTGGTAAAGATTAGGTTTGGATATTTATCCTTTTCCTTGCGTTTCCTGTAGTGCACCTGATGCTTGGTCTCAGACTTTATCCCAAGAAACCGAAAGCACTTATAGACATAGTTATCGCTGCATTCATATCCATACTCGATCCGGATGTACGCTGCCGTCCAACGGTAGCCATGCGTCCTGTGATCAGTATGTACGACTTCTACAAGGGCGATCAGTTCCTCACGTTTTATGTCCCGCTTGGATTTGTCCCTCTTCTTCCACTTGTAGTACCCTGATCGGCTTACGCCCATGAGTGCGCACAAATCCTGCACATCATAATCTCGGGACAGTAGCTCTATGATTTCGAATTCTTCGGTTTTAAGCGAACATACTCCTGTTCCCCAGCCTCGTTCGTCCGAACAGTATAGTTTTTTTTAAGTCTTTCGTTCTCAATGCGGAGCTTAAGGATTTCGCGCTTATAAGCTTCTTCTGTGGGATCAACGCCCTCCGGCAGGACGCTTTTAATGTCCGAATCAGCTCTGGCTAATCCCTCCAGTCCTTGCTCCTCATACTGCTTCATCCATTTCTGAAGATAGTGTCAAGATAATTTCGCAAATTCAGTTTTGACCGCTCGGTTGCCGGCCGTTACCCGGCCAAACCATCATCCCGGTTGTTATCCATTTCCATGAGATGATCCATGTTCATATAGCGTTTGGTTCCCCATTCCGTGC
>JAFZUY010000027.1 GCA_017618075.1 Lachnospiraceae bacterium
CAACTTCTTCTGCTTCAGCATCCTCTGCATCAACTTCTTCTGCAGTTTCCGCTTCAGTCTCTGTTGATGATTCAATTTCTGCATCATCAACTTCAGCAGCTGCAACTTCCTCAATTTCATCCAATGCAATATCTTCCGTCAAATCCGATTCCACTACTTTGGAATAAGAGGAGTCTGCTATTTCAGCATCGTCCGGCACTTCCTTTGCAAACGAAATCGTACTGAA
The DNA here is from genome assembly GCA_017618075.1 of Lachnospiraceae bacterium. GTDB lineage: Bacteria > Bacillota > Clostridia > Lachnospirales > Lachnospiraceae > UBA3766. Next base: position 227 of record JAFZUY010000027.1, read on the forward strand.
TGAAGTTGAAAGCATAGCAGTTGCCGAAACAAATGCTATTGTTTTCACTATTGCATTCTTCACATTCCTTTTTCGCATAATTTCCTCCTTTTTTTTACATTTTAATAAATGCTTTTTTCTTTATCATAGATATATTAAAAGCAACTATATAGATTTTAACATGTATATGACAAAAAATGCACGCAAAATTTCAAAAAAATAGACGAATTTAGTCCCTTATATTTGTGAACAAATATCTAAAAAGAAGGATGGCATTTCTCTGCCATCCTTCTCTCTTTAAGCTCTTAGTCATTGCTTAGTAATAATTATACTCGTAACCCTCAAAATAATATGTCTTTCCGTTAATTACCTGAATTCCTGTAACAGCCTTGCCATCCTTATCAATATAATATTGCTTACCGTTAACAGTTCTTAATCCGGGTGTTGTATCAATAATGCCTTCCGAATTTACATAATAGTAAGCACCATTAATATATGCCACACAACTCTTTAGCATAAGGCCTGTATTATCGAAAGCATATGTGGCTTTTCCGATTGTCTTTGCACCATAAGCAGGAAGCCCATTTTCGTAATAGTACCAGTCGCTTCCAACCTGAAGCCATCCGTTATATTTGTATACTTCATTTTTGAAAGCACCTGTTTTGGTATCAAACTGATAAATCTTTCCGTCTATTACTTCGTATTCGCTTCTTCCGGAGTCCGAATATCCATGATAAAGCTTACCGTTTGCCTGAACCCATCCATAAGATGTCCTGTGATCGGCTCCGTAGTAATATCCGCCAACCCATCCTGAACGATTCTTTGCTTCTTTACCGTCACTTCCGAAATAAACCAATCTTCTATTTTCATTGTATCCGTAAAAAGTCGGGCCACCGTCAGATACATATGCCATGCAATCAGTCATCATCACACCATTACCGAAATAGTAATTTACACCACCAATCTCAGCAATTTCGTATCTGATTACCTGACCGTCTCTGACATATGTCCACTTATTTCCAAACTGATACCACTTATTGTTCTGTACGTTGGTTGCAATGGTCTTTACGCACTCTCCAACTGAATATCCGTCAACATACGTAATCTTAAACTGATAAAGATTCTTTCCGATTACATATGCTTCATAATAACAAGCATAACCATCTTCCATTGCATAATACTTCTTGCTGCCAATGGTCACAAATTCATTACTTGCAATCTTTCCGTTTGACTTAACAACTCTTCCGTTAATAACGGTATTTTTAACATACTTTCCGTCATTTCCTACGTAGTAGTTATCCGGAGTTTCCTGATTCCTCAGCATATATCCTTGGGAACCGATATAATAATCGCCAACCCATGTATTATGCACTAAAGAACCGTTTTTATAATAGTAATATCTTCCGCCGTAAAGCTGCCATCCGTCCTTCGTACTCTTCTTTACAGCAATACCGTCTGCATTATAATAAACGCCTTCATACCAGCCGTTGGTAACCATGAAACCTTCATAATTAAAGGCATATACAGTCTTGTTTATCTCGTAAGTACCGTCATGATACATTGAACCATTCTTGATATAAATCCAATTAGCTCCAACTTTATACCAGCCGGTCTTGGTAACCCGTTTTCCGTCAGAACCATAATACTTCTGATTATAAACCGTATTCTTTACCATTGCTCCGTTGTAATTAAAACAGTATGCTCCATCAGCTAATGTAATTTCTTCTCCTTGAGCAAAATTTCCATTTTTTACATAATACCAGGTTCCCTGAACATTGTTCCAACCTTCTTTTGCCGTTGCTGCCCATGAACCGTCGGGATTAAGGATGTAAAGATTGTCATTATAGTTGATTATTCCTGTAAACATTTTTCCGTCATAATCAAAGTAATACCATTTACCACCAATCTGCTGTTGGCCTGTAGCAAGATTGCCATTAGCATTTGTCACATAGTATGTATAACCATATAATTTTACCCAGCCTTTAGTTGCCATGGTTCCGTCAGCGTTAAATGCATAGTATGCATTAGCAATCTTTCTGATCTGATTATGAACAACACTACCGTTGGATTCAAAATAGAAAAACTTTCCATTTATTTCTTTCCAAGCATTCTTTATCAGTGTTCCGTTCTCATAATATACGGCAAAATTCTGGTAAACATCATAAAAGAGATCGTTCGGATTACTTATCTTCTTTGCAACACCGTCAGAGCCCAAACGATAAATGTCATTTCCATCCAAAACATAGCAGGATTTCATCATTGCTCCGTAGGAATCGAAGAAATATTTTGTACCGGAAATTGTCTTCCAACCCCTAGCTTCCGCTCCATCAGCACCATAGTAATACCAGTCGCCCTCATCCAGTTTCCATTTGTTGATATAAAGATGTCCGTCTGCGTCCGCATAATAATCACCATAGCCAAGATAATTACCGTATTCATCATAACGTGCCATACTGAAATATGAATCCGCAAACATACGACCATCGTAATCAAAACCAAAATAAAAACTTCCTATTTTCTTAATTTGATTGGTAACTACGCTTCCGTTCTCGATATAGTACCAGTTCTTGCCAACCTGGCACCATCCCTTTGTGGGAGCTTTGGTTGCAATGCCATTTTCATCAGAAATATAAGTTTCTCCATCAATATTTTCCAAGCCATTAATACAAAGCTTGCCATACCCCTCAAACAGATACTGTTTTCCGCCAATCGTCAGGACGCAAGCTTCGTACGATGCCTTTCCTTCCGCTCCGTAATAATACTTATCTCCATACTCATCGGTATACCATTCATTTACATAAAGAGAGCAATCGGCCTTGGCACGATAAACATAACCGTCTGTATAGCAAACATCATTACATGCCACCTTACCGCCATAATACGACCAGATATAATATTTTCCGCCATCACTGAAGACGGTTTCCCTATCATAAGAACCATCCGCTTTTAAATAATACCAGTCTTCTCCGCCCTTGGTCCAACCGCCTTTTTTCAGTGCATATGCTTTGCCGTTTTTATCAGATGCATATATAACGCCGTTTATTTCAACAAATCCATTGATATTAAGGCATCCACCATCATAGAATAAATATTTAACTCCGTCTATTGTCAAAACTGCAGGACGTAAGTTTGCACGTCCGCCTGCTCCGAAATAATACTTGCCTCCGTATTGACTCTCATACCAGGAATTGACATAAAGGTATCCGCCTTTTTTTGCACAATAGTTTATCCAGTTGTCAACATCATCCTCCCATATACTAAAAAATGCATCGTCATACATTATTCCGTAATTATTGAATCCGAAATAATCATTTCCGATTTTTTTAACAGTATTATATACTGCCACACCATTTTCGTAATACTTGTAGGTTCCGTCACTTTGCTTTTCCCAGCCATTCTTAACAGTATCAAGTTCATTTGCGATTGATACTTCTTCTTCAGTATCGATTTCTTCAGCATCTTCTGCGTCAGTATCGATATCTGTTGCATCAATTTCTTCTGCATCAGTTTCAGCAGATTCAGCATCCTCTGCATCTTCTGCATCAACTTCGTCAGCTTCTTCTACAACATCAATTTCTTCAGATTCAGCATCTTCTACTTCAACTTCATCAGTTTCAGAATCTTCTGAATAAACTTCTTCTGATTCAACATCAGCATCTACTACGCCAGTTTCTACATCTTCTGCTTCAACTTCATCCACTTCAGCTTCTTTTACATCAGCCTCTTCAGTTTCAGCATCCTCTGCGTCCGCTTCTTCTGCTTCTGCGATTTCTGCATCAGCCTCTGCTAATGACTCAACTTCTGAATCATCAGCCTCAACAACTAAAGTTTCCTCATTTTCATCCAATGCAATATCTTCCGTCAGATTCGATTCCACCACTTTGGAATAAGCGGAGTCTGATGTTTCAATATCCTCCGGCACTTCCTTTGCAAACGAAATCGTACTGAACGAAGTTGAAAGCATAGCAGTCGCCGAAACAAATGCTATGGTTTTCACTATTGCATTCTTCACATTCCTTTTTCGCATAATTTCCTCCTTTACACTTTGCCATTAATTCCATTTTCAAAATTTAAAAAACATCAAAAAGCAACTAATAAAATTTTAACATGTATATGACAAAAAATGCACGAATTATTTCAAAAAACACAAAACAAGTTTAGAATTTTATTAAAAGAAGGATGTCATTTTCATGCCATCCCTCTTTCTTTATACTTTCAGTTATTTTTTATTAATATCCGAGACCCTCAAAATAGTAAGTCTTTCCGTTTATTACATGAATTCCCCTAAGAACCGTGCCATCCTTATCAATGTAATATTGACGACCGTTAACAGTTCTGAATCCGGGTGTTGTATCAATAATGCCTTCCGAATTTACGTAATAGTAAGCACCATTAATATATGCCACACAACTCTTTAGCATACGGCCTGTATTATCGAAAGCATATGTGGATTTTCCGATTGTCCTTGCGCCATACGCAGCATAGCCATTTTCGAAATAGTACCAGTCGCTTCCAACCTGAAGCCATCCGTTATATTTGTATACTTCATTTTTTAAAGCGCCCGTTTTGGTATCAAACTGATAAATCCTTCCGTTTATTACTTCATATTCACTTCTTCCGGGATCAGAATAACCGCGATAAAGTTTACCGTTTACCTGAACCCATCCATAAGTAGTCCTGTGATCTGCTCCGTAGTAATATCCGTCTACCCATCCTGAAAGATTCTTTACTTCTTTTCCGTCACTTCCGAAATAAGTCACTCTTCTGGTGTCATAGTTACCAGTGTAATCGCCGGTAAAGGATGTATCTGTCTTGCAATTGGTCATCATCACACCATTACTGAAATAGTACTTTACACCATCAATCTCAGCTATTCCGTATCTGATTACCTGGCCGTATTTGATATATGCCCACTTATTTCCAACCTGATACCAATGCAAATTCTCTACATTGGTTGCAATAGTCTTTACATATTCTCCAACCTGCACCCCATTAATATCGGTAAGCTTAAACTGATATAGATTATTTCCGATTACATATGCTTCATAAGTACAAGCATAACCATCTTCCATTGCATAATACTTCTTGCTGCCAATAGTCACAAATTCATTCTTTGCAATCTTTCCGTTTGACTTAACAACCCTGCCATTATAAATGGTATTTTTAACATACCTTCCGTCATTTCCTACGTAGTAGTTATCCGGAGTTTCTGTATTCCTCAGCATAAAGCCATAACGGCCAATATAATAATCGCCTACCCACGTATTATATACTAAAGAACCGTTTTTATAATAGTAATAGTCTCCGCCGTAAAGTTGCCATCCGTCCTTAATTGTATTCTTTTTTACAGCAATACCGTCTGCGTTATAATAAACGCCTTCAAACCAGCCGTTGGTAATCAGAAATCCTTGAAAACCAAAAGCATATACGGTCTTGTTAATCTCGTAAGTATCTCCATAACACAATGAACCGTTCTGGATATAAATCCATTTCGTATCCACCTTATACCAACCGGTCTTGGTAACCTGTCTGCCGTCAGCACCATAATACTTTTGATTTACTACTTCGTTCTTTACCATTGCTCCGTAGTAATTAAAATAGTATGTTCCGTCGGCTAATTCAATTTCTCTATTTAGAACATAATTTCCATCTTTTACATAATAATAAGTTCCCTGACAATACTTCCAGCCTTCTTTTGCCGTTACTGCCCATGAACCGTCAGGATTAAGGATGTAAAGCTTGTCATTATATTTGATAAGCCCTGTCTTCATTTGACAATTATCATCAAAATAATACCATTTATCACCAATCTTCTGTTCTCCTGTAGCAAGATTGCCATCCGCATTTGTCACATAATATGTTTTATTACCATATTTTACCCAGCCTTTAGTTGCCATGGTTCCGTCAGCATTAAAAGCATAGTATGCATTTGCAATCTTTCTTGCCTGTCCTCGAACAACACTTCCGTCGGAGTCAAAATAGAACCACTTTCCATTTATTTCTTTCCATGCATTTTTTATAAGCGTTCCATCTTCATAATATACGGCAAAATGCTCGTATACATCATAGAACAGATCGTTCGCATTGGTTATCTTCTTTCCACCGCCATCGTAACGTAAACGATAGATGTCATTTCCATCCATGACATAGCAGGATTCCATCCGGTAACCATTATTATCAAAGAAATACGTTGTGCCGGCAATTCTCCTCAAACCTTTAACAAGCGCGTAATCCCAGGCATAGTAAGAATACCTGTCACCATATCGTTTCCAAGTGTTTCTAAGAAGATGTCCTTCTGCATCCGCATAATATTCTAAATAGCCAAGATAATTATGATCTTCATCATAACGATCCATAACGAAAGGTGTATTCACATACATACGACCAACGGAATCAAATCCAAAGCAAAAACTGCCTATTTCCTTAATTTGATTGGTAACTATATTTCCGTTTTCAATATAGTACCAATCCTTACCAACCTGACACCATCCTTTTAGGGGGGCTTGGATTGCAATACCGTTTTCATCCGAAATATAATTTACTCCATTAATAGTAGCTGAACCATTCGTATGAAGATAACCATAACCATAGAAAAGATAAAGTTTTCCGTCAATCGTCTGAACGCAAGGTCTGGTAGATGCCTTTCCTTCCGCTCCATAATAATACTTTTCTCCCCATTCAGATTCGTACCATTCATTTACATAAAGGGAGCAATCTGCCTTGGCACGGTAAGTATAACCATCAGAAGAAGAAGTATAGTCGTCACACAGCACTTTTCCTTCATACAACCAAAGATAATACTTTCCACCTTCCGGAAAGACCTTATATACCTCATAACTGCCATCTGCCTTTAAATAATACCAGTCTTCTCCGACCTTGGTCCAACCGCCTTTTTTCAGCGCATATGCTTTGCCATCACCGTCAGACTTATATATAACACCGTTTATTTCGGTTCTTCCCCAGGTATAAAGCCATCCACTGTCATAGAATAAATATTTAACTCCGTCTATTGTTAAAACAGCATATCCTACATTTGCACGTCCGCCTGCTCCGTAATAACACTTGTGTCCATCTTCATCTTCATACCAGGAATTGACATAAAGGTATCCGCCTTTTTTTGCACGATAAGAAATATAGTTGTTACCGTCATACAGGCTAAATACTTTATTGTCATACATTATTCCGTTACTATCAAATCCGAAATAATCATTTCCGATTTTTTTAACCTGACTTGTTACTGCAACACCGTTTTCGTAATACTTATAAGTTCCGTCGCTTTGCTTTTCCCAGCCATTGGTAACAGTACCGAGTTCATTAGCTATCGATACTTCTTCTTCAGTATCAATTTCTTCAACATCTTCAGCCTCAACTTCTTCTGATTCTGCATCTTCTACTTCAACTTCGTCAGCTTCTGCATACTCTGTATCTTCTGTTTCAGCATCTTCTGCCTCAACTTCGACTGCTTCAGAATCTTCTGCATCAATGTCTTCGTTTTCAACATCTGCTACTACAGAATCTTCTGAATCAACTGCTTCTGCTTCTTCATCAGCTACATCAACTTCTTCTGTTTCAGCCTCGTCAACTTCAGCTTCTTCTGCTTCGGCATTATCTTCATCAAAATCCCCTGCCTCTGTATTTTCAACTACAGCAGCTGCAACTTCCTCAATTTCCTCCAATGCAATATCTTCCACCAGATCCGATTCCACCACTTCGGAATAAGCAGAGTCTGCTATTTCAGTATCCTCCGGCACTTCCTTTGCAAACGAAATCGTACTGAATGAAGTTGAAAGCATAGCAGTCGCCGAAACAAAAGCTATAGTTTTCACTAATGCATTCTTCACATTCCTTTTTCGCATAATTCCCTCCTTTACACATTCTAATTAATGCTATTAATGTGTTTTAAAACAACCACTTAAATTTTAACATGTATATGACAAAAAATGCACGCATTATTTCAAAAAACAAACAAATTCAGAACATAATGATTTTAAATAAATCTAAAAAGAAGGATGGCATTTTCATGCCATCCTTCTCTCTTTTTTCTTTCAGCTATAAATTAGTAATGACCGTAATAAGAATCTTCAAAATAATAAGTCTTTCCGTTAATTACCCTAATTCCGCTAGCAAGTTTGCCATCCTTATCAATGTAATAAAGTTTACCGTTAATAGTTCTGAATCCGGGTGTTGTATCAATAATGCCTTCTGAATTTACATAATAGCGATAGGAACTATCACGGAATAAACTATTCTTCAACATACGACCATCGTCATCGAAAGCATAAGTAGCTTTTCCGATTGTTTTTGCACCGGTAACAGCATTACCATTCTCGAAATAGAACCAGTCGCTTCCTGCCTGAAGCCATCCGTTATTTTTATATACTTCTTTTATGAAAGCACCCGTTTTGGTATCAAACTGATAAATCTTTCCGTCTATTACTTCATATTCACTTCTTCCGGAACCTGAATATCCATAGTAAAGTTTACCATTTACCTGAACCCATCCATTAGAGGTCTTATGATCGGCTCCGTAGTAATATCCGTCAACCCATCCTGAACGGTTCTTTACTTCTTTTCCGTCACTTCCGAAATAAATCTCTCTTTTAAGTTCATCTGCATAATAGCCATAAGAGTTATCGCCTGCAACAGACGAATCTGCCAAGTAATTGGTCATCATCACACCATTACTGAAATAGTATTTCACGCCACCAATCTCAGCTATACCGTTTAGAATTACCTGACCGTCTCTGACATATGCCCACTTATTTCCAAACTGATACCACGTTTCATTCTTTACATTGGTTGCAATGGTCTTTACATATTCTCCAACCGGATATCCGTCAACGTAAGAATCTTTAAACTGATAAAGATTCTTTCCGATTACATATGCATTATATTTACAGGTCATACCATCCTCTGTCGCATAATACTTCTTATCGCCAATGGTCACGAATTCATTACATCCGACTTTTCCGTTTGACTTAACAACTTTGCCGTAAATAACAGTATTTTTAACATACTTTCCGTCTTTTCCGACAAAGTAGTTATCAGGAGTCATTCGATTCGTCAACATACAACCATCATAACTGATATAGTAATCACCAACCCAAGTGTTGAATACCGAAGAACCGTTTTTATAATAGTAATAATTTCCACCGTAAAGCTGCCATCCGTCTTTAATTGTACTCTTCTTTACCGCAATACCGTCGGCATTATAATAAACGCCATTGTACCAGCTGTTGGTAACCAGGAATCCATCATAATCAAAGGCATATTCAGTACCATTAATCGTTTTAGCACCGCTGTAAAGCATCGAACCGTTCTGGATATAAATCCATTTGGTTCCAACTTTATACCAACCGGTCTTGGTAACCTGTTTTCCGTCAGCACCATAATACTTATGATTGACTACTTCATTCTTTACCATTGCTCCGTCGTAATTAAAATAGTAGTTTCCGTCGGCTAATTGAAGTTCTTCATCGTCAACAAAATCTCCATTCTTTACATAATACCAGGTTCCCTGAACACTGTTCCATCCTTCTTTTGCCGTTGCTGCCCATGAACCGTCAGGATTAAGTATGTAAAGTTTGCCATTATAATCGATTGTGCCTGTCCGCATTACTCCGCTATTATAAAAATAATACCATTTATCACCAATCTTCTGTTGGCCTGTAGCAAGAACGCCATTATCATTTTTTACATAGTATGTATAACCTTGTAATTTTACCCAGCCGGTAGTTGCCATGGTTCCGTCAGCGTTAAATGCATAATATGCATTCCCAATCTCCTGTGTCGCTCCATGAATGGAAGTTCCGTTGTAGTTAAAATAGAACCACTTTCCATTTATCTGTTTCCATGCATTCTTAACAACCGTTCCGTTCTCATAATATACGGCGAAATTCTGGTAAACATCATAAAAGAGATTGTTCGGATTACTTATCTTCTTTGCAACGCCATCGGAACCCAAACGATAAATATCATTTCCATCCAGGACATAGCAGGATTTCATCATTCTTCCATCGTGAGTAGCAGTGCTGAAGAAATACTTTGTACCGGCAATTGTCTGCCAACCCAAAGCACGTACACCTTCCGCACCAAAGTAATACCAGTTTCCATTATCCAGTTTCCATTTGTTTATATAAAGATGTCCTTCTGAATCTGCATAATAATATCCGGTGCCTATGTAAGTTCCGTTTGCGTTATAACGGCTCATACTGAAAAGTCTATTTGTATACATATGACCGTTGTAATCAAAACCGAAGTAAAAACTTCCTATTTTCTTAACCTTACTGGAAATTTTTGACCCGTTCTCAAAATAATACCAATATTCTCCGCACCGGCACCATCCGTTTTGGGGAGCTTTTGCCGCAATACCAAAAGCATCAGAAATATAAATTACTCCATCAATAGTACTCGTACCATTAATACTAAGTCGGCCATAACCCTCGAACAGATACTGTTTTCCGCCAATCGTCTGAACACAATCATCGGTAGAAGCCTTTCCTTCTGCTCCGTAATAATACTTACTTCCATATTCAGAGATGTACCATTCATTTACAAAAAGAGAACAATCGTCCTTGGCACGATAAGCATAACCATTAGAAGAAGTATAGTCGTCACATAGCACTCTTCCATCATCCATCCAGAAATAATACTTTCCACCATCCCGGAAAACAGAATAACTATTATAACTGCCATTTTTGTCTAAATAATACCAATCTTCTCCGACCTTGGTCCAACCGTTTTTTTTCAGTGCATATGCTTTTCCATCTTTATCAGATACATAAGTAACACCGTTTATTTCGGCGCTTCCATAGATAAAAAGTGCTCCTCCGTTATAGAATAAATAGTTAACTCCGTCTATTTTTAAAACCGTATCACCTACGTTTGTACCTCCGCCGGCACCGTAATAATACTTGTTTCCCCAATTGTCAACATACCAGGAATTAACATAAAGATATCCGCCTTTTTTTGCACGATACCATACATCGTTACCATCATATATTTCAAATTCTTCATCATCATACATTATTCCGTTATCATCAAATCCGAAATAATCATTTCCGATTTTTTTAACAGTATATGTTAACGCAGTACCGTTCTCGTAATACTTATAGGTTCCGTCACTTTGTTTTTCCCAGCCATTCTTAACAACAGCAAGTTCATTAGCTATCGATACTTCTTCTTCAATATCAATTTCTTCTGCTTCTACTTCTTCAGATTCTGCCTCGATGTCAACTTCTACTGCTCCTGCATCATCGGCTTCAACAGCTTCAGTTGCTTCTGCATCGACTTCGTCAGTTTCAGCATCTACTGCATCAACATCTTCGTTTTCAACATCTGCTACTTCAGAATCTTCTGAACCGGCCTCTTCTGCTTCTACATCTGCCGCTTCAGAAACTTCGTCAATTTCAGCATCTTCATCTTCAGCTTCTTCAGTTCCTGCATCCTCTGCGACAATTTCTTCTGCAGTTTCTGAATCAGCCTCTTCTAATGACACAACTTCTGCATCATCAGCTTCAGCAGCTGCAACTTCCTCAACTTCATCCAATGCAATATCTTCTGTCAGATCCGATTCCACTACTTTGGAATAAGCGGGGTCTACTTTATCAGTATCGTCCGGAACTTCCTTTGCAAACGAAATCGTACTGAATGAAGTTGAAAGTATAGCAGTCGCCGAAACGAATGCTATTATTTTCACTATTGCATTCTTTACACTCCTTTTTCGCATAATTTTCTCCTTTTACACATTGTTATTTTTTAGTAATTACCCCACTTGGAATTCATAAAATAATATGTCTTTCCGTTTATTACCTGAATTCCTGTAAGAGCCCTTCCATTCTTATCAAAATAATAAAGCTGACCGTCAACCGTTCTGAATCCGGGGGTTGTATCAATAATGCCTTCAGAATTCACATAATAGCATTCATCATCAAAATATGCTATACGATTTTTCATCAGACGACCCGAGTTATCGAAAGCGTAAGTAGCCTTTGAAATTGTCTTCATTCCCTGAACAACATTACCATTCTCGAAATAGTACCAGTCGCTTCCGGCCTGAAGCCATCCGTTATATTTGTTTACTACATTTTTGAAAGCACCCGTTTTGGTATCAAACTGATAAATCTTTCCATTTATAAATTCATATTCACTTCTTCCGGAATCTGAATATCCATAGTAAAGTTTACCGTTTGCCTGAACCCATTCATAAGCTGTCCTATGATCGGCTCCGTAGTAATATCCGTCAACCCACCCCGAACGGTTCTTTACTTCTTTTCCATCACTTCCGAAATACGTTACTCTTCTAATCCCATAATCAAAAGAGTAATAGCCGACAACAGATGTATCTGTCATGCAATTGGTCATCATCACACCTTTACTGAAATAGTAATTTGCACCACCAATCTCAGCTATTCCGTTTAAAATAACCTGACCGTCTCTTACATACGTCCACTGATTTCCAAATTGGTACCACTTATTGTTCTCTACGTTAGTTGCAATGGTCTTTACATATTCTCCAACTAAATATCCGTCAACATTAGTAATATTAAACTGATATAGATTCTTTCCGATCACATATGCATTATATTTACAGGTAGTGCCATCCTCCATCGCATAATACTTCTTACTGCCAATGGTTACGAATTCATTACTTGCAATCTTTCCGTTCGACTTAACTACTCTTCCTTTAATAATGGTATTTTTAACATACTTCCCATCATTTCCAACAAAGTAATTATCAGGAGTTTTTGCATTCCTCAGCATATATCCGTCGGAGCCGATATAATAATCACCAACCCATGTATTACGTAATTTATAACCGTTTTTATAATAGCAGTATCTTCCGCCGTAAAGTTGCCATCCGTCTTTAACAGTGTTTCTCTTTACGGCAATACCGTCTGCATTATAATAATCGTCATTATACCAGTCGTTGGCAATCATGAAGCCTTCATAATCAAAGGCATATTCAGTCTTATTAATCTCATAAGTACCGGCATAATACATTGAACCATTCTTGATATAAATCCATTTAGTTCCAACTTTATACCATCCGGTCTTGGTAACCTGTTTACCGTCAGCACCATAATACTTAAGATCTATAACCTCATTCTTAACCATCGCTTCTTGGTAATTAAAATAGTAGTTTCCGTCAGCTAATTGAAGTTCTTCTTCGCAAAGAAAATAGCCATCCTCTACATAATACCAGGTTCCCTGAACACTGTTCCAACCTTCTTTTGCCGTTGCTGCCCATGAACCGTCAGGATTAAGTATGTAAAGTTTGCCGTTATAATTGATGCGTCCTCTCATCATTCGGCCATTATTATCAAAATAATAATATTTATCGCCAATCTTTAATTCACCTATAGCAAGACTGCCATCATCATTTTTCACATAATATGTATTACCAGCTATATTTACCCAGCCTTTTGTTGCCATTGTTCCGTCAGCGTTAAAAGCATAATATGCATTTGCAATCTTTCTTGCCTTTCCTCGAACAACACTTCCGGCGGAGTCAAAATAGAAAAACTTGCCATTTATTTTTTTCCATGAATTTTTTACAAGCGTTCCGTTCTCATAATATACGGCGAAATCCTCGTATACATCATAAAACAGATTACTCGGATTTGTTATCTTCTTTGCAACGCCGTCAGAACCCAAACGATAGATATCATTTCCATCCATGACATAGCATGATCTCATCATTTTTCCGTGATCATTGAAGAAATACCTTGTACCGGCTATTGTCTGCCAGCCCATAACACGTGCTCCGTCTGCGCCATGGTAACACCATTCGCCATTATTCAATCGCCATTTGTTGATATAAACATGTCCCTCTGAATCTGCATAGTAATAGTCGTAGACTAAATAACCACTTTCGTTAAAACGATCCATAAAGAAATATGTATTTACATACATATGGCCATCGTAATCAAAACCAAAGTAAAAGTTTCCTATTTTCTTAATCTCTCCGGTAACTGCCTTTCCGTTCTCAAAATAATACCAATACTTACCGGATTGAACCCATCCGTTTGTGGGAGCTTTGATTGCAATACCATTTTCATCAGAAATATAAGTTACTCCATCAATAGTAACCATACCATCCTCATGAAGAAAACCATCTTCATAGAAAAGATACAGTTTTCCGCCAATAGTCTGAACAGAATCAATGGCAGGTGCCTTTCCTCCCTCTCCATAATAATACTTATGCCCCCAATCATTGATGTACCATTCATTTACATAAAGGGAGCAATCGGCCTTGGCACGATAAGCATAATCATTAAAGGAATAATAGTTGTCACGTAGCACTCTTCCGTTATTTGTCCAAAGATAATACTTTCCTCCATCCTGGAAGACAGTGTAAGACTTATAACTGCCTTCTTCTTCAAAATAACACCAGTCTTCTCCAACCTTTGTCCAACCGCCCAATTTCGCGACATATGCTTTGCCATCATTATCGGATACATATATTATACCGTTTACTTCAGCAATTCCACGGGTATTAAGCTTTCCTCCGCTATAGAATAAATATTTAACTCCATCTATCGTTAAAACCGCATCACCTACGTTTGCACGTCCGCCGGCTCCGTAATAATACTTACTTCCATATTCATTCTCATACCAGGAATTGACATAAAGGTATCCGCCCTTTTTTGCGCGATAGTAAATATAGGTGCCACCATCATACATACCAAATGATATATCGTCATACATTATTCCGCGATCATCAAATCCGAAATAATCATTTCCAATTTTTTTAACCTTCTTTGTTACTGCAGTACCATTCTCGTAATACTTATAGGTTCCGTCGCTTTGCTTTTCCCAGCCATTCTTAACAGTAGCAAGTTCATTAGCGAGCGTTACTTCTTCTTCAGTATCAATTTCTTCTGTATCTTCCGCTTCAACTTCGTCAGTTTTTGCTTCTATTTCAACTTTGTCAGATTCCGCATCAACCCCTTCAGTTTCTTCCTCTTCTTCTTCTTCTGCTTCAACTTCTTCCGTTTCTGCAATTTCTATATCAGCCTCTTCTGCGTCAACCATGCCTGATTCAACATCTAATGCATCAATATCTTCGGTTTCAACATAAACTGCTTCAAAATCTTCTGAATCAACCACTTCCGTATCTTCAACAGCTGCGTCAACATCTTCAGCTTCAGCCTCATCTACTTCAAATTCTGCCGCTTTGGAATCCTTTGCATTAAAATCTCCAGTTTCTGTATCAGTCTCTTCTAATAACACAACTTTTGCGTCATCAACTTCATCAAATGCAACTTCCTCATTTTCATCCAATGCAACATCTTCTGTCAGATCAGATTCCACCTCTTTGGAATAAGCGGAGTCTACTTTATCAGTATCGTCCGGCACTTCTTTTGCAAACGAAATCGTACTGAATGAAGTTGAAAGCATAGCAGTCGCCGAAACAAATGCTATTGTTTTCACCATTGCATTCTTCAAATTCCTTTTTCGCATAATTTCCTCCTTTTACACATTGTCATTAATGCTGTTTCCCACGTGTTAAAAAACATCAAAAAATAAACTACTAAAATTTTAACATGTATAGGACAAAAAATGCACTCATTATTTAAAAATAGTTAAATTAGGAACTATTTTTATGGACAAATATCAAAAAAAGAAGGATGGCATTTTCATGCCATCCTTCTCTCTTTATGCTATCAGTAATTTTTTTAGTAATAATCGTAATCGGAAGCCTCGAAATAATATGTCTTTCCGTTAATTACTCGAATTCCCGTAGCAATCTTGCCATCCTTATCAATGTAAATTTGCTGACCGTTAACAGTTCTGAATCCGGATGTCGTATCAATAATGCCCTCTGAATTTACATAATAGAGTTCACCATTATTATATAATATACTATTCTTCATCAAACGACCATCGTAATCGAAAGCGTACGTAGCCTTTGAAATTGTCTTCATTCCCTCAACAGCAATACCATTTTCGAAATAGTACCAGTCGCTTCCGGCCTGAAGCCATCCGTTATATTTGTATACTATATTTTTGAAAGCCCCTGTTTTGGTATCAAACTGATAAATCTTTCCATCTATCACTTCGTATTCATTTCTTCCGGAGTTCGAATATCCATAGTAAAGTTTACCGTTTACCTGAACCCATCCATAAGATGTCTTATGATCGGCTCCGTAGTAATATCCGTCTACCCATCCTGAAAGGTTCTTTACTTCTTTTCCATCGCTTCCGAAATAAGTCACTCTTCTGGTGCCAGGGTAACCAGTGTAATCGCCGGTAACGGATGAATCTGTCTTGCAATAAGTCATCATCACGCCATTATAGAAATGGTAATTTACACCACCAATCTCAGCTATTCCGTATGTAATTACCTGACCGTCTCTGACATATGCCCACTGATTTCCAACCTGATACCACTTATTGTTCTCTACGTTGGTTGCAATGGTCTTTACGTACTCTCCAACCGAATATCCGTTAACATTTGTGTACTTAAACTGATAAAGATTCTTTCCGATTACATATGCTTCATAATCACAAGTATAACCATATTCCGTCGCATAATACTTCTTACCGCCAATGGTCACAAATTCATTCTTTGCAATCTTTCCGTTTGACTTAATAACATAACCGTTAATAATGGTATTTTTAACATACTTTCCGTCATTTCCTACGTAGTAGTTATCCGGAGTTTTCTGATTCCTAAGCATAAATCCACCGGAACCGATATAATAATCACCAACCCATGCATTACGTACTAAAGAACCGTTTTTATAATAGTAGTATCTTCCGCCGTAAAGCTGCCATCCGTCCTTCGTACTCTTCTTTACAGCAATACCGTCTGCATTATAATAAACTCCATCATACCAGCCGTTGGCAATCATGAAGCCTTCATAATCAAAGGCATATTCAGTCTTATTAATCGTTTTAACACCATCGTAAAGCATTGAACCGTTCTGGATATAAATCCATTTCATATCCACCTTATACCAACCGGTCTTGGTAACCTGTCTGCCGTCAGCACCATAATACTTCTGATTATTAACCGTATTCTTTACCATTGCTCCGGTATAATCAAAGAAGTATTTTCCATCGGCTAATTGAAGTTCTTCTCCGGTAACAAAATTACCATTCTTTACATAATACCAGGTTCCCTGAACACTGTTCCAGCCTTCTTTTGCAGTTGCTGCCCACGAACCATCAGGATTAAGGATATAAAGCTTGTCATTATAGTTGATAGGGCCTGTCATCATTCGACCATCATAATCAAAATAATAATATTTACCACCAATGTTCTTTTCGCCTTTAGCAAGATTTCCATCATTATTTTCTACATAGTATGTATTATAGTTTAATTTTACCCAGCCTTTTGTTGCCATAGTTCCGTCAGCATTAAAAGCATAGTATGCATTCGCAATCTTTCTGACCTGTCCACGAACAACACATCCGTATGAATCAAAATAGAAATACTTGCCGTTTATGGTTCTCCATGCATTCTTTACAAGCGTTCCGTTCTCATAATATACGGCATAATTCTCGTATACATCATAAAACAGATTGTTCGGATTACTTATCTTCTTTGCAACGCCGTCAGAACCTAAGCGATAAATATCATTTCCATCCAGGACATAGCAGGATCTCATCATTCTTCCGTCATCGTAAGAGTATTCGTTAAAGAAATACTTTGTACCGGCAATTGTCTTCCAGCCCTTAACTTTCGCTCCATCTGCGCCATAGTAATACCAGTTGCCATTATCCAGTCTCCATTTGTTTACATAAAGATGTCCGTCTGCGTCGGCATAATATTGAAAATAGCCCAGATAAGAACCGTTTCCATCATAACGGCTCATACTGAAAATTACATCCGCATACATATGACCGCTGTAATCAAAGGCATAGTAAAAACCGCCTATTTTCTTAATCTGATTGGTAACTACGCTTCCGTTCTCGATATAGTACCAGTTCTTGCCAAACTGGCACCATCCATTTGTGGGAGCTTTGGTGGCAATACCGTTTTCATCCGAAATATAAGTTACTCCATTAATAGTAGCTGAACCATTAACATTAAGAGAACCATAACCATTGAAAAGATACAGTTTTCCGTCTATAGTCTGAACGAAATCACTGGTAGATGCCTTTCCCTCCGCTCCATAATAGTACTCAGTTCCCCAATCAGAGATGTACCATTCATTTACATAAAGGGAGCAATCAGCCTTGGCACGGTAAGAATAACCATCAGAAGAATAAGTATCGTCACACAGCACTTTTCCGTTATACGTCCAGAAATAATACTTTCCACCTTCCGGAAAGACCTTACATTCCTCATAACTGCCATCTGCCTTTAAATAATACCAGTCTTCTCCGGCCTTGGTCCAACCGCCTTTTTTCAGCGCATATGCTTTGCCATACTCGTCAGATACATATATAACACCGTTTATTTCCATCTCTCCATATGTACAAAGGTATCCGCCGCCATAGAATAAATATTTAACTCCGTCTATTGTTAAAACAGCATCTCCTACGTTTGCACGTCCGCCTGCTCCGTAATAACACTTACTTCCATATTCGGATTCGGGCACATACCAGGAATTGACATAAAGGTATCCGCCTTTTTTTGCACGATAATAACAAATATTGTCTTCATCCTCATTATAAAAACCAAATATTATATCGTCATACATTATTCCGGAATAATTAAATCCGAAATAATCATTTCCGATTTTTTTAACCTGACCTGTTACTGCAACACCGTTTTCGTAATACTTATAGGTTCCGTCGCTTTGCTTTTCCCAGCCATTGGTAACAGTACCGAGTTCATTAGCTATCGATACTTCTTCTTCAGTATCAATTTCTTCTGCTTCAACTTCGTCAATTTCTGAATCTAATGCATCTTCTTCAGTTTCTGAAACTTCTACGTCAGCTTCTTCAGTTTCAACATCCTCTGCATCTTCTGCATCAACTTCGTCAGTTTCTGTATCCTCTACGTCAACTGTTTCAATTTCTGCATCTTCTGCTTCTGCATCTTCCACATCTTCTGCTTCTTCAGCATCAACCTCTTCAGTTTCCGCATCTTCTGCATCAACCTCTTCAGTTTCCGCATCTTCTGCATCAACCTCTTCAGTTTCCGCATCTTCCGCTTCAACTTCAGTAGCTTCTGCTTCTTCAACTTCAGCAGCTGCAACTTCCTCAATTTCATCCAATGCAATATCTTCGGTCAGATCCGATTCCACTACTTCGGAATAAGCAGAGTCAACTGTTTCAGCATCGTCCGGCACTTCCTTTGCAAACGAAATCGTACTGAATGAAGTTGAAAGCATAGCAGTCGCCGAAACAAATGCTATTGTTTTCACCATTGCATTCTTCAAATCCCTTTTTCGCATAATTTCCTCCTTTATACATTGACATTAATGTTGTTTTTTGAATTTAAAACAACTATATAAATTTTAACATTTTTTTGACAAAAAATGCGCACTAAGCTTCAAAAAAAAGGACGAAATTAGTTCGGTGTATTCGTCAAAATAAATAACAGCAGGATGAAAATCCTGCTGTCTATTCTTTACCCGTGCATTAGAGGATTCGAACCCCCGACCTTTTGGTCCGTAGCCAAACGCTCTATCCAGCTGAGCTAAATGCACATTTTTAAACGCAAATGATATTTTATCGTATGCTTCTCTAATTGTCAAGGATAAACTTGGGAGCCGATATTTTGGCTGTCGGCTCCCAATTAATGTGTCTTTAATTTTATGTCAAATCAACTTATTCGATAAATCAGTCTTTTGTATTAAAGAACATATTTACGATGTTCTGAATACCCGCATAGATAAGAATTGCACCAAAGATAACCACGAATACTACTGTGCTGATCTTTGCAAGTACCGCAAGATAAATAAGTCCAACACCGAATACGATGCTTAAAAGGCCGAGAATCAAAGGAACAAACCATGCCTTGGTTGATTTCTTTTTGCTGGAAAATGCGGCTTTAAGTTTATAAAAACCTTCAACGATTAAGTATAAACCAAACATTACGCCTACTACGATAAGCAAAAGGTTTTCAATCTTAAAAGCAACATCGGAGATAAGAAGAATTATCGCTGCAATTAAGGCGAGTGCGCCGATAATAAGTTCTTTTATCTTCTCTTTGGTATTCTTGGCAAATGCAATGATATTGATAATAGCTACAACGCCCAAAATACCTGCTGCAACCCATTTGAAGATGTTGTTTACCATACCTGCAATAGGTGCTCTGAACCATATTACAACGATACCGAGAACAATAAATGCTATTGCCGATAAAAGCAAATACGGTGACCTTGATGATTTTTTCTCACCACTCATTTTTTAACCCTCCTAATACTCTTTTGTTATCCAGGTTTCCCTCTCGCCTTTGTTATACAAATCTCCCCACACTTTTTCACAGAGATCTTCGCAGTTTTCTATCGTAAAAGTGGGATCGTTTGAAGCAAGAATGGTGTTCTTCCTTTCCTCTTCAGTATATTCACTTAAAGGACATGTGTAAATACTCTGATATCCGCCCTTGCCAATGTTGGCAACCAAAGGCTCCACGCCGTATCTTGAAATAACGACTTCACCGGAAGCGTTTTTCGTGAGTTCAACCTTTGCCATACCGCCTACAGCCTGCTCGTATACACCATTTCTGACTGCTCTGGTACCTGTAACGTAATTGCCGAGCGAATAGTAAACAAGCATTTCATCACCGTCGTTAGGGTCTGTATACCATTCGATAGGCTGAATAACATGAGGATGTGCGCCGATTATCAGATCTACGTCTCTTTCAAGAAACCAGTTGCACCAATACTTCTGATCGTTTGATGCAAAAAGCTGATACTCGTTGCCCCAGTGGATTAATACAACTACGAAATCTGCCACTTCGTGAGCCTTTTTGATATTCCTGTCCATTAAATCGGCATCAATCAGATTAACCGCAAAAGGCATATCGTCGGGCTGAGGCATTCCGTTAAGTCCGTATGTATAGTTTAGAAGCGCAATCTTCATTCCGTTCTTTTCAAAAACGGTAATTTCATCCTGCTGCTCTTTGGTTTCATTTACGCCGAGAACCATAATATCCGGATATTTCTTCCAGAAATTGATGGTGTTCATTAGACCCTGTTTCCATTTATCCATTGTATGGTTGGTGGCATGAAGAATCACATTAAAACCTGCCTTGGCTTCTGCATCGCCTACTTCCTCTGCTGTATTAAACATAGGATAACCTGAAAAGCCCATATCTTCGCCGGCAAATACTATCTCTTCGTTGACGATTCTTATATCAGCCGCCTGAATATCGGGTAAAATTCTCTCAAACAGATGGTCGTAGTTCTTGGTACCGTCATCCTTAAATCCGGACTGCGTAACATTCAAATGCATGAGCATATCGCCAACCATCATTATCTGAAGATTCTGGCTTATCTCCACAGGTACATTCTTTTCAAGTTCCGCCCATTCGGCAGGAGTAACGGCAGATTCATATGTCGGAAGTACTTTGACTTCGGCAATCGTACCGGGTGTCTTGACGTTAAAATTAAAATCTATATTGCTGATAAAATATGCAGCAATAAGTCCAATCAACGCAACCAAGCATACTCCTACCGCTACGGCTACAACCTTGTATATGGAATTGGATTTTTTCTTTCTTCTTTTTCTTCTCCTGTCGGCCATTTCTATTCCCCGTCCATAATTTATTTTAGAAAAGATTTTCAGTTAAGAACTGATAAATCTCCTGATTCTTTTCCTGCCAGTTATCGCAGATTGCGGCAGCCATTTTTTCGCTCGGAACAGTCATCTTAATCGTACAAAGCTCGGTATCCCTGTCTTTTGCCCAAAGGATTGCTTCGTACTCGCCATATTGATTCTTGTAATAATCCGATACGATGGATGCTTCTCTTCTAAGCTCAGTTGAATTGACCTTCAAATATTCCTGAATGTCACATTTAATCTCAGAACTTATATCTCCTAAAAAATACTGAAGAGACTCCATTCCCTCTTCGGTAATGGAGATAAGTGTTTTATTGTGGTTTTCTTTGACGGCAAGGAAATTCTGATCTTCGAGAGCTTTTACATGCCCCTGAATCTTCAGAAAATCCGTGTATTCCTTTTCGACGAAAAACGTACTTATCTGAATTAAAGTCAAAGGTTCTGCCGCCGATTTTAACATATACAAAATCATCAGTTTGTATAATGTGTCGGAATTGTAATTCATATAATCCCCTGCATTAAATATTGTTCTTTACTGCCTCACATACCACACTTGCAACGGTAGGATGGAAAGGCGGAACGATAATATTGTTTTCGTTTAATTCATCATCGGGTATAAGACTTGCAATAGCTGTTGCAGCAGCAAGTTTCATTTCCTCTGTTATCTGTTTTGCCCTGCCTTCGAGCGCACCCTTAAAAATACCCGGGAAAGCAATAACATTGTTAACCTGATTCGGAAAATCGGATCTTCCTGTGCCAACTACCTTTGCTCCCGCAGCCTTTGCCACATCGGGCATTATTTCGGGAACGGGATTTGCCATTGCAAAAATGATTGCATCCTTGTTCATTGAGGAAACCATTTCAGCGGTAACAATGTTCGGAGCACTTACGCCTACAAAAACATCTGCGCCCTTTAAAGCATCTGCGAGAGTACCGTTTGCTCCTTCAAGGTTTGTAACTTCCGCCATCTTCTCCTGCATCCAGTTAAGGTTCGGATAATCCTTGGAGATGATGCCCAATTTATCACACATTGTTACGTTTTTAAATCCGTATCTTAAAAGAAGTTTGGTAATTGCAATACCTGCGCTTCCTGCACCGTTTACAACTACTTTACAGCTTTCTTTATCCTTGCCCGTTACCTTAAGAGCATTGATAAGTCCTGCAAGCACTACGATTGCCGTACCATGCTGATCGTCATGGAAAACAGGTATATCAAGCGTAGCTTTAAGTCTCTCTTCTATCTCAAAACATCTCGGAGCGGAAATATCTTCAAGGTTAATTCCGCCGAAGTTGGGAGCAAGATAAGTAACCGTTTTGATTATCTCTTCGGTATCCTGCGTATCTATACAGAGAGGCACAGCGTTTACACCGCCAAACTCTTTGAAAAGCACTGCCTTTCCTTCCATAACAGGAATGCCTGCGCTCGCACCGATATTACCAAGTCCCAATACTGCGGAACCGTCGGAAATAACAGCTACGGTATTGGCTTTGCCCGTATATCTGTAGGCTTCTTCCTTATCCTTTGCAATTATCTTGCAGGGTTCTGCTACACCGGGAGTGTATGCAAGTGCAAGTGCTTCCTTTGTTTTTACTTCTACTTTGCTTTTGGTTTCGAGTTTGCCCTGCCACTCTTCATGAAGTTTTAAGGCTGTTTCTGCTTGTGTCATTTTCATAACCTCTTATTATTCTATTTCCCCAAAACAATACATTACAGTCTTAAACCGTTTCTATTTCGCGTACTTAAGCAATTCCACGAGTTCATCCTTTGTGAACTTGTAATCGGTATTGCAGAAATCGCAGTGAAGATTGATTGAATCTTCCTCTTCGACTATTTTAGAAAGTTCTTCTTTGCCGACACTTATAAGTGCCTTTGATACTCTGTCTTTCGAGCAGTTGCACTTAAATCCGACAGGAATTATATCAATGATTTTAGGCTCCAGGCCTTCGCATAAAATCTCAAGTATTTCCTTAGGTCCCTTTCCTTCGTCTAAAAGAGTCGTAACCGAAGAAATATTTGAAAGATTTTTTTCTACTTTTTCTATTGTCTCTTCAGATACACCGGGCATTAACTGTAGTATAAATCCGCCCGCCTGTTTTACGGTATTATCCCTGTTCATTAGGACACCCAGGCCTACACTCGAAGGAATCTGCTCGGAGCTTGCAAAATAGAAAGTCAAATCTTCGGCGATTTCTCCTGTCTGAAGCTCTGTCTGACCTGCATAAGGCTCTTTTAATCCAAGGTCTTTTATGACGTCTAAGAAACCTACTCCTACAGCACCCGCCACATCCAGTTTTCCGACTTTGTTCGCAGGTAAAATCACATTCGGATTTCCGACATAACCTTTTACAAATCCTTTGGAATCAGCCGTTACCGTGATGCCTTCAATCGGTCCGTCCGATTCGATTTTAAGTGTCAGTATATCTTTATCACTTTTTAACATCGAGCCCATCATAGATGCTGCCGTCATCATTCTTCCGAGCGCTGCGGTACAGACAGGTGAAGTATTGTGTCTTTTTCTGGCTTCTTCAACCATGTCTTTTGTATAAGCAGTGAAAACTCGTATCTGTGCGTCAGCAGCCGTGGCCCTAACAATTATATCCATTATATTTCCTTACTTTCCCGATTCTTTTGCAATGACGAATATTCTCTCGGATGTTTCTTTTACGGGGGTGAATCCTTCTGCGTCGAATGCGTCGACGAAGATTAAGCCCGCTTCTTTTAAAAACGTTTTTATCTCATCGAGAGTATAGCCTCTCTGGTAATGATATTCGTCAAATCTTCTGTATAAATTCTCTTCGCCCTCGATTTCGACAGGCACGAAGAAGGTCATTTCGTATTCATTGATATTGCTCTCTTCGTCAAAGCAGTTAGACCATATAAAAGATGCGTCCTCTCCGCTCTCGGCTATCGTCGAATCGCTGACAACATTTTTATACTTGTACACCGTATTGAAATCAAATATAAAAAGTCCGGCAGGGTCAAGATAATTGTTTACAAGCGAAAAGGTCTGAATAATGTCTTCGTCCGTTAACACGTAGTTGATTGAGTCAAATACACTCACGATTGCGGCTACGGTTCCGTAGAGTTCAAACTCTCTCATGTCCTGATTTAAGTACAATATATCGGACACCTTGTCAAAAGGATTGTTAAGCTTTGCTACGTGAGAATTTTTCTTGCCAAGTGCCACATTTAACATCTCTATGGAATTGTCAATTCCGATCATGTCAAATCCGACCTCGGCGAATTTCATCGTAAAATTGCCCGTTCCGGAGCCTAATTCACATAGAATTCCGCCGTTTATTCCGGCATCGTAAAGCGTTTTTTTGACGAATTCAAACCAGTCATCGTAGGGAACATCTTCCATTAATTCGTCATATATTTTTGAAAATTCTGTATATGCGTTCATACTATCCTAAAAAATGGAATATCGATCCAAGTGCACCGTATGAAAGAAGCGACATAATAATTGTTGCGAGAATAAGTCCGCAAAGTTCTGCCACTACTGCCTTCCAAAGCTTTACGTCAAAGAGTGCCGCCATGAGGGAACCCATCCATGCACCGGTTCCGGGAAGCGGAATTCCTACGAAAAGCATGAGTCCCAAAAACTCGCCTTTCTTAAGCGCATCGCTCTTTTTGTTTGCTCTGTTTTCAAGCCATTCGGCGAATTTGTCGATTTTAAGAAAATGCATTTTTTTCATCAGCTTTAAAACTCTTTTGATAAAAAGAAGAATAAAGGGGATGGGAATAATGTTTCCGCCGATACAAAAAGCGATTGCTTTCCAAAGCGGAACATTAAGTATACTTGAAACAATAAGACCGCCACGAAGTTCTATAAGAGGAATCATGCTGACAATAAAGCAGATCCAAACGGGCGCGATATGATGGTCAAGTAATGTTTGCACAAGTGCGTCTCTGAGTGCTGTCATAATAAGTTCGCGAAGTGCGAAATCCTTTCGTTATTTTCGGAGCCGGCACGTTTTGCGAGCCGGGCACCGCTTTATTTTACTATCTCTCTAAGTGCTTCAAACAAAGCCTTCATTTCTTCGTCTGTTCCGATTGAAATTCGAAGATAATTGTCTATTCTGGGAATACTGAAATGACGAACCAGTATTCCTTTTTCTCTTAAGGCTTTGTAGATATCGTTTGCGTTAACCTTGGGATGTGTTACAAACACAAAGTTTGCGCTGCTTTCGGGGAATGAAAAGCCCAATTTCTTAAACTCTTCTACACTCCACTCTCTTGTTTTAATAACCTTGTCGCAGCATTCTCTGAAATATTTTTCATCCTTTAAAACCGCAGATGCAAGTCTTAATGAAGGCTCATTCATTGTATAGGAGTTGATTGAGAACTTAATTGCTTTAACCTTTGCAATAAGCTCTGCGCTCGCAAATGCCATACCTATACGAAGACCTGCAAGATTTCTTGATTTGGAATATGTCTGAGTTACGATTAAATTATCGTACTTGTTTATCAGAGATACAGCCGATTCTGCGCCGAAATCAACATATGCTTCATCCACTATAACAATCGAATCCCTGTTGAATTTAAGCACTTCTTCAATCTGACTTAAAGGCAGAGCCTTACCTGTCGGTGCGTTGGGATTGGCGATTACTATTCCGCCGTTCTCTTTTCTGTAATCGTTAATATCGATTGAAAGATCTTCTTTTACGGGAACAAGTTCCTTGGGAAATCCCGCAAACTCAGCCCATACCTCATAAAAGGAATAAGTGATATCAGCAAAAAGTACGGGAAGCTTTGAGTGGAAAAATGTCAGGAACAATGTGCATATTACATCATCAGATCCTACACCTGTGAAAATCTGCTCTCTGGGAAGTCCCATATATTCGCTTAATGCTTCCTCAAGCGCATCACAGTTAGGCTTCGGATATCTTCTTAAACAGTCGTAATCCTCGGCCAGTTTTTTTAACTCATCCTTTACAACGCCCGAGGGAGGATAAGGATTTTCGTTTGTATTAAGTTTAATAAGATTTTCAATCTTGGGCTGTTCTCCCGGAATATACGGGGTAACGTTTCTTACGTATTCTCTCCAGTTCACTTATTTCACCTCATCAGTCAGTTTTGCCGAAACCGTTTCTTTGGCTATTCATCTAAGATTTCCTGGTATTCGGCATCTTTCGCATCTGCATCGGAATGAAAGGCATCAAGTGCGTCCTGAGCCTTATCTTCCTGCGAAGCCATACCTTCAACGGTATTTGCGGCATCTTCTGCAGGATTGCTGCAGCTGCAGCCTGTAACGGGCATTATAAAACTTGCGCATACAAGCAGACTTAATAAAAAGTATTTGAAATTTTTCTTCATAAAAATCTCCGTTCTTTTAAAGACCAAAGTAAAATTACTTAAAGTACTTAACACCCGATTCGAAGATCTTAAGATCCTGCTCGCCGTAAATGTTGATTGCAACACCGTTGTCACGACGCTCTGCATGAGCCATCTTGCCGAGTACTCTGCCGTCGGGTGATGTGATACCTTCGATGGATTCGAATGAACCGTTGATGTTGTACTCTTCATCCATGCTTACATTACCGAAGTTGTCGCAGTATCTTGTAGCTACCTGGCCGTTTGCAAAGAGTTTCTCGATTAAGTCCTTGGGTGCTACGAATCTTCCTTCACCGTGTGAAGCGGGTGATGTGTAAACTCCGTCAAGCTCTGCCAACTGAAGCCAGGGAGACTTGTTGGATACAACCTTTGTATAAGCCATCTTGGAGATGTGACGGTTGATTGTATTGAATGTAAGTGTAGCGGAATTTTCATCCTGGCCTGTAATCTTTCCGTTAGGTACAAGACCGAGTTTGATAAGAGCCTGGAAACCGTTACAGATACCGAGTGCAAGACCGTCTCTGTTGTCAAGTAAGTCTGTTACAGCTTCTTTGATTGCTTCATTCTGGAAAGCTGTAGCGAAGAACTTGGCTGAACCGTCGGGTTCGTCACCTGCGGAGAATCCGCCGGGGAACATGATGATCTGTGCGTTCTTAATTTCTTTTACGTATTCGTCCACACTTTCCTTAATCATAGCTGAATTAAGGTTTCTGAATATCTTTGTTGTTACGGTTGCGCCTGCTCTCTCAAATGCTCTCGTTGAATCGTATTCGCAGTTTGTACCGGGGAATACGGGAATAAATACATGGGGCTTTGCAACCTTGTTCTTGCAGATATATACGCTTTCAGCCTTGTATGAAGGTCTGTCAAGTTTTGTATAATCTTCTGTAACTCTTGAGTGGAATACCTTTTCAAGAGGTTTCTTGTATGACGCAAGAACATCGTCAAGGCTGACCTTAACCGAATTGATTTCGATGTCTTTGTCTGTTACATTACCGATTGTTGTAGCGAATTCATCGTTAATTGCTTCAGTCATTTCGCAAAGGATGCTGCCCATCTCATTTGAGAAAAGTGACTTAACATCTGCTACGTCAATCTTTACTCCGAGACCGTTACCGAAGGCCATCTTAGCGGCTGCGGGAACGATGCCGTATGCATCTGTAACATATGCAGAAACGATTTTCTTATCTTTTATGAGTTTTGCAACTTCATCGTAAAGAGCAAGTACCTTGTCAAATACAGGGATTGAATTCTCGTCCTTCGGAATTCTGAAAATAACAAGTGAGTTGCCTGCTTTCTTAAGTTCGGGTGTGATAACTTCGTCGTTCTTTGCAACGTCAACTGCGAAAGAAACGAGTGTGGGCGGAACGTCGATATCCTGGAATGTTCCGGACATTGAGTCCTTACCGCCGATTGAAGGAAGTCCGTAAGCCATCTGTGCCTTAAATGCTCCAAGGAGTGCTGCGAAAGGCTGACTCCATCTTGAAGGAACTTCGCTCATTCTTCTAAAGTATTCCTGGAATGTAAATCTGATCTTGTTTACATCACCGCCTGCTGCGCAAATCTTACTCATGGATTCTGTTACGGCGTAAATTGCACCGTGGTAAGGTGACCATGAAGAAAGATAAGGATCGAAGCCGTAGCTCATCATTGTAACCGCATCGGATTTGCCCTTCATAACGGGAACCTTTGCAACCATTGTCTGGATTTCCGTGAGCTGGTTGGCACCGCCGTAAGGCATAAGAACCGTACCTGCACCGATGGATGAGTCAAACATTTCTACGAGACCCTTCTGTGAACAGGTGTTAAGGTCTGCAACACTTTCGATAACTGCGGTCTTAATATCATTGTTGGCAAGAGCTTCTTCAACCTTTTTGTTGGCTGCCTTGTCAAAATAATTGTCTGCTTTGCTCGGTGATTCAACTTCTACATTTGTAGCCTGATGAGCACCGTTTGTGTTAAGGAATTCTCTCTTGATATTAACGATTTCTTTGCCTCTCCAGACAAGTACAAGTCTGGGATCTTCGGTAACATCCGCAACCTTGATTGCTTCAAGGTTTTCTTCCTCAGCATATTTAAGGAACTGGTCAAGATCCTTGGGATCGAGAACTACTGCCATTCTTTCCTGTGATTCGGAAATGGAAAGTTCTGTTCCGTCAAGACCTTCGTATTTCTTGGGTACAAGGTCAAGGTTAACTCTTAAGCCGTCTGCAAGTTCACCGATAGCTACGGAAACACCGCCTGCACCAAAGTCATTACATTTCTTTATAAGTGCGGAAACTTCTTCTCTTCTGAAGAGTCTCTGAATCTTTCTTTCTGTAGGAGGATTACCTTTCTGTACTTCTGCACCGCAGGTCTCTATTGACTGAACGGTATGTACCTTTGAAGAACCTGTTGCACCGCCACAACCATCTCTACCTGTTCTTCCTCCTAAAAGAACGATAACATCGCCGGGATCTGAAGTCTCACGAATTACGGCACGTCTGGGAGCTGCGCCCATAACTGCACCGATTTCCATTCTCTTTGCAACATAGTTGGGATGGTAAATTTCTTTTACGAGACCGGTTGCAAGACCAATCTGGTTACCGTATGATGAATAACCTGCTGCTGCACCGCGGACAAGCTTCTTCTGTGAAAGCTTACCCTTAAGAGTCTCGTTAACCGAAACTGTAGGATCTGCGGCACCTGTAACTCTCATTGCCTGATATACGTATGTTCTTCCTGACAACGGGTCACGGATTGCACCGCCAAGACATGTAGCAGCGCCACCGAAGGGTTCGATTTCTGTAGGATGGTTGTGTGTCTCATTCTTAAAGTTGATAAGCCACTCTTCGTTTACAACCTTACCGTCTTCGTATTCAACATCGATGGGAACAACGATTGAACAAGCGTTAATCTCATCGGATTTTTCCATATCTTCGAGCTTGCCGTCTTTTTTAAGCTTTTTCATAGCCATGAGGGCAAGGTCCATAAGGCATACATACTTCTTGGAGTTGTCGCCGTATACGTCTTTTCTAGTTGAAAGATATTCATTGTATGTATCTTCAAGAACGCCTGCATAGTCGCCCGCAAGGAACTTAACATTCTCAAGTTCTGTGGAGAATGTGGTATGGCGGCAGTGGTCTGACCAGTATGTATCAAGTACTTTAATTTCAGTAAATGTCGGATTTCTTTTTTCGTCATTTGCAAAATACTCTCTGATAAAAGCAAAATCCTTATATGTCATAGCAAGTCCGAGTGAATCATAAAGTTTCTTAAATTCATCTTCGGGCATTGTCGTAAAGTTTTCAAATACAGAAACATCATCGGGTGTTGCGAATACGCTCTGTAATGTCTCGGGCTTTTCAATCGAAGCTTCTCTCGAATCAACGGGGTTGATGCAGTAAGCTTTAATCTTTTCAAACTCATCATCACTTACACTGCCTTCAAGCACATATGTAATTGCTGTCTGAATTGTAGGATTCTCTTCTGCGTTTAAGAACTGAACGCACTGAACTGCTGAGTCCGCTCTCTGATCGTACTGACCGGGAAGGTACTCTACACTGAAAATCTTATCTGTAGGATTTGTATCAAATTTCTCCAGATAGTAATTATCTACGGGAGGCTCCGAGAATACAGTCTTGCAAGCCTTTTCAAATATTTCGTCTGAGATATTCTCAACATCATAACGTATCAAATATCTAACGCCTGTTACACTTGAGATTCCAAGGTATCCCTTAATGTCATTAAAGAGTTCCTTTGCCTTTACCGCATAATCGGGCTTTTTTTCTACATAGATTCGTCTAACTGTACTCATCTTTTTCCTCCGTAATAAATATATTTATAAGTTTGAATAAATTTCTTTATAAGCGTGCCCGCGGTGTATTGCGTGGTCGCCGCTCCCCCATTTCCTTGGCTGCCCGCTTTTTACAGTACCTTTGCCAAAAACTGTTTAAGTCGTTCGGACTTGGGGTTGTCGAAGAACTCGGCTGCAGGGCCTTCTTCTTCGATGAAGCCGTCTGCCATAAAGATAACGCGGTTTGCGATTTCTTTGGCGAATGCGATTTCGTGGGTAACGACTACCATGGTCATATTTTCTTTTGCAAGTTCACGCATTACTTCGAGAACTTCGCCTACCATCTCGGGATCGAGTGCGGATGTGGGCTCGTCAAAAAGCATTACATCGGGTTTCATGCAAAGTGCACGAACAATTGCGATACGCTGCTTCTGGCCGCCTGAGAGCTGATTCGGATATGCCTTAGCTCTGTCTGCAAGTCCTACTCTCTCCAAAAGTTTCATAGCTTCTTCTTCGGCTTCTGCCTTGGATTTACCCTGAAGCTTTATAGGTCCCAAAGTAAGGTTTTTTAATACCGTCATATGAGGGAATAAATTAAACTGCTGGAATACCATTCCCATTTTCTGACGATGTTTGTTGATGTCTGTTTTCTTGTCGGTGATATCAATTCCTTCAAAAAGAATCGTTCCGCCTGTGGGTTCCTCCAGTCTGTTAAGACAGCGTAAAAATGTGGATTTACCGGAACCTGAAGGACCTACCACGAATATAACATCACCTTTGTAAATATCTATCGATACTCCGTTAAGAGCGTGTAAATCGTCAAAATGTTTTGAAAGATTGTCAACACTTATAAGGAGCTGTTTTTCGTTATTATCGCTCACTGCTTCTCAACCTCCTCTCCAATTTCTTAAGAAGGAATGATAAAAGCATTACTATGCCTAAATAAATTGCGGCAACGGATAAAAGAGGAATAAACGGACTGTAAGTCTGACTTCTTATGATGTCCGCTCCTTTTGTTAAATCTTCGAGTGCTATATAACCTGCAACCGAAGTCTCTTTTAGGAGAACTATGAACTCGTTGCCGAGTGCGGGAAGTACATTCTTAAAGGCCTGCGGAATTATGATATGCCACATGGTCTGAATGTAATTAAATCCGAGAGATCTTCCTGCTTCCATCTGTCCCGGATCTATGGACATAATTCCGCTTCGGATTATTTCCGCAACGTACGCGCCGGAGTTGATACCGAACGCTACAATAGCGACAAAAACTTTGTCAATTCGAACAGATCCGAAGATAACAAAATAAATAATCAAAAGCTGAACTACAACGGGAGTTCCTCTTATAACCGTCAGATAAATATTCGCCAGAAAATTGAGTATTATAAGCTTTCCCGTCTTTTCATAAGTCGAACGGATTATTGCTACGACAAAGCCGATAGCGATACCGATTAAAACGGCAAAGAGAGTTACTCTCAGAGTAACTCCCAAACCGTTTACAATGTATTTCCATCTGTTGTCTTTTATGAAGTTTAAATAAAAACCATCAAAAAACGCCATATGAACACCTAGTTGTCGGCAGAAATGTATTTGGCCACAATCTCATCAAGCTTACCGGAATCCTTTAATTTCTTAATAGCTGCATTTACGTCGTTAAGTAACTTATCGTTGTCCTTAGCGATTGCAATTGCATATTCCTCGTAGGTAAATGCTTCGTCAACAATCTTTAAGCCGTCGTTCTGTGATACATAAACCTTTGCGGGCTCGTTGTCGATAATAACCGCATCGATTTTGCCCTGAAGAAGTGCCTGAACTGCTTCAAATCCCTTGTTGTAACGTTCAAGTGTTGCATCTTCAATGTCTTCGGCATAAATGTCGCCTGTTGTACCAAGCTGAACACCGATTGTCTTGCCGACTAAATCGTCGGGTGAAGTAATATCGGAATCATCTTTTATGATGATAACCTGAGCTGCAGTTGCATAAGGATCTGAGAAGTTGATGTTTTTAAGTCTGTCTTCCGTGATTGTAAGACCTGCTGCTCCCAAATCTGCTTTTCCTGTATATACAGAAGTGATAACCGAATCGAATGCCATATCCTCAATAACGAGTTCTTTCCCTAACTCATCAGCGATTGCCTGGCAGATTTCAACGTCTATTCCTACTATTTTGTCCCCTTCATGAAACTCGTAAGGAGGAAACTCTGCGTTTGTTGCCATAACGAGTTCATCTTTTTTTGACGTACAAGCCGCAAGTGAAGCAATCATAAGTAAACCTGCAGCTAAGCATAAAAACTTTTTCATGAAATCACCTCTCTGTCGAATTTTCGACTTTTTAATATCCCATTCCGCCCATACCGCCGGCAGGCATTGCGGGAGTATCTTCCTTGATGTTTGCAACGGCACTTTCTGTTGTCAGGAATGTGGATGCTACGCTGGTTGCGTTCTGAAGTGCACTTCTGGTAACTTTTGAAGGATCAAGAATACCTGCTTCAACCATGTTCACGTATTCTTCCTTAAGAGCATCGAATCCGAAACCAACTTCTGATTCGTATACCTTATTAACGATTACGGAACCGTCAAGGCCGGCATTTGCAGCGATGTGGTAAAGAGGAGCCTTAAGTGCTGTAAGAACGATCTGAGCACCTGTCTTCTCGTCGCCTTCAAGTGTATCGGCAAGTTCTTTAACTTTCTTGGAAGCATGAATGTAAGCCGATCCGCCGCCTGCGATAATACCTTCCTCAACTGCTGCCTTTGTAGCTGCCAAAGCATCTTCCATACGAAGTTTTGCTTCTTTCATTTCAGCTTCTGTTGCTGCGCCTACTTTGATAACTGCTACGCCGCCTGCAAGTTTTGCAAGTCTTTCCTGAAGTTTTTCCTTATCGAAATCTGATGTTGTTGTTTCGATAGCTGTTTTGATCTGTGCAACTCTTGCTGCGATTTCATCGGAATTTCCCGCACCGTCAACAATGATGGTGTTTTCCTTCTGAACCTTAACAGATTTTGCACGACCCATATCCTGAAGTGTTACTTCTTTTAAATCAAGACCGAGCTCTTCGCTGATTACCTGACCGCCTGTAAGAATAGCGATATCCTTGAGCATTTCCTTACGTCTGTCACCATAACCGGGAGCCTTAACTGCTACAACATTGAATGTACCGCGAAGTTTGTTGACAATAAGTGTTGTGAGCGCTTCGCCTTCAATGTCTTCTGCAATGATAAGAAGCTTTGCACCGCTCTGAACGATTGTTTCGAGAACGGGAAGGATTTCCTGAATGTTGGAAATCTTCTTATCAGTGATAAGGATGTAAGGATTTTCAAGAACTGCTTCCATCTTTTCCATGTCTGTACACATGTAAGCTGAAAGATAACCTTTATCAAACTGCATACCTTCAACCAAATCAAGTTCGGTCTGCATGGTCTTTGATTCTTCGATTGTGATAACGCCGTCGCCTGAAACCTTTTCCATAGCATCGGCTACCATCTCGCCTACCATATCATCGCCTGCGGAAATAGCTGCAACTCTTGCAATCTGCTCTTTGCCGTTAACCTTTGATGACATGCTCTTGATGGCTTCTACTGCACATTCGGTAGCTTTCTTCATACCTTTTCTTAAGATGATGGGGTTAGCACCAGCAGCGATGTTCTTCATACCTGCATTGATCATTGCCTGTGCAAGAACTGTTGCTGTTGTTGTACCGTCACCTGCAACATCGTTGGTCTTTGTTGCTACTTCTTTTACGAGCTGAGCGCCCATATTTTCGAATGCGTCTTCAAGTTCGATTTCTTTTGCAATGGTTACACCGTCGTTGGTGATAAGGGGTGAACCGTATGATTTATCAAGTACTACATTTCTGCCCTTAGGTCCGAGTGTTACTCTGACTGTATCCGCCAGCTGGTTAACGCCGGCTTCAAGACTAGCGCGGGCTTCTGCGCCATATTTAATCTCTTTAGCCATTTTAACTAAACCTCCTAAAATATATAAATGTGATTATTCTACTATAGCAAGAATATCCGACTGTTTTACGATGATAACTTCTTCGTCATCAATCTTAACTTCGGTTCCCGAGTATTTGGAGTAGATTACCTGATCGCCAACCTTAACTTCCATTTTTACTTCTTTGCCGTCTGCAAGGATTCCGGGGCCTACTGCAATAACCTCAGCCTGCTGGGGTTTCTCTTTGTTCTGACCGGGGATCACGATGCCTGACTTTGTGGTCTCTTCTGCGATTAACTGCTTCAATACAACTCTGTCGCCTAATGGAACTAACTTCATAATTGTATCCTCCTTAAAATTTTAGCTTTATTTTAACGTATTTAATCTCTCTCTGATTTCCTCAACGGTAAGCCACCAGGTATTGTTGCCCGATGAATATGAAAATCCTTCTTCAACCTTTTTGCCTTCGTTTGAAGGAAGCATTCTCTTTGCGAAAATCATCTGAGGGTATACGATGAAATGCTTGTCAAATTCGTATGTTGTGAAAGAATCCTCTGTGGTAATCATTATCTCGTGAAGCTTTTCGCCTTCTCTGATGCCGACTTCCTTTTTGGAACAGCCGGGAAGCATTGCCTCAGCAAGATCGGTGATCTTAAAAGAAGGAATCTTTGAAATAAATGTTTCGCCGCCCTTTGATTCGTTAAGAGCTTTGATTACAAGTTCTACACCTTCTTCGAGAGAAATCCAGAATCTTGTCATTCTGAAATCTGTGATGGGAAGTTCCGTAGCGCCCTTGTCGATTAAATCCTTGAAGAAAGGAATAACCGAACCGCGGCTGCCTGCTACGTTACCGTAACGAACGATCGAGAAACAGATATCCTTTTCGCCTACATATGAGTTGGCTGCTATGAAAAGTTTGTCGGAAACAAGTTTTGTACCGCCGTAAAGATTTACGGGGTTAACTGCCTTGTCTGTGGAAAGAGCAACTACTTTTTTAACGCCCGAATCAAGTGCAGCATCAATTACATTCTGCGCTCCGTGAATATTTGTCTTGATTGCTTCCTGAGGGTTGTATTCGCATGCGGGAACCTGCTTTAAGGCTGCAGCATGAATAACAAAATCAACGCCCTCCATCGCGCGTTTTAATCTGTCTTTATCTCTGACATCACCT
Source organism: Lachnospiraceae bacterium (assembly GCA_017618075.1). Lineage (GTDB taxonomy): Bacteria > Bacillota > Clostridia > Lachnospirales > Lachnospiraceae > UBA3766. The sequence continues at coordinate 36,107 of JAFZUY010000027.1, forward strand.
ATGAAAAATCTGAGTTTTGAAAACTTGTCGGGAAATTCCTTTTTGAAATCATTCTGCATGATGAACTGTTTAAATTCGTCACGTGAATAAATGATAATTTTCTTAGGATCGTAATTGTTTAAAACATACTTTGTAAAGGCCTTACCAAACGAACCCGTACCGCCGGTAAGAAGGATAACTTTGTCGTTTAACATTCTTCTTGTTCCTTTCGGATTTTACTGTTCTGAATCAGTCCGCAACAGACATATATTATAGCATAAAACGGGCATTTGTGTAAATAGACTATCTCTTTTTGCACCCTCTAAACAAAACCACCGCGATGGCTGCCACAAGGCCGATGCAGATAATAAGTCCGCCTATAAGAAATACCTTAAGTAAGGTATCGCCTTCTTCCTCTTTTACGGGCTCCTTTTCAGGCACGGTTTCAGGTTCTGCAATGCTTTCGGTTTCTACTTGTATCTCAGGTTCTTCAACCTTTTCTTCAACAACCGGAGTAATGACGTAAACTTCTGCTCCGCAATCTGAACAAACGCCCTTTGAAAGGCCTTCTTTTTCGGTGGTGGCTTCTTCGATTACGCTTAACTCGCCGAGCTTATGATTCTTTAATGTGTAATCGGCTTTGTAAGAATATTCGTTACAGTCATTGCATTTATATACTGTATATCCGAATTCGTCGCAGGTGCTTTCAATTACCTCTTTGGAAAAGTTTCCTCCTTCGCAGTAATGAGGAAGCAGGTCCTTAGAGTAATCTTTTATTTCATTACGCGTAAAGTCAGACGAATTGCCGACATACTCGTAGGTCCAGTTCATAACTTCGCCTATAAAGTCCTTACAGTATGCTCTTCTGTCGGTATTGTCTTCGAAGAAGGTAATCATGCCTTCTACTCTGGTATTGTTAATATATCCTGCGTAATTGTTTCCTAAGGGATAAAGAATGTACATTCCGACCAGTCCGCCGTCATGAACATATCCGTGGTCGGAATCGTATCCGTCTATTTTAATAAAGCATTTGTCGACATCAAGATATCCTGCGGAATATCCGCCGCCCATAAACTGCTCGTCCCTGTTTTCCTTGTCGTGGTCGATACAGATTAAAGTCACATCTGCATTGGTGGATGTAATCGAACCGTCTCCGCCGTATCCGACGATTCCACCGACGCCGAACATCTTAGCAGATACATCAAGTCTTAATGTTCCGTCAATGCTGCAGTTTTCGATGCTGCTTTTCTCCGCAAAGCCTGCTATCGAGCCGATAAAGCAGGGCTCTTCTTTGTTTACGGTTACATTTATTCCCTTTAATGTTAGATTCTTAACTGTTGCGTTTTCAAGTACGCCGAAAAGACCTGCGAAACTTGTGTCGTAAGTCTTGTAGTTTCCGTCGTATGTTGTACGAATTTCAGTTGATGTGGATTTGACCGACAGATTTAAAATCGCGTGGTTGTTGCCGTCGAAGTTACCCGTAAAATCTATCGGAGTCCATTCGATGCCCGCCATATCGATATCGTTCATTAAAATATAATCCGCATTTGTATTCTCAGATACGGCCAGTAAATCATCCACAGTATAAATATTTATCGCTTCGGCTTTGGCGCTGATCCTAAAAGACATAAATGCCAAAACGAAGAAAGCCATTGTTGTCAGTAATAATTTAAAATATTTTTTCATGATCTTAACGTCTTCTCTTCCTGCGTCTCTTTTTCTTTTGATTATTGCTTACTATGAAATACGCCGCGAATCCGCCTGCCATTAAAACAATTACAACTATCGCAACGATAACAAAGATTTCGGTTTCGGATAGCGAAGCCTCATCCTTGGTCTTTTCTTTGTCTTTGCTGTCAGTTTCTTTTTCGGCCTGCTCTTTTTCGAGGGCTTCTTTTTCAAGACGAGCCTTCTCCTCTTCTTCAGCCTTTTTCTTTTCTTCTTCGAGACGAAGTGCTTCCTCTTCTTCGAGTCTTATTCTTTCCTGTTCGTCATAGGAAACAAGATTTTCCATAAGGTCGTTCTTTGCAACGTCGGGACCGACATTTGATTTATAAAGTCCCCATTTTGCTGCAGAGTAAGGACCGTAATCATCTACGGAAAAATCACACCACTGCTGTGTCTGATGGCAGAGGTATGCCTGTCTTGCAACATCAATTGCTCTCTTGCCGCCAAAGCTCTCTAAGGGTGCTCTCATATCAAGCAACGTGGGGTCGTCCGAATTTAAATGAACATAGAATTTAGGAACAGTCCATGTGCCGTACTTTGAAATGCTGTCGGGATCGTAATTTTCATCAGCCGCATTATCCACTGCCTTAATAGTATTGGTGGCCATAAATATATGCTGGCCGTGACCGTACTCGCCCTTTAAATAATCCTGCGTAACGACTACCTGAGGATGAACTCTTCTTATAATCTGAGTTTCAAACAAAGCCGCCTCGTTTTCGTTTATCGACTGAGCCGCGCCTTCATAGGTCGTGGAATAAGCATCCTCGAAGATACCCATTATCGGATAATACTTTGCTCCCGCAAGCCACAAACCGTTTAACTTTTCATGTTCTCTGATGGGCTCGTATGTATTCCAGTGCGTGGTAAAAAACGCAAACTGAACACGCATATTCTTTTCTGCCTGGTAAATAGGCGTAATACCGCCAAGGAAAATCTGCTCGTCATCGGAATGTGTGGAGAAAGCAAGAATATCTGCTTCTTCGCAGGGAGGCTCCCATTTCTGAACCCAGACGGGAACATCCGCGCTTTCAAAAGCAATGATATCGGACATTCTCATTTTATTAAGACCCTTAATCGGAGTCTGGTCTCCGGCATCGGGGATTACTATTGTAAGTTCGTTTGTTTCCTCGGGAAGTTCAATGTATTCGTGAAGGAAATTGTACTTACCGTAAGTGTAAGAATTATCACCGATTTTTAAAGTCCATTCGGGAACCATGCAGTCCCAGATTATGTACAGACTGTGCATTTTCGTTTCGCTTGAAACGGTGATTAGTGTTCCCTCATCAAGTTTGATGCTTGTTGAGTATCTTTCGTCATGAAGAACGGACGAATCCTGTCCCGAAGAAATTGATATGTTAAGCGGAAGTGCATTGTGATAATAGCACTTGCTCTCATATAAATCCGTGCCCGCATCTTTGTTTGGCTCTATTGAAGTATCTACAGGCACTCTTATTGCGGCAAACACGTTTAAAGGAAGCATTAAAAATGCAAGCATTAAAGGTGCTGTCGAAATTAATATTTTTTTGATTGATTTTTTTATGATTTCTTTTATATACATACTTCTCTCTCTTTTATGATTAATCATCCTAATAAAGATTATATAATTTTAAAGAATATATCAAGGTTAAAAGGTACTAAAAAAAGAATGCGAAAAACATTTTTAAAAAATATATTGACAAATATTTAACGGCATGTTATCGTGATGATATCAAAATGATATCAAGAAATATCAAACATATATCTTAGTCAGCGATACATTTTGATTTTCGCTCCATAAGGCAGCGAAAGGTTGAATTTTTTTGGAGGAACAATTATGGATAAACTCAACAAAAACAATTACACAATTCAGGAGAGAGAACTTCGTCCGGCATCCGGAATATTAATGCTCTTCTTAAATATAATAGCCATTTGCATCGAAGTTGCTTTCTTCTTCGTAGGATGCGGACTCGCCGCAGCAGGCAGCTACTTCACAATAGTAGGAATTCTGATAATTTTACTTTGCGTAATATTCTTCATTATCTCCTGCATACTCTTCGGAGGACTTAAAACAGTTAAACCCAATGAAGCAATGGTACTTACACTCTTCGGTAAATATCACGGAACCATCAAAAAATCCGGTTTCTTCCTTGTAAATCCTTTTGCAAGCGCATTCAACCCCGGACTTACAACCGTGACACAGCCCAACGGCCAGAGAATTACCGTAGGTTCAAAGACAGTATCAATGAAGGTCAGAACTCTCGACAACCAGAAACAGAAAGTTAACGATATTCTCGGTAACCCCATCATCATCGGTGCAGTAGTTATCTGGAAAGTCGTAGATCCCACAAGAGCCGTATTCGCAGTAGAAAACTACAATAACTTCCTTTCAATCCAGTGCGACTCTACCATCAGAAATATTGCAAGACTTTATCCTTACGATGATATAGATGACAATGACGGAATCGATGAAAAGACACTCCGTGGTTCATCACAGGAAATTGCTGACAGAATGAAAGAAGAACTTCAGACACGTGTTGCTGACGCAGGTATCGAAGTAATCGAAGTACGTATCACTCATCTTTCATATTCTGAAGAAATCGCAGCAGCAATGCTCCAGAGACAGCAGGCAGTTGCAATTATCGCAGCAAGAAAGAAAATCGTTGAAGGTGCTGTAAGCATGGTAGAAATGGCTATCGATCAGCTTTCTGAAAACCAGATCGTAAACCTTGACGATGAAAGAAAAGCTCAGATGGTAAGTAACTTAATGGTTGTTCTTTGCGGCAACAAGGAAGCACAGCCCATCGTTAACAGCGGATCGATTTATTAAGCAACGTTAACCCTACGCTTTAGGAAAAGGTGAGTATTATGGGAAATACAGATAAAAAAAATACAGATAATTCCGCTTTGGAAAAAAAGCAGATTCTGCTTCGCCTTTCTCCTTCTTTGCACAGCGACCTTGCCAAATGGGCAGAGGACGATTTCAGATCTATAAACGGTCAGATAGAATATCTCCTTTCAGAAGCAGTTAAAAAGAGAAAAGGTACTGATCAGAAATAAGCTTTAAACAAAAAAATAACTGCCCGGCACTTAAATGTGTCGGGCAGTTTTATTTATTGTAAATACTAATTATTCATCAAGACCGAAGATGTCGTGAATTGCGTTAGCTGCTTTCTCTGCATCATTTACGTCGATAAGAACGGTTACTCTGATTTCGGAAGTTGAAATCATCTTGATGTTGATGTGCTCGTTGTAGAGGCACTCAAACATCTTCGCTGCAACACCGGGGTTAGACATCATGCCGGCACCTACGATTGATACCTTTGCAACATTCTTTTCCATTTCGATGTTCTGATATTTAAGTCTTGCCTGATTCTCTTCAAGAACCTTAAGAGCATCTTCACCGAAGTTTCCGTCTACAGTAAATGAAATATCCTTTGTATTGTCACGACCTACTGACTGTAAGATCATATCTACGTTTACGTTTGCCTTTGCAAGAGCATCGAATACTCTGAATGCAGTACCGGGCTTATCTTCAAGACCGATAATTGAAATTCTTTCAGCACTTTTATCTACGGCTACGCCGCTAACAAGCATTTTTTCCACTTTAACATCCTCCTTAACGATTGTTCCTTCCTCATTTGTAAGGGATGAACGAACTACCAAAGTAACTCCGTATTTCTTTGCCATTTCAACTGAACGGTTGTGTAATACTCCCGCACCGAGTGTGGCAAGATCGAGCATTTCATCATATGTGATTTCGTTTAACTTTCTTGCTTTCTTAACAATTCTCGGGTCTGCTGTGTATACACCGTCAACGTCTGTGTAAATTTCGCACTTGTCTGCACGGAGTGCAGCTGCGATTGCAACAGCAGTTGTATCTGAACCGCCTCTTCCGAGTGTGGTATAATCGTCATATTTATTTACGCCCTGGAAACCTGTGATGATAACAATCTTACGGCTTTCAAGTTCGTGTGAAATTCTTTCGGTATCAATTCTTTTAAGTCTTGCATTTCCGTAATTGGAAGTTGTATGCATGGACACCTGGAAAGCATTTAAGCTGATTGCAGGTACGCCAAGGTTCGCCATCGCCATAGCCATCAAAGCAACGCTTGTCTGTTCGCCTACTGTAAGGAGCATATCAAGCTCTCTTCTGGATGGGTTGGGATTAATATCTTTTGCTTTTTCAATGAGTTCGTCGGTCATCTTTCCCATTGCCGAAAGAATAACTACTACATCATTACCTGCATTGTAATCTTCAATACAGCGACGAGCTACGTTATAGATTCTCTCTTTGTTGGCAACAGAAGTACCGCCAAATTTCTTAACGACTAACATTTTTTCCTCCTTGAGTTAAGATTTTATCCCCAAAACATCACTATTTTAATTCCATTTAATCCATTTTTCAACAAAAAACTACTCTGCTTCCAAAAAATGATTGGAAAGAAGGTATCCTTCATCATAAAAGAAACCCTTTTCGAGTGCTGTTTTTTCCGAAAATACGGGGTCTCCGTCCTCTTCCACGGATGAATCGTATAAAAGATAAGGAACGGCTTCTTTTGAATTGCTTCCGAGTCTTACAGGCGTCGGGAATCCGGGCATCAAAAGGAGTCTGAATTCAGCATCCCTGCCCTGCATCTCTTCTACCAAAGGTCCTACGATATAAGCATCAATGCTTTCAATCGCGGAAATCTTTTTCTCAAGATCCTTGTTTTCGCCTGCAACACCGGGTGCCTTTACATGAATCATCACGAGATCCATATCATCGTCAAAGAACGCTTTTACAGCCGCATCTTTTTTGCCGGCGTAACTGGTTGATAAATCTCCTGTCGCACCTTCGGCTTCCATTACGGACAGATTTATTTTCTCCGCTACAGTCTTTATCTTATCATCGGCTGTAACAATTGCGCCTTTTTTACCCGTGTTCGTATAAAAATCAAAGGATGTCTCCGAAGGTTCATCCTTTAATATATTTTCAATGAGTGAGGGATTATATCCGAGTACAGAAAGAATTGCAACGTCGGAGGAGGCATCCATTCCTTTGGGAATTGTATGAACGATGCCAAGTTCCGAAACTCTTGCAAGTGTATCGGCATGCGATGTCTTGGCTGCAAAAAGAGGAGTCTTTCCGCCAAGTTCCTCGAGAGGTTCATCCGACATACCGTCACATATTATAACTACATACTTCATTTTTACTACCTGTCAAAAACTTCAGACCGCTTAGCAGTCTAAAATACGAATATAATTGATTATCGATGCTTCGTAATTGTCTTTGATTTTAAAGAATTCTTCTTCGGAAATCTTTGCGCTTACAAATCCGATTTCATCAGCTTCCGAATCAAGAACTTTCTCTGCTGCAAGACTCTTTGAAATCTCTTCGAAAGAATCTTTCTTTACACGAACGAAATAACTGAAGTATTTTTCACTGTCTTTAGCAAGAACTGCATCTTCATCCTTCCAGAGACATTCGATTGTTTTCCCCTTATTAACGGCACAGTCAACAATATCTGCCACGATTGCGGATGCGGTAGCAAGCTTGCCTGCTCCCTGACCATAAAAGAGCGTATCGCCAACCATGTTTCCTTTTACCATAATTGCATTAAACACGCCGCGAACCATTGAAAGAGGATGCTTATCATTAACTAAGAAAGGAGCAACAATACACATGCACTTTCCGTCTTCCATACGGCTTAAACCGAGAAGCTTAATAGAGGAGTTAAGTTTCTTGGCATATTCAAAATCCGCCTTGTCGATATTCGTGATACCTTCCGTGCGGATATCCTGATAATGAACAGTTTTGCCACAGCTTAAAGATGTGAGGATTGCAATCTTTCTGCATGCGTCGTATCCGCATACGTCCGCTTCGGGGTTCTGCTCGGCATAGCCCTTAGCCTGTGCTTCCTTAAGCACTTCGTCATAATCGCAGTTCTCTTCATCCATCTTCGTAAGCATATAGTTCGTCGTACCGTTTAAGATACCTGTAATGCTTTCGATTTTCTCTGCGGTGAAGCTTGTGTGAAGCGGTCTGATGATGGGAATACCGCCGCCTACGCTGGCTTCAAAAATATATGTACAGTTATTTTCTTTTGCAATTTTAAGAAGCTCAGGGCCGTGTTCTGCCACTACAGCCTTATTGGATGTACACACACTCTTACCCGCAAGAAGAGCTTCCTTGGTAAATTTATATGCCGTCCCGATTCCGCCCAAAGCTTCCACAACGATATCAACTTCGGGGTCATCTACGAGAATTTTATAATCTTTTATGAACTTGTCCTGATGAGGATCGCCCGGAAAATCCCTTAAATCAAGTATGTACTTGACAGATACCTCATCGCCGGCTTTCTCGCTGACTTCTTTTTTGTTTTTGTCGATTATTTCCACAACACCGCTGCCGACAGTGCCGTATCCCATAACAGCAACACTTATCATAACTATCTCCTTTATGACAAAATAATGCCAAAACAACAGAAATTATATCATTTTTGCAAGTGTTTGACAAGTTGAAAACAAGTTTGACACTTGTCCCCTTAGGTTGTTAAAATGTATAAAAGAAAATTTCAGGAGGCTTCCTATGAAAGAAAAATTATATACAATACCCATGAACGATGCCGTAAACGCCAAGGATGAATGCCCTTTCTGCTTCGTGGAAAGAGATGTTGAGCAGGATCTTTTGGACCTCGTTTTAGGCTCCGGTTCGTCCTATATGGAAGCCGATATGAGAGAAAAAACAGACAAGGCCGGTTTTTGCAAAATGCATTTTAAAAAGATGTTTGATTACGGCAATACTTTGGGAAATGCATGGATCTTAAAAACCCATTACATGGAGATGCGCCGTCAGATGAAGGATGCCATGGATGCATACAAGCCCGGTAAAACTCCTTTTATGGCAAAGTTTACCAAGTCTTCGGGTGCGGAAATGAGAAACTCTGTTGCCGCATGGGCCAAAGCCAAGGAAGAATCCTGCTACATCTGCAATTCATTCAATGAAATGTATGAAAGATATCTCGATACTTTCTTTGTAATGTATAAAAAAGATCCCGAATTTGTAGAGAAGATTAAAAATTCAAAAGGCTTTTGTATCACACATTTCGGAGATGTCTGCGAAGCCGCGGAAAGCAGACTAAACGACAAGCAGAAGGAAGAATTCTTCAACATGCTCTTCCCTCTGATGCAGAAAAACATGGACCGTCTTCAGGAAGATGTTTCTTGGCTCATCGAAAAATACGATTACAGAAATAAAGATGCCGACTGGAAGAATTCTAAGGATGCCATCCAGAGAGGTATGCAGAAATTAAAAGGCGGCTATCCTGCCGATCCGGTATATCAGCAAAAGAAATAGACATAAAAAAGCCCGGCACCATAAAGTGTCGGGCTTAATTTTATCTGTCCCATTTATCACACAGCGAGTTGATCTGGTCTGCGAATTTCGCAAGGTCTTTGTTCGCACCGCCCTGGTTTCTGTCGATAACCTGTAATAGTCTGTTTCCTGCTGCAAGGAGTCTTGCAAATACCTCGGATACTCTCTTGGCAGGGTCTTTTTTGACAACGGGTCTCGGAGATGCCTCGTATTCGATTTCGTCAGCCATCAGATCGTAGATGGTTCCGGAGTAAGGAGCATATGTATCAAATCCGTACTCATCTCTTAAGCAGTCCGCAAACATATTGCAGACGGAATCTTCACCGTGAACAAGAAATACTTTGTTGGGCTTTCTCTTAAAGGCGCTTACCCAGTCAATAAGTCCGCCCTTATCCGCATGACCGCTCATTCCGGCTAATACTTCGATATGTGCATTTACTTCAATCGGTTCACCGAAAAGCTTAACTTCTTCGATACCGTCAACAAGCATTCTTCCTAATGTTCCGTTAGCCTGGTAACCTACGAAGAGAATTGTACACTCTTCTCTCCAAAGGTTGTGCTTTAAATGATGTCTGATACGGCCTGCTTCACACATACCTGATGCGGAGATTATAACCTTTGGCTCCGAATCAAAGTTGATTTCCTTGGATTCGTCGGATGTGATGGTTAAGTTAAGCCCCGGGAATACCAGAGGGTTGATACCCTGTCTTACCAGTTCCATTGCCTCATCTGAGAAACAGTTGTAAATATTCTTCTGGAATACTTCGGTTGCTTCAACGGCTAAGGGTGAATCCACGAATACCTTAAAATCATCGTGCCCCGTTATCATTTTGGCTGCTTTAATCTGTCTTAAGAAATAAAGCATTTCCTGCGTTCTGCCGACCGCAAACGAAGGAATAACAACATTTCCGCCTCTGTCAAAAGTTCTCTGAATGATATCCGCGAGTTCTCTGACATAATCCGGCTTGTCTTTTGAATGATATCTGTCACCGTATGTGGATTCCATTACGACATAATCGGCTTCATCGGTATATGTCGGATCTTTTAGGATGGGATCGTTTATATTTCCGAGGTCACCCGAGAAAACGATTTTCTTGGTAACACCCATTTCTGTAATCCAGATTTCAATACTCGATGAACCGAGCAAATGTCCTACATCGGTAAATCTGAAGGATATACCCTCGCAGAGATCATATTCTGCATTATATGCAAACGGAAGGATTTTACGAATGATTCCTTCGGCATCTTCCATTGTATAAAGCGGTTTTACGTCAAAGTCCTTTGCGCCTCTTTTAGCCTTTCTGCTCTTCCATTCTGCTTCCTGCATCTGAATATGCGCGCAGTCACGAAGCATTATACTGCAAAGATCTCTCGTGGCCTCGGTAGCAATAACTTTTCCTTTGAACCCCTTGGAATATAAAAGAGGCAGAAGTCCCGTATGGTCAATATGCGCGTGCGTAAGAAAAACATAATCAATATCGCACTCTGCACAGGGGAGCTCGGCATTTTCAAACACATTAATACCCTGCTCCATACCATAGTCAACCAGAATCCATTTGCCGCACGCTTCAATGCAGTGACAGCTTCCGGTTACCTCGTGATCCGCCCCGATAAAATGAAGTCTCATATTAAATTTTGCCCCCTTAAAACCCTGAAGTATTCCTACCTCACATCATAGTTTATTTTACCAAATTTTGAGTGATTTTTCAATGAACGAATTATCCGTTTTAAGTTAAAAACCTATCTTTCCCGTAAAATAGTAAGCCATGCAGATGGCAAATGTGCCGACCAACATAAGGATTATGGAAATATACCATTTCCCGCCCTTGTTATAGCCGTAAAAATCGTCCCATTTTTTCTCTTCGTTTTTAACCACCAGAACTTTGTAGTAATAAAGAATTCCGTACAAAATAACCGGAAGCATGCCAAAGAGTGAATACACGAACGAAAGACTTCTTCTTTCAAGGATCGTAAAAGTAACAATCGCGATAAGCGGATTGATTAAATGCATCCAGAGTTCACGTCCCGTAAGAACTATTTTGTATCCGATTGTGGGGCCTAAAAATACAAGCACGGTAAGCATTGTAACCGTCACTGCTGCCGTTCCGGTATATTTAATCATCCACACAATAAATGAGTTCGGGAAAATGATGATTAAGAGGGAAGCAATCGCAAGATGCACATTACTTAAGAACGTAAAATATTTAAGCGGTCTTTTACCGTTTTTTAATTTCCATCCCTCGTCATTTTTAAAAGATATGATTGTAAAAAACACCATATCCGCGAAAACAATCAGATTTAAAATTATATCAATTATCTGTTTTACATTTGCCATAAGATTTATTTTTTCTTATTCTTTTTTGTCCGGCGCTTTTGCCACTATTTCCCTGTATTCTCTGCTGTTCATAAAATTCGCCACGCCATACAAACTGTCAAACGAATTTTTAGATGCCAGCAAGTCTTCGTAGAGCATATCGAGTATTTCGGAATCCTTGTTTTTAACCTTTTCGAATTCCGCAAGAACTATATAAAAATAATAATTCAGCAGTCTTTTATTGTTTCTCATCCAATGAAAAACAGGGCAGATATTAATAAAAATCATTATTGCCAGATGCTTTTTATACAGCGCATTCGAATTATTTTTATTCGACATAACAATCCCCTTTTAAACATTTATCTCCCAACCATAAATGCGATTTTATACATATATTATTTTATCATAAAAAAGACCGGAGAAATATATACTCCGGCCCGAATTTACAAATACTTTACATATTATTCAAATTGTTTTTTATATACCTCGCAGATTGTGTTTCCGTAGGATTTTATTTCTTTTATGAGCGTGTGATCTTTCTTTAGTTCGTTATAGGCTTCTTTTGAATACATATTCGCGTAGGTCGTATTTACTATTACGTAATCGGCCTCTTTATAATCGTCTTTTATTTCGATTCTGAGTTTGTTTAAATTGATTAACTTGTCGTAATTTCTCTCGATTCCCCAGAGAGTCGGATTGTTTAGACACCCTACCGAAAACTCTTTTTCTTCGCGTTCAAGAATGGTGTTTAGCGCTTCTTTGATTGATAAATCCCAGTAGTCGAGTTCGAATCTTTCTTCGATGTTTTCACCTGCAAGCACATTGTAAAAAGAATGCTCCTGCGGGTAATTTACACCGATTCCGAAAGCACAGCTTAAAAGATAAGTTGCGGTTGCTACAGGAATGACTGCAGCAAGTTTTCTTTTCTTTAAAAATTTGTGTATTCCGACCAGACCGTGAACCATGAGTAAAACAAGCGAAGGATATACAAAATAGAAATGTCTCCAGCCGTTATATACTCTCGTGCCTGATATTACGGCAAATGCAAGTGGTACGATACCGCAGATTGTAAAGACTATTGTCCGGATGCTTTTCGATCTTTTTTCTTTTCCCATAAAAAGACCTGCAAATGTCAGGACAACACCGGATGCAAGAAGTAAAAGATGCACGGTCGGCGTTGTGATTCCAATCATCCTTATCAAATATTTATGCGGTGTTCCCGTGACATTGTGATAAAGCATAATGCCGTTATAAAGCACGTAATCGTTCCACCTGTTAAAGTCCAGGGCAAAGGTTAAAAGATATATGAAAAACTTTATTATTCCGCTAAAGCTTGCGGGTGTCAGACTTACAAAAAATACAATCCAGAACACTATGCAGGAAGCGGTTTTTATGATGGTTTTTGCATTTAATTTTTTTTGTACCAAAAGGTAGAAGAACGCATATATTCCCATCACGCCAAACGGCCATGCGCCTACGATTTTCGTGTTCATCGCAAATGCGCCTGCAAGTGCAAAAAGAATTACGTCGCACCATGCGCATCTTTTAGCGACTTTATAGCCGAAATACATAATCATAAAAACGGCTGATAAAAGAACCATGTCTTTGTTGTTGTAATGACTCTCCGCAAACATCCTCGGAGTAAGCCAGAACAAAAGAACTGCAGCCATTGCAAAAGGTGCATCTTCATATATTTCTTTTACAAGAAAATACAGACAGAGCATGCCTAAGAATACTAAGAAAAAGGTATACGCATGCCATATCGCACTTCCGAGATTGATGTTGTCTTTTTCAATCAGATAAATAAACCAGACGGGATAATAAAGCGCCGTTCCGTGATCCTTTTCAATGGATTCACTAATCGGAATTATGCCGTTTGTTTTAAAATCATTTGCAAGTGAAGAATTCGGTGCAATATGATTTGTATACTCTAATATGTTTGAATATAAAATTTCCTTTTCGCTTTTCTCGTCCAGATAGCTTCCGTATCCGAAAGACGTTATAAATCCGATTATAAAAATAAGTGAAAGGAATAAAATCTGTGTCTTTCTGTTGTTTAAAAAATCAATAATTTTGTTTGTTCGTGTCGCGTTATTTTCTGTCAATTTAATTACCCTCTTTTAGTAAAAATCTTAAGCCCCCAAGGTAATAGTTTTATTTAGTATATCACTTTATCTGTTTTGATGTCGAAGCGATCGTGTAATGTATCTTCGATTAAGCATTCCTCGAAACATGCTCCGACTTTGCAGAAATCATATGTCATAAATTTTGACAAGTATTTATCGTAATACCCTTTGCCATAGCCTATCCTGTAACCGTTTTTATCAAAACATATTCCGGGAACAATGATTAGGTATTTTTCATTTTCCTTCGGAATAAACACAGGACAGCTTTCTTCGGGTTCCCTTACATTAAAGTTTCCTAACTGAAGTTTGGATAAATCATCCACCTCATAAAAGTTCATTTCTTCCTTAGTGCATCTCGGAAAATATATAGGAATATTTATCTCTTCAAATACGCCTATGACATCAACTTCATACTTTTTCGGCGCATAGAGTAAAACTGCCGAAAAAGAATTCTCTTTTATGAGTTTTAGGAGTTCTTTTGTTATTTCAAAGGACTCTTCTTTTCTTTTTTCGTCAGGAATATTCTTTCTTATATCCGAATATTTAATTCTCAGTTCCTGTTTGTTCATATTTATTAAATCTCGGTTTAACTTTAAGAGCAGTTATTTAGACAATTACAGTTTTTCCGAATCAAGTATTACGGTAAAAGGACCGTCATTTAAGAGTTCAACCTTCATGTCGGCGCCAAAGATGCCTTTTTCTACCTTCTTACCACTCTTCTTACATTCGTCGATGATGTATTCATAAAGTGCATTGGCCATATCAGGTCCGCCTGCATCCGTAAAAGAAGGTCTGTTACCTTTTTTACAGTCGGCGTAAAGAGTAAACTGTGATATTAAAAGCAGTTCGCCGCCCACATCTTCCAAAGAAAGATTTGTCTTGCCGTTTTCGTCTTCAAAGATGCGAAGGCCTAACATCTTTTTTATGAGCTTATCCGCAATCTCCTTGGTATCAGTTCCGGATACACCTATAAGTACCAGAAAGCCCTTATTTATCTGACCAACTATTTGGGAATCTACGGTAACGCTTGAATGCGTTACTCTCTGAATAACAAATCTCATTTTTAACCTCGTCTAAAGTTTTTCACTGTTTTTATTCTAATTTTCTCTGTAATGCTTCGTCAAGAAATTTATAATACCGCGATGAATATACCTGTGATAATTATAAGCGCGCAGACAAGCTTATATGTAATGTTCTTTTCCTTGAATATAAATTTGCCTGCGAGTATCGTTACAAGGCAACAGCTTTGTTTTATGAGCGTCATAACGGTCACTCTAGATTCAGGCATACTGTTTGCTATAAAGAGTGCTCTGTCGCCGATTACAAACATTATTGCGAGTATCCAGATCCAGTAGTTTTTAATCGCGCTTTTAAATTTGATTTTCTCTCTGGTGACGATGATGAAGATGATGTAATAAAGCACCATAAAAAGCATGTACCAGAACTGAAGCTGATTGCTTGAAACATGCTTTGTGAGTATTTTATCCATTACTCCCGATATCGCGTTAAACAGGCACGAAATCATCGTGAAGCAGACAATTTTAAAACTTACTTTCTCGTCTTTTAAGTTTTTCTTTCTCTCGCATAAAAGAACGCCCACGCATACGAGTACGGAACCGATGATTGTGGTAAGCGTCATTTCTTCGTGTAGGATGATAATACCTAACGCAGAGGCAAATACAACGCGGGATAAGTCTATAACGCCGTAAAGACTTACAGGCATCTGTTTTATGGCCTTAAACGATAAAATCCATGCTATGAATATAATAAGCGATTTAAAGGCGATAGGAAGTAAGAATATCCAGTCCACATGCATCGCTTCTTTTATGCCGGGAAGCACTATTATAAAAGACAAGAGCGTATATAAAATAAGCACTTCCAGTACAGTATTCTTTTCAAGTGATTTCTTCTTTACGATTTCTCTGCCGCCTTTTAAAAGGCCGTAAAGAAGTACAAGCCAAATCCACATATTAAACCTTTTTGCATAAAAAAAGAGGGCATTTATGTAATGCCCCCTTATTATTTGATTTTGAATTATTCTTCGTCTTCGTCCGCCTCGTCGGTATCGTTAACATCGATGGGCTTGTCTTCTTTGTCCTCGCCCCAGATTCTCATGTTAAGCTCTTTATCCTTCTTCTCGACGAGATCAAGCACTGCCTTAGCCTTAGCCTGCTCTGCGCTTGCCTTTTCCTCATCCTTGATGAGAAGTTCGAGGTTTGCGGAAATGATATCGATGTTGTTCTTGAATTCCTGAACAAGCTCTGCTGTCTTGTCAATTGCAACCTTGGTGATTTCTTCGATGTATGAATCGAACTGAACCTTGGTTGTATTCGCGAACATTGTCTCAACGTCGTTCTTGTAAGACTTCTTATCGTTGGTAGAGAAGATGAAGATTGCCTTCTGCTTGTTGATGTACTCATCCATCTTCAAAGCCTTTAAGCTTGAAGGAGGAACCTGAGTATCGGCAACGTTCGTGATTCTCTTGATAATCTCTTCATCGATTCCTTTATAACCTGAAATCTTCTTGATGATGATACCTTTGAGTTCGTCAATCTGCTGGATTAGAATTCTTCCACGGTTGTTCTTGTAGTTATCATCGATTTCCTGAAGATATCTGTTAAGTTCGTTTCTGATGATGTTGTTCTTCTCTTCGAATACTTCGGGACGAAGAGCAATCCATTTCATCTTGTCTGCAATCTTGCCTGCCTGAATCTGACGGTTACCCATTACAGTGTATAACTGGTTGATATCATCAATCTGGAATACCATGTTCTCGGTAGTCATATTGGTAAGATAATCTGCATAGGCTTCATCAATATCCTTAACCATGCTGGTCTTCATCGTATTGATGTTTCTCTCGATTTCTTCCTTGGACAGTCTTGCCTGATTCTCAATTACTTCGTAGTCTTCACGGATGAAATCTACGACGCTCTTGATGCCGTCGTAAAGACCTTTGGCCTTAACAGCAAGTGCATATTTACGACCGTACTGGATGATCTCTTTTTCAATCGCATACATACCGGAGTTAACGTAGATTCTCTGAAGGATGGGATAAAGACTGGAGTCCTCAGGATTGTTACACTTCTTAAGTTCTTCGAAGCAATCCTTGATAAGAGCCTTTGTCTCGTTATCCGAACGTGCAAGCTTGTCAAGCTTGAAGTACATACCTGTATCTACATCTACCTGGATGTTGTCTACTCTGAAAGGATCGTCAACGGGATCGTTGTTGATTTCGTTCTTGTGGTTAGCCAGCCATCTTCTTTCGTCTTCCGTATCGACGTTGTTGCCGATAGCCTTTGCAATGTATGCTGCCTTGGATGATACGAAGAAGAGTCTTTCCTTGGAAAGGTCAATCTGCTGTGCCTCTTCGTTGTAAATCTTGTCTGTTTCCTTGAGAGTAACTTCGACTTTCTTTTTCTTCAAAAGCTGAAGGTCTGTAAGTGACTTTGTATCAGCCTGGTTGATTACGTGAAGCGATCTCGTAAGGTCGATGGTTGTAGCTTCGTTTTCTCTGTTGCTTGAATTAATCAGGTTGTAGAGAATCGAGTTACCTGTACCTTCCATCTTGGTCGGCTCGTATAAAACGATTAAGATGGAGTTGGTCTGCTGAGCAAGTGCTTTCTGAAGTACGAGCAGGTGCTCATTGGAGTTCGAGTCGGTACCGGGTGTATCGTAGAAGGTGAAGTTGATGTTCTCGTCCAAAGGAATCGGAAAGCTTACTTCGATGATACCGTCGATATATTCTTCGTTCTCGTCAGTTCCCATATTGGGAATGTCGTTTAATTTCTTAAGTACCTGGTATAACTGTTCATGCTGCTGAAGTCTGAACATGATAGCGGAGTTAACTTCGGAATTGATCTTCTCCTGAGTAATCTCGCATTCGCCGTCAGCATGGAAAGCAAATCTCTTTTTCTCTGCATCCCAGACAATGTTTGCGATAACCGATGTATCGGGATCGCTGCCTTTTTTGATTACAAACGAAACAGCGGGCTCCTTGGCGTTCTTGATTCTGAACATCTTGGCCGTCTCGGAGTTGATACTCTCGGGAAGAATTCTCTTGCCGATTAACGCATTGATGAATGTTGACTTACCGGAAGAATATGTACCGACCAGGCAAAGGTTAACGTCCGAATTGTTAAGTCTTGCTTTCTTGGATTCAAACTCTGTCTTTCTTTCAACAAATGATTTTCTGATGTCGGAATTCTGAAGTTCGTTATCGAATGTCTCAAGAGTTGCATCACAAAAATCCGCAATAGCGGTATAAATCTCCGTTACGGAAGGAAGTTCGATGAACTGTGTAACCTTAAATCTGTCTTCGTTAACGGATTTGTTGTATTCTCTGACTTTTTTTACAAAGTCTTCATAGTCAACCTTGGTTCCCTTGAAAACCAGATTGACATTGTCTCTTAAAAATTGTTCCCAAATATCATCAAAGAATTTATTGCCGTGATTCTGGAGCAGGAATTCGCCGTTGTCAGGTCCGTACTGATTGAGCCAGGGACACATGGCATAAGGAATCTCCACGAACTCGCCCTTTGCTTTGGCAAGAAAACGAATCTCCTTCTTCACAGGATGATACATTATCATTAATTCTTTCATGAATGCCTCCCCAAATGTCTGTTAGGGTGAATATCTATTAATCCACACCATTTTTTATTATATACTTTATAGTGTCAAAAATCAAACGATATTCTAAACTTTGAACCCTATTTCTTTACACTTTTTTGCAAAAATTTTCTAATTCACATTTTCAATCTGCCAGTCGATGGGAGAAAGACCGTTTTCCCGTAAAAAATCGTTGGCTTTTTTGAAGTGTCCGCAGTCGAAAAATCCTCTGTATGCAGAGAGGGGTGAAGGATGCGGAGCCGTCAGAATCAGATGGTTTGGATTGTTTAAAATCTCTTTTTTCGAAATCGCCGACTTACCCCAGAGCATAAAAACTATCGGCCGGTTCTGCTCGTTTAAAATCTTTATTGTCGCATCGGTGAATCTTTCCCAGCCTATTCCCTGATGTGACTGAGGCGAATGAGCCCTGACCGTCAGCACGGCGTTTAACAAAAACACTCCCTGTCTGGCCCATTTTTCAAGATATCCGTTATCCGGTATGTAACAACCCAGTTCCCTGTTTAATTCCTCGTAAATGTTTTTCAGCGAAGGCGGTATTTCTATGCCTTTTTGCACCGAAAAACATAGTCCGTGAGCCTGCCCGACATCATGATAGGGGTCCTGTCCGAGTATCACGACCTTGACATTTTCAAGCGGAGTAAAATGATATGCGTTAAAAAGATCCTGTTTGGGCGGGAAAACCGTATGATTCCTGTATTCGTCGAGAAGTTTTTTGTAAAGATTAATATAATATTCTTTGCTGAATTCTTCTTTTAGGGCCTTTTCCCACTCTCCTGTGATAGGCGGCATATTATAACCTCACGGGTATTCCTTCGTTTGCAAGGAATTTCTTTACTTCACGAATTTCAAGTTCCTTAAAGTGAAAAAGACTTGCTGCAAGCGCTGCATCGGCTTTTCCTTCTGTCAATGCATCCTTAAAATGCTCCATGGTACCTGCACCGCCCGAAGCTATAACGGGAATCGAAACATTTTCAGCAATGGTTCTGGTTAATTCGATATCGTAGCCGTTCTTCGTACCGTCGCAGTCCATACTGGTAAGCAAAATCTCTCCGGCACCGAGTTCACAGGCTTTTATGGCCCATTCAAGCGCATCTATGCCCATATCGACACGTCCGCCGTTTTTATAAATATTCCAGCCGCTTCCGTCCGCTCTTCTCTTGGCATCTATGGCCACAACAACGCACTGTGAACCGAATTTATCCGCAGCTTCTGCGATTAAATTAGGGTTCATGATTGCGGCAGAGTTAACGGCCACCTTGTCGGCGCCCTCTCTTAAAATCTTTTTAAAATCATCGACGGTTCTGATGCCGCCGCCTACGGTGAACGGAATAAATACGCTTTCCGCAACCGCTCTTACCATGTCAACCACTGTATCTCTCGCATCAGAGCTAGCGGTAATGTCCAGAAAAACAAGCTCATCCGCACCTGCTTTGTCATAAGCAAGCGCACATTCAACCGGGTCTCCGGCATCTATCAGATTGACAAAATTTACACCTTTTACAACGCGTCCGGCATTAACGTCGAGACACGGAATAATTCTTTTTGTATGCATTTAAGCCTCCAGGAAATTCTTTAAGATCTTAAGTCCCACCGCCGAGCTCTTCTCGGGATGAAACTGTGTGGCATATATATTTCCCCACTCCACTGCTGCGTGGACAGTCGTACCGTATTCTGTGGTTGCTGCAACGATTTTTTCATCCTGCGCCTTAAGATAATACGAATGGACGAAATAAACGTAGCTTCCCTTTACAACTTTCTTAAAAAGTATGCTTTTCTTCGGAAAATCAAGGGAATTCCAGCCCATGTGCGGAATCTTTCTGTCGTCTCCTTCGGGGAGTCTTAAGATTTTACCCTTCAAAAGTCCGAGTCCCTCGATACCGGGACTCTCTTCGCTTGATTCAAACAAAAGCTGAAGTCCGAGGCAGATTCCAAGGAGCGGTTTGCTCTCATCCACTACAAGTTCTTTTATGATTTCGGTAAGGCCGTATTCGTTTAACTTACCCATCGCATCTCCGAATGCTCCAACGCCCGGAAGAATCAGTTTGTCGGCCTTTTTAAGCACTTCCTTGTCTCTCGTAATCACGCAGTCATATCCAAGTTTAATTACCGCTTTTTCAACGCTTTTGATATTGCCTGCATCGTAATCAATTATAGCTATCATATATCCTCCGAAAGTGTATTTTTCTGTCTGAAAAAAGCAAATAAAAAACCTCGGCTGTCAATCCATCGGTTAAAAAAATTTGTCTGAAACCGAAAAACCGCCGTTAAAATAAAAAAATACACATGACAATTATAACATAGTCATGTGTAAAAAACAGTATTTACTGTAATAAAAAAAATCGGAGTGACAAGATTTGAACTTGCGACCTCTGCCTCCCTAAGACAGCGCTCTAGCCAAACTGAGCCACACCCCGATTGACGCGATTTTTCAATCCGCAACGACTATTATATCCAAACACCACACCTAAGTCAAGTAAAAATTTAATTTGTTTTTGCGATGCTTTCAAGATACTCTTCAACCTTCACGTAAATCTCCTCCAGACCCCTCTTGTCCTCGGCCGAAAACGGTATAATTACAGTGTTTTTGTCGCATTCAAGCTTCTTTTTAATGATTGATACCTGTTTGCTTACTGCACCCTTTGATATTTTATCCGCCTTTGTGGCTATAACTATCGGATCAAAGCCGTTTGCAACGATCCAGTCGTACATCTGAACGTCGTTTGCACTCGGCTCGTGTCTTATATCCACGAGAAGAAAAACAGCCTTTAGTGTGGGCGATTTCTTTAAGTATCTCTCAATCATCTTGCCCCACTGTTCCTTGACGGATTCCGAGACCTTTGCATAGCCGTAACCGGGTAAGTCAACGAGATAAAATTCGGAATTAATGTTGTAATAGTTGATTGTCTGTGTTTTACCGGGCTGCGAGGATATTCTGGCATACGATTTTCTGTTCATAAAAGCATTTATAAGCGAAGATTTGCCGACATTACTCTTGCCTGCAAAAGCAAATTCGGGGAGCGAATTATTCGGAAGTCTTGAGCTTACACCGCATACGGTTTCAAGATTTATGCTTTTTATTTTCATGCCTTAATCCTTTCGATTTTTACAAAGCCTGGCACCCTTCGGGAGCCGGGCACTGATGAATGAAAAAGGGGCAATTTCTTGCCCCTTAATATTACGCTGTTACGGTTTCGGTCGAAACGTTAACCGCTTCTCCTTTTCTTATCACCACAGGTTCGGATAAACCTAGAATGGAATCCTTGGTGATATGGCACTCTGCAATGGTATCGTCCGAAGGAATTTCGAACATTACCCTTGTCATAACCTTTTCCATAATGGATCTGATACCTCTCGCACCGGTCTTACGTTCGTAAGCTTCCTTGGCGATTTCTTTTACGGCATCCTCATCAAAGAAAAGATTTACGTCGTCAATCTTAAACAAAGCCGTATACTGCTTAATCATGGAGTTTTTCGGCTCTTTTATGATCTTAACAAGTGCTTCCTCATCGAGGCCCTCTAATGCCACATTAATGGGCACACGGCCTACAAATTCGGGAATAAGTCCGAATTTTACGAGGTCCTGAGGTGCAACTTCCTTGAAAAGATTGCTCTTTTCGAGGATATTGTTTTTAACGATTTCGGAATTGAAACCGATTGACTTTTTGTTGAGTCTCTGCTCGATAATATTTTCGAGTCCGTCAAACGCACCGCCACAGATAAACAGAATATTTGTTGTATCGATGGGGATGAGTTCCTGCTGGGGATGCTTTCTGCCGCCCTGAGGGGGAACGGATGCATTCGTGCCTTCGATTATCTTTAAAAGTGCCTGCTGAACGCCTTCACCCGATACGTCTCTGGTGATGGATACATTCTCGCTCTTTTTGGTAATCTTGTCGATTTCATCGATATAAACAATACCGTACTCTGCTCTTGCAACATCATAATCCGCAGCCTGAATCAGCTTAAGAAGGATGTTTTCAACGTCTTCACCTACATAGCCTGCTTCGGTAAGTGTAGTCGCATCACAAATGGCAAAAGGCACATTAATGATCTTTGCAAGCGTCTGTGCAAGATATGTTTTACCGGAGCCCGTAGGTCCGAGCATAAGTATATTGCTCTTCTGGAGTTCCACATCAAGATCTGCCTGAGTGGTAACTCTTTTGTAATGATTGTAAACGGCTACAGACAGGACTATCTTTGCTTCTTCCTGTCCCACCACATAATCATCAAGAAACTCTTTTATCTGCTTGGGCTTTAAAAGGTTGATATTTAAATTTGTTTTACTAAAATCGTAATCCGATGCTTCAAACAAATCTTCTTCCATGCCTTCTTTTGCCTGAAGTTTTAAGATATCATTGCATGTGGAAATACATTCGTCGCAAATATATATTCCGCCCGGTCCTGCTATCATCTGGCCGACCTGGCTCTGTGTCTGTCCGCAGAAAGAACATTTTACCTGTTTGCCGTTTTTGTCGGAATCATTTCTTTTGTTTGCCATATTACTCCTGTTTGCTCTCTTCTCTCGAAGAAATTACAAGGTCAATAAGACCGTATTCCTTAGCTTCTTCTGCAGTCATCCAGTTATCACGGTCGGTATCTTTTGCGATAACGTCGAGAGGCTGGTTACAGTTTTCAGCAAGGATTTTGTTCAGCTTTTCCTTAGTCTTTAAGATGTGCTTTGCAGCAATCTCAATCTCGGTAGCCTGTCCCTGAGCACCGCCCAAAGGCTGATGAATCATAATCTCAGCATTGGGAAGAGCCATTCTCTTACCTTTTGCACCGCCTGAGAGTAAGAATGCTCCCATTGAAGCTGCCATGCCGATACAGATTGTGGAAACATCGCACTTGATGTACTGCATTGTATCGTAAATAGCAAAGCCTGCGGTTACGGATCCTCCGGGAGAGTTGATATAAAGCTGAATATCCTTTTCGGGATCTTCCGCTTCAAGGAAAAGAAGCTGTGCAACTACTAAAGATGCAGTCACTTCGTTTACTTCCTCTCCGAGGAAAATGATTCTTTCTTTTAAAAGACGTGAGTAAATATCATAACTTCTCTCGCCTCTGCTTGTCTGTTCAATGACATAAGGTACAAGACTCATAAAATGCTCCTTATTCTAAGATACTATTCTTCTGTCTTCTCTTCAGCTGCTTCTTTCTTAGCCTTGGTTGCCTTCTTAGGCTTCTCTTCGCCTTCTTCAGCTACTTCTTCTTTAGCCTTTTTTGTTGCCTTCTTAGCAGCCTTTTCCTTTGCGTTCTCTGTTATGAAGTCAATAGCCTTCTGCATAGCGATGTCTTTTTTGATTGCATCTTCGTTGCCTGCGCCGAGGGTTTCTTTAACCTTCTCAACATCCATCTTGTAGTTGTCTGCAATCTTTTTGATTTCAGCTTCAACATCGTCATCTGTAACTTCGATGTTTTCTGCCTTAGCTACTGCTTCAAGAACGAGCTGTGTCTTAATCTTCTGTTCTGCCTGAGGTTTGATCTGTTCCATCATAATCTCGGCATTCATTCCTGTATACTTGAAGTACTGATCGATGCTCATGCCCTGATATCTTAATCTCTGAGCAAACTCATCGAGCATCTCTCTCTGCTGTGTTGCAAGCATCATCTCGGGAATTTCGATTTCGGAATCTTCGATGATTGCATTTACTGCAGCATCTTCTTTAGCCTTCTTTGCATCATCTGCCTTCTTGTCGGAAAGGTTCTTCTTAACAGATTCCTTGTACTCGGCAAATGTATCGTAACTGGAAACATCACTTGCAAAATCATCATCAAGATCAGCAAGCTGTTTTTCCTTGATTTCATGGATTTTTACCTTGAATACAGCAGGCTTTCCTGCAAGGTTTGCAGCCTGGTAATTCTCGGGGAATGTAACGTTAACGTCAAATTCGTCATCGATGTTCTTGCCGATGATCTGATCTTCGAAAGTATCGATGAATGAATGAGAACCGATTTCAAGGTTGTAGTTCTCACCCTTGCCGCCTTCAAAAGCAACGCCGTCAACAAAACCTTCAAAGTCGATGGTTACTGTATCGCCGCTCTTTACTTCTCTTTCAACGCTGACGATTCTTGCAGCGTTCTGTCTTTCTTTTTCGATGGCTTCGTTAACTTCGTCTTCGCTTACTTCGACATCAATCTTGTCGATTTCTACACCTTTATATTTTCCAAGCTTGATTTCAGGCTTTAATGCAACTTCTGCACTGAAAACGAAAGACTTTCCTGCTTCCATTTCCACTACTTCAATCTTGGGAGCGGAAACGATTTCAAGTTCCTTGATTGCTTCGTCATATGTCTTCTCGTAAGCATCGGGAATGATAATGTTGGCTGCGTCCTCATAAAAGACTTCCTTGCCGTACATCTTTTCAATCATTGCTTTGGGAACCTTTCCCGCACGGAATCCGGGAACGGAAATTCTCTTTTTATTTTTCTGATATGCTTTTTCGCAAGCAGCATCGAATTCTTCTGCAGAAACATCAATGATCAGCTTTGCCATACTACCTTCAAGCTTTTCAACCTTATAGCCCATTTTAAATAAATCTCCTTTCAAAAGCGTGATTATATCACAGTCAATTGATTATTATAACATAACCGTAGGTTTTTGTAAAAGAAAAGTTGCTTAAAACTGTTTATATACCAAGGATTTGAGTAATCCGTCCGCGGTCTCTTCATCAAGAATTGTTTTTACAATCTCACCGGCAAAAGCGATGGAGGTTCCCATGCCTCTTGAGGTGATAATATTTCCGTCATGCGCAACTTCTTTGGCAGGTATATTTGCACCTGCAAGTTCACCCTCTACAGTAGGATAACAAACTGCTTCCTTATCGTTTAAATAGCCTTTGTGAGCAAGGATTGAAGGAGCTGCACAGATAGCGCAGACAAGCTTGTTTGCTTTAATAAACTCATCCAGTCTTTTTAAAAGATACTGATTGGCTTCAAGTCTCTGTGTACCGATCTTTCCGCCCGGTAAAATCATACAGTCGTATTCTTCGAAATTAATGTCCGATATCATGTAATCTGCCTTAACTTTAATACCGTGACTTCCGTTTATTTCCAAATCGTCTTCTGTTGAAATCATATCACAGACAATCTTGGCTCTTCTTAAAACATCAACTACGGTAAGACCTTCGATTTCTTCAAATCCGTCTGCAAGGAAAATAGCTGTTTTCATATATATCCCTCCGTTAAATCATTATTAAACACACTAAACCGCATTATTATTTTACTTTTCTTTCGTATCATAATCAAGAAAATAATACCGACAAAAAACTGCCGCAGGAAATCCTGCGACAGTTTCGTTTCTTTTATGATTTATTTCTTTTCGTTGATGTAAATCTGAAGTCTGGACTGAATAATCGATGCTACTTCATCGGCACTCTTCTGTCCTTCGAAATAACCTTGGGTTTCTTCATCGATGATGTTGTTTAATTCTTCATCCCAGGTATACAGACCTTCCACATTTACTACAAAGTTTTTAAGTTTGGCAACCTCTTCCTTGGTAAGAGGCTCAATTGTTTCTTCATGGTCTATAAGCCAGTATTTTTGTTCTTCGTAAACCTTATTGCCGTTTTCGTCCAGGTAATATGAAGGCTCGGTTGCTTTTTCTGCCATAAGATCAAATTCTTTTTCAACCGAAGGGATACCCCAGCCGATAGTCTCATAATACTCATGTTCGAAGCAGGTCTTGATGAAGTCCCATGCGGCCTCTTTGTGTTTACTCTTGTTCGAAATACCCATAACGGTATCAATATTAAGAACTGCAGTGTCTTTGCCTGAAAGAGGAACACCTATAAGCTCGGGAATCTCTCCGAATCTGTACTTTGCATTCCAGTTGTAATTGGAAAAGTCATCAACATACACAAAATTGAGCAGTGAATCGTTGTTTCTGTATTCGTACATATATGATGAGTAGTCGTAGTTTTCCCAGTAATCCTGGCTGATTTCCTTGGGATATGTGTTTGCATATTCTAGAAGTTTTGAAAATTCAGGTGAGTCAAATGAACATTTTCCGGTCTTGGGATCAAGGAATTCATTCATGCTCATACTCATAAACATGCTCATAACAGAAGTTCTTGTCATGTCACTTGAAAGAGCTTTTTTGCCGGTAGTTTCCTCCCATTCGATAACATCATCAAGGTTCATGCCTTCTTTGTAAAACTCTTTCTTTACCTGCATTGCCTCAATTGAAAACGTAGGGAATACGCAGTAAAGCTTGTCATCTTTGGCAAATATCGTCTGAGCGTTATGAACGAGGTCTTCTTTCTTAACTCCGTCGCTGTTGGCCATTAAAGGAGTTAAGTCTGTAAATACGCCCTTGTCAATGAGGTTGGTTACATCATATGCTTCGGGAACAATGATATCCGGAGCATTGCCGCCGGAAAGATCCGAATAGAATCTCTTTCTGCCTGCAGACCAGTCATCAGAAGTATTTAACTCCGAATAATCTACAAGTTTAATTCTGTATTTATCATTGTTCTTGTTGTAATTAATTATCTGGCTGCTGATATAATATGAACCGTATACCGTTCCGAGAGTAATGATTTCTTTTTCTACTACATCTTCGGCTGGAACTTTTTCATACACTACAAGGCCGTTTCCGTTTTCGTTTTCAACAGTCATCAAAAACTGTTCTGCACTTGCGAAATATACCGAACCGTAAAAATCGTTCGGATTGATATCGGAATCATAAAAGTTTACAACTTCGGTTGCTTCCTTGTCACCGACATTTATTCCCATTATTGAGGAATTGGTTGCATAATAGAAATCAAACCCGTTTCCGTCTATCAGAGTCTTTTCGGATATAAGAGAATTAAGCGAAGTTTCTTCGGTTGCATTACCCTGATTGTTCAATTTGTAGGTTTTACTTGTATAGTTATCGCCTTCCCATGAACCTATCGAAAAGATAAGTTCGCCTTTGTCATCCAGGCTGGAGTTTGATATATAACCCTCCTGAAGATCGGGCTTATAATTAAATTTCTTATTTAAGTCCTTGTCGTAACCTGTTACGGACTGCTCGGAAACAACATAAGAATTACCGTCTTTATCAACATACAGATCTCTTACGTAAAAATACTGTTCATTGTTGCTGTCTACATTGATTTCTTTTAATAAAGTTCCGTCAAGAGAATATTTTCTGAATTTATATGCCTCTTCGTATGTCGTCTCATCATATGAAGAAACTATGGCATAAATGTTCTCTGCACTGTCAACGCCCCAGCTCTGGCCGCTGAAGTATTCGCCGCCGTCAAGTGCGATATCGTAATAACTGATATCGTTCTCGTTGGCAAAAGAAGCAATGTGAAGCGTTGTTTTGATTTCATAATCTCCATCATAATAAACGTCATCATAACCGGGTCCTAAATAAACAGGTTCTTCAATATCTTCAGGTCCTTCATTAGGTTCTTCCGACTCAACATCCATAGGTCCTAAATCATCAGGTCCTTCCGACTCAACATCCACAGGTTCGCTTTCATCGATTACATCTAAAGGTGTCTCATCTTCGGTTTCTTCAACCTCGTATAAAACAGGATCATCGGAATAAACCGGACCGTCATAATCGGGATAATCATACTTAACGCGTGCTACATAATATTTATCATTTGCCGCCTTAAATCCGTCAATATAATCAAATCCTTCTAAGTATATGGTCTTTGCTTCTTTAAATACGGCATTCTTGTTAACCTTTTCTGCTGAAGCTACTATATTGGCGTTACTGTTATTCTGTCCTTTTCCGTTTAATATATTGGATATGGCATCTTTAGGATTAAAGGTACAGCCTGCGAGAGTAAGTACCATTGTCATGCATAAAGACACCGACATAAGCTTTTTAAGTCTCATAATTCTAGTCTCCTTTCTCATACTTTGTTAATTATATAACAATATGCACGAAAAGTATAGTGTAAAAAACTCACAATTAGTCCATTATTTGTCTTTGGTTTTTCGTTATTTTGATTTTTTATCTGAAAGAATAATCTTTCTCATAGCCTCTACGGCTATCTTTACGGAGGCGGAAGTATCTTCGCTCATAGTCTGGTCAAGCCCTGCTTTTTCTCTCTCCTGATTCCATATAACGTGGAAACAGGA
The DNA here is from genome assembly GCA_017618075.1 of Lachnospiraceae bacterium. Taxonomy (GTDB): domain Bacteria; phylum Bacillota; class Clostridia; order Lachnospirales; family Lachnospiraceae; genus UBA3766. Next base: position 64,293 of record JAFZUY010000027.1, read on the forward strand.
ACCGCTTCTGCATTTTAATGCACTTGATACCACAAAAAGAGTCGATGATTCCATCTCGGAAGCCTTAACTCCGAGTCTCTTCCATGCTTCCCACTTTTGCAAAAGCTCATATGCTACCGGCATTTTCTCGGGTGAATGCTGTCCGTAAAATGAATCCTTGCACTGCACCACACCGACATGCGTTCTTTTGCCCATTTCTAAAGAAGCCTCACGAAGCGCATTGGTAATATCCAGATCCGCTACCGCAGGAAACTCTATCGGAGCATATTCAACGGAAGTATGTTCATATCTGATTGCGCCCGTAGCAACGACAATATCTCCGGACATTACATCCAGATCGATACCGCCGCAGGTACCTGTTCTTATAAAAGTATCGGCACCAAGGTTGTGCAACTCTTCTACCGCAATAGATGTAGAAGGTCCGCCTATTCCTGTGGAACAGGCTGTAACCTTTACTCCCTCAAGATATCCGGTATAAACATTAAACTCTCTGTTATATGCCACCTGCTTTGCATCATCAAACAATTCAGCAATGGCAGGAATTCTGCCCGGATCTCCCGCGAGAATGCAGTACCTTCCTATATCACCTTCAACACAATGAATATGAAACTGTTTTTCCAACTCCTGCATAATAACCCCTCTTAAAATACATTAATGTTTCTTTGTTGCTATGTCTTCCTTAATCATATCAATAAATTCGTCGAATTTAACCGTTACAGTCTCCTGTTCGCCGTGAAGTCTGAAAGATACGTTTCCTTCCTCGGCTTCCTTCTTACCGATAACGGCAATGTAAGGAACCTTCTGAATCTGTGCTTCTCTCATCTTGTAACCGAATTTCTCGCTTCGATCGTCTGATTCAACTCTTACATTTGCGTCGTAAAGAGCATATTTAAGTTTCTTTACGTACTCGTTAAGTTCATCATCGTCATTCTTTATAGGCAGAATCTTGACCTGAACGGGAGCAAGCCACGTAGGAAGGTTGCCCTTCGTTTCCTCAAGGATGTAAGCCATAAATCTGTCGATTGAACCGAGGATTGCTCTGTGAAGTACAACGGGTGTCTTCTTTTCGCTGTCCGCATCAATATACGTAAGCTCAAACTTTGCAGGTAAGCAGAAGTCAAGCTGGCATGTTGAAAGTGTGATTTCGTTACCGATAGCAGGTTTAACATTTACGTCAAGCTTCGGTCCGTAGAATGCTGCTTCACCGATTTCTTCCGTATATTCGATACCGATCTCGTTTAATGTCTCACGAAGAGCCTGTTCAGCTTTGTTCCACATCTCATCATCGGGATGATACTTCTTTGTATCTGCCGGGTCTCTAAGTGAAAGCACGCATCTGTAATCCGTAATACCGAAATCTTCATATGTTGAGAAGATAAGATCGCATACACCTTTAACTTCGTCTTTAATCTGATCGGGTGTTACGAAAATATGAGAGTCGTTCTGACAGAAATGTCTTCCTCTTTCAATACCCTTAAGTGTTCCCGAAGACTCAAATCTGAAATCGTGAGCAATTTCGGCAAGTCTTATAGGAAGTTCCTTGTATGAATGAGGCTTGTTTGCATATATTCTCATATGATGAGGGCAGTTCATGGGACGAAGAACAAAGTTTTCGCCTTCAACTTCCATCGGAGGGAACATATTCTCTTTATAATGATCCCAGTGACCTGAAGTCTTGTAAAGTTCAACAGTACCTACACAGGGTGTAAGAACATGCTGATAACCAAGTTTCTGCTCTTTTGTTCTGATGTAATTTTCAAGCTCCTGCCATACAAGATAACCGTTGGGAAGGAACATCGGAAGGCCTCTGCCGACTAAATCGTCCGACATGAAAAGACCCATGTCCTTGCCTATTTTACGATGGTCTCTTTCTTTTGCTTCTTCAAGAAGTTTAAGATGTTCTTCGAGTTCTTCGGGTGTAGGGAAACAAACACCGTATACACGCTGAAGTACCTGATTTTCTGCATCACCCTTCCAGTAAACACCTGAGTGCTTTACGAGTTTGAAGTTACGGCAAAGTTTAACATTGTCTACGTGAGGTCCCCTGCAGAGATCTGTATAATCTCCCTGATCGTAGCAGGTAATATTGCCGTCTTCCATATTTGAAAGAAGGTCCATTTTGTAAGGATCGTCCTTAAAGAGTTCAAGAGCTTCGGCTTTTGTGATTTCTCTTCTGTAAATCTTGATGCCAGTCTTGGCAACCTTCTTCATTTCTTTTTCGATTTTCTCGATATCCTCGTCGTTAAGTACTGCATCTCCGAGATCCATATCATAGTAGAAGCCCTCGTCTACAACGGGGCCTACCCAGAATTTTGCATTCGGATACAAATGCTTTACTGCCTGTGCCATAAGATGAGCACATGAGTGGTTGAGTACATGCAAATTTTCGTCTTCTTTGAAATTGACCATGGTTCTTCTCCTTATAAAAAATGGTTTGAATCATGCCTTCCGCATAATATACGCGCGGCATGGATTGTTCTTGTGGATAAAATATAAAAAAATAACACCCACATAATATCCCATCGGATACTAAGGGTGCCATAAGCACGGTTCCACCTTAATTTTTCACTCTTTGAGTCTTTAACGTAACAGCACGGAGACGCTTACTTCTTTCAGCGTTCGGCTCCAAAGTGGTCTTCATATCAGTCCGGTTAGGCACCTCTCAGCAAATGTTGCCCTCTCTGTGAACTTTCCCTGACACTACTCTCTTTTTCACAGCCTTTAAACATTATCAATATAATAGACATAAAGTTTTTTGTCAATAGTACCATCTGTGATATAATTATGAAGATAACGGAAAGGGATATTCCTCATAAAATTTGAATAAATGATTGATTTTAAAAGTGTTACAATACAAGACAAGCCTTTAATAAACCGTTTTCTTCGTGAATACGGTTCATCTTCGTGTCAGCATTCCCTGTATCTTTTAACCGGACTTTCAATGAAATACGGCGACGAGTATGCAATTATCGAAGATGTTCTTTTTATTCACAGAAGCAAACTTGATACTCCTCATAAAAGAGTCTATCTGGCTCCGCTCGGCAATATCGAAAGTGATTTTAAGAAATATGTGGATATTCTTTTTGAAGATGCCAAAAGCTATAACGCGAAACTTTCGTTTTTTACAGTGACTGAAAATTTCAAAATCCTTCTTGGCGAAAATTATCCTGATGTTTTTGAATACGAGGAATCCAGAGATTACGATGAATATATTTATTCCGTAGAGAATCTCTCTGTTCTCCCGGGCCGCACCCTTGCTCCTAAAAGAAACAGGGTCCGCGCATTCTACTCTTCTTACGAAGGTCAGATAAGAATCGAAAATATCACAAACGACAATATTACAGATGTTTTTCTATTCCAGAAAGAATGGATTACACAAAGACTTTCCGAAGGATATGACGAAATGCTTGCCAGAGAAAATGAAGCCATCAAGTTTTATCTTTCAAATTACGACGAACTCGAATTCAAAGGAATCGTTGTATATATAAAAGGAACCGTGGTCGGCTACGCAGCGGGTGTATCCTTAAACGACGAGTGTATGGATGAGGTCATCGAAAAAGGCCGAAAAGATATAGTCGGAATCTACCAGCTTCTCTGCAATGAATTTGCCACTATCGTCTGCAAAGGCTATAAATATTTAAACCGCGAGGAAGACCTGGGCGTTGAAGGTTTAAGACGCGCAAAGACTTCATATGAACCGCTCTATATGTTAAAGAAATATATTGTTGAGGAAAAATAATGTTAGGTGGAATTTTAAAAAAAGAAACCTGCGCAGCCTGCAGATTCTGCTGCTCTTTTAGGAGGACTTCTCTTTGGGAAGCTCCTGTTTTTACTTATGAAAGTATGCTTGCCTTAAAAGACGATCCGGATTTTGACGGAAGCGACTTAACGGTATACCTGGAAGATTACACCTATGCCAAATATGATTTAAGCAATAAATACAAAACCGATGACCCGAACGAAGAAGTTCCCTGCCCGTACCTTGGTGAAAACGGCTGTACATTATCCGAAAAGGAAAAGCCCTGGGACTGTAAAATCTGGCCGCTTCGGGTAATGAACAAAGACGGCGAAATCGTTATTGCTCTCACACCGACCTGCCCTTCAATAAACCGTCTTGATTTCGAGACCGTCAAGGAATTCGTTGATACGAATCTTAAAAAAGATATAATAGAATATGCGAACAATCATCCTTTTTTGATTAAGGAATACCGTTCGGATTATCCGATTATATAAAGCGAACTTATTATTCTTTGTAGGAGGAGAATTTATGCATAAGTTGAAAAAACTGTCTGTGCTTCTTTTAACAGGAGTACTGACAATATCACTTTCGGGATGCCTGGGAAACACTCCCGAACCGACAGTCGATTTTTCAAATCCGGATCCTAAAACAAACACCACACAGAACGCAACCTTACCGGATAAAGATAATACTGCCACTGAACCCGATACAGACGTTACTGTTCCCGACAGCCCTGAAGTACAGGCAGAAGTAGTCGCCGTACAGTCCGGCGAAGCTGTAGTCTACAACGGAAATATTCTTTTCAGAGAATATCATCCTTACCAGATGTACTCCACGGGACTTTTCGGAAAATTCACCAGAAACTCTCTTACATGGAGTTCAACAGGTAATCTTTGTACCTTTGATCCCAAAAATCCCGATAAGGAACCGACAGTTCTTTGCGAAGATACGGGTTACGGAGATATGTATCTTGTAAACGGAAATACTTTATATTCACAGGCAGCCTGCGAGGGTGAAGATTATTCAAGACTTAATCAGAGCGTATACAAACTCGACCTTAATACTCTTAAGTCTGAAGACATCTGTTCAGGTGAGATTTGCGGATTCTCTCCCGACGGAACTCATTTTACCGTTTATGATTACTCACTTGATCCTTATATGATGCATTACCGAGTTTATGATACATCCAATACAGCCAAGGAAACAGCTCATTTCGTATCAGGCCAGGATACAATTTACCTTGGCATGGATAATGAAAATATGTATCTGTTAAATGCTACAGATTCATCCGAAGGATACTATGTAATTCAGGTAGGATTTGACGGCAGCGAATACTACCTGGCAGAATGCAACTTCGCTGATGTTCTCGGAGATGAAATGAGTTACTCCTATCCCGAATATTACGATACATTTGCAAATACTTCCGACAGTATTTCATTTACCGCAGATTTTTATGAAGGAACAGGTCATTTCTACTTTGCAAGTATTGATGTTAATGTTTCGATTGCAAAAGGCGAAGATCCTTCCACTACACCGATTTTTAAAGCAACTCTGACTGACTCCACAAAGGAAGACGATCCTAACGTAGGATTTCCTGCAGCAATTGACGGCTTTGAAAAATGGCCCGGATATGAATCAGGCCGCGGTTTTGCAAAAGTAATTCAGTATTATGAAACCTTTGATGAAGGAACATTCTTTGCATTAGCCGACAGCCACCGCTATCCTCAGGAAGACGTGGGCTGGAGAGAATGCTACATGTTTATTAACATGGAATACTGCTTTGTTCCCGCAGGTTCAAAAGAATATGTTGTTATAGACAAAATGTATGATTACCTTGGAGAAAGAGGAAATCTTTCAAAGTATGATTACGATGAAACAATGCCTACACTGTATGTTTACGCAGGATTCTTTTATGATGAAAATAAAGAACTTGTAGGCGTATATTACGAGCCCATTGAAATTTCCGGACCCGAAGGACCTATCGAGGAAAGCATGTTCTTCTATATTGCAGACATCGCCGAAGATTTCTATTATGAATATCCCGACTGGAGCAAAAATATGGAAGACGATGATTTTATGATAGTAACAAATCTCGATGAGTTTACCAAAGAAGTATATTCCTGGACCGCAGATGATTATAATGGCAATAATCTTAAAGCAGCGGAATACGATTATGAAGGATATCTCGTATTCGCTCCAGGTGATTATTCATTCGAACAGTTCAACTCATTCATGTGCCATATCGGATTTGACTCCGAAGGAAATGTAAATTACATAAGACCAGTGATTATGGAATAATAATTATTTAGCTAAATGAAAAACTGCAAGCCGAAAAGCCTGCAGTTTTTTTTGAGGAGATTAAAGGATATGGTTTAAAATGTATGGACATCAAAAATAATGGCATCCTTTCCGTTAAAACGAAGATCTTTAATCTGAAGTTTTGTTGAAAAATCTTTAACAAACGCGTTGGAACAATACCAGTCACTGCCCTGAACCAAAGACATATCTACTTCCGTCATTGATGGCACGGGAGATGTTTCCTGCCACCATCCGTCATAATCATTTAAGAGTCTTTGTGCTTCCGTTTCATCGATATATATGATTCCCCTGTATCCCTGGTCTTTACCGGAAATATCCATCCACAGAACCTTCTCGGCCATCCAATAACCCTCGTAGTCCGTAGAAGTAATTCCCTTTATGGAATCCATATAACGATTGGTGAAAATTCTATCCGTATGATGGTCCGTCACCTCCACCATCTGAGACTGACAGGCTGTAAAGCACATTATTACACTAATCAGAAATGCGAATATATATTTATTAACTCTTTTCATTTACAATTCTGCCTTTTTTCATCTAGTTATTATTTAAAGCCTTTGCTGCATTATACTTAGCAAAGTTAAATGTACGGAAATCTTTTGATAACTCGTAGTTTTTGTAACGACGGTCAAATCTGTTCATGGTCTCTTCCAGCTTTTCTACAGAATCAAGCCTGTCTCTGTGTGCCATGATTACAGGAATCGCATCTTCCGAAAGATTTAAAACCACATACTGCTCGCCTGTATGATGGCTTAAGTTATACTCAGCTATATATGTATCAGGACGGCTCATGGAGAATAAAATCCATGTTGCTGCGATTACAACCATTGAGTATTTTACGAAGGGCATCTTCTCCTGATAAATTAGTATTACTGCACCTGTGATTGCAAGAAGAATAACTGCAAGTGCCCAGAGTACATATACTCTTAAGAAGGTAAGCCCGTATGCTCCGATGTAAAGGATCATTCTGTATGCACTTGAGAAAAGCATTATATATGTGCAGGAACAGATGAATGTAAGCATTAATTTAAGTACTTTGTTGTCTTTCGAAAACTTTCTGCAAATAAGCACAAGTATAAGGTTTATAAGGCAGACAAATACGAGCTGGAAAAATCCTTCGTGTGCATAGTCTGCATATGTATATCCTTTAGGCAGCGTACCAAATCCAAGGAAAAGATATATAACCTGGATTCCTGAATACAGACCATAAAAGACAAGCAGTACCGCACTGATGGTTATCGAAATCACGGGGTTTGCATTACGTTTATCTGCAACCGGTGTCTCAAGCCAGCCCTGTCTTGCGCAGAGTCTTTTTATGAGCGCATATCCGGTAAAGAATATTAATATTGTAAGTACTACCATCCAGGTAAAATCTTTGTCAATCTTAAAAGAAAAGATTTTTCTGAAGGTTTCAAGGAATACAATATCCGATGTTAAAAGAAGCGGAAGTATTACGCAAAGAAGCGGAACGGATATTGCAAGACCGAGCAAAACATAAAGGATTGTGGTGTTCTTTTTTCTTACCTTTTCTTCTTTTTCGCCCTTGTCCTTTGCTATGCGGACAATATCAAGTATCGGATCCAAAACAAATGCAATCGATGATACTATAACCGAACCGACAGCCAGGAAATATCTTGTTGCGTCCCATGTCTTTTCATCATAGAGGTTGTACAGAAAGAGAATAAAGAACAGGCCGCACATGAATATTTTGTCAAATACAAGAAGAGGAATACTCGTCGTCATACAGACATTAATCGAGAGAAGTGTTATAAGTGCGATTAATACATACGAGAATGTTTTTATCTTCTCTTTTGTTGCTTTTAAGAACAGGCAGTAAACAACTATTGTTGCTATTGCAAAGAGCGGAAATGTTATTCCGTTGGTGTTTTTATAAAGACAGAATGTATAAAAGATTGCATATATTGCGCAGAGGATAATTCTTTTAATATATTCGTTTTTATTGTCTATTAAATCTTTAGCTTTCTGTAAAAATCCGTCGTTAATTGCTTCGGATGTTTCGACTATTGTTTCTTTTATGGGGTCTGCTGCAACTTTTACCGTAGCTTCCTCATTGAAATTCTCAGTATAATTCTCGTTTTCCATAATTAGTCCTCCCTGACATATTCGAATAAATCACCGGGCTGGCATTCAAGGATTTCGCACATTTTTATAATCGTGTTGACCTTGATAGCTTTTGCCTTGCCGGTTTTTAAAATCGACATATTCGCCTGAGTTATTCCGACTTTGGCCGCAAGTTCCCCGACACTCATCTTACGTTTCGCAAGCATTACATCGATGTTAAACACAAGACGTCCGTTAACTTCAACCTCTTCTATATTTTCAAGATCGTTTTTATTTCTTCCCATATCACACCACCATTAAATCGTAAGGTCGTTCTCTTCCTTCATTACAGATGCTTTATCCACCAAATGTGAAAGTGCTGCAGTGACTACCGAAAATGCTGTTCCGCAGAAGCATATGATAAGTGCAATGCCCATCACAAAAGGATGCGACATATCAAGTAAAAGAAAGATTCCGTTGATGGCAAAGTAATAAACAACGTCTATTAATGCCATAAAAGATACCCATTTAAGATGTTTTGCATTTTCCTTTGAAAACGAATTGTCTTTTCCGATGTTCGTCGAAACAAACCATCCTAAAAGCAAAACCACGTAGCAGGGAATTGCGGATACCCAGATTGAGATTAACCAGGGTAAAGTATTTTTCTCGGCGAACGAATTCTGTTCAACCAGATATCTTAAAAAATGAGGAATGATTCCTGCGTAAATAATCAGTCCGCAAACCGCTGTTCCGATAATAATGAATTTCAACCAAAATGCCAGTTCTTTCTGCTTCATAAAGCACCTCCGCGCCTTCTTTTAAGTTCTTACAAAATGAAATATACACTCATAAAAGATATTTGTCAATATATTTTTATCGAATTTCGATAAATTTATTTTATTTTGCGAAAAATGTATATTGAATCGCCACGCACATAAAGCAAAAAAACAGGTCAGTGCCCGGCTCCCGAAGGGTGCCCGACTCTAACCTGCAGTTTCATTTCTTTTCTTTTATGAGATTAACTTAATTTCTTGTTCATTTTCGATACTTTTATGCGGATAGGAATATATACAATCGCCCATATAAAAACAAATGCAGCCGCGAATATTACTGTGAATATCCAGATCTTATCCCATGAAATCCATCCGTTTAAAAGATAAAAGCCGAGATAATCGATATAAAGCACCGAGCCCTGGATAAGTGCGGCGAAGCCTTTGGGAAGCTCTTCTATCTGATGCACTATCGATACACCCGCCGCGATAAAAGCAAGGGCCGATGTGGATAAAACACCGATTAAAACTTCAGACGGCGTAAGGCTTTCAATCTTTCCTGCTCTCCAGAGAATATACCAGATTATAGCTGTGATGGCAGGGCCGGCCCAGGCAAACATAAATCCTCTTTTTACAAATTCCCCTATATATTTTTTCATAAACCAAATCTCCTTTTTACGTCAGCAAAACATCTTCTCGAAATGCATTCAGTATAACCGCTTGCAAACTCCGCATCCACGGCACCCGATAAAAGTACTTTAAATCTCGCAATCTTTTTGCCGTTTGCAATGGCGGATTTATTTATCTTTATAAAGTCGTTTGGAAGCACGCTTTCAAGTTCATACAGACGTTTTTTTACAATATATCTTTTACCCGCCGTATCAAGCGCATAAGTCTTTTCATCTTCAACGAAGAAGCATTCTATTTCTTCCAGAGTTAAAATCTTTATTTCGTCCTCAAGATAGCCCGTGATATGGTCAGCCGAATTTTCTCTTGTGACTATTTTTTCAATTTCATCAATCATGGAAGTGCGCTCGTGTACATTGGCCACGACTTCTTCATTACATTTCGGATCAATATTTAATCTGAAAATCATTTTGTTTCCTCTTTTTTATCTTTTTTAATTCCCAAAACCATCCATCTGTATACGGGAATTCTTGATATTATTTCGTATAAAAGATATGCAATTACAAAGGATGCAACCGCACTTAATATATATGCAAGCACAGGATGAAGCAAGCCGGGCTTAGCAAGATAAATTGCCACCACACATATTCCAAGATAATGGAATACGTAGAGTCCGAAGCTTCTTTTACTCATCCATTTTGTAAAGGCATTTTCGAAATCTCCGAACTTTGCCATTCCGCCAAGTATTGCCAGGCTCATAAAATACGCGAAGCTTGCAAATAAAGGTGTGCGGTTAACAGGTTTGTCTGCATAGTTTGCGCCAAAGTTAATGATGCAGAAAGCAATGCCAGTAGCAAGTGCAAGTCCCAAGAATAAAGGGAAGTATTTTTTCAATTTCTCTATTACTTCGTCATGTGAAAATACGAAGTAACCGAGGAAGAAAAGTATTCCATAAAATCCGAATCTGTATACGCAGATAATCGGTGTATTAAGAATAAGTCCTGCTGCCCATACAGGGATTAATAAAAGTATTATTACTATAAGATTTGTTTTACCGCAAAGTTTCCAGAGACGGTCTTTGTCAATAAGTCTGACTAACAAGAGTAACATTGAGAAAAGCCACAATATCTGAATATACCAGAGCACTCCTATACCGCTTAAAACCATTATAATATACGCGATGGGTGCAGGAACCGTCTGCATCAAGTTGACTGCATCGCTGTTTCTCGTATTAAGATAACCCTGAATAAACTGAAATGCGAAAAGACCGATTGTGCCGGGTACGAGAAGTTTGCGTGTTCTCGATCTCGCAAATTCTTTGCCGGTGTGTTTTTCAAGATAAAGTCTTGAGCAAATACCCGATACGATAAAGAGTATCGGCATAATCCAGGGATAAACAGCGTACTGGAATACATCGTAATACTGCACATCAAGGTTTGTGATTTTACCTACAACGCCTTGAATGCCTTCCGCATTGTACATGTAAAACACATGGTAAAATAAAACCACAACAACCGTCATCCATCTTATATTGTCCAAATATTTCTTTCTCATTATGCTTTCCCTTAATCACTAATCATTCGTGATTTTCCTTTCTTGATTGCATAATACTATCGAAAAATCGTTTTGTCTTAAGCTTTCGGTATTCGGTTATTTTTTAAAGGTAAACGGTATTTTTGTCGCCTCTTTTATTATATCGCTTATTTGTATGTGGTTAATATATTTTTTACATAAAAAAAATGGTGGATTGCTCCACCACTTTAAAAACTAATCTTTAGTTTTTATAATAATCCTTCATATCTTTCGATAGGCCATTAACTGTAAGTGCCAAACCAAGATGCGGGCCTGTTGATAATCCGGTATTACCCAATTCTCCTATGATGCTTCCTGCTTTAACATCAGCACCTTCTTCAACCGATATGCTGTTCAAATGTGTGTATTCTATTACTGCATTGGATGAAAGAAGTTTTATCGTATTTCCTTTTTTCTGGTCAAAGCCTGTATAGAACACAGTACCATCTGCAATCGCATATACAGGATCGCCTGTTTCTCCCGGTATGTCTGTTTCCGGATGATCGTTCTCATCATATCCCCTGGATATTACGGTACTCGTTGTCGGCCATACCGAGAAGCCTTCAAACTCATCGGTTATTACTTCCATACTGACAATGGCTGTATCTGTAAGCCAGTCATCCGAATTACTGCTAAAGAGGCTCCTTGATACTGTTTCGTATGCAATATCAGGGTTGTTTGTAAGAACAACAAACTTTCCTATGCAGGCAGCACCAGGGTCCTTGCCTACAAGTGTCATTTTGTATTTGTAGACCTGATCTCCTTCTACAACGTACTGTCCGTCAACACATTCAAATTCTACTAATGCCGGAAAGTCTAATTCTATTTCACCATCCGAACCCATAGCCGACGGAGGTATTTCAACCGAGAAATGTATTGTCTGGATATCTTTCTCATCAATATCGCCAGGTTCGTCTATTCCGTCTCTTGCTATCCTAAACAGATAGCTTCCTATTCCTGTCTTGCCCCACTCTGCAGTAACAATATAGGTATAGTTCGAATCCGGGGAAACAGCCAATGTGTTCGTTTTCATATCATAATCAGCTACGTCAAATGGACCGCCCTTAAAGTTTAATTCATCATAATATTCCACTTTAACATTGGTAGGCTTGTCCGAATAGCCTAAATAAAGAAGGTTTTGACTATCATCACCATGTAAAGTAACTACTATTTGCTCCAATTCTTCGTTTGACTTTTTTATCCCGGGGGTATCTGAATAAACTACCGTTGCATTTTTTACTGTTTCGGGATCTGCAAATCCTACACAATCTGCAGTAAGCATCTCATCATTGTCAAATCCAAAATACACTTCCGGAGGGTTCTTTTTAAGTTTTTTGCCCGGAGGATTTGTAAGGAAACAAACCGCTACAACAACTATCGCAACAAGCGCGATTATAATAATCCAGAATGCAGGTTTCTTGTAATTAAGAACTCCTTTTACTCTGCCCTTGACATTGTTCTCTCCGAAGGCAAGGGGACATGCTGAAATCCTTCGTCTTTGAACAGCGCAGTCAAGGAGCGCTTGTGAATATAATGAGAGATAGTTTTTGTCTTTATCTTTAATTACCTTTTCGTCACATGCCGCCTCGATGTCTTTGCTAAGAAGAACATATGCAAGCCAGCAGAGCGGATTAAACCAGTAAATTGATAAAAGAATGAATCCTAAAGGTTTCCACCAGTTATCATGTCTTTTGATATGCGCATTTTCATGTGCACAAACATATTCAATCGTATCCCAGTCAAGGTTCGAAGGAATATATATCACAGGTTTAAATATACCGAGGATAAACGGTGATTTTATTTCATCACAAACCATTATGCGACGACGGACTTCCCTGGTCCTTACGCTGACAGGAGTCGCTGTTCTAACCTGTTTTTTTATTTTTATGTAGCTTACAATCGCATATATGAACATTGCAACCATACCGACAATCCAGATAACTGTAGCAATCGATACGATTATTTGCATCGGATTAATGCTTGCTTCAGGCTGCGGTGCGAAAGTCTCTGTAATGATAGGATTTACAGCTTCGTTAACAATCGTAAATCCTGTGTTAATAGCCGGTGACTGATTTGAAACGATGCTTTGTGATACCACTTCACTGCTTGGAATCAGACTCATCGCACTCTCTATAGAAAACGGAATTAAAAGCCTTAATGCAACTAATCCCCATAAAAGACACGCAATCCATTTGGGTGCTTTGCTAAGCAACAGCCTTAATGCAACTACCGCGAGGATTAACCATCCTGCAGTAAAACTTATATTCAAAATCTTAAGAAATATCGTACTCATTTTTCTTCCCTTCTTTTAACTCAAGCCTAAAAACACATCTTAAGAAATCTCATTAATTCTTCTTAAATTCATCAATCATCTTTTGAATTTCATCCGCTTCTTTTGCCGTCAGTTTTTTATTTGAAATAAAAGCAGCAACAAATGCAGGCAAAGATCCTGAATATGAATCTTCCACTATCTGCTTACTCTTGGCAGAATAAAATTCTTCCTTTGAAATAAGCGAAGTAACTATTCCGTCTTCATTCTGAAATAAACCCTTTTCGCAAAGCTTACGAAGCACGGTATATGTAGTGGACTTTTTCCACTCCAGTTCTTTCTCACAAATCTTAACAAGTTCGCCGCTTGCTACGGGTTCATTAGCCCATACCAGATCAGCAAATCTTTCCTGTACTACTCCAAGTTCCATGTCTATCATTTTAGTTTCTCCTTTGGTCTATTCCTGTAAACCAAATTTAGTTTATCGCAATAAACCAAGTTTGTCAACAGAAAAATTCTAAAAAATTTATAAGTGTTTCCGGCAAAAACAAAATAACGCTTGACTAGTATCGAATATCGATATACTATATTGATAGTCGACATTGTAGATATTCTATATATCATTGTATTAGGAGGTAAAGCTATGAGCGAAATTGATAAAACTCTTTTATCCGGAAGTATGGGAACAATGCTCTTAAAACTTTTATCAGAAAAAGACATGTACGGTTACGAAATGATAGAGACCTTAAGAGAGCGTTCTCAAAATGTTTTCGAGTTGAAGGCAGGTACCCTATACCCTCTCCTTCATTCTTTTGAAGCCAAAAATTATCTTACTTCATATGAAAAAGAAGGATTCGGAAAAATCAGAAAATATTATTCCATTACCAAAGAAGGCAAAAAATATCTTAAGAGAAAACTGGAAGAATGGAATACTTATAACACAGCTGTTTTGAAGGTACTTTCTTTTAGCATCTGACGGAGGAATTACTATGACTAAAGAAGAATACTTGAACACTCTAAAAGATCAAATCAGGGATAAGCATGCCAAAGAGTTCGTCTGTGAAGAATATAAAACACATATTGAAGATCAAATAGATGCTTATGTAAATGACGGCATGAATAACGAACAGGCAACTATTGCGGCCGTTAAAGATATGGGAGACCCTGTAAATGTTGGCGCAAGTCTGGACAGAATACATCGTCCGCATATGGAATGGAAATTTCTTGTATTTATTATTGCAATAAGTCTTATAAGCCTTGCAATCAAGATGTATTTAAATATTTATTCTTATGGCGGTTCTATTAATTTTTTTACACTTTATTTTAATCAGTGGACTGTACAATTAATAACAACAATTATCGGAATATTCTTTATGTTGTTTTTTTATCGTCTGGATTATACTGTTTTGAACGGAAAAAGCCGAATAATCGGTATATGCTTTCTTTTTGTAATCACTTTATTTGCCGGTGTATTTGGACAAAAGCATAGCGGAATACTGTCTCACCTCTATATTGGACATTGGGCAACATATCTTAAATCTTTTATCCTTTTGTTCATTCCTATATTCGGCGGAATACTGTATGAATACCGCGGTAAGGGAATATCAGCTATCATAAAAATCATCCTCTGGATGGTTGCTCCTTTGATATCACTGCGAATAATGGATTTTAATGCACTCTTTATCATCTGGGTTATTGTCTTTTCGGAAATAACTTTGCTTTGGATTGCAATAGGTAAGAACTGGTTTACTGCAAAAAAACATATTTCTATCCCGTTTTCTATATTGCCTTTTATCTGTTTTTTGTTTATATATGTTCTTCCTTTTATTCAAAATGCTCTTTTAAGAAGAATACAAGTTGCAGTAATGTGGCGTTTTGAAAAATATTTTTTTGGCAAATTGTCTCCAGAAACTTTGTCAGCTATGGAAAAGATATTTCTCTTCATTGCTAATATGATTGACAGACAGAAGATATCGAATTTTACTAATGTTAAAAATGTTTTTCAAAACAGCAATTATTTTGGTAGCAGTGTTTCCGCACTAAGTTATATGGATAACAAGCCTATTTACAGATCAGATCTGCTCTTGGGTAAAATATCTGCTCATTTCGGAATTGTTTTAATGCTGGGGATTGTCATTTTAACGTTTATTCTGTCGGCATACATACTGTATATATCTATCAGACAAAAGAATAAACTCGGCTTTATCGTCGGAATTGCTTGTTCTCTGGCTCTTGGTTTTGAAAGTATAACTAACATTCTGACAGTATTGGGTATTGTCGGGCTCAGCGATTCAATTCTGCCATTCATCGCCGATGGCGGAGGAATTCTCATATGTCATTACATCTTCGCAGGATTGGTTTTGTCGGTATACAGATACAAAGACATCCGAAAAGAAAAGAAACAAATAAAGGTCAACAAGGTACTTAGTGACTAAAAAAAGAAACTGTAAATCAGATTAATGATTTACAGTTTCTTTTTTTCTGCCGGCGACCGGAATCGAACCGGTACGGGAGGTTAGTCCCGCAGGATTTTAAGTCCTGTGCGTCTGCCAGTTCCGCCACGCCGGCATGACTTATTTATAAATAAATGGGGCCTACAGGGCTCGAACCTGTGACCCTCTGCTTGTAAGGCAGATGCTCTCCCAGCTGAGCTAAGACCCCATGTATCGATATGTTAAAACTTAACGACCCAGATCGGACTCGAACCGACGACCTCCGCCGTGACAGGGCGGCGCTCTAACCAACTGAGCCACTAGGCCA
>JAFZUY010000028.1 GCA_017618075.1 Lachnospiraceae bacterium
AAGGTTAACAATGGTACGTTTGAATTCTTCATCGTACCGACAACCACGGTTACTTGTGGACATGTTAGATACCTCCTTTTGGTGTCTACTTTATTGTAGTGAATAGTTACTATTCGTGTCCACTTTTTTAGTATAGATCCAATCCTTCTTCGTCTTCTTTTATGAGAAGTTTTGCCAAATCAAGGAAGCTCTGACTTACCGAAAGAGCAGGGTCTCCTTCGATGACGGTTTTGCCTTCGTCTTCAAAACGAATGATGTCATCGCTTCTTGGAATATCAGCGATAATCTCAAGATTGTGGCCGGTCGCAAATTCGCGTACTTTTTCTTCTTCGTTTAAAACATTTCTTCTGTTTAAAACGATTCCGCGTACATTTGCATAACTTCTTTCCTTAAAGTTTTCTACAGCACTGTTAATATTGTTGGCTGCATATAAAGCCATCTTTTCGCCTGATGTTACAATGATGATTTTGCTTGCAAGACCTTCTCTGATGGGTGCTGCAAAACCTCCGCAGACAACGTCGCCAAGTACGTCATATAAAACTGCATCGGGCTTGAAGGTTTCGAAGAGTTTTAATTCTTCAAGCAGTGAAAATGTGGTAATGATTCCGCGTCCGGCACATCCGAGTCCCGGAGTGGGTCCGCCTGTTTCTATACATAAAACTCCGCCGTAACCGACCTTTGAAATTTCATCGAGTGATTCGGGCTCTTTGTCATAATCACGCATATAATTCATAACGGGGAATACCGGATTTCCCGATAAAAGATTTGCGGTCGAATCTGCCTTCGGATCGCAGCCGATCTGTATGACTCTTTTTCCAAGGTACGCAAGCGCGGCGCTTAAGTTACTTGTTACGGTTGATTTGCCTATGCCGCCTTTACCGTAGATAGCTATTTTAATCATGTGTGTACTCCTTTTAGGTGCCTGACTCGTGAAACATGTCCGGCTCCTAAATTAAATAAATTTATCGATTGACGTGTAGATAAGATTCGGTGCGTTTTTGGTAAAACACCTTCCGGAAAATGCTTCATGAGGAAGTTCTATAAATTTCTTATCCGCGCATATCGGCTTAAACAAAGGATCGCCGATTACAACATCATATTTCTTTAATTCGTTTTCCAAAATCTTTTCATCATCGCATGAAATATCGAATGGTTTTAAGATTTCGAAATCGCCGTCGCCTACGGTTTCAAGAACGTTGGCTTTGATTCCTTTGTCTAAAAGAAGCGCACTTGCAAGAGAAGCGCTCATAATGCTTTCGCCTAAAATTGCAACATTTCCTGCTTCTCTGAAACCTTCGGTTGCGTCGATGTTTTCTTTTGATTCACAGGCCTTGATAAGAGCTTCTTTTATTTTGTCTGAAAATCCTAATCCGTAAGGAACGCCTTTAACGAACGGGATTTTATATTCACTGAAAAGGTAATCAGCCAGAGGCTTTCCGCATGATGATAAAAGAAGATTAACTTCTCCTTTTTTGATATTTTTAAATTCGTATAAATTCGTATCTACGCCAACGCACGCATTTAATTCAAAGCCTGATTCTTTTATGAATTTTAAGAGGCTGTCCATGCTTTCTTTTGTCGGATAATCAAGAGGAGCAACTCCTAAAAGATTGACTTTTATCTTCTTAAAAGTATCTTCCTGAGGTTTCGGAAAATCATTATCCGTATTGGCCGAAACTGCGGTAGGCAGCTTGGTACCAAACATCAGTTTCAGAGCTTGTGCATTAAATACATAAGGGTTGGAAGTTGGTTGACATAACTCATTTTCATCGGAGTTGGCAAATTTTTTTGCAAGTTCAAGAAATGCGTTACCGGCTCCCGTAATATAAGACTGCATACCGTTTGTTTTTACGGCAAATGAAGGAATACCGGTTTCGGTTTCTACCGCATAAGCAATGGCTTCCAAATCTGTTCCGATCATAGCGGGAAGAGGAGAAGCGCAGAGCGCGATAAATGCAGGTTTAAGTTCATTTGCAGCGACAATCAGATCTTCCATAAATCTGTCATCGTTGCCCATTACCGCATCCTTTTCGGTAAGACCGGAAATAAACATCATGCTTTTCTTGTCGTACCATCTGGGCTCGTCGTGAGTCGTATATGTCGAATTGCAGCCTGACGCATCATGAATAACGGTCATCCCTCCGTACTCATATAAAGCGGAGCAGACGCCCGATGTATCGGCAGCGTAGATTGAAATTATTCGTGCGGTTTGATTCATCTTTTTTACCTTTTGACACTGGGGGACGAGGGTTGTGTGTCATTTTTTACAAACAGCTCTCACAGGCGATTCCCTTATGAGAGATAGTGAGTTTTAAATCCTTTGGATTATTGTATGCGTCCTCAATTAGTTTACATAAGTTTACAATACCGTCGAATCCGTACATTCCTCCGCCTTCGACTATATTGACGAAATGCTTCGTCTGACAGAAGTACGCACAATTCTGTCCTATACTTAAGTATTCGCTGCTTGAGATATCTTCTTCGTTTGATGCATAAAGCATTGTCGGATCCATTAAAGGGAAGATTTCTATACTGCCATCAAGTTTACATAATTCATCAAAAGCGATTCTTTCTTTTGGCGAAAATGCATCTGTATAGATTCTTCTTACGTTAAATCCGTATTTTTTTAGGAGCAAAGCCAGGCCGACAGGGCGGGGCGTTGCAGTTGCATCTATTGCAATGGGTGTATCTTTTAGGAGCTCTTTTGTTTTAATAAGAGCTTCCTTGGCTTTCTTTTTATTAGTGTCTATTAAAGCATCAAAGAATTCGCCATCAACGTTCAGAGCATCTGCGAGTGATTTAAGATTTTCCTCAATCTCGTTCGAATCATAGCTTAAATCGATTGCCAGATGTTTGACACCAAGCTTGTTCGTTAAATCCTTTGCGGCGTAACCTACGACCGGAAGATACGAGATAAGAAATGATGCGGCACCTAACGCGAGATAATCCTCGTATGTTTTGCATTCTGTGATATCCCACATTTTCGTATTTGCTTTTTCTAAAAGAGAATAAATCTCACAGGATTTATCAGTTGCGCGGTCACATCCTATGAGGCCAATCATTTTTTTATCAACGTCAAGTTTTTTAATCGGAGAGTAGAGACTTTTTTTCATCATTACCATGGGCTCGAATGTTTTTCGCATGGTAGGAGTCATATAGCAGTCAACCCAGTCGATTTCGGGGTAGCGTGTCTCGAGTTCCTTGGCGATTACTTTAAAATCGCAGCCTTCAAACAAATGCATGCAGCTTAAATAAACGAGTATGCATTTGGGATGTTCTTTCATTTCATCGACGATATGAGAACAGCCTTCAATAACTCTCGATTCCATTTCGCCGTTCCACATATCCTGCTCGCGAAGCGCAACCCAGGACATATTTTCCATACGGTTCATTTCCGCAGCGGTAAGAATAACACCGCGAAGACACCCCTGTGCGCAGACATATATCTGATGCGCCTCGGGAATAAGCATGCCTGTATGGACTATATTCCAAACACCTCTTGCTGGAGCGTTGTAATGCAGTCCGTCGAAAAAAGGATTGTCAAAATCGATTTCGGATATCCTGACACCTTCGGGTATTCTGTTTTCATTTAGAGAAATCTGTTTTAACATTCAAAATCCTTTATAATTCTGTCAGCGAGTCCAAGCAGTGCTTCGCAAACATCGCTATCAGGGAAAAGATCCACGATTGTTTTTCCCTGTTTTTCAGCCTTTGCAAAAAGAGGACTTCTGGGAATGATTGCGGAAATATTTGTATCAAAATCTTTTACGAGAGTTTCGACATTTTCAAGCTCGTTTTCAACGCCTCTGCAGTTTAGAATAATGCCGCCGAGTTTTGCGTAATCTCTCTTCTTAAAATTTTCAATGGCCATTGCGATATTGGCGGCCGCATAAACTGACATTTTCTCGCCTGACGTAACTATATACACCTTTTCGGCGAAGCCTTTTCTCATGGGCATGGTAAAACCGCCGCATACCACATCTCCGAGAACATCATAAATGACTACATCGGGTTTGTAATATTCGTAAGCGCCTTTGTTTTCCAGTGATTCAAGTGCGTTTATGATGCCTCGTCCCGCACAGCCGAGACCCGGCACGGGACCGCCTGCTTCGACGCAGTAAACTCCGGATTCCGATTCTTTTACCATGTCTTCGAGCGTAAAAGATTCGTTGCTTCTGACAAGATCCAATACCGAAGTAACCTTTTCTTTCGGACATAAAAGAGAAGTGGAGTCTGCTTTCGGATCGCAGCCGATTTGCATTACTTTTAAGCCTCTTTTTACAAAAGCGGCACTTAAATTTGATGACAATGTGGATTTACCTATTCCGCCTTTTCCGTAAATAGCAAATTTTATCATAATTCTCTCTTTCTAAAACTAAAAAGCACCCTTTCCGACATAGAAAGAGTGCATAAAGACATAGTAATTCTTTTATGATGCACGACTTTCATCTCAAGCTCGATTGAGGTTTTGATGTCAGAAAGCAAATTTTATTATTTGGGAGAGTAAACGGTTTTAGCTGTAACGCCGTTTATTCTGCCTATTTTGCCGGCAAGGGAACTGATTGTATCCTGAGGGGCATCAATTGCAACACTTATGATACAAATTCCTTTTTCGCGGTAAGGAATTCCCATTCGCCCGATAATTGAACCGCGATATTCATGTAAGAGAGAATTAATCTCGTTGGCGGAATCATCGTTTTCCACGATAATTGCAATAACTGCAGCACGTGTTTCCATATGATTTCCTCACTATGATTAATTTCTGTTGTGATTATAACATAGTATCTGTGAAAAAGATACCTATAAATATTTATATGCTCTTAAGCGAAAAAGTAGCCTTATTGTTTTATTGTGATATAATTATGAAAGTAAAATCAATTTCTAAACGAAATACATTGAAAGGATTCTATTATGGATTTAAAAGAAATTACCGCTCAGAGCAAACAGGCTGTCACAGAGATTTTAGAGGGAGCAAGACTTAATCCCGGGGATATATTCGTAATCGGCTGTTCATCAAGCGAAATTCTCGGTTCGCAGATCGGAACCGCGACAAATCTTGATTCCGCAAATGCAGTATATGACGGTATTATTCCCATCCTAAAAGAAAAGGGTATTTTTGCTGCCGCACAGTGTTGCGAGCATTTAAACAGAGCACTGGTAGTTGAAAGAGAAACCATGATAAAATACGGCTTCGAACAGGTAAATGCAATTCCTCAGCCCAATCATGCAGGCGGAGCTTTTGCTACCGTATGTTTCGAAAGGTTCGAAGATCCCGTACTTGTTGAAAGCCTTAACCAAAAGGCTGATGCAGGCATAGATATCGGCGGTACAATGATTGGAATGCATATGCATAACGTAGTAGTACCTATGAGAATTTCCTTAAGAAAAATAGGCGAAGCACCCATCATCTGCGCGAGACACCGCCCTAAATATGTAGGCGGCCAGAGAGCGATTTACGACGAGAAACTGATGTAGGCTGTTTAGAAAATGTCTAATATAAAGGCTTTGGAATTAAACTTTCAAAGTCTTTTTTATATATTTTTTTATGGTCACTTTGTCCATAATGATGTATAATAGAAAAAGATTTAGTCATGACCAATTTGCTGACTGCAGGGAGGCTCGCATGATTACTTTAACATTTATTCTTTTAAGTGCTTTGGCACCTTTCATACTGGTTTTCATATTAGGCAGGTTGATTATTCATTTCACTGAAAAACTGCTTGATTTTGCTATAGAAAATGTCTTTTCACTTCCCGAGAAAATCCTCGATTCAATTAAAGAGAAATTTGCGAACAAAGGCAAATTGCCTGAAGCTGTAGAAATCAAAGAGTGATAGTGTAAATAATGTCGCAATGACTTATTTTATAGATAACAAAGGAGGAATTGTATGAAAAAATTTATTGCAGAATTAATCGGTACTTGCGTTCTTGTAGTATTCGGCTGCGGAACGGCTATGATTACAGGCTGTGAACATTGGGGCGGATATCTTCTTACAGCTCTTGCTTTTGGTTTGGTAATCGTTGGAATGGCATATTGTATCGGAAATATCTCCGGATGTCACATCAATCCCGCTGTATCTCTTGCAGTATTTATGAGCAAAGGAATGAGTGCTGCAGATTTCGGTCTTTATGTTCTTGCTCAGTGCATTGGTGCATGGCTTGGCGGCGGAATCCTTGCTTTGATTTTTGGTGTTGCAGAAATCGAAGACAAAACAGGCGGATTCGGATCAAACGGCATCGCAGGCGTTAACGGAAGCATTCCCGCAGCTTTAATCGTTGAATTCATCCTTACATTTGTATTTGTTCTTATTATCCTTGGTGTTACAAGCAAGAAAGCTAATCACGGTTCATTCGGCGGACTTATCATCGGTCTTTCACTTGTATTAATCCACATTTTCGGTATCGCTCTTACAGGAACATCAGTTAACCCTGCAAGAAGCTTCGGACCTGCTCTTTGCGCATTAATTTCAGGTAATGCGGGCCCTATCAAAGATCTCTGGATCTTTATCGTAGGACCTTTGGCAGGCGGTGCTTTTGCTTCGGTTATTTATAACTTCCTTGAAAAAGAAGACAAGGCTAAGAAATAAAATAGATTTTCGTTAAAAGTTAATTGATTGAAAAGGACCTTGGAATATGATATTATTTCAAGGTCCTTTGACATTAGAACTTAGCGAAATGAGGCATTAATGATTAAAATAATTCTATTAATTTCATACATACTTGAAAATGTTTTTGATTTTGTTCTCGTAAAACTAAACGATTCATACGTTAAGAAACCTCTTCCGGAGAACGTAAAAGACGTATACGACGAAGATAAATATAACAAGTGGATTAATTACAGAAACGATTCCAAGAAGTTCAGTGCTATTCAGACTCTTGTCAGCGCTTTAATTACTTTGCTTCTTTTGATTTTCAATATTCATGCGAGAGTATTTTATCTGATTGATTTCGATTCTTTTATCCCGGTAGCGGGCGGTAAATTTGGAAATATTTACAATTACATCTTTTTAATACTTGTATTTACGTTAGTTTCCACGTTAATCTCGATACCGTTTGATTATTATCAGAATTTTGTGATAGAAGAGAAGTATGGTTTTAACAAAACAACAATTAAGACTTTTATACTTGATATTTTAAAATCTTTTTTAATAGGTTTGATTCTGTCTGTAATACTTTTCTTTGCTATAATGTTTTTCTTTGAGACCATCGGAAACTGGGGTATTTTTGCGACCGTTGCGGCGATAATTCTTTTTAATGTATTTATTGCTTTTATGTCGCTTCCGATAATGAGAATTTTCAACAAATTCACTCCGCTTGAAGAAGGCGAGCTTCGTGACAAACTCACTGAACTCTGCCGCAAATACAATGTCAAAATCAAACAGATATATGTAATGGATGCTTCTAAAAGAACTACAAGATCGAATGCATTCTGTACGGGAATCGGCAAGAAAACAATATCTCTTGATGATAATCTTGTGAACAATTATTCAACTGATAAAATTGTTGCTGTATTTGCACATGAATTCGGACATGCAAAATATAAGCATGTATTTAAAACAATCTGGTTTTCGTTTTTCAGAATTATTATTCTGATTCTTGCGTTGGGAGTAATACTGAATATTCCGGCTATTTGTGAAGCGTTCGGATTCAAAGAGGTTAATTACTATTTTGCATTTACAATTCTTACGATGATAAGCTGGCCGTTAAGCAGAGTATTTGATTTTATATCCAATAAGATTTCAAGAACATTCGAATATCAGGCTGATGCATTTGCTGCAGGCGAGGGATACGGAGATTCGCTTATAGGAGCGCTTAAACAGTTAAGCAGGGATGCACTTACCAATTTAAATCCTCATCCTGTTGTTGTTGCTCTCGAACATTCACATCCGACACTTTCACAGAGAATTGATTCTATAGAAAAAAACAGTAAAAAAGATTAGCTTTGGTTTACATAACAAAAATACGCCCGGAAACCCGAGCGTATTTTTTTATTTTTGATTCTTTTATGATTATGTCCAGCCTCCGTCGGCCGTTATAATCTGTCCTGTCACATAAGCGGGCATTTGGGATAGTTTTAAAATGCATTGTGCGATTTCCTTTGGAGTAGCGGCTCTGCCCATCGGGATCTGCTCGAACAAATCGTTTAATTCTTCATCGGATAAATGCGAATTCATCGGAGTATCTACCAGTCCGGGTGATATTGCATTTACGCTGATGCCCGATATTGCAAGTTCCTTTGCAAGCGCTTTTGTAAATGCATTGATTCCGCCTTTGGTTGCAGAGTATGCAACCTCACATGATGCACCGACATTTCCCCATACCGAAGAAACATTAATAATCTTTCCCGACTGATTTCTTACCATTCCGGGAATTACCACGGAACAGGTTGAATATACACTGTTTAAGTTTATATTCACTATGTTGTTCCATGATGAAGCGGTCATATCCTGGAAGATTCCGACATATGATATTCCTGCATTGTTTACCAGAATATCGATATTGGTTTCTCCTAAAAAATCGTCCAAATCGTCCTTTGATTTTTCGGTATTGCTAAAATCAATGGAAGCTGTGAAGACTTCGATTCCGTAGCTTAATGAAAGCTTTTCGGCCAATTCGTCCAGTTCATTTATTCTTGAGTTGCAGACCAAAAAGAGATTGCAGTCTTCCTTGGCAAATTCCAAAGCAGTTGCACTTCCTATGGCTCCGCTTGCTCCGGTTATCAGTACGTTTTTTCTCATTGTTATATCCTTTTTAGACTGTTCGGAGCCGGACACGCCTTTGGCGAGTCAGGCACCTTCTTTTATGTTCTTCTAATTAGTGCCGCGAGTACATCATCTATCGAATTTGACTCGGCATAAAGTGTATTTACAGCCTCGCTTATATGCTCGATATAATGTGCATCGGAATCTTTTATAACGTTACATTTTCTTAAATACGGGTTTGCGTCCTGCATCTTATGCAAATTGCTCATATGCTGAAGTTCGAAGCAGTGGAAGATTGCATCGGGCGGTACGAAACCGAGGTTAGACGTTAATGAAAATGAGTTTGCGTCAACATGCGCGGGAACCATTACTCCGTTAAAAGGTTTTATAACATCATCGACCCTGTCAAAAGAAATATCCGTAGCCGAGATTAAAAGAGTCGGAAAAATACCTTTTACTTCATCGTTTTCATCACAAATAAACTGATCCCCGAATACTTTCGGATCGTTTGGAATCTGAAGTATGCGGGGTTCTACATATGCGTCAAAGCCCATTGCGTCTTCTAGAGTGTGGAAGAGGCAGAGGACATGAACTTCTTCACTTGTTGTAAGTTCCATACCCGGAATAACGGTAATTCCGTATTCCCTGCCGATAGCCATTGCGGCCGCACAGTTTTTACATGTGTTGTGATCGGTGAGCGCAATAACATCAAGGCCCTTTACAACGGCCATACCGACAATGTTTCCGGGTGTCGATTCGTTATCGCCGCACGGAGACAGGCAGGAATGTATATGTAAATCGTAATGAAGCGGAATCATAAAAGATTATTGATAAGAAGAGCGGCTTCGAATATCGGAAGGTCCGTTTTTAAAACCGCAATTCCTTCCTCCTTCGCTTTTTCGATTAAAGTGTTGTCGAAAGTAACGCCTTCGGCGAGGATAATGCATGCTACATCTGTAAGAGATGCGACAGCCAAAGTATTAACGTTTGCCATAACCGTAACCCAGGCACTGCCTGAGGGTGCTTTACCCATTGCTATGGATAAAAGATCACAGCAGAATACTCCGGTGATATCGGAGTCCTTTGAAAGTGAGAGTGATGTAAATTGTTCGAGCTTGCTTAATTCAAAAACTTTCATACTTAAATTCCTTCGCTTAATTCGGCAATATCTTCAGATAATTTATGAATATATTCACGAAGCACGTGAATGCAGTCCTGTTTTCTGGCGATACCTTTTACGATATCTTCTGCATGTGCCTTGCAGGTAGGAGCACCGCAGCATCCGCAGTCGAGTCCGGGAAGTTCTTTAGTAAGTTCTTCGATACGGTTCATCTTTTCCATGGATTCTTTCAGATTGTCTGCAAGTTCGAATACGGGCTGGTATTCAACTTCAGAAGTCCAGTTAACGTTATATTCGCCGTATTTATCGCTTCTTGCGGCAGCAACAGGCAAGTACTTTCTTAAATGCTGCATCTTTGCCTTGGCCGCAAACGGGTTCTCCACGTTCATAACTCCGCCCACACAACCGCCGTTGCAGGCATTGAGTTCGATGAATTCAAGGTTCTGTGAGAACTTGTCGTCTTCGAGATCTTCGAGAACGTGAATAACGTTTTCGATACCGTCGGCAGCTACGCATGCATCTGATAAAAGACCGCCTACTTCACCTCCTGTAATACCCCAGCTTAAACCTATCTTTCCGGAGCGTGATAAATCTTCGGGCTGCTCAACGAACTTGGGCAGTTCGGCAAGAAGGATGGGGTATATATCTTTTATGGCGAGTACTTCATCGATATTGCTCTTTTCCATACCGATGGGGTTCTTTACGCTTGTAACTTTGCTCGCACAGGGAGAGAGGAAGAAAATACCGATTTCTTCCGGCTTCAAGCCTGTCTTTTCTACGGCCTGCTTTCTTGCAAGTTCACCTGCAAGCTCTGCGGGAGTAATAAGTGGTAAAAGATTGTCACAAAGGTTCGGGAAACGAACCTGTACAAGACGAACAACCGTAGGGCATGCGGTGGAAATTAAAGGCCACTGTTCCTTATGCGAAGCAATATATTTTCTGGATTCTTCGGATACAATTTCCGCAGCCGCACTTACTTCAAATACATCGTCAAAACCGATGCTCTTTATAGCGGATAAAAGAATATTGATATCTTCGAGATTGTTAAACTGCGCACAGAGACTCGGAGCGGGCAGAGCAACGGTATATTTGTACTTATCGGTAGCATCGATGAAATCACGTTTTGCTTTTTTAGCATGGTGAGGACATATTCTGATACATTCTCCGCAGTCTACACAGCGGCCGGGAGTAATGACAGCTTTGTTGTTACGCACACGAATAGCCTGGGTCGGACATCTGTTGATACAGTTTGTACAGCCCTTGCAGAGATTTTCAATTAAGTATACCGAGTTGCCGTAGTGGTCCATTCTGGTCTCCGTTTTAAAGTTATAAATTAATCACCATAGTTACCGTAGTTCCGACACCGAGTTCTGTCTGGATATCCATCCTGTCGGAATTCTTTTTCATATTGGGAAGTCCCATGCCTGCACCGAATCCGAGAGAACGTACCTTGTCGGGAGCGGTGGAATATCCTGCCTGCATAGCCTTTTCGACATCTGCGATACCGGGTCCTTTGTCGGCGAGTATGAGAGTGATGGCATCTTCGGAGATGGTCACTTTGATTTTGCCGCCGTATGCATGGATTATCATATTTATTTCGCCTTCATAAAGAGCTATCGCTACTTTTCTGATGGCTTCAGGTGAAACACCGAGTTGTTTCAATTTCTTTTTTACGTCGCTTGAAGCTTCTCCCGCTCTGGTAAAATCTTCGTTGGAAACTACGTAGTTGAGCTCCATTAAATCAGCCATCAATGATACCTCCTGTCAATCCGTGTTCGTAAAGTAATCCGCATGAGGAAAACATTCTGTGGTTTGTTGTGATAATAGGGAGACCCATTTCGTCAGCCATCTGAATCATGGTTTCGTCTGGAGTCTTGCCTCTTACAAAGATGATTGCCACGATGTCCATCATTTCGGCAGTTCTTATTACCTGAGGGTTGCAGAGTCCTGTTAAAAGAACGCATTGATGTTTTGCGAATGCAAGCACGTCACTCATCATATCGGATCCGCAAGCCGTTAATACCTCTTTATCAAGTTCATCCTTTCCGGCCAAAGCGGTACCGTCAAGGAGCGTGATTATATCGTTTACTGTCATAATAAACCTCCGTATTATGTTAAAAATGGGGATAAAAATATCAAAGAAAAAAATAATAGAAAAACAGTATGATATGTAACCCCAAAAAATACATCAATATTATAACAACCGAAATCATTTTTTTCAAGCAAATAGGACAGTGGCGCCAAAAGAGTTAAAACCTATCGAAATCATAGGTAAATAGGCATTTTCCGCGCAAAAATTTTTTGTGAAAAAATGAAAAAATCAATAGAAATACAGACTGTCTTGTGCTACAATATATGTTACGTTCGGCTATTGAAAAATAGTATTGTTAAAAATTTATCAAGGAGGTTTTTAGGATGAGTTCCAAGAAAACAACTGTACCTTTTGCCGGAACAAAAGAGCAAGAGGAAGCACTGAAGAAAATCATCGCTGAAAACAAAGACCAGAAGGGTGCCTTGATGCCTGTTATGCAGAAAGCACAGGATATCTATGGTTACCTTCCCATCGAAGTTCAGACGATGATCGCGGACGGAATGGGTATTCCCCTCGAAAAGGTTTACGGAGTATCAACATTCTATTCACAGTTCGCACTTAATCCCAAGGGTAAATACCAGATTTCGGTATGCCTTGGTACTGCATGTTATGTTAAAGGATCCGGAGATGTTTATGCCAAGATTGAAGAGATCTTAGGCATTAAGGGTGGCGAATGCACACCTGACGGAAAATTCTCTCTTGATGCCTGCAGATGTGTAGGTGCCTGCGGACTCGCACCGGTTATGATGATCAATGACGAAGTTTACGGACGTCTTAAACCGGACGATGTTAAAGGCATTTTAGATCAGTTTAACTAAAAATCTCTTATTTATAGGGAGATATTGCCCATGATGACAGAAATATCCCTAAACATACTTGACGTTACCGAGAACTCCACAAGGGCGGGCGCGAGCATTGTTCACATTACCGTTGAAGTTGACGAAGAAAAAGATCTTCTCAGAGTCTTGATAGAAGACAACGGGTGCGGAATGAGTAAGGAACAGCTTGCTTCGGTTAAAGATCCTTTTTTCACAACCAGGACCACAAGAAAGGTAGGACTCGGTGTTCCGTTTTTCAGGGAAGCGGCGCTTCAGGCAGGCGGAAGTTTTGATATAGAGTCCGAGCCGGGAGTAGGTACCAAGGTAACCGCAGAATTTCAACTAAGTAATATAGACAGAATGCCCCTGGGAGATATTACAGGTACGATTCATCAGCTGGTGATTTATCATCAGGACACTGATTTTGTTTATAAGTATGTATTCAACGGAAATTCTTTCACGATGGACACGAGAGAGTTCAGAGAAATATTAGGAGACGTTCCTTTTGATACAAAGGAAGTTTCGGATTACATCAAAGAATATCTTTCAGAAAACAAATACAATACAGATAATGGTAAAAATATCTAGTTTAGGAGGAAAGCTATGAAATCTCTTGAAGAATTAAAAGCAATAAGAGACAAAATGCAGGGCCAGGTTGGTCTTCGTGCAGAATCCGAAGCAAGCACCAGAGTTGTTGTAGGTATGGCTACATGCGGTATCGCATCAGGTGCAAGACCTGTACTTACAGCTTTGGCTGACGCAGTTGCAGAGAAGAAGATTCCCGATTGCTCAGTTACACAGACAGGTTGTATCGGACTTTGCCAGTATGAACCCATTGTTGAGGTTATTCAGCCCGGTAAGGAAAAAGTTACATATACAAAGATGACTCCCGAGAAGGCTCTTGAAATCGTTGAGAAGCATCTTATCGGCGGTCATGTAGTTACCGAGTACACAATCGGCAACCAGTTAAAATAATAAGGAGGAAATTTAAATGTATCGTTCACACGTATTAGTTTGCGGTGGTACAGGATGTACTTCCTCCGGAAGCCAGGCAATCATCGACACATTCGAAGCCGAGATTGAAAAGAATGGCTTAAAAGACGAAGTAGCTGTTGTACGTACCGGTTGTCACGGTCTTTGTGCATTAGGACCTATCGTACTTATTTATCCCGAAGGTTCTTTCTACTCAATGGTTAAAGTAGAAGATGTTCCCGAGATCGTTTCCGAGCATTTGCTCAAAGGTAGAGTTGTTACCAGACTTCTCTATCAAGAGACTGTTAAGGAAGAGGAAGTAATTCCCCTTGTTGAAACAGGTTTCTACAAAAAGCAGAAGAGAGTTGCTCTTCGTAACTGTGGTGTAATCAATCCCGAAAACATTGATGAATATATCGCTGTAGACGGTTATCAGGCTCTTGCAAAGGTTCTTACAGAAATGACACCCGAGCAGGTTATCGATACACTTCTTGCAGCAGGCTTAAGAGGACGTGGTGGTGCAGGCTTCCCTACAGGTCAGAAGTGGAAACTCGCAAGAACCCTCGTTCCCGATGCAGATCAGAAATATGTATGTTGTAACGCCGATGAAGGTGACCCCGGTGCTTTCATGGATCGTTCCGTTCTTGAAGGCGATCCCCATGTAGTACTCGAAGCTATGGCTATCGCAGGTTACACAATCGGTGCTAATCAGGGTTATATCTACGTTCGTGCAGAATATCCCATCGCTATCCAGAGACTTCAGATTGCCATTGATCAGGCAAGAGCATACGGATTACTTGGTAAAGACATTTTCGGAACAGGTTTCGATTTTGATATCGACCTTCGTTTCGGTGCAGGTGCTTTCGTTTGTGGTGAAGAGACAGCTCTTATGACTTCCATCGAAGGAAACCGTGGTGAGCCTCGTCCTCGTCCTCCTTTCCCTGCAGTTAAAGGTCTTTTCGCAAAGCCCACTGTACTTAACAACGTTGAAACATACGCTAACATTCCCCGTATCATCTTAAACGGTGCTGAATGGTTTGCTTCAATGGGTACAGAGAAGAGCAAGGGTACCAAGGTATTCGCACTTGGTGGTAAGATCAACAACACAGGTCTTGTTGAAGTTCCTATGGGAACCACACTTCGTGAAGTTATCGAAGACATCGGTGGCGGCATTCCTAACGGAAAGAAGTTCAAAGCTGCTCAGACCGGTGGCCCTTCAGGCGGATGTATCCCTGCTGAACATTTTGATATTCCTATCGATTACGATAACCTTATTTCTATCGGTTCCATGATGGGTTCCGGCGGACTTATCGTAATGGATGAAGATAACTGTATGGTTGACATCGCTAAATTCTTCCTTGAGTTCACAGTTGATGAATCCTGCGGTAAATGTACACCTTGTCGTATCGGTACAAAGAGACTGTACGAAACACTCGACAAGATTACAAAGGGTCAGGGAACACTTGAAGACCTCGACAAACTTGAGGAACTTTGCTATTACATCAAAGCTAACTCACTTTGCGGTCTTGGACAGACAGCTCCTAACCCCGTTCTTTCAACTCTTCGTTATTTCAAAGACGAATATGTTGCTCATGTTGTTGAGAAGAGATGTCCTGCAGGCGTATGTAAATCACTCCTTAACTTCTCTATCGACAAAGAAAAATGTATCGGATGCGGAATGTGTGCTAAGCAGTGTCCTGCAGGTGCTATTTCCAAGACTGATTACATTGCACCCGGTAAGAAATTACCTGCAATGGCAATTGATTCCAGTAAATGCGTTAAGTGCGGTGCTTGTATGGCTACATGTAAGTTCAGCGCTATTTCTAAGAAATAATAGGAGGGAAGATAATGGAAACCATTAATATTACAATAAATGGTATGGCAGTTGAAGCTCCCAAAGGATCCACTATTCTTCAGGCTGCTAAGAGCGCAGGCATCGACATTCCTACTCTTTGCTACTTAAAAGAGATTAACGAGATCGGTGCATGTCGTATCTGTATGGTAGAAGCAGACGAAGGAAGAGGAGCAAGACTTGTTGCTTCTTGCGTATACCCTATCACAGAGGGAATGAAGGTTTATACCAACACTCCCAAGGTTATTGATTACAGAAAGAAAACATTACAACTCATTCTGTCAGACCATGATAAGAAGTGTCTTTCATGTGTTCGTTCAGGCAAATGTGAACTTCAGAAATTATGCCATGACTTCGGCGTAGATGATGAGAACAAGTATGCAGGTGTTGCTAACGAGTTCGAAATCGACTGCAGCGCAGCTCACATGGTAAGAGATAACAACAAGTGTATTAACTGCCGTCGTTGTATCGCAGCATGTGAAAAGACTCAGGGAATCGGCGTTATCGGTGCTAACAACAGAGGTTTCATCACAGAGATTTCTTCACCTTTCGGTATGGGTCTCGGAGAAACAGCTTGTGTATGCTGTGGCCAGTGTATCGCTGTATGTCCTACAGGTGCTATTTACGAGAAGTCAGATGTTGACAAGATTATGGCAGCTATCGCTGATCCTACAAAGCATGTTGTTGTTCAGACAGCTCCCGCTGTTAGAGCAGCACTCGGCGAGCCTTTCGGAATTCCTATGGGAACCGGTGTTGAAGGCAAGATGGCAGCTGCTTTAAGAAGAATCGGATTTGAGAAAGTATTTGATACAGATTTCGCAGCAGACGTTACAATCATGGAAGAAGCTACAGAGCTTCTCGGCAGAGTAACAAACGGCGGTGTACTTCCTATGATTACATCATGTTCACCCGGATGGATTAAGTTCTGCGAGCATTACTATCCCGATCAGTTAGCTCATCTTTCATCATGTAAGTCTCCTCAGCAGATGTTCGGCGGAATTCTTAAGACATACTACGCAGAGAAGATGGGATGGGATTCTAAGGATATCGTTTCCGTATCAGTAATGCCTTGTACAGCTAAGAAGTTCGAAATCGGCAGAGACGACATGTCAGCTGCAGGTGTTCCCGATCTTGATTACACAATGACAACAAGAGAACTTGCAAGATTAATCGAGAGATGCGGTATTGACTTTAAGAATCTTCCCGATGAAGCATTTGACGATCCTATGGGTGAGTCAACAGGTGCTGCAGTTATCTTCGGTGCTACCGGTGGTGTTATGGAAGCAGCTCTTCGTACAGCAGTTTGGAAACTCACAGGCGAAACAAACGATTCTCCTCTCGAGTTCAAGGAAGTACGTGGCGTAGAAGGTATCAAGGAAGCTACATACGAAGTTGCAGGTCTTAAGGTTAAGGTTGCTGTTGCTTCAGGTCTTTCAAATGCAAGAATTATCATGGATAAGATCCGTGCAGGCGAAGCAGATTACACATTCGTTGAAATCATGGCTTGTCCCGGCGGTTGCGTAAACGGTGGTGGTCAGCCTCAGGTTCCCGCTTCTGTTCGTAACTTCACAGATATCAGAGCTGAGAGAGCTAAAGCTCTTTACAACTATGATGAGAATATGCCAAGAAGAAAATCTCATGAAAACGAATCTGTTAAGAAGCTTTATGCTGAATACTTTGGTGAGCCTAACAGCCACAGAGCACATGAAGTTCTTCATACAACATATGTTGAGAGAAAGATTCATGAAATCTAATTAAAATCAGAATGTGGAATATCTTTATATTAAAGGTTTTTCAGGCATTCTTTGTATGCACTCGAGGTCCCTTTTTGGGGCCCCGGGTGCCGCTTTATTATTGAGAAGACAGCATTATTTATCAGTGCCCGGCTCGCACTAGGGAACTTCGTTCCCGTCGGCGTGCCTGGCTCTGTCTAAAAAAATTCGAAATATAATTAGGCTTGAATTTGATTTTTCATTTGCGGGGGCGTTACATGAAAAAAAGAATTTTTTGTACGGCGCTGGTTTTACTTTTAACAGCAGCGGTTGCCTGTACAGAAGCTGATATTCAAAACATAAAAAACGGAACAAATGAAGTTATTGTACTTGATACTGACAATCTTCCCGCTCCGGATATAAAGAAAACAAATACCGATAATGACAATAACACCGATAACGGTGATAAAAATA
Source organism: Lachnospiraceae bacterium (assembly GCA_017618075.1). Taxonomy (GTDB): domain Bacteria; phylum Bacillota; class Clostridia; order Lachnospirales; family Lachnospiraceae; genus UBA3766. The sequence continues at coordinate 17,742 of JAFZUY010000028.1, forward strand.
CAAATTCCGAAACATCTGCAGAAACTTCAGGTACCGATAATACTGATGTTTTGCCTGATGAAACCGAAGTTGTAAAGCCCGGTCTTGATGATTATGTGATAGAAGAAGCAGGTGGCGAATATGTGCTTATTAAATCTGCTGTGGTTCGTAGCGGACCGTCAACGGATTTTGACAAGTTAGGCACAATTCAGGCAGATTCTGTAATTGAAATAACCGGAGCATCCGAGAACGGATGGTTTCGCTTTGAATTTGAATCAAACGACGGATTCATCAATCAAAAGTTCTTCGTTGAGAAAGAAAAATATGATGAAGAGCTTGCGGTAAATACCGAAGATAACAATCAAAACGATAATAATGAGACTGTAAATAATAACGATAACAACAATAACAGTAACAGTCTTTCCGCACAGATAGTTGCGATTTGCAATGATTACAGAGCAGCAGAAGGACTTGACCCTCTTTTAGAAGATCCCGAGCTTGATGCTCTAGCGCAGATTAGAGCGGATGAAATTATTATTTACTTTGAGCACGAAAGACCGGACGGCAGTGACTGCTTTACGGTTATGAAAGATTATAAATGTACTTTGTGCGGTGAGAATATTGCCGCAGGTCAGGGCAATCCGAAGGACGTGGTTGAAGCATGGATGAATTCGCCCGGACACAGAGCCAATATTATGAATAAGGATTTCAAAAAGATTGGAATCGGTTATTCTAAAGGCGGAGAATACGGCGCATATTGGGCCCAGCTTTTTGCCGATTAAAGATATTAATATGTGTTTAGCACATAATGCAATAAAGGAGACACTAATTTAATGAGACAGTTTACTTCAGACGAACTAAGAAACACATGGAAACAGTTTTATGTTGAACGCGGACATGTAGACGTAGGTGCGGTTTCACTCGTATCTGACGGTTCTACAGGCGTTATGTTTAATGTCGCCGGCATGCAGCCTCTGATGCCTTATCTTTTAGGACAGAAGCATCCTCTCGGAACCAGACTCTGCAATGTACAGGGCTGTGTTCGTACAAACGATATAGATTCCGTAGGAGATAAGAGCCACGTTACTTTCTTTGAAATGATGGGTAGCTGGAGCCTTGGCGATTATTTTAAGGAAGACAGATGTAAATGGAGTTTTGAACTTCTTACACAGGTTTTCGGATTTGATGCAGATCATCTTGCAGCAACTGTATTTGCAGGTGATGAGAATGCTCCCAGAGACGAAGAGGGCGCAGGTTTCAGAATTGCATCAGGCTTTAAGAAAGAGAATATTTATTATCTTCCTGCTGAGGATAACTGGTGGGGCCTTGAATACGGACCCTGCGGACCTGACAGTGAAATGTTTTATATTGCAGATGTTCCCGATTGCGGACCTGACTGCGGACCCGGATGTTCATGCGGCAAATATACCGAGCTTGGTAACGACGTATTTATGCAGTATGAAAAGCATCATGACGGTTCTTTAACGCCCTTAAAGCAGAAGAATGTAGATACAGGCTGGGGACTTGAAAGAAACCTTGCATTCTTAAACGGTACAAAGGATGTTTACAAGACAGACCTTTTCGCACCCGTTATTGCATATATTGAGAAGGCTTCAGGCAAGGAATACGATGCTGACGAGAAGCTTACAAAATCAATGAGAATTCTTGCAGATCACACCAGAACAAGCGTTATGCTTATCGGCGATCCCGCAAAGCTTCTTCCTTCAAATGCAGGTGCAGGCTATGTTCTTCGTAGACTTATTCGTCGTGCTGTAAGACATGCAAGAGCACTCGGACTTAAGAAAGCAGATATCTTAAAGATTGCAACAATCTTTATTGATGATATATATCCAAACAGTTTTCCTCTTCTTGTTAAGAACAAGGAATTCATTTTGGACGAACTTGGAAAAGAAATCGAGCGTTTCGAGAATACACTTGAAAACGGTATGAAAGAGTTCAAAAAGATTCTCGATAACAAGAATGCTGAGGGTGCTAAGGAAATCGACGGTAAATCCGCATTTTATCTTTATGATACATTTGGATTCCCTATTGAGCTTACTGTAGAGCTTGCTGAAGAAGAAGGTCTTACGGTAGATGAAGAAGGCTTTAAGGCAGCTATGGAAGAGCAGAAGCAGACCGCAAGAGATAATCAGAACTTCTCCGCTAAATTAAATGTATCTGCAGGCGTATTTGATTCTCTTGATGAAAGTATTAAGACCGAATTTGTAGGATACGATGTGCTTGAGTGTGGTGCTAAGGCTGTTGCAATGGCTAACGAAAGAGGCATAAGCGATAAATTAAGTGAAAAAGAAAACGGAACAATTGTTACCGATGTTACGAGTATGTATGGTACCATGGGTGGCCAGGTTGGCGACCAGGGTATTATTTCTTCCAAAGACGGCGAATTCGTTGTAACCGAAGCGATTCATCTTCCTAACGGACGTATAGGCCATACAGGATATGTTTCACGCGGATTTATAAATGCAGGCGATGAAGTATATGTAAAGGTTGATTACGAAAACAGAATGAATACCTGTAAGAATCACTCTGCAACACATCTTCTTCAGAAAGCATTAAAGACAGTGCTTGGTGATAATGTAGAGCAGAAGGGTTCACTTGTTACACCCGACAGACTTCGTTTCGACTTCTCACATTCACAGGCAATAAGTGCTGAGGATCTTGCAAAGGTTGAGAAAATCGTAAATAAAGAAATCGCTGCATCTCTTGATGTTATTACAGATGAAATGAGTATTGAAGATGCAAATAAGACCGGAGCTATGGCTCTCTTTGGGGAGAAGTACGGCGCTACCGTAAGAGTTGTCAGCATGGGCAAGGGTGATTCAGGCGATGACGAAGCAGATTTCAAAGAAGCATTCTCTGTAGAACTCTGTGGTGGTACACATGTTTCCAATACATCAGACATACAGCAGATTAAGATTCTTTCAGAATCAGGTGTTGCTGCAGGTGTAAGAAGAATTGAAGCATTAACAGGCAGCGGAGTAATCAATTACTACAAGAACCTTGAAAGTATGCTTCTTGAAGCTGCAAATGCTCTTAAGACACAGCCTAATGAAGTAGTTAATAAGATTAAACATCTTCAGAGCGAATTAAAGACTGCAAATTCTGAGATTGAATCACTTAAATCAAAGGCTGCAAAAGAAGCACTCGGCGATGTTATGGGCGGCGTAGAAGAAGTAAAGGGAATTAAAGTTCTTGCCAACAAGGTTGACGGTGTTGATATGAACGGATTAAGAGACCTTGGTGATTCACTTAAAGAAAAACTGGGTGAAGGCGTTGTAGCCCTTATGTCAGCAGCAGACGGTAAAGTTAATATAGTTATTATGGCTACTGATGGTGCTGTAAAGGCAGGCGCTCACGCAGGAAACATTATCAAAGCGGTTGCTCCTATCGTAGGAGGCGGCGGTGGCGGACGTCCCAATATGGCTCAGGCCGGCGGTAAGAATCCTGCAGGCATCGATGATGCATTAAAGGCTGTTAAGACTGAACTTGAAAAGATGTTATAAAATATGAATTCCGGTTAAATGCCGGAATTCTTTAATTAATGCCTTTTAATTTTTCAGATGGGTAAGTAAAAAAGAAACTGAAAACAGAAATATTAGAAAAGTGTGATTATATGAAATCTGAAAAGATAAGAATAATACTTGCTTCGAAGTCTCCAAGACGTAAAGAACTGCTTGAAAATGCGGGTTTTGAAATCGTCATAATTCCTTCTGAAGCAGAAGAAAATATTGATGTCAAAGAACCTGATGAAATGGTAAAAACGCTATCTTATATTAAAGCCGTGTCTGTATATGAAGACATTAAAGATAAAAAAGTCAGTGTTGGTGATACTGAAGAGAATGCCAATACAGACTTAAGTGAAAACGATATAGTATTAGGTGCAGATACCGTAGTATATGCAGGCGGAATGATTCTCGGAAAACCGAAAAACAAAGAAGACGCACGTGATATGATTAAAATGCTTTCGGGAAATGTTCATTCTGTATTTACAGGATTTACGATTGTTCAAGCCGATGGGAAATCAGTTACGAATTATTCGGAAACCAAGGTTTATGTATATCCGATGACTGATGAAGAGATAGAAGATTATATATCTACCAATGAACCTTATGATAAGGCCGGTGCATACGGAATTCAGGGCTTATTTGGTAAGTATGTTGAAAAGATAGACGGTGATTATAACAATGTTGTAGGCCTTCCGGTATCAAAGATTATATATACAATAAATAATATTATGTAAACTAAATTCATGAGAACAATTCAAGGAAATCAGCCAATCCGTCGCTATTATTGTCACGGAAAGTTATGTAATCCGAAACTGCCTTTAGCTTGGGATTTCCGTTCATCATACATACGCTGTTTGAAGCTGCCTGAAGAAGAGTTATATCATTTTCTTCATCAGCGAAAGCGTATGAGTGTGATTCCTTGATGCCTGATGTTTTCATAATATATTTTAAAGCATTGCCTTTTCCTGATTCTTTGGGAATTACTTCCAAGAACTTATCACATGAAAAGATGCAGAATACTTTATTGCCAAGTTCTTTTTCGATTACAGCCTGCACTTTTTTAAGCTTTTCGGGCTTGTCAAAATTCATTATTAAAAACTTGTATGGAGTCGGTTCTTCTTTGATTACGTTTCTGACCTGTCTGTAGGGGAGTGATACGTAATTTGAATAGTAATCAAGTTCCTTGGTTTTCTTTTCGCTTAATATCTCATAATCCGAATAGGTATGGAAATGACAGCCGTATTTCTTGGCTGTTTTTTTGACGATTTCGGAATATTCTTTTTTAAGAGTTACTTTCTCAAGGATTTCACCTTTTTTACAATCGTAAATAACACCGCCGTTAAAAGCAGCGATATAGTCTGTGATATCTCCGATTGAAAGTCTGTCGACTATCTTTAATGCGGATGCGAGAGGGCGGCCTGTATTGATGATGAATTTATGACCGTTTTCGCATGCTTTTATGAGCAGAGCTTTTGTAATTGGTGTAATGATTTTCTCATCATTTAAAAGCGTTCCGTCAAGATCAAAGAAAAGCGCTGAGTGAATGGCTTTGTTTGGGACAAAACCTTTTAGGTAGGCCTTCTTTAAAGGCGGAAGAAGCTTGGCGGGAATATACAGATCTCCGTGACCGCAGCCAAGCGAAAGATTGGGCTTGTTGCTTCCATGAAAATCAGAACCTCCTGTAATCATCAGGCGGTACTTGCTTGCCAGTTTTCTAATTAGTTTTTCGTCTTTGCTTGAATAGGTGGAATAGATTGTTTCAATGCCTTTTAAGCCGACACGTGTTAATTCTGCGACGAGTGTCTCGAGATCTCTGTCAGAGAATTTATAAAGAATCGGATGGGCAAGAACAGGAATTCCTCCGCATGAAAGAATCAGCGCAACCGCTTTTGCGGGAGATATTTTTTCTCTCGGAACAAAGCCGGGGCAGTCATCACCGATATATGTATCAAAGGCTTCATCAATGCTTTTGACAACTCCTTTTGAAATCATATATTTCGCATAATGCGCTCTGGTAATAACGCTGTCGGGAAACTGTGCAATAAAAGAATCGTAATCGATATCGATTCCGAGTTCCTGTAATTTTTTGCACATTTTCTGATTGCGGATTTCTCTTGAATTTCTGAATTCTACAACTTTCTTGGAGAATTTTTCGTTGTACGGATTTATATAATATCCGAGAATATGAATATCCTTTTTCTTGTATTCAGTGGAAAATTCAATTCCCGGAATTACTTCTATATCCTTTCCGACAGAGGCAATATAAGCCTCGTCGATACCGTCTGTCGTGTCGTGATCTGTGAGGGCGAAAGCTTCGAGATTGGATTTAATTGCAAGATCAACGAGCTCACTCGGAGTTAAAGTACCGTCGGAGAAAGTTGAATGTACATGTAAATCAATTGCCTGCATTTAGTTTTCGTCATCCTCTTTCTTTGCAATGTAAATAGTACGTTTTCTGGCCATTTCATCGCTTGCAAGATAATCGTCGTAAGTAGTAATTTTATCGATGAGTTTACCGCCGGGCATAATTTCCATGATACGGTTGGCTGTTGTTTCGATAAACTGATGGTCATGGCAGGAGAAGAGTTCTACACCTGAAAATCTGATAAGACCATTGTTTAAAGCCTGAATTGATTCCATGTCGAGGTGATTTGTAGGCTCATCAAGAATAAGGCAGTTAGCACCTGAAATCATCATCTTTGAAAGCATACATCTAACCTTTTCACCACCGGATAAAACCTTAACTTTTTTAAGAGCATCGTCCTGTGAGAAGAGCATTCTTCCGAGGAAGCCTCTGACGTAGGTAATATCTTTTACGGGCGAATAACCCATGAGCCAGTCTGTGATGATATCATCGGTCTGGAACTCGTCTGTATTATCCTTGGGGAAGTATGCCTGTGATGTAGTAACGCCCCATTTGTAAGTACCTTCGTCGGGCTCCATTTCACCTGCGAGTATCTGGAAAAGCGTAGTGGTTGCGATTTCGTTACTTCCAACGAAAGCAACCTTGTCTTCGCGTCTTAATATAAAAGAAATATTATCGAGTACCTTTTCACCATTGATTGTCTTTGAAATTCCTTCAACCTGAAGTACTTCGTTACCGATTTCACGATCGGGTCTGAAGTCTATGTAAGGATATTTTCTGCTTGAAGGCTTAATCTCTTCAAGTTCGATTTTTTCGAGTGCTCGTTTTCTGGATGTAGCCTGCTTTGATTTTGAAGCGTTAGCGGAGAAACGATTAATGAATTCCTGGAGTTCTTTAATTTTTTCTTCTTTCTTTTTATTTGCTTCCTTCATCTGTTTTACAAGCAGCTGGCTGGATTCAAACCAGAAATCGTAGTTACCTGCATAAAGCTGAATTTTGCCGTAGTCAATATCAGCGGTCTGAGTGCAGACTTTATTTAAGAAATGTCTGTCGTGGGATACGACGATGACAGTATTTTCAAAGTTGATTAAGAACTCTTCAAGCCATGCTATAGCATCAAGATCGAGGTGGTTTGTAGGCTCGTCGAGAAGAAGGATGTCGGGGTTACCGAATAATGCTTTTGCAAGGAGTACCTTAACCTTTTCGTTACCGCCGAGTTCCGACATTTGTGTGTAGTGAAGTTCTGTTTCAATACCGAGACCGTTTAAAAGGTTTGCTGCGTTTGACTCTGCTTCCCAGCCGTCAAGCTCCGCAAATTCGGCTTCAAGCTCACTTGCTCTGATACCGTCTTCATCGGAAAAATCTTCTTTTGCGTAGATGGCGTCCTTTTCCTTCATGATCTCATAAAGTCTGGGGTTGCCTAAAATTACGGTATCCATTACAGAGTACTGGTCATATTTGAAGTGGTCCTGTTCAAGCACGCTTAAACGCTGACCGGGAGTGATTACGATATCGCCTGTAGTGGTTTCAAGTTCTCCTGATAAAATCTTAAGAAATGTGGATTTTCCCGCACCGTTTGCACCGATGATTCCATAGCAGTTGCCTTCGGTGAACTTTATGTTTACATCCTCAAAGAGGGCTTTCTTTCCAAATCTTAAGGATACATTGTTTGCACTTATCATTTTTTATAATTCCTTTCTGAAATGAACCGCAAAATAAATTACGGGTTTGATGTAACAATCCCGCAATTACAGAATATCCGGTTCAATTTATTAATAATTGACGCTGTTGGGGATCTCGGCGACAACCTGACATTTGCCGTGAGTTTTTCCGTAATACAGTCTGTTGTCAGCCTGCTGAATAAAGTCCTCGATTCTGAAACTTTCGTTAGCCTGAGCCACACCGAAAGTCATCGTGACTTTAACCGAATTGCCTTCGTGATTAACTTCACTAGAGCAGATTTTATTTAAGATACGCTCACCAAGTGATTTGGCAGCATCGATGTTACCGTTTACAAGGATAAGAATTTCCTCGCCGCCCCATCTGCATACGAAATCGCCTTCACGCATTTGTGAAGAGATGGTATCGGCAACCATTACAAGAACTTTATCGCCGCAGTCATGACCATAGGTATCGTTGACTTTTTTAAAATCATCGATATCGCCAAGGATAAGACTGAAGACCTTTTTATCTTTTCTTAAAAGATGCATGGAAATATTAAGCTTTTCCATCATGCTTCTTCTGTTTGCAAGTTTGGTAAGCGGATCTATACTGGATAACTGCTTAAGTTGTCTTGTTCTGTTTTCAAGAGTATTCGTACTGTTACGCATTTCGATTGTAAACATAAAGCAGAAGAGACCGAGCAAAACAGTGGTTACTGTAATATTCAGAATAATGGTAACGATTAACAGAACATGATAACGTTCAACAAGCATCTGGTAACTGTTGGCCTCGTGAAATACCGAGAAAATATAATTTGCCATTGTGATAATCGTTACAATCATCGATGCCAGGAAAGGATGCTTAAAAGCCTTGGCAGAATTGGAAATGTAAAATACCGCAGGAATCAAAAGGAAGCAGAAGAGATTGAAATACAATCCCTTGCCGTATGCAAGAGTCGAAAGCAGAACAAATACATTTACTTCCGCGGTAATAGCGAGAGTGATTAATTTGAACTGTTTGTTCTTGGTTAAGGTTACCAGTGATTCGTATACAAGGAATGAAAGGAGATTGTAGAGCATCATAAGGATATTGCCAAATCCAAGGAAAAGACCGGCAAAAATCAGGTGTGAAAAAGCGCAAAGATGAAGAATAAGTGTAAACTTATCCCTGTCCGAAAGATACTCTTCACCATTGATGATGTCCTTTATGTAATTAAGATAAATCTTAATCTGGTCCATTCTATCTCCAATTTAAGCATATATATAAAAGATTTTACCATCAAATTATGTTAATCTCAATAAATATTTTATTTTTATTTTATATTTATAATATATATAGGCGGACAAAAATAAAATTTTTTTAATAAAATGCAATAAAAAATGATAATTGTTAGCACTCTCACTTGACGAGTGCTAAAAGTAGTGATATTATATTTTTGGTTGAAAAAATGATACTCAAATTATCATAAAAGAAACAGAAAAGAAGGATTATTGGTCAGAAAGAAGGTGAGTTTATGAACATTACGAAATTTACACAAAATTCTCAAAATTCTGTCAATATGGCGCAACAGTATGCAATAGAGTTCGGCAATCAGGAGATTGAGGAAGAGCATCTTCTTTATGCGCTCATAAATATTGACGACAGTCTGATATTAAAGCTTATTGAAAAAATGGAGATTAACACCGAGCATTTTAAAGCAAGGGTTAAGGAAGCCGTTGAAAAAAGAGTTAAGGTAAGCGGCGGAGACCTGCGTATCGGTCAGAAATTAAACGAAGTTTTAATCACAGCAGAAAATCAGGCTAAAAAAATGGGTGACGAATATGTATCGGTAGAGCATTTGTTCCTGTCGATGCTTGATCATCCAAACAAAGAAATCGGAGAGATATTCAGAGAATACGGTATCACAAAGGAGAGATTTTTAACCGCACTTTCATCTGTCAGAGGAAATGTGAAGGTTACAAGCGATAATCCCGAGGGTACGTATGATGCACTTAACAAATACGGTCAGGATCTTGTCCAGAAAGCCAAATCAAGAAAGATGGATCCCATTATAGGCAGAGATTCTGAGATTCGAAACGTTATAAGAATCCTAAGCCGTAAAACAAAAAACAATCCCGTGCTTATCGGTGAACCCGGTGTAGGTAAAACCGCGGTTGCTGAAGGTCTGGCTCAGAGAATCGTAAACGGAGACGTTCCGGATGATTTAAAGAACAAGACTATTTTCGCACTGGATATGGGTTCTCTTATCGCAGGTGCAAAATACCGTGGTGAGTTTGAGGAAAGACTTAAAGCCGTACTAGATGAAGTTAAATCATCAAACGGAGAGATTATTCTTTTCATCGATGAGCTTCATACAATCGTCGGCGCAGGTAAAACTGACGGTGCTCTTGATGCCGGTAATATGTTAAAGCCCATGCTTGCAAGAGGCGAACTTCACTGTATAGGCGCGACAACACTTGACGAATACAGAATGTATATCGAAAAGGATGCGGCACTTGAGAGAAGATTCCAGCCTGTAATGGTAAATGAACCTACAGTCGAAGATACGATATCAATTCTTCGTGGTATAAAAGACAGATACGAAGTATATCATGGCGTAAAAATCATGGATAATGCACTTGTCGCTGCAGCAGTTTTATCAGACAGATACATCTCTGACAGATTTTTGCCGGACAAAGCTATCGATCTTGTGGATGAAGCATGTGCCATGATTAAGACAGAACTTAACAGTCTGCCTACCGAACTTGATGAAAAACAGCGTAAGATACTTCAGATGGAAATTGAGGTTCAGGCCTTAAAGAAAGAGGATGACTCACAGAGTGAACAGCGTTTAGCTGATCTTTTAGCAGATTTGGCAGTTGAAAAAGAAGATTTTGCCAACGCAAAGGCTAAATGGGAAAACGAAAAGAGTGCTGTAGACAAACTCTCCAAGATGAGAGAGGAAATTGATGCCCTCAATTCCAAGATTGACATAGCAAAACGTGAAGGAGATCTTGCCAAAGCAGCAGAGCTTACATACGGCGAACTGCCGAGATTAAAAGCAAGTCTTGAGGAAGCCGAAAAAGCAGCCGAAAAGAAAGACGATTCACTGGTACATGAAAAGGTTACCGATACCGAAATCGCGAGAATCGTTTCAAGATGGACCGGTATTCCCGTAGCAAAACTCAATGAGTCTGAGAGAAACAAAGTGCTGCATCTGGCAGATGAACTTCATAAAAGAGTTATCGGTCAGGATGACGGTGTAACAAAGGTTACAGAATCGATCATCAGATCAAAAGCAGGCATAAAAGATCCTACAAAGCCCATCGGTTCATTCCTTTTCTTAGGACCTACGGGTGTAGGTAAAACGGAACTTGCGAAAGCACTTGCACAGTCACTCTTTGATGATGAAAACAATATCGTTAGAATCGATATGAGTGAATATATGGAGCAGTACAGCGTTTCAAGATTAATAGGAGCGCCTCCCGGATATGTAGGATATGATGAAGGCGGTCAGTTAACCGAAGCTGTAAGACGTAAACCTTATTCGGTAGTTCTGTTTGATGAAGTTGAAAAGGCTCATCCCGATGTATTCAATGTACTTCTTCAGGTACTGGATGACGGCCGAATCACAGATTCACACGGCAAGACAGTAGACTTTAAGAATACAATCATCATTATGACTTCAAATATAGGTGCAGATGTACTCCTTGAAGGTATTGATGAAAACGGCGAGTTTAAAGAAGGCGTGGAAGAGGCTGTAACAGGTATGCTTCATAAGTTCTTCAGACCGGAGTTTCTTAACAGAATCGATGAAACTATACTGTTTAAACCACTCGGCAGGAATGAAATTGCAGGTATCTTAGATCTCATCGTGGCCGATCTTAACAAACGTCTTGAAGACAGAGAATACAAAGTTATGTTAACCGATGCAGCTAAGGACAAAGTCATAGCAGAAGGTTACAATCCTAACTACGGTGCAAGACCTCTTAAAAGATACGTTCAGAAAACAGTTGAAACACTTGCCGCAAAACTGATTCTTTCAGGAAATGTTTCCGAAGGAGACACAATAACCATTGATGTCGAGGACGGAAAGTTTACTGCAAGATAATAAAAGAAAGTTTACATAATTTTAAAGGTGCCAGGCACGGTATACGAGTCGGGCACCTTTTTATTTTGCTCTTTTATGATAAGTTAGTTTACATAACATTTATTTCTTTTATGAGTACCAAAAGAATATTTGAAAATTTGTATAATATGTGTTGACAAATAATATTATACGTCGTATAGTATTATACGAAAACAAAAATAGCTATGAATTTTCAAATATAAATCAGGAGGGATTAAGGATGACATATCAACTTACGGCACCGCTTTTGGACGCATGTGTGCTCGGTATAGTTGCAGAGAGTGATGCTTACGGCTATACATTAACGCAAAAGGTCCAGGAAGTCGTAGACATTTCCGAATCAACACTCTATCCGGTATTACGAAGACTTCAGAAAAGCGAATACCTTACTACATACGATCAGCCTTTCGAGGGCAGAAATCGCAGATATTATTCCATCACGGAAAAAGGAAACGAGCTGCTTGGTTTTTACAGAACGGAATGGATTGATTACAAAACCAAGATTGACAGGCTGATAGGAGGAAATGTAGATGAATAAGAGTGAATTTTTAAAAGCCCTTTCCAAACAACTTAAACTTTTGCCCCAGGAAGACAGAGAGGATGCTTTAACATTTTATACAGAATATCTTGAGGACTACGGATTTGCAGAGGACGAAGATGTTACCGCGAAGCTCGGAACGCCCAAGGAAGTAGCCAAGAATATATTTGCGGATATCACAATGAAGCACATTGATTCTAACGAAGAGAAGAAATCCGCCAAGAAAACGGCCACAATAGTATGGATTGCGATTATTTCCATCTTTTCGCTTCCGATATCTTTGCCGATTGCTATTTGTCTGTTAGTAATTGTATTAACCCTATTTATTGTTCTGCTTATACTATTCGTTGCATTCTTTGGTGCGGGACTCTCCATAATGGCTGCAGGCACTGCGGTATTTGCTTCTGCATTTATTGCACCGGGTATCGGACAAAAACTTGTATGTATAGGTGCCGGTATGATGGTAATCGCCATAGGTCTTGCAATCTGCTTTGTAACAGTACTTCTTTTCATACTTATCGTAAGACTTATTGTCAAAATTATTAAAAAGTCTACCGAGAAAAGAGTTAAAAAAGCATAAAAGAAAGGATTTATTATGAAAAAATTTATACTGGTTATGGTAATTATAAATACATCATTGCTTCTTTTAGGAGGAGTAATATTTGGACTTGGATTATTGCTCGGAGGAAAAAATAATTTCGGATTTGATATCAAAAATAAGGTATTTGTAGAGCCTATTTATATCAATGAATATTATGATCTCGATGATTTTTCTTCAATGAAGATCGACATAGAGTTGGGGAAATTATACATAGAAGAGAGTGATAAGTGCCGCATTGAATACCGCTTACTTGAAGAGGCAATTCCTGATATAAAAGTTGAGGATGAAACTCTCATTATTACTCATAAAGATAATAAAGTGATTCCTATAAACATAATGAATATTGATTCAGAAGAGCAGTACATAAAATTATATGTCACGAAAGATCAGTATGCAGAAATAAAGACATCAAGCGGCGGAATGGAAATTAAAAACGTAAATATTGACGGTGTGATTGAGAGTTCCTCAGGCGGCGTAAGTATTACCGGATCCGAAGCAGACAATCTTGATATTAAGGTTTCAAGCGGAAGAACCACTCTTGATAATGTTAAGTATGAAGACTTAAAAGCAAACCAGTCTTCGGGAAAGTTTGTAATAAATAATGCTGAGGTCGGAAATTTATATGCCAGAAGTTTAAGCGGCGGAATTGAATTTGAAAATGTAACCGCAGAAACAATTGAAGGTAATTCGACCAGTGGCGGAATTGATTTTACAAAGGTTTCAGCCAAGAGTGCAAATCTTGATGCGAACTCAGGCTCAATAAAAATGGATGGCTGTGAAATCGAGAATTTAACCGCAGATTCAACCTCGGGTGGTGTTAAGGCAGAAGATACCAAAATTGATAACGCCGACCTTGATGTATCAAGCGGCGGAGTTAAATTAAACTTAATCGGAGATGTAAACGATTACGATTTTGATCTTGATGTATCTTCAGGCTCGATTAATGTAAACGACGAGAAGAAGGATTCCAAGTTTATTACAAATGACGGAAAAGGCAAAAAAATCAAGGCTGAAACAAGCTCCGGAAGTATAAATATCAATATTAACTAATCCGTTTCAAAAAGTTGTTGACTTTTTAAAATCAATCGGTTAATATATTACTTGTCCGCAAAACGGACAGGTAAATGCGATAGTGGTGCAGTTGGTAGCACACGACCTTGCCAAGGTTGAGCTCGCGGGTTCGAGTCCCGTCTATCGCTCGGTTAAAGGGCATCGATTCATATCGATGTCTTTTTTGTTTTTATATGATATAATACTCAACGGTACGGACATCCGTCTGCTTATAATATTTTACTTGAAAAGGAGAAACAAAATGCTGGAAGTAAATCATGTAACTAAGAAGTATGGCAAGAATCTTGCCTGTAATGATGTTTCTTTTACACTCGACTCGGGTAGTCTGACTGTACTTTTGGGACCTAACGGTGCAGGAAAAAGTACGATAATGAAGTCCATTATCGGTTTCCTTAAATATCAGGGAACTATTACCGTTAACGGAATCCCCAACAAGACTTCGGAGGCGAGAAAAGTTCTCGGTTTTATTCCGGAGATGCCTTCGTTATATTCCACGCTTACCGTAGCGGAACATATGGAGTTTATCGCAAGAGCTTATAAACTGACGAATTACAAGGAGCGAATCGATATGCTCCTTAAAAGATTCGAACTTGATGATAAAAGAAAAAAATTCGGTGACGAGCTTTCAAAAGGTATGCAGCAGAAGCTGAATCTCTGCCTTGGTCTGTTACCCGATCCCGATATTATTTTACTCGACGAGCCTCTTCTCGGACTCGATCCTCACGCCATAAAAGAATTAAAACTGATGATAGAAGAAATGCGTCAGGCAGGCAAAACCATGCTTATTTCCACGCATATTATCGACAGTGTGGACATGCTCTGGGACAGAACCGTCATTATGCAGAACGGTCAGGTAAAGGCAAACGTTACCAAAGCCGAAATCGACGGAATGGGCAAATCTCTCGAAGATTTATTTTTTGAGGTTACAGAGGGCATTAATAAAGATGCTGTCTCTGAAGAAAAGACTGAAGAAGAGAATACGGAAGAAGAAAATACAGAAGAGGAAAATACTGAGGAGGCATAAGAATGAGACTTTTTGTTTATTATGCCTTCCATACTATTGTTAATACCTTAAAAAAGCTTTTAAAAACATGGGTGGCATTTTTTATAGTAATTACACTTGTTGCCAGTCTTCTCGGATTGTTAATCGGAAGGCTGGTTCCTCTTATCGAAAAGAGTTTTCAGAGCGAAGAAACCGCTATTGAACAGACAATTGATGAAGAAGAAATAGAAGAACATGTATCTAAACTGTCTGAGTTTCTTACGGAAAGAAATCTTACCAAATATGATATGGTTGATATGGTCGTGGTTGTAGCGTTTCTTTTCTTTGTGACATTAACCATAGCTACTGTTAATAAGGGCGGTGAACTGTTTAAACCTGCGGATGTTCCGCTTTTGTTTGCGTCTCCGATGAAGCCGCAGTCGGTACTTATGTTCAGACTTATGAACAGTCTCGGAATGAATATTGTTGTCGGTTTTTATATGATATTTCAGATTCCGAACCTTGTTAATAATCTTCATATAAGCGTATGGAGCGCATTTATTATTCTACTTGCTTATATTCTGACAATGCTGTTTTCGACACTCGTTCAGATTGCCTTTTATACACTGTCACGCAATTCGAAAAAGGGAACTGTCAACATCGGTTCCGTTCTGATTGGATTTTACGCAGTTCTTTTAGTGGCATTCATCGCTTATACCACGATAACAAAGCAGGATGTCGGACTTGCTGCGTTTAAATTCTTTGGAAGCAAGCATACTTTCTTCATTCCTTTCCTCGGATGGATAAGAGGTATGGTTTATTATTCGATGATGGGCGATGTATTAAGAACTGTGATTTTCACAGCGCTCTTTGTCGTTGCATGCATCGTTACGGTGGTTGTTATCTGGAATGTGAAAGCGGACTTTTATGAAGATGCAATGTTTGCTACCGAAAGAGTTGCCGCTAAGCTTGAAAATGCACAGAAAGCTCAAAAAGGCGGTACCGTAACCAGAAATAAAGATCGCAGTGCCAAAATCGAAAGAGACGGTTTTCATTACGGAAACGGAGCCGGTGTTTTCTTTTATAAGGCTGTTTATAACCGTTTAAGATTTGCGACATTAAAAATATTTTCAAAGACATTTATCATAAACCTGCTCATAGCAATCGGCGGAAGCTGGCTCTCTTCAAAGATTAACAATCCTATGCTTGATCCTTTATTAATTCCTGTGGCTGCAATTGCTTTATTTGCTTTTTACAGGACTATGGGAAATCCGCTTGATGAAGACACTTCAAGAGAGTTTTTTATACTGATACCCGATGCGCCTCTTAAAAAAATCTGGGCTTCGTTACTTGGTGCAGTTACCGTCTGTGCAATTGATATTAGCATACCAATGATAGTCGCAGCTGTAATCACAAAGTCAAATCCGTTAACGCTAATCGGATGGTTTATATTCATCCTTTCGATTTCACTTTTCGGAACAACTGTCGGTGCTTTTGTAAGTATATCTATTCCGGGAGATCATGCTCAGTATGTTAAGATGATGGTTCAGATAATATTCGTTTATTTCGGAGCTATGCCTTCGATGGGATTTGTCGTTGCGGGACTTATACTTAAGAACATGTTAATAATGCTTTTGATAGGAGCTGTTTTCAATCTTTTGGCAGGTACGTTCTTTACTTTATTAACTCCGCATTTTCTTACCAACAAATAAGTCTTTTTAGTGGTGGGGCTTTTGCTCCGCCGCTTTTTATGATAAAAGATAATTATGGCACTTTCTAAGAAAACAATTAATTGGTTAAACGAATTTAATATTTCTCTTAAGGGTAAAAACGTTTTAGTTACAGGGTCGAACAGCGGAGTCGGTTTAAAAACTATTGAGACTTCATTGTATCTTGGCGCTCATGTAATTATGTCGTGTCGTAATTATGAAAAGGCATTAAATGCAAAGACTAATCTTTTACAGGATTATCCTGATGCGAAGATTGATATTATGCAGATTGATCTGTCGGATTTTTCTTCAATTGATGAGTTTGCGAATAATATAATCGACAATAAAATCGATATCGACATCTTTGTAAATAATGCAGGTACTTTTCATAAAAGATGCGTAACAAAAGACGGATTTGAAAATGTAATCGGAACGAATTATTTCGGTGTATACAGACTGTCGGAAAAGATAATTCCGTATCTTAAAACTTTGCCGCATAAAGTTTATTATTTTAATACAATTTCTGTTGTGCATAAGCTTGTGAAAATTGATTACAAAGACTTTTATTGTAATAAACATTATGAGCATTTTAATGTTTATGCGAAGTCAAAACTATGCCTTGCAAAGTATTCATATGATTTGGCGAAGAAACTTGAAGATACAAATGTATGTGTATATATGATTCATCCGGGAATAAGTGTTACTCCGCTTGGAGCGAATGCGTTTGGAAGTGTGATAAGCAAACTTGCGAATGCTTTACGAGGTGTATTCAATTCTCCGGAAAAATCATCGTTGGCAATGGTTTATTCTTTATCAAAAGATTTGCCCGCAGGTTCAATTGCAGGACCTTCGTTTTTAGAGGTGTGGGGTTATCCGAAATCGGGTAAAATCAGAAGATGTGTTAAAGAAGGGGCAGAAGAACTGATTGCTTTCACGGAATCGGAATTGAGACGCTGATTCTTTTATGGTTTATAAAATTTTTATAAAAGCCCTTTTATTTTACACGAAAAACAAACATAATGTTATAGACGAATATTCATTTTTCCCCTTTAACTATAGTATTATTGAAACGTAGAGGGATTAATATAGATTTAGGGATTTGTTAAAAGGGGAATAATATGAAGAACAAGGGGTTTTCACTTGTAGAGTTGATTATTGTAATTGCCATAATGGCAATTCTCGTAGGAGTTATGGCTCCTATGCTTATCAGGTATATTGAGAAGACTAATGTTTCTTCCGATGTGCAATTATGCGACACCATTAAGGAAGCTGTAAATATAGCACGAAGTGATCCGGATATTTTGGATGATGATGACAGTGCTGCGCAGATTGCTTTTTTGGAAGATGGTAGTTTATACAGTATTGCATATTTCACTCAGCAGACAGATTTTACTGATGCTGCATGTGATATACTTGGTGCGGACATTATCGGTGTTTCGGCTTCCGAAAATGTACTTAATTCCAGAAGTTTAATGAAATCCAGAGTTGCAAGACAAAGCGGCGTCATTATGATGCAGATGCAGGGTAACAGTCTTTATGTATGGATTGACCACAGCGACAAAGAAGGCGGCAGCGATGACAATACTTGCAACAGTTATGCCAACCTGGAAACTTCCGGAGTTATATTTGTAAACTGATAAAAATTTTTCTTTAAAATTTTTATACAAAACAACCCTTTCAATGATATGAAAAAAGGCTTCAAATTGTTATAATAACGTTGAAGTCTTTTTTCGTTTTAAAGGAGATATTAATATGAGCGTATACGAAGAACTTTGCAAATATAAGGATGATAAATATAGGGATTTTCAAAGCAATCTGGTTCCGAATATTTCTAAGGATGTAATCCTTGGTGTAAGAACTCCCGATATGCGTAAAATCGCAAAAGAAATGTTTAATACCGACGAAGGAAAGAAGTTTTTAAAAAAGATCCCGCATAAATACTACGAAGAAAATCTGGTTCATTTTTTTATGATTGCAATGATAAAAGATTTTGACGAATGCGTAAAAGAAACAGAACGATTCTTACCATATATTGACTGCTGGCCCGTATGCGATCAGTCTTCCCCGAAAGCCTTTAAAAAGAAACACGATGAACTGCTTCCGCTCATAAAAAAATGGATTGCTTCCGACCATGTTTATACTTCGAGATTTGGTATGAGAATGCTGATGAATGAGTTTTTGGGAGAAGATTTTAAGCCCGAATATTTAAAGTGGGTTGCTTCAAAAAAAGGCGAAGATTATTACCTGAAAATGATGATTGCCTGGTATTTTGCAACTGCTTTGGCTAAACAGTATGATGCCACGATTCCTTACTTTGAAAAGCATGTGCTTGATGACTGGTGTCATAAAAAAGCAATTCAGAAAGCGGTTGAAAGTTTCCGCGTGACTGATGAGCATAAAGAGTATTTAAAATCTTTAAGATAACGTTTAATGTATTTCTTTGAAAAATAGCGATTTTTATGGTAAAATAACTATGTATGTGCTAAGGAAAGAGATACATAATAAATGAGCGATTTTAAAAAGAACAGAAATTTAATCTGGGAACTTTCAAAGAACGACTTTAAGAAAAGGTATGCAGGCAGCTCACTCGGAAGAGTATGGGCTTTTGTTCAGCCTATTGTTACAGTTGTTCTTTATTATTTTGTTTTTGGAGTTGTTTTACCCGGCAGAGCTCCTTATGACAGTGAAGTGCCTTACGTTATATGGCTTACAGCAGGACTTGTTCCGTGGTTCTTCTTTAACGAAGCTGTTACAACAGGCGCCAACGTAATGAACGAATACAATTATCTCGTAAAAAAGGTTGTATTTAAGGTTGGCATCTTACCGTTTATTAAAACAATTTCCGCAACATTTATCCATATATTCTTTATTTTTGTTCTGCTTGTAATGTATTTCTTTTATGGTTTTAAACCGAGCCTGCAGATAATAGAGCTTTTATATTATTCGTTCTGCCTCTTTATGATGGCGCTTGCGATTACATATATAACCAGTGCCGTAACAGTATTCTTCAAGGATCTCATTCAGATAATCAATATCCTTCTGATGGTAGGAATGTGGGGGACACCGATACTCTGGCACATAAGTATGGTTGAGGAAAAAGCACCTGCGCTTGTACCTTTCTTCAGATTCAATCCTATCAACTACATCGTTGAAGGCTACAGAAGCGCTTTGTTTGAAGGCATATGGGTGCATGAGAGATGGCTTGATACACTTGTTTTCTGGGGTATTGTAGCAATACTTTTTGCGCTTGGTGCATATGTATTTAAGAAATTAAGACCGTTGTTTGCGGATGTTTTATAAAGTTTGGATTAAACGATTATGAGTGAAAACGAAATCATAAAAGAGAATAAAGAAGTTGCAATCGAAGTTAAGAATGTAACCAAGATTTACAGCCTTTACAAGCGCCCTTCGGACAGACTGATTGATACCTTTCACTTGATGCCATGGAAGAAATATCCTAAGAACAAAGCACTTAAGGATGTATCTTTTACGGTCGAAAAGGGTGAGACTGTAGGTATTATCGGAACGAACGGTTCAGGTAAATCGACTGTTCTTAAAATAATCACAGGCGTTCTGACTCCCACCAAAGGTAAGGCTAAGGTTAAAGGCCGTATTTCTGCGCTGCTTGAACTCGGTGCAGGTTTTAATGCAGAATATACCGGAGTTGAAAATGTTTATTTAAACGGCACTATGATGGGCCTTACCAGGGAAGAGATTGATAAAAAACTCCCTGAGATTCTTGATTTCGCAGATATCGGAGAATATGTTTATTCACCCGTTAAGACTTATTCGTCAGGTATGTTTGTGCGTCTTGCATTTGCAGTTGCGATAAATATCGATCCTGAGATATTGATTGTAGACGAAGCGCTGTCTGTAGGTGATGTATTTTTCCAGGCAAAATGCTACCGCAAATTCGAAGAATTTAAAAAACAGGGCAAGACAATTCTTTTTGTATCGCATGATTTATCAAGTATTGCAAAGTACTGCGACAGAGTAATTCTTTTAAACAAGGGCGACAAGCTTGGAGAAGGTTCACCTAAGGAAATGATAGACCTTTACAAGCAGGTTTTAGTCGGTCAGTACAAGGATGAAAATAACAGCGAAGTAAAAGAAGGCCTTAATACCGATACACTTGAATACGGCTCTAAAAAGGCTAAATATACAGACTGTAAAATAATCGACAGTAACGGTAAAAACAACAATGTTATCCTAAAAGGTTCTTCTTTTAAGATTGTAATGGATGCCGAAATATACGAAGACCTTGAAGCTCCTATATTTGCATTTACATTTAAAAACGTGCAGGGTACAGAGATTACAGGCACCAATACAATGATTGAAAAGTCGATAACCGAAGGATTAAAGGGCGGGACGAAACTTACGATTGAGTTTACGCAGGACATGAATCTTCAGGGCGGTGAGTATCTTTTATCACTCGGACTTACGGGATTTGAAAAAGGCGAATTCACCGTATATCACAGACTGTACGACTGCATAAATGTTACTGTTGTATCTGACAAGGATTCGGTCGGATATTACGATATGAACTCGAAGGTTAACATAACATATCGTTAATATAGATAACATAATTAGTTTACATAAATTTTGAACACACATTTTACTTGAATAATTCACAAAAAAAGGTTTACATAAAATGAGCAATATTAAAATCGGAAAAGTAAATATAGACTTAATGCATTATTCCGGAAAAGATATTTATTCCGAAGGTGAGATAGAAGACAAGCTCTTAAAAGTTGCGGAAGAAAAGACTTCAAAGGACTTCAGAAAAGTTATTGAAGAGAGCGAGAGCTGGTCTTATCTTTATCATCTTTCCAAAGAAAGAGAGAATATTGTTTCATGGCTGCCGATTTCAAAAAGCGATAAAGTGCTTGATGTCGGTGCGGGTCCCGGTGCAATTGCCGGAGAGTTATGTAAACTTGCTGCAAGCGTAGACTGTATTGATTTATCTTTGAAGAGAAGTAAAATCAACGCCAACAGAAATAAAGAGTGCGATAATCTTTCGATTAAAGTCGGAAACTTTACGGATATTGAGCCCGATCTTGATAATGATTATGACTGGATAATGTTAATCGGTGTTTTTGAATATGCGATTTCATATATCGGCTCCGAAACGCCTTTTGAAGATTTCTTAAAGATTTTAAAGAAACATTTAAAGAAAGACGGCCGTATTGTTATTGCTATCGAAAACAGACTCGGACTTAAATACTTTGCAGGATGCAAAGAAGATCATACCTGTGAGTTTTTCGATGGAATAGAGAATTATAAAACAGACAGCCATGTCAGAACTTTTACGAAGAAAGGCCTTGAGAATATTTTCAAAAAGGTCAACATAACTAATTATCATTTTTATTATCCTTTTCCTGATTACAAGCTTCCAAATGCGATTTATTCCGACAAGAGGCTTCCTTTATGCGGAGAATTAAAAGACAATATCCGAAACTTCGATCAGGACAGACTCCTTCTTTTTGATGAAACCAAAGCATATGACGGTCTGATAGAAGACGGCATGTTTGAAGAGTTTTCTAATTCCTTTGAAGTAATATTAGGTCCCGATGTAAATGTCTCCTATGCGAAATATTCCATGGACCGTGATGACAAATACTGTATTAAAACTAAGATTTTTGAAGAAAACGGTATCAAAAAAGTCGAGAAATCCTGCGTTTACGAAGCAGGAAAGGAACATATTGCCGATATAAAGAGGGCAATGGAAGAATTAAGAAAAAGGTATTTCGGAAGCGATTTGGATATTAACGAAATCCTTCAATATGATGAAAAAGAAGGCCGTCTGGTATTTGAATTCATCGAAGGCAAAACACTCGATGTTCTGATTGACGAATGCATTCAAAATAACGACAAGGAAGGCTTTGATAGGCTGTTTGAAAACTATAAGTTTTTCATTTCCTTTAACGAAGAATATCCTGTATTCAACAATGATTTTATCTTTTCGAATATTATCGTAAATGATGCCGGCTGGCATTTAATCGATTATGAATGGGTAACCTTTGAAAAAGGTAATTCAAAGGATGCGTTAAACAGAGCTTTAAACAATTATCTTTTGGCAGGTGATTTCAGAAAGAAGATAAAAGAGTGGGTTGATTTTGACAGCGATTTTAATGATGACAAGTTCATAAAAGAAAAGGTACTAAGCAAAAACAAAGCTCTTTCGACCATAAGACATGATATCGGCAAAGGAGTGTACGATCTTAAATACCTTACTGACAGAATTGCTGCGTTTGATATTAAGTTCCAGATTTATGAAGATTACGGTGAAGGATTCAGAGAAGAAAATTCTTATTTCTTAGGTGAATTTAAAAAGCATGGCCCCAATATGCTTTTAGACATTTTGATTAAAGACGGACTCAAAAACTTAAGAGTTGATCCGGGAGATAAGCCCTTAAGATTTTATGTAAACCATATTTATTTAAACGATGAAGAAGTGACCGACAAATTAATCGGTATCAACAAAAACGGATGTATGGATATTCGCTCCTGTGTTCAGGTGAACAATACATTTACTTTTAAGAAAGCGGATCCTCATTTCAAGCTTCCTTTAAAGGGTCTTGATGCTAAAGAGGGAGATGTTTTAAAGATTGACTGCAGGGCAGAATATATTTATTAAGAGATTGAAATCATGATTATTTTAAGTATTCTTCAGTGCATCCTGTACTTGCTGATAATTCCTTTCAGTCTGGGAACTATATTTTCAAGTCAGTTTGATGAAAAATACAATACTGTAGGAAATACTCTGGTATTCGGCTTTATTAGTGAACTTGCCGTATTTCAGGTTCTTTTTCTTTTGTTTTACAAACTCGACAGGACGCTTACAGAGCTTACATGGGTTTCGTCCGTTATTCTTGTTTTAACATCCCTGTTTTTCTTAATTTTATTCATTGTTCGTAAAGGATACAAAAAAATCAAACTTCCCAAATTTGATTTGGGGTTTGGTGTTTTTGCTTTGTTTACTGTTTATATGATTGTGATGAGAAATCTACAGGGCGTAAATGACGGCGACGATGCTTTTGTAATCGGTAATGCGCTTACAACATATACAAACGATGTTTTTTACAAAGTTGATTATTACACAGGCTTTACGATTGCAAGCAACTCTTTTAAAAGACATCTTTTGGCATCTAATCCTTTGTTTATAGCATATCTGGCAAAGGTAACTTTTATACATCCGGCTATTCTTGCGCACAGGATACTCGGAAGCTTTTATCTTTTGCTTCACAATGCTGTGATTTACAATATTTCGATGCTTCTTTTTGACAAGGAAAAGATTAAATACAGAAGCCTTTTTGCTTCATTTGTATCGCTTTTGACAATATGGGACTTTCATTCGTATCTTACAGATTCGACATTTATTCTGTCACGTACATGGCAGGGCAAAGCAATGTTCTGTGCGCTTGGAATTCCTCTTGCGATTCTTCTTTTGCTAATGATAGGAGAGTGCAAGGGAAAGAACAATATGCTGTTTGCAGCAGCTGTTGTACTTGCAGTTTCTTGTATAGCGATGACTCCTGCGAGCATATATCTTTTGACACTTTTCTTTGTGGCAGGATGCATATGCGTTGCCTTTGCAGTTAAAAAGGTTTTAGTGGTTATAAAAGCTTTGCCGATGGCGCTTTCGATGGCGATTATTGCAGGGTTGTATATACTTTACCTAAAGTGATTTGGCAAAGTTTTGCTGCTTGGGTACGGGGTTTTAGTGTCATTTTTGGTAGGTGAAAATGTTAGAGAGCGGACTTAATCCTTTGGAAATAATTAAATTATATTCCGGCAATACGACGTTCATGCTGATGTTCGCGCTTTCTTTGATGTACCTCTGGGTATTTGAAAAAGACAAGGTAAAGAAAGCCGTGCTTGTTATTTTGTCAGTTACAATGCTCGTGCTTTTTGTGTTCCCTCTTTTCTCACATTTCTTCATGGATAAAATGGATGAGGCGGGAACTTATTACAGATTCTTATGGCTTCTTCCGACTTCCATAGTTTCAGGTTATGCCGTATTTCATATTTTAGACAGATTTAAAAACAGGTTCGTTCGAACCGGAGCCTTTGCGGTAGTTGTAATCTGCGTTCTGATCGGTGGTGTATTTATGTATGAATCGCCTGCCTTTTATGATTCGACGAATGCTTATCAGATACCTCAGTGTGTAGTGGATATGTGCGATGATATGATTATCACCGAGAGAGAGTATGAGGCGGTTTTCCCCGACGAGATTTTGCAGTACCCAAGACAATACACTACGTATATTACGATGCCTTATGGATTTGAAATGCTGCAGTTTGGTCAGGGCCAAAACGACGATATTCATTCTGAGATGGTAAAAGACACGTTAAACGTCAAACAGCTTGCGCTTTTATGCGAAGGAAAGCATATTCATTATATCGTTATAAACAACAACAAAACACTTGACGGCAGATTCGAAGATTACAATTACGAATTTGTGGGTGTTTACGGCGATTACAGTATGTACAAGAGTACCACGATGTTCTTTGATTCGTGGGATAAATTTGAAGAGTGGAAGGAAAAAAATGGGCAGTCCTAAGTTTAATACAAAAATATTAACCGGCTCTCTTTGCGTGAATTCACTCGAACTTCTTTCGAAACTGACGCATGTTTCAAAAAAGACTGCGGATTCGCATCTTGAAGAAAACGAGAAAAACTGGAAAGAGTATAAGGAGCGACTAGGTTCGCGTTATATCGAAAGACAGCACGATCTCGATATGCTAAAATACGGCTCGTACAGAAAGACTCTTCAGAAAATGTTTATGGGTGAAAAGCCTTTTGTTGCCGCACGTAACAGCTGCGAGGTTATTTCCGTATACAACGCTTTGGAAAATATGGGTGTAAAAAACGAAGACACCACTTTTCCGAGGCTTTTAAATTATTTTGAAAAAAATGCGAGTATTTTAAAAGGGTATTTCGGTACTTCTTTTTCGGGCATCATCAGATATTTTAAAAAGAACGGTTACGATTATATTTCTTTTATGGGAAAGAAAATCACCCGAGAAAATATCGATTTTATGGAAAAGAATTTCGAGACATATATTTTTATGTCTTACAACAATACCGAAAATATCGCGGATATGATACATACCATGAGCATCACAAAAGAGGAACAGGGCTTTTTTATACACAATTCGTTCTGCAAACCGATTTACTATGATACTCTTTATGATGCTGTGGTTAAATACAATTCCGACAACGGTTTTACTTCAAGACCGATTATTGTAATGGGCATAAAAAAGCCTGAAAAGACTGAAGATTGAATTTTGAGAGATTAAATATGAAAAAAAGACGTTTTCCGATTTTATTAATATTTCTTTTTGTCCTGACATTACTCTTTGGCGGATGTAATGTCGATAACTATACTATTATTTATTCCGACGGGACGAAATTAGATGTTGACTTAAATTCGGGCAAGGTATCTCTGGGCGAAAGTGATTTAAGCGATCCCGCATATCATGTACCGGTCGAAGATTATATCAATATGACCAATCAGCAAAATTCTGCTGTTAATAATGGTGGAGCTGTAACGGATGAGGATAATGCTGAAGATGTTTCCGATGATACTGATCTGCAGGAAGATGCCGGTCTGACTGTAAGCGAAGACGGTGAATATACTTCCAAAGAAGAAGTAGCGCTTTATATACATCTGTACAACCATCTGCCGGGTAATTACATTACTAAAAAAGAAGCTCAGGATTTGGGCTGGGATTCGAGTAAAGGTAATCTGAATACGGTTGCTCCGGGCAAAAGTATCGGCGGAGACAAATTCGGCAACAGGGAAGAACTGCTTCCGAAGAAAGAGGGAAGAGTATATTACGAGTGCGACATAGATTATAAAAAAGGCTCAAGGAATGCCAAGAGAATTGTATTTTCCAATGACGGCCTTATTTACTATACCGAAGATCATTATGAAACATATGAGTTACTGTATGGTACCGAATAAATATTTATTTACCTGAGAATAAACTGCTGAAAATCATGAAACTTACAGAGAAACTTAAATCATTCGTCCGGGATGAGAAAAAACAGAATATAATCCTTTATGTTTGCGTTGCAGTCATAATGCTTTTATGGCTTCCTTTGGCATTGACCAAAAACCTTGCGTATGATCAGGGTTATACCCTGGCTATGGTACGTCATTCTTTCGGAGATATCATTAAGCTTTGCTCCAACGACGTGCATTCGCCGCTCTATTACTTCATAACGAAGATTTTTTACCATGCTTTCTTTAATCATATTATTGGTACCAAAATCTGTTCTCTCGTTTTTATGGGTATTTATTTCTGGATGTTAGCAGTTCCTTTCAAAAAGGAATTCGGTTTCAGAATGTCTTTGACCATGATTATTTTATCAGGACTTCTTCCTACGTTTCTTACGCATAATACTGAGCCGAGAATGTATGCTATGGCCATCACATCGTTCTCAATCGTTTGCTTCCTCGGATACAAGCTTGCGAAAGAGTTCAAAGTGTCTTTGGCAATTTGGTTTTTCATTGCATCGGTTTTCTCGACCTACATTCATACCTATACGATGCTTTGCACGGTATTTATCTATCTTTTCCTTGCTATTGCAATAATCATGAACAAAGAAGACCGTAAAAGAAAAATTACATGGTTTCTTGTAAATGCCTTGGTTGTTTCTCTTTGCTATCTTCCCTGGCTTTTCAGTCTTGTGTCACAGTTTGGCAAAAAGGCGGAAGGTGTTAATACCGAATTTGATTCGATGTATTTCGTAAAAGATATCCTTTATGAATTCTTTTCATCAATCACATACCCCAAGGACTGGCAGGTGTGGTTGTGGCTTGCAATTATTTTTATTTCGCTTGTTTTCCTGATTGTTTACAAGAGCAAATACAGAAAATACGTATCACTCACATTTATCATGTTTTTTGCCGTCAGCTTCATCGGAATCTTTTTGTCGGTTAAAAACCTGCCATGTTTCCTGGGAAGATACGTATCATGTATTGCTCCGCTTATTCTTTTTGCAATCGCTGCGGGATTAAATGAAATGAAGATGAAAATTCTTTATGTGGTTTTTTTCCTGATGGCTTTTGTACCGGGAGCACTTGTTTACAGAGACAGGGTAAGGTACGAATACGAAAAAGGAATTGATGATTATCTTGCTTATGCAGAAAGCAATTTCACAGAAGATGATGCGATAGTATATGCGGATCTTCACAATGATTATCTGACTGTTTATTATAACGAGAATTATTCATATATATTCGGATTTAAGGATGAATTCAATCCATTTGACAATGATGAAACTCTGACCCAAAAAGAACAGCTGGATAAAGTAAAAGGAAATGTCTATTTGATTTGCTTTGATAACAAAAATCCCGATTGGTTCCTAAAATGCGAATACGAGAAGAAATACGGATTCCATTTCTTATACTACGATTTCTCAATTTACAGAATTTATAATGTTCAATAGAAATAAAAAAATCTCAAAGAATATATCTTTGAGATTTATTTTAACAGGGGAAGAGAGATTCGAACTCCCGTGAACGGTTTTGGAGACCGTGATACTGCCACTGTATGATTCCCCTAAGCGGTCAACGAAGTGTATTATATCAAAACAATCAAAAGTATGCAAGTGTTTTATAAAACTTAGCTTTATACCACAATTTTTAAAATTGTTAAAAAAATAACAATTTCCTATTGCAATAAAAAAATCATGTGTTATACTTAAACTACAGAGATTGATAAAAAAATATCAATCTTTTATAAGAAAATAAAATCTACATACGGAAAGGAGAAACACCATGGCTAACAAATACGGAATTATCGACAGTGTTGAGAAGCTTCAAAAAGCACTTGAAGAATTAAGAGAAGCTCAGAAAGAGTTTGCTCTTTACTCTCAGGAACAGGTCGATAAGATTTTTAAAGAAGCTGCTATGGCCGCAAATGCAGCCAGAATTCCTTTGGCTAAGATGGCAGTAGAGGAGACGGGCATGGGCATCGTCGAAGACAAGGTCATCAAAAACCATTATGCAGCAGAGTACATTTACAATAAATATAAGGATACCAAGACCTGCGGAGTGATTGAAAAGGATGAAGCTTTCGGTATTGAAAAGATAGCTGAGCCAATCGGTGTAATCGCAGCGGTTATTCCTACCACAAACCCTACATCTACGGCTATATTCAAAGCATTGCTTGCTCTTAAAACAAGAAATGCAATTATCTTCAGTCCTCATCCCAGAGCAAAAGCTTCAACGATTGAGGCTGCAAAGGTTGTACTTGAAGCTGCTGTAAAAGCAGGCGCACCTGAAGGCATTATCAGATGGATTGATGTTCCCTCACTTGATATGACCAATGTTGTAATGAAGGAATCGGACATCATTCTTGCAACAGGCGGTCCCGGAATGGTTAAGGCTGCTTATTCAAGCGGAAAGCCCGCACTCGGCGTAGGTGCAGGCAATACTCCCGCAATAATAGATGAAAGCGCAGATATTATTTTAGCCGTTAACTCTGTTATTCATTCGAAGACATTTGATAACGGTATGATTTGCGCATCAGAACAATCCGTAATCGTAGATAATAAAATATATACAAAGGTTAAAAAAGAATTTAAGGACAGGGGCTGCTACTTCCTTAAAGCAGATGAAATCGACAAAGTAAGAAAGACCATACTTATTAACGGCGCATTAAACGCAAAGATAGTAGGCCAGACTGCATATAGGATTGCAGAGCTTGCAGGTGTTACGGTTCCCGAAAAGACCAAGATCTTAATCGGAGAAGTTGAAAGCGTTGAGCTTTCCGAAGAATTTGCTCACGAAAAACTTTCGCCCGTACTTGCAATGTATAAGTCCAAGAACTTTGAAGATGCTTTAAATAAAGCAGAAAGACTTATTGCAGACGGCGGATACGGACATACTTCTTCGATATATTTAAATACACTTACCGAGCAGGAAAAAATAGCAGAATTCGGCGAGAGAATGAAGACCTGCCGTATTCTTATCAATACACCTTCTTCACACGGCGGTATCGGAGATATTTACAACTTCAAACTTGCTCCTTCGCTCACTTTAGG
Organism: Lachnospiraceae bacterium; assembly: GCA_017618075.1. Lineage (GTDB taxonomy): Bacteria > Bacillota > Clostridia > Lachnospirales > Lachnospiraceae > UBA3766. Next base: position 47,344 of record JAFZUY010000028.1, read on the forward strand.
CTGCGGCTCATGGGGCGGCAACTCTGTCAGCGAAAATGTCGGAGTTAAACATCTTTTAAATATCAAGACCGTTGCGGAAAGGAGAGAGAATATGCTCTGGTTCAGAACACCTCAGAAGGTATATATCAAGAAGGGCTGCCTTCCCGTAGCTCTTGACGAACTTAAAAACTACTATGGAAAGAAGAGAGCCTTCATCGTTACGGATACATTCCTCTTCGAAAACGGCTTCACAAAACCCATTACCGACAAGCTCGATGAAATGGGTATTATCCATCAGACATTCTCTAATGTTGCACCTGACCCCACACTTGCTTCTGCTAAAGAAGGTGCAATGTTAATGAATGAATTTAAACCCGACACAATCATCGCTTTAGGCGGCGGTTCTGCAATGGATGCTGCCAAGATTATGTGGGTTTTATATGAACATCCCGAAGCAGATTTCCTTGATATGGCAATGCGTTTCATGGATATCAGAAAGAGAATATACGAATTCCCGAAGATGGGTGAAAAGGCATTCTTCATTGCCATCCCCACATCTGCAGGTACAGGTTCGGAAGTTACACCTTTTGCGGTAATTACAGACGAAACCACAGGTGTTAAATATCCTCTGGCAGATTACGAACTCCTTCCCAACATGGCAATCGTTGACGCAGACCTTCATATGAGTGCTCCCAAGGGCCTTACAAGCGCATCGGGCATTGATGCCGTATCTCATAACCTCGAGGCAATTGCTTCGATTATGGCTACGGATTATACGGATGGTATAGCATTACAGTCACTTAAGATGATATTTGAGTATCTGCCGAGAGCATATGACAACGGACCTAATGATCCCGAGGCAAGAGAGAAGATGGCCAATGCCGCAACAATGGCAGGTATGGCTTTTGCAAACGCATTCCTCGGAGTATGCCATTCGATGGCTCATAAGCTCGGTGCTTTTTATCATATTCCTCACGGTGTAGCAAATGCTCTTATGCTTGATGAAGTACTTATGTTTAACGCAAGCGAAACACCTGTTAAAATGGGTACCTTCTCGCAGTATGATCATCCGCACACACTCGAGAGATACGCTATGGTTGCAGATTACCTCGGCCTCGGCGGCAAAGATGACGAAGCAAAACTTAAAAATCTCATAAAAGCATTAGATGAGCTTAAGGAAAAGATTGGTATTAAGAAAACCATCGCCGATTACGGTGTAGACGAAAAAGAATTCCTTGATAAGCTTGATGAAATGGCTACACTTGCATTTGACGATCAGTGCACCGGTGCCAATCCGAGATATCCGCTCATAAAAGAGATTAAACAGATGTATCTTAACGCTTACTACGGAAAGCATGAAGAAGTATAGAGGGCGCACGACATCCGGTGGATGTCGGTTTTGCGCGAATAAAGCAAAGCTGACTGAAGAAGTGTCAGAAAGGAGACATATATGAAGTTAGATAAAGTTATTGCCGAAAGAAAAAACAAAACGGTTTACCGTGACGGTAATCTTGCGATAAAAGTATTTTCAAATGATTATTCAAAGGCTGATATTCTAAACGAAGCCTGCAATCAGGCGAGAGTCGAAGACTGCGGCCTTAATATTCCCAGAGTCCGCGAAGTATGTAAAATCGACGGTAAATGGGCCATTGCCACAGAGTTTGTCGAAGGAGTGACCCTTCAAAAAATGATGGATGATCATCCTGAAAAGATGGATGAGTATTTAAACCGCTTTGTTGAATTGCAGATGGAAATCCATTCCAAGAAGGTTGCAAATTTAAACAGGTTAAAAGAAAAGATGCAAAGAAAGATAAGTGCCACAACACTTGATGCGACTACAAGATACGAATTACATACTAGACTTGCATCTTTGCCGGAGCATGATAAGGTTTGTCACGGAGATTTTGTTCCTTCAAACGTTATCATCACGCCCGATGATAAGGCATATATTATTGACTGGGCTCATGTTACAAGCGGAAACGCATCAGCCGATGTTGCAAGAACGTATTTGACTTTCTGCCTTAAGGGCAAGCAGGATATCGCTGACAAGTACTTAAATCTTTTCTGCAAGAAGAGCGATACGGCCAAACAGTATGTTCAGAAATGGCTTCCTATTGTGGCTGCCAGCCAGTCCGTAAAAGGAAACGAAGAAGAAAGAGAATTTCTTTTATCATGGACCAATGTCGTTGATTACGAATAATTGTATTACATATCTTAAAGTGATATCATTAAAGCAAGGATTTATTCCTTGCTTTTTTGGTTTAACAGTGCCCGGCTCGCGCAGCGTGCCTGGCTCTGAATAATTTTAAGGAGATTATAATAATGGATTTTATTTATCCTAACGGAAAGAAACAGGCTTTGACATTCAGCTTTGACGACAATCAGGATTTTGACAAAAAACTGATTGAAATCTTTGATAAAAACGGAATGAAATGTACATTTAACGTAAATTCCGGAACTTTAGGCGGAACTGCAGAAGAGAATCCTGACGGAAACGTTTATATAAAACCTGAAGAGGTTAAGGAAGTATATAAGAATCATGAAGTTGCCGTTCATGGTGTGGAGCATAAGTATATTGCAACTCTTACCGATCCCATGATAGTTAATGAATTCTTTGAAGACAGAAAGGCTCTTGAAGCATTGACCGGCAAACTGGTTCAGGGTGCAGCTTATGCCTTCGGCAGACATGATGAGCGCATAATGAATATTTTAAGAACCGTGGGTATAAAATACGCAAGAGGAGTTGCTTCAACCTATGATTTCTTCCCTCCCATGGATTTTCTTGACTGGTGTCCGACATGTCATCAGGCAGATCCTAATATAATTGAAATCGGAGAGCGTTTTCTTAACTGTCCGGGCTATATTGAGCTTCCTTTGATGTATGTCTGGGGTCACAGCTATGAATTCGGCAGATCAAAAGACTGGAGCGGTATAGAGAAGTTTTGTGAGATGATGAGTGGAAAAGATTACATTTGGTATGCAACCAATATGGAAATCTACGAATATATTAACGCAACACGTTCGCTTGAATTCTCTGCAGACGGTAAGAAAGTATTCAATCCGACTTTAATCGAAGTATTTTATAAAACCGCAGACGGGTTCTCGAGTATAAAGAGCGGAGAAACTAAAATCATAAAATAAGAAAAAGAGAATTATAAAATTATTTTGATGGAAAATTATGAAAAAACAGAAAAAGGGCATTTGATGGTCAATAAAATGACAACAAAACGTCACACAAAAAACCTCCCGGGAAAAGGAGGTTTTTTGCTGTGTAAAAGGGGAATTCTTTCGGAATGATCTGTTTGTAAAATCAATTCGAATTACAATTAAGATTATATTGCCCGTGAAACATATTAGATATAAATATTTTGCTTAAAACTAACAATATATTGCTCACATCCACTTTTTGACACTTTTTGGTCATCGTATTATAATTATTTCAGGCGGGGTGAAAATATGTTTAGTCTCTTAAATATTTTTAATATTGTCCAGGTTATCGGCACTTTAGGCACGGCAATTCTTTGTATCATTATTATTCGTGAAAAATCATCCAGAAACGAAAAACTATTAGGACTCTTGGGTATTAGTATACTATTCGATATGATTGCATATTATCTTGAAATGAATGCAACCAATGTCGATGCTGCTATTATATGCTCAAAAATGGAACTGTTTTCACTTCTTTTGATGAACACGTTCTGTTTTATCTTCGTTTTAAGGCTTTGCGATATTCCTTTTGCGACTCCCATATTAATTATTCTTATGATAATTGATATTGTTTTCGGCTTTTATTTTGTCGGATTCGGATTTGAAAAGGTTTATTCATCCTATTCTTTTGTAAGTACAGGAGCATTCCCTCATCTTGTAATTAAAGAGGGAATTGTCTTTCTGATAAACTGTGGATTTAATATTCTTTTATATATTATCGAGTTTGTTCTTATCATAAGAAGAGCAAGAAACAACGGATCCAAAATGGCAAAGGAATATTTGCTTCTTATTGCACCCGGTATTTTTCCCGTTCTTGCACTGGTTTACAGATTTACTCCTTTTTATCAGGCTTATACATATGTACCTCTTCATATAGCAAATGCACTCACCTTTGCGTTCGGATCCTTGATAATTTTCCGTTTCCGTATGTTTGATACGATTCAGGCCGCAAAAGAAGATATCGTTAACAGTATCGAGGACGGTTTCATAGTAATCGATATCAGAAAGAATCTTTTATATGCAAACGAGGTGGCATATAAACTGATTCCCGAACTGAAAATGCCCAACATGGCAGCCAATATGATTAACAGAGTTTATAGAAACAATAAGAAAACTCTTTCAATCGGCGCCAAAGAATTCCTTGTTTCCGTAAAACCCTTTTATGATAAAAAGCTTCTAAAAGGTTATCACCTCTGGCTTTATGACAAGACAGAAGAGAACAGATACAACAAAAACCTAATTGAAGTTAAGGAACAGGCTGAAAAGGCCAACCAGGCCAAGACAATGTTCCTTGCAAATATGTCGCATGAAATCAGAACTCCGGTTAATGCCATCATGGGCTCGACGGAAATGATTCTTCGTGAAAAAGACAAGAGTGAAAAGATCGAAGAGCTTGCTTACAGTATCAAGAATGCATCGCTAATCCTTATTTCAATCATCACCGAAATTCTTGATTTTTCCAAGATTGAAGCAGGCAAGATGAACGCTGCGGAAAACGAATATGAGCCCGGCGTCCTCATAAAAGATATAACGGATCCTATCAGAACCAAATTAAAAGAAAAAAATATCAACTTCTACTTGAATGTAAATGAAACACTGCCTAAGGTTTTACGAGGCGATGAGGTTCATGTAAGACAGATATTCACAAATATTTTAAACAACGCCGTAAAATATACCAATGCGGGTTCGGTCACCTTAAATGTCGATTGGAAGCTTCAAAGCGGTATGGCTCTTATCAGAGCATCAGTCGAAGATACCGGTGTAGGTATATCCGAAGAAGCACTTCCTACGATTTTTGATTCATTTGAACGTGCGGATATGATTAAAAACAGAACCATAGAAGGTACGGGTCTCGGACTTGCGATTACAAAGAGACTTGTCGAAAGTATGGGTGGCTCCATTAATGTAAAAAGTACATACGGTGTCGGTTCCACGTTTTCTTTTACGATATTCCAGAATGTCGTGAATTTTGCGCATACCGGAAAGATTTCCGAAATCGTTGTGCCTACAAAGGGCGATGCAGAGAACGAATCATTTATCGCACCCATGGCCAAGGTACTTGCTGTCGATGACAATGCAACCAACATAAAGGTTATTCAGGGCATCCTTGCAATGTATCAGATTAAAGTCGATACTGCGATGAGCGGTCAGGAGTGTCTCGAAAAGGTAATGAAGAATCATTACCATCTGATTCTTATGGACCAGATGATGCCTATTATGGACGGTATCGAAACAGCAGCCAGAATAAGAAACCTTCCTCAAAAGGATAAGAAAAACGTTCCTATCATTGCACTTACAGCCAACGCAATCAGAGGTGCGAGAGAGATGTTCCTTGAAAAAGGCTTCCAGGATTATCTTTCCAAGCCGATGAACATCAATCTTTTGGAAAATCTTCTCATAAAATATCTGCCCGATGAATTCATTCATTTCGTGGATAAGGAAGATCCGAGCCTTAAGGTTAGTAAAAACATTACGATTGCGGGCGTTGATACCCAGGCCGGCATTAAGAATTACAACAACAGTGTTTCAAGATACGTTCAGGTGCTTAAATACATCTATGATGACGGCGGCTCACAGATTGAACGTATGGAGAATATGATTGCAAACGAAGAGTATGAGCAGTACACATTCGAAACCCATGCACTAAAAGGTCTTGCTCTCGGCGTAGGAGCCACATCGCTAGCGGAAAAAGCTAAGGAATTGGAATTTGCCGTCAGAGAAGGCAATTACGAAAAAGTAAAATCCGAAGCGCCTGTTCTTACCGACGAATACAGAAGAATATTGGCTAATATTAAATTCGTGCTCGTGGATAACGGAATTGAAATCGGCAAAGATATCGAGGTCACAAGAGGTCAGATTTCCTCGGATGAAGAAAGAAACGAACTTATATCCTTACGTGAAAGTCTTGAAATGCTCGATATGACCGAATCCGACAAAAAGATTTCCGAACTTCTTAAAACCCAGAGCTCGGAAGAAAAGAGAGAAAAGTATAAGAAGATTAGAGCAGCAGTCAGAGAGTTTGATTATGACGAAGCGATTATTATCGTCGATGAGATCCTAAAAGAGAGTTAAAGAAAAAAGTGCCAGACACCTTACGGAGTCAGGCACTTTTAATTTGGTGCCAGGCTCACGCAGTGTGCCTGGCTCTTATTTTTTTACTGCTTTTTTGTTGTAGTAGTTTTTTTAGCCTTCGTAGCACTTGCTTTTGTTGCTTTTACAAATTCAGGATTAAGTGTAACCACACGGCCGAGGCTTGTAACCTTTACGCTGTCCAAATCACTTAAGAGTTTTGAAAATCTGTTATATCCGTAGTTTTCAAATGAGAACGTTGGATGAAGTGCAATGAGCTTCTGATTTAACTGGCCTGTATTGCAGGAATTCTTTTCGCATTCGTTAAGGAGAGAAATAATGTCATTCTCAATTGCCTTTAGGGAAATTTCGGAATCCTTCAATATGGCTGTAACAGTATTTTCTGTAAATTTCAAATCGATGTTCTTAAAGTTCTCGAGGAATTTTGAAAACTTGGTATATCCGTAGTTTCTGATATCAAACGCGGGATCGTATTTTGTAATACGGCTTCCGAGTTCGCCGATATCCATTGCAGTTCCGTTAATACCGTTTTCCATAATGATTTTGCTGATAAGCAATTCGAGTGCGGAAATGGGAGTTACGGCATCTGCAGCTTCACTCTCTGCTTTGCTTTCGTCTATATCCGTATCTTCTTCATCGGATAAAAGATCGATAAAGAAGAATCTCTCGCAGGATACTCTGAAGGGTTCTGGAGTTTTCTGCTCGCCCATACCGATTACTGTCATTCCGGATTCACGAAGTCTCATTGCAAGACGTGTGAAATCCGAATCGCTTGTGGCCAGACAAAAGCCGTTTACGCTGCCTGAATAAAGAATATCCATGGCATCGATTATCATGGCTGAGTCTGTCGAATTCTTGCCTGTTGTGTAATTAAACTGCTGAAAAGGAACAATAGAATGGGAGAGCATGGCATTCTTCCAGCTTCTGTTATTTGGCCTGGTCAGATCGCCATACAATCTTTTATAAGTAATTGTTCCGTATTTTGATAATTCTTCGATTATTATTTTGATATATTTTGACGATATATTATCTGCATCGATTAATAATGCGAATTTTTTCTCTTCCATGTATAAACCTCTCGTAAATTATTGATGTGTTTATTATAACAAAAATAAAACAGATTTTCACGCATTCACATGAAAATCTGTCGTACGTATGCAGGAAAAGGGATTTGAACCCTCACGATGTTTCCATCACACGGACCTGAACCGTGCGCGTCTGCCGTTCCGCCACTCCTGCAAAAGCAAATAAGTTTTAAAAAACCCTTGAAAGATTCTTCAAGGGTTCCTAATGCGGGAAATGGGACTTGAACCCACACGTCGTTGCCAACACTAGATCCTTAGTCTAGCCTGTCTGCCAATTCCAGCATCCCCGCATGTCTTTAGCGACTTAAATATATTAGCAAAGACCGAAACAATTGTCAATAAATAAAATTAGAAAAAATAAAAATAAAAAAAGGATTTTAAAAGGTTTTTCAGAATAATATTTTTGGATGGGCTTTTTCGGAGACTTTTATGACAATCAGAGAACGAATTGAAAATGAAGAAAAAGATATTTTAAGCCCCTACGCATGTCTCAGTGTTAATTCAAAAGGCAGAGAGCGTGAAGAGGAGCAGTGCGACATCAGACCTGTTTTTCAGAGAGACAGAGACAGAATTATCCACAGCAAATCTTTTAGGAGGCTAAAAGACAAGACACAGGTTTTCCTTCTTCCCGAAGGCGATCATTACAGGACGAGACTTACACATACTCTGGAAGTATCTCAGAATGCAAGAACAATCGGCAAAGCACTTAGAATGAATGAAGACCTTGTGGAGGCTATTGCGCTCGGACATGACCTCGGACATACACCGTTCGGTCATTCCGGTGAAAGAGTATTAAATGAAATCTGCCCTTACGGGTTTAAACATAATGAACAAAGCTTACGTACCGTTGAAGTGCTTGAAAAGGACGGACAGGGCTTAAATCTTACGTTTGAAGTAAGAGACGGTATCTTAAATCATCAGACTTCATGCATGCCCTGCACGCTAGAAGGCAAGATTGTAAGACTTTCCGATAAAATTGCGTATTTCCATCACGATATGGATGATGCCATAAGAGCAGGCATTCTTACCGAAGATGATGTTCCAAAGGACATCAGGGAAGTGCTCGGCAATACAACGGGCGAGAGACTTGATAAATTTATCCACGACATAGTAACCAATTCGCTCGGCAAAGACGATATTATAATGTCTCCTCCCGTAGCTGAAGCAATGGTTAAGATGAAGACATTTATGTATGACCGTGTATATAAAAATTCCGTTGCCAAAAAAGAAGAGGGAAGAGCAAAACTTTTGATAAACAATCTTTATGATTATTATCTGATTCATACGGAAGAGCTTCCCGATGAACTCATAAAATTAATGGAAAAAGGCGAAACTGCCGAGAGAGTGGTTTGTGACCATATCGCAGCCATGACCGACAGATATGCTATAGCCAAATTTGAAGAAATCTACATACCCAGGGTTTGGTACGGCTGAGGTTAAAAATGTATTATCCGCAGGAATTAATAGATGAAGTTCAACAGAATAACGATATTGTGGATGTCATTAACGAATACATACCTCTGACGAAAAAAGGATCAAACTACGTTTGCATCTGTCCGTTCCATGCCGATACAAATCCTTCGCTGATGGTAAGCAGGCAGAAACAGCTTTTCAAATGTTTTGCATGCGGCGAAGGCGGAAATGTTTTTACCTTTTTACAGAAATACGATTCCAAAACTTTTGTTGAAGCCGTTCAGACTCTCGCACAGAGAAGCGGGATCAAACTTCCCGAAACTTACACCGGTGAGTTCTCAAAGGAAAAACAGGATAAAAAGCTAAGAATGATAGAGTGCAATACCGAGGCTGCAAGGTACTTTTATGCGTTTCTTAGAAGCGACGCCGGCAAGGTTGGTCTTGATTATTTTAAGAAGAGAGAACTTTCCGATGAGACGATGAAAAAGTTCGGGCTCGGATTTGCAGATATAAACGGTTCGGTTGTTAAATATCTTAAAAATCAGGGATTTACGGATAAAGAAATTCTTGATTCGGGTCTCGGTACTTTTGACGAGAGAAACGGCTTAAGGTCTAAATTCTGGAACAGAGTAATGTTTCCGATTAAGAATCAGGCCGGCAAAGTAATAGGCTTCGGCGGAAGAGTTTTAGGAGACGGAGAACCAAAATATTTAAACTCTCCCGAAACTCCGATATTTAACAAGAGCACGAATCTTTATGCATTTGACATAGCCAGGGCTTCCAGAAGCAAATATTTCATTCTTTGCGAAGGCTACATGGATGTAATAGCGCTTCACCAGGCCGGATTTAATATGGCAGTTGCATCGCTTGGCACGGCATTTACGCCGGGTCAGGCCAATATCATAAAAAGATACGCTAATGATGTTTATCTTTCCTACGATTCGGATGGTCCCGGAGTTACAGCTGCGATAAGAGCCGCTAAGATTTGCAGGGAATTCGGATTATCATGCAAGGTTATCAATATGAAGCCTTACAAGGATCCCGATGAGTTCATTAAGAATTTAGGCAAAGAAGAATTTCAAAAGAGAATAGACGAAGCTAAGAATGCTTTTATATTTGAAATAGGAACATTGAGGGAAAAGTACGACCCTTCGGATCCCGATGCCAATACGAGATATGATAACGAAGTGGCTGCTCTTTTAGCCGAGATGAAAGACGAGGTTGTAAGAACCAATTATATAAAAGCATGTGCCAAAGAGATGGGCATCAGCGTCGATACGCTTACCAATATGGTTGCAAAGGAAGCCGGCAGATTAAGGAATTTCAACAGGCCGGTAAGAGAACAGTCCGGAATTCATGAGAAAAAAGATGATTCCAAAGCAAGGCTTCAGCAACTTATGTTAACCTATCTGGCTGAATATCCATCGATATATCCTCAGATAAAAGACTATGTTTCGCCCGATGATTTTTGGGAAGAGCCTTACAAAGAGGTTGCGACTAAGTTTTTCGAGGATTTAAAGAACGGCAATGCTTCGCCGGCAAGAATGGTAAATATGTTCGAGGACGAGGAAGTTCAGAATACAGTTTCGAATATGTTTACATCAACCTTAAGCGGAGTTGAAGATAAAGAAGAAATAGCAGGCGCTTTGGTTGACATAATATTCAGACTTAAGTCTAATTCGCTTGATGAAAAGAGAAAGAGCGAAGCAGGACTTGATCCAAAAGAATATATGGAAAAGAAAAAAGAACTGATGGAAATCAGAAAAATCAAAATAACAATACCTGAATAAGGAGTAGAAAAAGAAAATGGGAAGAAGAAAAAAGACTGAAGAAGTAATCGAAGAAGTCGAAGTAATTGAAGATGAAGAGTTCATCGAAGAGGCAAGCGAATCCGTAGAAGAGCCTAAAGTAAATGAACTCTTTGAAGAAAGACTTAAATCATTACTTAAACTGGCTAAAAAGAAGAAGAATATTCTCGATCCTTCGGACATCGAAAAGCATTTTGAAGGTGTTCAGATGGGTGAAGAAGAATATGACCGCCTTCAGGAATTCGAAGATGCCAACGGTATCGATGTTTTCCGTCCTATGGAAGACGATGATTTAATCACCGATGACGAACTCGGACTCATGATGGATGAAGCGAGTGTCGTTGAAGCCGAAATCGACATGGATATCGACAAAATTGATTTATCCGGCGAACTCGGTATCGATACAGATGACCCTGTCAGAATGTATCTTAAGGAAATCGGTAAAGTTCCTCTTTTATCGGCAGACGAGGAAATCGAATTTGCCAAGAAGATGGAAATCGGCGAAGAAGCAAAGAGAAAGCTCCTTGAAAAAGGCGACAATATTTCCGACAGAGAAAGAAAAAGCCTTGAGAAGAAGATTCTCGAAGGTGAGAACTCCAAGAAAAAACTTTCCGAAGCAAACCTTCGTCTTGTAGTTTCAATCGCAAAGAGATATGTCGGCAGAGGACTTTTATTCCTTGATCTTATTCAGGAAGGTAACCTCGGACTTATCAAGGCTGTAGAAAAATTCGACTACAGTAAGGGATATAAATTCTCCACATATGCTACATGGTGGATAAGACAGGCAATCACACGTGCCATAGCCGATCAGGCAAGAACCATCAGAATTCCTGTACATATGGTAGAAACCATCAACAAACTCATTAGAGTATCACGTCAGTTACTTCAGGAATACGGTCGTGAACCGACGCCCGAAGAAATCGCTGATTACATGAAGATGGATGTAGCAAGAGTTAGAGAAATCCTTAAGATTTCACAGGAGCCCGTATCACTCGAAACTCCTATCGGTGAAGAGGAAGATTCACATCTCGGTGATTTCATCCCCGATGAAAACGTACCTATCCCCGTTGAAGCTGCAACTCAGACACTTCTAAAGGAACAGCTCGATGAGGTACTCGGAACTCTTACCGAAAGAGAAGAAAGAGTCCTTAGATTAAGATTTGGTTTCGATGACGGCAAGGCAAGAACTCTTGAAGAAGTCGGCAAAGAATTCAATGTAACCAGAGAGCGTATCCGTCAGATTGAAGCAAAGGCTTTAAGAAAGCTTCGTCAGCGTTCACGTTCAGGCAAACTTCGTGATTATATCGAAGACTAATGATTAAAATTACTCGGTGCCTGACACCTTCAGGTGTCTGGCTCCGAAAAGAAAGGCAGTCGGAATGAACAGGTACAATTTGTCTAAAAGACTTTTAAAAGTTGCCTCCCAGGTTGAGCCGGCTGCTTTTTTAGCGGATATCGGCTGCGATCACGGCTTTCTTGCAATATCTTTAGTTAAATCAGGAAAAATCAAAAAAGCCTTTTGCAGTGATATAAATGAAGGCCCTTTAAAAAGAGCAAGCGAGCACATAAAAGAATTCTGTCTGGAAGATAAAATCTCCACATGCCTTTCCGACGGCCTTTTAAGCATAAAAGACAAATACGACGATTATCCTTTTGATACTGCAGTAATCTGCGGTATGGGCGGCCTGATGGGCGTTAAGATAATCCATGAGGCTGATGAGTTTTTCAGGAGAATGAATGTCTTTTATATTCAGATTCAGTCGGATATCGAGCTTGTAAGGATTTATCTTAAAAGAAGCGGATATCAAATTCTTTTTGAAGATATGGTGCTTGAAGACGGTAAGTACTATACCGTGATGAAGGTAAAGAATGTCTCGGGTGAAGGGGATATCACCAAAATAAGTTTCGATGAAGTCCCTGCTATCCTAAAAGAAAGTTACGAAAAAACAGATGTCAAAGACTGCCTTGATTTAAAATATCCTTTCTATGAAGGTATGGATAAAAAGACATACGAGAGCTTTCTTTTATTCTTGATTAACAAGTACGAAACCATAAAATCATATTTGCCCGATGATTCGGACAGACTGCCTGTTATAAACAAGGAACTCGAAATAATGAATGAAGCTTATAACAGGTTTAAGAATTTAAACAAATAAAAATTTTTCTTGTAATTCCCTTTTTTAAGTGGTAGTGTATTACGGGTATAAAAAAGGAGATTTACATGAAACTCGGCGGTTCGCGTGTTCAGATAGCGGGACCGACAGCCGCATTCGCCACGATAGTCGCAGGAATCATCGCCAAGAAAGGTATGGACGGACTGGTTATAGCTACCGTAATAGCCGGTATCATACTTATTCTCATGGGCGTATTCAGACTCGGCGGACTCATAAAATATATGCATTCTATGGAAGAACTTCATAAAAGATGTGAGGAGAAGGGTGTTAAGCTCGTGTTCTCGCATGTAAACGAACAGCCTTATAAAACAATGGAAAAGAGCGGATTCATTGAAAAGGTAGGAAAGGATAATTTCAGACCGCATATCGACGATGCTCTTGAATGGGCAAGCAAATTAAGTGAGTCAGTTAAAAGCGAAGTTTAATACTTCGCTTTTTTTATATTTTTTGTTAAAATAATAAGGTCGAAACAGTGAATTTGAAAATCACATATAAGGAGCAAATATGCTTTTAAAAGAAATCTACGAAAATCTTAATAAAATCGCACCCTTTGAATTACAGGAAGAGTGGGATAACTCAGGCCTTTTAATAGGAGATATGAATGCGGAAGTTAATCGTATCCTCGTAACGCTTGATGTTACTGATGAAGTTGTTGAGCAGGCAATAGCAGCAAAGGCGGATTTAATTATTTCTCATCATCCTTTGATTTTCGCGCCTGTAATGAAGATAAATTCAGAAGACTTTATTACTTCCAGAATTCTTAAGCTTGCAAACAATAAGATTAACTATATTGCAATGCATACTAACATGGATGCCACAGGACTTTCTGAAGTGGCTGATGAAGTTCTCGGAATTAAAAGAGAACGTGCAATAGAGGTTAACATAAATCAAGATAATGAAAAAATAGGAATGGGAAGTATCGGCAAATTCCTTAATAACAACAAAGAAGCGGTTGACATAATGTTACGAGAAGCTGTAATCAGAACCAAGAAAGGCTTCGGCTTAAATGTTGTTAAAGTATATGGCGATTTAGACAGTATTATAAGTCGCGTAGCCGTTTGCACGGGCGCCGGCAAATCCATGATAGATGAGTGCATAAAAGAAAACTGCGATCTTTTAATCACAGGCGATATGACATATCATGCAGCTTTGGATGCCGTATCAAGGGGACTTAACATCATAGATGCCGGACATTACGGCACAGAAATCATTTTTGTAGATTTGGTCAGAGCATTCTTCGAAATGAACTTCCCTGACAGTATAATCATTCCTTCAATCCAGAAAGAAGTCGGAGAGTATATGTAAGGAATCTTGAGAAATTACGGGTGTAATGTAATAAACTACAATACACCCGTAGTTTTATCTTATTTATTTTCTTCGCTATCTTTTGCTGCTTCATTAACAGCTTCCTCTACATCGTCAGCTGCTTTTGAAAGTGTTTCTTCATCGTCTTTCTTAACTTCGAATGTAGCGATGTTTTTCTTTCCTGTAACTACGCTTATCATCCATAAAAGAAGCCATAGCAGAATAGGAAGTATTACGCATCCTGCTGCGAATATGGGAAATAAAACCGTTTTCATGGGGATGGGGAAAACTGCCAGAGCAAGAGTGGCGATTATCCATCCGAGGATTACTATTAAACCGATGACAGCAAAAATTCTTTTAAGCATATTTTCTCCTAATTTCTAAATCATTATTCTTTTATAATATACATTGTTTCTACGGCGATTACCATATTTTTTATACGTTTGCTTATTAAAACTTTCATTTTTGGCCATTTTGTTTTATACTAGTTAACGGCTTGAAAAATAAAAATAATACATATAAAGGATGGATTGAATATGAAATTATTAGACACATGGCGCGCAAAAGCATATGACGAAACAGCTGATAAGTCAACTTTGCAGCCTATCTGGAACAAATATTTTGCTCTTGAGAAGGAATTCTATAAGAAACTTCTCCCTGAAAAAGAGCCCGTAAAAGGCACCGTAAAAGAACTTTGCGAGAAGTACGGTGTTGATACCTTTTATATGACAGGTATTCTTGACGGTATCAATGATTCACTTGTAACTCCCAACCCTATCGAAGATATGGATGAGGATACAATGATTTCACTTGAATACGACAAGGAACTTCTCTACAAAAACATGGTAGCTGCAGGTGCTGACTGGCTTTACAACCTTGAAGAGTGGAACGAGTATTTCACAGAGGATGAAAAGAAGGCACTTTACAAAGAGCAGAAGGCTTCAACAACCATCGTAAAAGATGCGAAGGTTTATCCCAACGATCCCTGTCCTTGCGGATCAGGCAAGAAATATAAGAAGTGCTGTGGCAAGAACGCTTAAGTTACAGACGAACATTACTAAATGTTAAGCATAAATTGCAAAGGGGAAATAATGGACAACACTAATGCACAAATCATTTATGATGAAGCCGCAATTAAGAAACAGAAGAAGAGTTATTATGCTTCTTTTCTTTGGAAACTGACACTCGCTATTGTTATTATTCTTTTTATGCAGCTGATACTGATTATGCCGCACTCTATTTTTACAGGGTTTATGTCGACATACAGTCAGTATACGCATAATGGTTTTACAGACTGGTACCGGGGACTTGTCGACAGCGGATTTGTAAATACTGTAGTTTCGATTCTTCAATATATCGAGCTTATGGTTTCCGTATCCATCGGAGCTTTAATTCTTTATTTTATGACAAAGAAAAATGCTCAAAAGCCTGAACCCGGCAAATTAAGCTTTGGATGGTGGCTTCTGATTTTCCTTTGCTGCTTCGGTATCGGCGGAATCGGCCAGTTAATAGGTTCAATCGTAAATGTGGTTGTTCTGTCACCGGCTTTGCTTATTAAAGCTGTTGTTTCGAGTGTGCTTACCGGCAGCAATGTTGTTGCTGATCTTTTGTACGCAGACGATTCCTGGGCATATCTTATCTTAGGAATTATAACCGTTGGTATCATCGTTCCCATCCTTGAGGAATTTATTTTCAGAAAAATAGTAATTGATTCCACCAATAAATACGGTTACGGTGCCGCTATTATGATTTCCGCATTTACATTCGCGGTATATCATGGTAACTTTACACAGTTCTTCTATGCATTCGGCCTCGGACTTTTATTCGCATATATTTATTCGAAGACAGGGAAATTAAGATATACCATATTCCTTCATATGGGATATAACCTTTATGCTGCGGCTATTATGCCTCTTGCAAGAAAAACAATTCCTGCGGGTGTTATAGAAAGTATTCAGAATTCCCTTACAAAATTCCAGGAAACAATTCAGACTCGTCCCGAATTGCTTGAAAAGGCATTTAATATGTATTCCTATGAAGTTGAAAGAGTACTCCAGAATCATCCCGGTGCGATATTCGGAATCATACTTACCGCATTGGTGAATCTTTTCTACTTCTTCCTTATTTTTGTCGGAATAGTGCTGATACTCGTATTTTTGAAAAAGGCACTTAAAACAAGAAAGACTTTAATGCTCGGACAGAAGGGTACGAAGAGATGTGCGGCATTTAACTATGGCGCTATTATCTTTTATGTTTTCACCGCGATTGTATTCGGTTTATATTACGGATTGATGTATCTGGCGACAATCTTTTCATCATTTGCCGGAAAGATATAAAATTTTTCTTGACTTATAAGAATTAACAGTATAAAATATCAATGTTGCAAAACAAAGCAGAGTATCCGCTCTCACCCGACGACAATTGCGTTTTCGGCGTTAATATTTGAAAGTTAGCAAAGAGCTTTTTTATATTATTGAGTGGATATTGTGTCCACTCAATTTTTTTTCGAATCTTATGTACGGAGGAATATGAAGAACAACGACTATATTATTAACGATCAGATCAGAGACAGTGAAGTGAGAGTTATTTCAGAGGAAGGAGAAATGCTCGGAGTAATGCCTACCGGCACTGCTATGCAGAGAGCAGAGGATTTGGGACTTGATTTAATCATGATTTCCCCGAATGCGAATCCGCCCGTATGTCGTATTGAAGACTTCGGAAAATTCAAGTACGAACAGCTTCGTAAAGAAAAAGAGAACAAGAAGAAACAGAAAGTTACCGAAGTTAAGGAAATTCGTTTCTCGCCCAATATTGATACCAACGATTTCAATACCAAGATGAATGCGGCAAGAAAGTTCCTTACAAAGGGTGAAAAGGTTAAAGTAACCGTCAGATTCAGAGGTAGAGAAATGGCTCACGGAGTTCCTACCGCAAAGAAGCTTCTTGAAGATTTTGCAAACGGACTTTCAGATGTTTCTACTCTTGAAAAAGAAGCAAAGATTGAAGGTCGTTCGATAGCTATGGTTTTGGCTGAGAAGAAGTAACAGTTAAAATATATTTTACTTAAGGAGGACATTAGTTATGCCTAAAATGAAGACATCCAGGTCTGCTGCAAAGCGTTTTAAATTAACAGGAACAGGAAAATTAAAAAGATCTAAAGCTTATAAGAGCCATATCCTTACAAAGAAGTCTACAAAGAGAAAAAGAAATCTTAGACAGCCTGCAGTTACAGATTGCACAAATGTAAAGAATATGAAGAAGATTTTACCTTACATTTAAGGAAAGAGAGGAAGTAAAAAATGGCTAGAATTAAAGGTGGCTTAAATGCCAAGAAAAAACATAACAGAGTATTAAAGCTTGCTAAAGGATACAGAGGAGCAAGATCAAAACAGTATCGTATAGCTAAACAGTCCGTTATGAGAGCACTTGCTTCTTCTTATGCCGGACGTAAGGAAAACAAGAGACAGTTCAGACGTCTCTGGATTGCACGTATCAACGCTGCTGCAAGAATGAACGGACTTTCATACAGCAAATTTATGTATGGTCTTAAGCTTGCTAACATCGACATCAACAGAAAGATGCTCGCAGAGATGGCAGTTAACGATGCAGAAGGCTTCAAGAGCTTATCTGAAATCGCAAAGAGCAAAATCGCATAATTTAGACTTGTTGAATATTAAAAGGATCGCTGATGCGGTCCTTTTTTAGTATTTATAAGAAGGTTAACTTGACGTGTATGATATAATAAATATTTGGATAATAAAAGTAAATATATAGTTTACGAAAAGAAAGAAGGTAAAGTCATGACTAAGATTGATATAGTTTCCGGTTTCCTCGGAGCAGGCAAGACTACATTTATTCAGAAGATGCTTAAAGAAGTGCTGAATAAAGAAAAAGTTGTTCTCATCGAGAATGAATTTGGTGAAATCGGAATTGACGGCGGATTCTTAAAAGAAGCCGGAATAGAGATAAAAGAAATGAATTCAGGATGTATTTGCTGTTCACTCGTAGGTGACTTTGGAGCATCCTTAAAAGAAGTAATTAAGACATATTCTCCCGAGAGAATTCTCATCGAGCCTTCAGGAGTAGGAAAGCTTTCCGACGTTATTAAGGCTGTTGCAGACCTTGAGACTAAGGAGAATTTAACAGATGTTGCTTTAAACGCAGCAGTAGTCGTTGTAGACGTTTCAAAGTGTAAAATGTACATCAAGAACTTCGGTGAATTCTTCATCAATCAGGTTGAAGCCGCAGGTACGATTATTTTATCAAGAACACAGAATGTTTCCGAAGAAAAGCTAAATGAGGCAATTGCGCTTCTTCGTGAGCATAATGCAAAGGCTACAATCATTACAACTCCCTGGGATCAGTTAACAGGCGAGCAGATTCTTAAAACATACGAAGCAGGAAAGAGCCTTGAAGAGGAACTTCTTGAAGAGATGAAAAAAGAAATGGCTCACAGCCACGGCGAAGAGTGTGATGATCCCGATTGTGAGTGCCATCACCATCATCACGATGACGATGACGATGATGAGGACGAGCATGAGCATCACCACCACCATCACGACGATGACGAGGATGAAGACGAGCATGAACATCACCACCATCATCACCACGACGATGAAGAGTGCGACGATCCGGAATGTGAATGTCACCATCATCACGACCACGAACATCACCATCATCACCATCACGCTGATGAAGTATTTACAAGTATTGGATTTGAGACTGCCAAGTCATATACAAAAGAGCAGATTAACGATATATTGTCCAAATTTGACGACAATGAAACTTATGGCATAATACTTCGTTCCAAGGGTATGGTTTACGACAAGGATGGCGGATTCATTTACTTTGACTATGTTCCCGAAGAGAGAAATGTCAGAGCCGGCAGTCCTGAGGTTACAGGTAAAGTCGTTGTTATCGGCTCAAAATTAAACGAAGATAAGATCAAGGAATTATTCTAATATGAAAAACGTATTTGTTATAAACGGATTTCTGGAAGCAGGAAAGACTGAATTTATCAGATTTACGATAACACAGCCGTATTTTCAGACAACCAACACAACTCTTCTTATCATGTGCGAAGAGGGCGAGGTTGAGATAGAAGAAGAGATTCTTCGTAAAACGCATACGGTTATCGAAGTTATTGACAACAAAGAAGATTTAAACAGCACTACGCTTCTTAATCTTGAGAAAAAACACAAACCCGAGAGAATCATCATCGAGTACAACGGAATGTGGCAGATGTCGGATTTAAAGATGCCATGGCATTGGAAACTGGCACAGCAGGTAACAATTATCAATGCAGCTACATTTAACATGTATTTCGCCAATATGCGTTCACTTATCTCGGATATGGTTAAAAGATCCGAACTTATCATCTTTAACAGATGTGACGGTTTAAACAAGGACCTTCCTACTTATAAAAGAAACGTAATGGCATTAAACAGAAATGCCGAAATCGTCTTCGAAGACAAGAACGGAGAGATTAATACAACACTTGATGAGGAACTACCTTTCGACGTAAATGCTCCGGTAATAGAACTTGTAGATGAGACCTACGGAATATGGTTCTTTGACTGTCTTGATAATTTTGACAGATATAACGGAAAAACAGTTAAGTTTTTAGCCAACGTCGTAAAACCCGAGACACTTGGCAAAGGCCTTCTTGTTCCCGGACGTTCTGCAATGACATGCTGTGCAGAAGATATTGCTTTTCTTGGATTTATTTGTAAAACAGATGAAGCTGACAAGTATAAAAAAGGCGACTGGATAACAGTTACTGCTGAAATTAAGATAGAGTTCTGGAAAGATTATAACGGTGAAGGTCCTGTGCTTTATGCAAAGGAGATTAAACCTGCCAAGGCTCCAAGAGAAGAAGTTATCAATTTAGTATAAAAAATTAGCCGAAGGATTTTTCCTTCGGCTTTTAAATTATAATTCCTGTCTTGTTTTCTCTTCGCAGTATTTGCATCTGTAAATTTCTTTTTTCTCATCAAGCACGAATATCTGAGGAAGTTCCTGTTCAATACTGCTAATGCAACGAGGGTTCTTGCATTTGTAGATATTTTTGATTTCTTTGGGAAGAACGAGCTCCTTCTTTGCGACGATTTCGCCGTCTTTTATGACGTTTACTGTGATGTTGTGATCGATTACCGCGAGGACGTCCATATCCATTTCTTCGATATCACATTCTACTTTAAGGATATCTTTTTTACCCATTTTTTCACTTTTGGCATTCATAATCATTGCAACGGTACAGTCTTTTTTATCAAGCTGCAAATGATGATAAATTGACAAGCTTTTACCTGCTTTTATATGGTCAAGCACGAAACCTTCATGAATTCTTCCAATCTTCAGCATAACGTTTTCCTTTCGTGAAAATTGTATTGTTTACAGTTTCTTTGTATCTATTTCAAGGAGAGTGAGTATTAAAGCCATTCGTACGTATACACCGTACTGAACCTGTTTGAAATAAACGGCTCTGGGGTCATCGTCAACTTCTACAGAGATTTCGTTTACTCTGGGAAGGGGATGAAGTACGAGCATGTCGTCTTTGGCAAGAGCCATTTTTTCTTTGTTTAAGATGTAGAAATCTTTTAATCTTACATAATCTTCTTCGTTGAAGAATCTTTCTCGCTGAACTCTGGTCATGTATAAAAGATCGAGTTTGGGCATTACTTCTTCGAGTGAGATAACTTCTTCGAAGGGTATGTTCTTTTCTTTTAGATTGTCGATTATGTATTCGGGAATTCTTAATTCTTCGGGTGATACGAAGACGAATTTGATGTTATCATATCTTGATAACGCATTGATAAGAGAGTGTACGGTACGACCGAATTTTAAGTCACCGCAAAGACCGATGGTAAAATCGGAAAGACGACCTTTTAAAGATCTGATGGTAAGTAAATCTGTAAGTGTTTGTGTGGGGTGCTGATGTCCGCCGTCGCCTGCGTTAATAACGGGAATACGGCTGTGTGTTGAAGCAACCATAGGAGCACCTTCCTTTGGATGTCTCATTGCGCATATGTCTGAGTAACACGAAATCATTCGGATGGTATCGGAAACGCTTTCGCCTTTTGCAGCGGATGAAGAAGCGGCATCCGAAAAACCAAGAACTTCTCCGCCGAGCGAAAGCATTGCGGATTCAAAACTTAAACGTGTTCGTGTACTTGGTTCATAAAAACAGGTTGCGAGTTTTTTGCCGACACAGGCATGAGAATACTTTTCCCGGTTTTTCTCAATGTCGTTCGCAAGGTCGAATAACCTGTCGAGCTCGTCGACTGAAAAATCCAGGGGACTCATTAAATGACGCATATACGTTCTCCTCTTAAAATCATTTTTCCTATGATAACACTTCAAACAATTGAAATCAATAAAAAAGTGTAGTAAAATGACAAAAGATGGAATGTTAGCATACAAATTATGAGGGGGACGATATTCTATGAAAATTATTGCTGCTGATGATGAAACTATTGCTTTGGAAGTTTTGGTTGATTCCATAAAAGAAGCAGAACCCAATGCTGAAGTAATTTCTTTTAAGACAGGAAAAGAAGTACTTGAGTATCTTTCGGAAAACACATGCGACATCTGTTTCTTCGATATCGAAATGAGAGACATGAACGGTATCGAACTTGCTTATGAAGCCAAGAAGTACAATTCGAAGATTAATATCATCTTTGTTACCGGTTATTCAGAGTATACACAGGATGCTTTCGAAGTACGTGCCTCAGGTTACGTTTTAAAGCCTGTTACAGCTGTTAAAATCGCTGAGGAATTAAGAAACTTAAGAAACCCTGTTGAAGAAGATAAGAACAGTTACGATGTTTATGTAAAGACATTCGGTAACTTTGATGTTTATTCGAAGGGCGATCCCATTGTATTTAAGAGATCAAGATCAAAGGAACTTTTAGCATACCTTATCGACAGAAAGGGTGCAGGAGTTACGAAGAAGGAAATCGCTTCAATACTTTTCCCTAACCAGGATTATGACAGAAAAGTAGAAGACTACATCAACAAGATTTACAGGGAAATGACCAGATCTTTAAACGAAGCAGGTCTTGGCGATGTTGTAGTAAAGAAGAGAAACTATTATGCTATAAATCCCGACAAGATTAAATGCGATAGATATGATTTCGAAAAAGGCAAATCATCCGCAATTAAAGCATATATGGGAGAATACATGCAGCAGTACGCATGGGCAACATTTAAGATTTCTAGATAATTAATTTGGGGGACGGATATGGGTGCAGAATTTAATGATGATGAGGAACAGGTAGTTGAGAAAAAGAGATGGGCTCTTTTCGGACTTCCCTTTACCTTCACAAAATATATCGTAAAAAAAGATATCCTGACGATTGAGTCCGGCTGTTTTACCAAAAAAGAAGACGACTGCTATATGTACAAGATTCAGGATGTTGAACTTCAGAGAGGCTTTTTCCAGAGACTCTTCGGACTCGGCTGTGTAATCTGCTATACAGGTGATACCACACATCCGAAGCTTTATCTACACAATATAAAGAACTCCAAGGAGACCAAGGACTTTATATTAAAATATTCCGAAGAAGCAAGACTTAAGAGAAGAACTCTCAATACATTAAATATCGGAGCTCACGATGTCGAGGACATCGGCGAAGACTGTTAAGGATTTAAGGCAGGTTTAGCTACCTGCCTTTCATTTTTTTAGGGCTCATAAAAGAAGGCAAATATGAATTATTTAGAATGCAGGGAATGGTTAGAGAATCGAAGAAAGACGTTAGGTTCTGTTCCCGGATTGAAAGAAGTGAATAAATTACTTGACGCCTTTGGAAGACCGGACAAAGGCCTTCCTATAGTTCATATTGCGGGAACAAACGGTAAGGGTAGTATTGGGTATCTTTTAGAGCATTCGCTGGCAAACAGTGGAATCAAGGTTGGAAGATTCTTATCGCCAGCCGTTGTTGATGAGCGTGAGATTATACTTGTTAATGGCAAAATGGTGCCAAAGACAATATGGGAAAAGAATCTTTCATTAATTATTGAAACAGTAGAAAAGAACAATCTTAAGGCAACTGCTTTTGAGATTGAGTTTGTGCTTTCGCTCTTAATCTTTAAGGAAAAGAATTGCGACATAATTGTTCTTGAATGCGGTATGGGCGGAAAGCTTGATGCGACTAATGCAATTGAGAACAGTTTAGTTGACATAATTGCATCTATAAGCATTGATCATATTGCCTTTTTAGGGGATACTTTAAAAGATATAAGTTTACATAAGTTCGGAATCATAAAAGAAACATCGAAGAATGTTGTACTTGCTCCGCAGGTCGAAGAGGTTGAGCGTTATTTTGAAGATTATGTTAATAACTTATGTAAACCAAATAAAGCAAATAATAATAATTCAAAAGAGCGTAAAAATAACAGCAAAGAATTATCAAAAGATTCAAATATAACTATTAATAATAAAAATTTCGAAAATCTCCATATTATTAAAAGCGACAGAAAAGCCGCAAAGTTTAAAACATCATCAAAATCCGGAAGCATTTCGCAGATTTTATCATATAAGAATTATGTAAACCTTAACCTAAACCTTATAGGCAAGCATCAATGCGATAATGCAATCACTGTACTGGATGCGATAGAAGTGCTTAAAGGTGAAGGCTATAAGATTACTGACAATGCTGTAAAGAAAGCCTTTGAAAACGCAGTCTGGCCCGGCAGATTTGAAATCATTAAGAATAAAGACTATACTTTTATTCTCGACGGAGCACATAATATGGATGCTGTCGACAGGCTTTTCGAAAACATAAACTTGTATTTTACAAATCGAAACCTGATATATATAATTGGTATGTACAAAGACAAGGCATTCGAAAATGTGATTGAAAAGTATGCGCCGAAAGCCAAGGCAATTGTAACCGTAACGCCTAAAGATAAGTCGCGTGCGGTTGAGGCTTTTGAACTTGGAAAAATCGTAAAAGATTATAACGAAGTAGTTACGGCTGCAGATTCTTACTTCGAAGCACTTGAGATTGCCAAACTTTTTGCCGAAAAGAAAGATGTGATACTTATATTCGGATCGCTTTCTTTTATGGGCGATTTCAGAAGCATCATAAATAACAAATAAAGAAGAGAAAAAGATGATTGACGAGAAAAAGATAAAAGAAGGGGTTAAGCTTCTTCTTGAAGGAATAGGTGAAGATATAACAAGAGAGGGCTTAGTCGATACGCCCGACAGAATCGCAAGAATGTACTCAGAGATTTATGCCGGATACGAAGACGACGCTGCAAATCACTTGTCCAGAAGATTTCACGTAGACAACGACGATATAGTACTAGAAAAGAATATTGTATTCTATTCAACCTGCGAACATCACATGATGCCGTTTTACGGAAAGGCTCATATCGCTTACATTCCGAATAAGGAAGTAGTCGGCATCTCCAAACTTGCGAGAACGCTTGAGGTTTATGCAAGACGCCTCCAGATTCAGGAAAAACTTACCGATCAGGTGGCAGACAGCATTTTCAAAGAGCTTAATGCCAAAGGCGTTATGGTAGTAATCGAAGCCGAGCATATGTGCATGACAATGCGCGGCATCAAAAAGCCCGGCACCACGACAGTTACAATGGCAACACGCGGCCTGTTCGAAGAAGAAGAGTACAAGAACCGCTTCTTCAATCTTTTAAAATTATAATTATAAAAGCGGTTTTTCATAAACCGCTTTAATTTTTGGGGAGAAAACATGGTAAAAGAAATAAAAATCGGCAACAGAACATATAACCTGTGCGGACGCACATATGTAATGGGCATCTTAAATGTAACGCCTGATTCATTTTCTGACGGCGGTCAGTTTATCGACAAAGATGCAGCTGTTAAAAGAGCAATAGAGATGTTCGAAGAAGGAGCTGCAATAATCGATATCGGCGGAGAATCCACAAGACCCGGTTACACACCTGTCAGCGCTGAACTTCAGATTGAGCGCGTAATACCGGTCATAAAAGAAATAAAGAAAAACCTCGATATTCCTGTATCTGTAGACACATACGATGCAAAAGTAGCAAGAGCTGCATTAGAGGCCGGCTGTGACATCGTAAATGATATCTGGGGCCTTCAGAAAGATCCCGAAATGGCCAA
The DNA here is from genome assembly GCA_017618075.1 of Lachnospiraceae bacterium. Lineage (GTDB taxonomy): Bacteria > Bacillota > Clostridia > Lachnospirales > Lachnospiraceae > UBA3766. Next base: position 72,512 of record JAFZUY010000028.1, read on the forward strand.
AGTCATAGCAGAGTATGATGCAGTCTGTGTATTGATGCATAACAGAGACAATACCAATTACGGAAACTTCGTTAATGACGTGCTTATAGACACAAGAATAATGATTGACAGAGCGCTTGATGCAGGAATCAAAAGAGAGCGAATTATCCTTGATCCCGGCGTAGGCTTCGCCAAAAACGTTGAGCAGAATTTATGCATCATCAATCATATGGATGATTTTAAAGTGTTCGACTGTCCGGTTCTTTTAGGAACGAGCAGAAAATCTGTTATAGGCAAGACGCTGGATCTGCCTGTTGAAGAGAGACTTGAAGGCACGCTTGCCACAACGGTTATGGCCTGCATGAAAGACATCGACTTCGTCAGAGTACACGATGTAAAAGAAAATGTCAGAGCAATCAGAATGACTGAGGCCATACTTAATACATTCGAACCGCCTATGAATGAACCCATGTGTATTTACGGTCCGCCTGAAATGTTAAACGGAGGTGGTGCCTTGTATCAGCCTAATGCTTCAAACTCAGGATTTGATATGAGAAATATGATGAATTATCCGGATATACATAAACAGTAAAAAAAGGACTTCATTTCGAAGTCCTTTTTCATATATTTTATTTTTCAAGTTTACATAACAATTCTTTGGCCGTCATATTAAATCTAGGGTGAATCACATAGGGAGCTATCTCGCAAAGAGGCTTTAATACGAATTCTCTGTTAGCCATATCGGGATGAGGGATAATTAAGTTATTGGTTGACATAACTAAATCATCATAAAAGATAATATCCAAATCCAGCGTTCTCGGACCCCAGTGAATGGTTCTTTCTCTGCCGGCTTCGTTTTCTTCGATGTTAAGTCTTGCAAGAAGTTCTTCGGGAGAGTAGAGAGTTTCAATCTTGAATACACCGTTTAAGAAATCATCCTGCTCAACATCTCCGTAAGGCTTTGTTTCTATAAGTCCCGAAATATCCTTAACTTCGATGCAATCATCCATCGAAAGATTATCTATGGCGTTCTCTATATATTCTTCGCGTTCTCCCATATTTGAGCCGACAGCAATATACGCAGTGTGTCTGCATCTGAAAACCTTGAGCGAAACGGTATCAAATTTCGACGGAATAGGAGCATCGGGTTTGCAGATTTCAAGTGACACAGATTTTAGAAGCTTAAAAGTTAAAAGAAGCTTTCTGGAAAGCTCATTTACAAGCGTCTCGAGAAGATTAACCTGATTGACAACCATATAGTCTTTTATGAACTCGCAGACCTTGGCATAATCAAGAGTATCCTCGATATCGTCGCTTAAACTTGCGGTCAGAGTATCAACTTCGAATTCTGCGTTGATAACGAATTTCTGACCTTTTGATTTTTCGTTTTCGTATACTCCGTGATGAGCAAAAACTTCAAGACCTTTAATGATAATCTTATCCATAAATTCCCCTCCTTAAAAGTTAACCCTTTACGAATACATTACCTTCTCGTAATGCTCAAATAATGCCTTTGTGTCAACATCTTTCTGCTTCTTGTGACGGTTGTTGTAGTTGGCCAGATAAAGATCGTAAGCCTCCTTTACATCCATCGGAAGAGGATTGTCTTTTTTCAAATATCCCTTCCTCTTAAGCATAGCAGAAAGTTTGGAATATTCATATATTACAAGATGATATTCGTCATTATTCTTACGATATACGGCAAGTTTTATGCGAATTACCAAAAATCTTATTAAGAAGTAAAGAACAGCTGCTCCGATAAATATCGCAAATATTCTCATTACCGTTACTCGTACGTTTGCGGTATTGAAATTAAAGATGTCAAAAATCTTGTTGATATTAAAACCGCTGTTATTTCCTGAGTTGGGATTAATTGTTGTTCCGAACTCCTCAAAATTCAATGTATTGGCAGTGATTGCAGAGAAGAAACCGAATGAAAAACGACTTAAATCATTATCGTCTTCTCCGAATGAAGGTATCGTTGCCTCGAAAGGAACGAATCCGTATCCATCAAGATAAATTTCTATCCATGCATGTGCATATGAATCGTTTACAGGTACTTTAAGAACGGCTTCCAGATCGATATCTTTCCCTCCGCTGTACCATTCATTATAGTCATCATCAGTCATTATAGCGTTCTCATAAACAAGAGATATGGGAATACAGTAGCCCTCACAATACCTCGCGGGAATGCCCATTTCACGAAGTAAAAGAGTAGTGGCGGATGCAAAATGTGCACAGAAACCTCTTTGCTGATGAGTCAAAAAATATTCTACAAAATCTCTTCTGTAAGGAGTTCTGCCGGGCGCCATGGTATAACTGAAGTTGTTATAAAAATAATTATAAATGGCTTTTGCAGATTCTAATCTGTATTGGTTGATGTCATCACTGTCCGAAGGAGTTATATTGGTTAAAGTTTCATCCAATGTCTCTTTTAAATCATCCGGAACGGTAAGACAGGTATCGTAAACATAATTGTAATAATCTTCATCCGTAATAAGTGAATCATCAATTTTTTTGTTATAATCATCCTCGCTTAAAACAGGTTTATATATAATTTCGTATATATTATTACTTGTTTCGGGATATTCAATATCGTCTGTGCTCGAAAAATAAGGAAGATAGTTAAATCTTGTATCTGCATCGATATTTTCCACATGCATTTTTGCGGTATTTCCGAAATCATATTCTCTTGTGTTTTCGAAAGGTGTAAAGTCCGTAGTGCTTGAATACCATCCGGAAGATATATAGTTGCTTCCCGTAAAACCTTTAAGATAAATGGTTTCATAATTAATTGGTACAAATGTAACCTCAAGATCAGTTTCGAAATCAGGTCTTACCTGGCTGACACCTCCGAGACGTCCGCCTGAAAGACCACCGGTAGATGAGTATGAATCAAAAAATCCGGAAAAACCTGACTGAACAAGTATTTTTACATATTCCTGTGTTTGCTTGTGAATAGCGTTTCCGGGAACAGGTGAAATCGGTAAACTTAACGGTGCTTTCAATACAAGGATAATGATAAGCGAAATAATAAACGAATAACCGAATGAATACAAAAATACAGGTATATCCGATTGATATGCGTATCGATCCTCACGCCGCATTTTTATTCGCATAAATTCATGAGTTCGTTTCCCTTTGACCTGCATCCTTGAATGCCTTGATAACTGAAGAAAAACAACGCTTGTATAGACGAATAAAAGTCCTAAAAGATATATTGCTGAAGGCATTTTGTGAATAAAAAGCGCGATTTCGATATAAGGGAAAGTTACCAGCGCCGTCTCAAACGCATTCATATAACCGGAAATGGTTACGTTTAAAAGAATAGCGGTAAATGCTCCTAAAAAGAGTGCGGCAACCGTAACGGTAAAATATCTGTTTGTAACAGTTTCCAAACCTTCACGGATAGCGGCAAGTCCGAAATAATCGGAATATTCTTCAAATACGATGTTTATTATCGCCTGGAAACCTGAGTTAGCCACCATATAATATCTTGCAAGTTCAACGGTGAAGGCTATAAACAAAATGATATAAAAGGCATAGAAAATCAGTTTGTTAAAGTAAAGGAAAGAAACGTAAAACGAGAAAAATGCAAAAGCTATTATAATAATAGGTCTGTTGTATTCAATCTCAAAAGCATCCAAAAGGCCGCAGATAGAGCAGTAAGTGGCAATATAAACCAGAATGCCTTTAAAAAGGCATATAAGAAAACGGTTGCTCTTCTTTGTCTGCGTTACTTCGCCGACAATGAGTTTGTTATCCTTTATTTCTTTTTTGTAAATGATTTTGTCAAGCCAGGATATCATATGTTATGTAAACCTATCTATAAATCCCAAATTACTTTATTCGCTGATCTTAATCGTCTTTCCGATAATATGAATTACGGTTGCAATCTTACCGGAAGAGTGAAGATATGTATTCAAAGCATTTTCCCTGCCTTCATATAAAGGCTGGCAGTAAAAATGCGTCATTGCCTCAAGCAAACCTGCTTCATCTGTAACGGTAAAAAACGTGTAATCGCAGGAGATGTCGTTGTAAATGCAGACCTCAAATCTTTCTTTCTTTTCATACATGATTTTTATACATGATAAAAGAGACTCTGCGGTATCGTGTATTTCATCTCTGCAAAGCTCGGGAACGAGGATGATTGCAAGAGATGATGTATGTGCCATTTCTTTTACGAATAAATCATCTAACTTCGCTGAGAGCTTCCAGTGAATTCTCTGAAGTCTGTCGCCCGGACGGTATTCACGGATTTCTTTTACGTCGGATGATATATTACCGATGTTTTCCGATTCGGTGAATTCATCGGGACCATCCTTCGGGACAGCGGGCGGAAAATCGCCGATGTTTCGTTCTTTCGGAAGAACAGGCACGGAAGATTCCAGCGATACATTTATTTCTTTTCTGAAAATGGATAAATAGTCGTGAAGAATAAATTTCTCAATAGTGATGCTTACAAGTCCGATATCATAGCTTTCCAAAGGAATCGTAAAAGAATTGCTCTTCCTGGTAAGCGGAATCGACATTTTATGCTTTGTCATGCTCGGATAGAAATTGTTTTCTGCGGTAAAAACTACATCACATGAGAAAAGTCCGATGGGAGCTGCGTTTTTATATTCAAGTACAAAAGCGGGAGAGTTTGGCTCCTCTACATAATCGGAAACCGGTGAAAGTGTGAAGGTGAATTTGTCGCTAACATTAAAGAAAACAATTAACGAAACAGGAATTAAGATAAATAGCATTAAAATAAAAAGCACGATTGCCGGCTGTTCATAAATGAGTGCAAGCGCGCTTATTATTCCAATTGAAAATATATATAAAATAAGTGTAAGAATATTTACCTTCATTTAAGGAACCTTTACGGAATCAAATGCAAGATTTAATGCGCTCTCGATATTCATTCCGCATGCTTTTGATTTGGTTGATAAAATGATTCTGTGGTTTGCGATAGGAAAGAAAACTGCCTTAAAATCTTCGGGAACTACAAAGTCTCTGCCTTCAAGGAAAGCGTGTGCCTTGGCCATCTTGATAAGAGCAATACTTCCTCTGGGGGATAAACCGAGTGCGAAAGTATCAGTATTTCTGGTGGCTTCAGTAAGAGATACCGCATAGTCATAGAGACTTTCTTTTATTTTTGTGTTTTCTACTTCTTCCTGGTAAGCTAAGATTTCGTCTTTGGAAATAACTCTTTCCATCTGTTCGATTGTTTTATGAGAGTCACCTTTAAGAATCGTAACTGCAGATTCATGTGAAGGATAACCCATCGAAAGACGAACCATAAATCTGTCGAGCTGAGATTCGGGAAGCTTTTGCGTACCTGAAGCGCCGATAGGGTTCTGGGTAGCAATTACCATAAAAGGTTTAGGCAAATATCTAGTAACTCCGTCAACCGTTGCATGACCTTCCTCCATTACTTCGAGAAGAGCAGACTGGGTCTTTGGCGAAGTTCTGTTGATTTCATCCGCAAGGAAGAGGTTCGTATAAACGGCGCCTTCCTTAAAAGTGAACTGATTTGTGGTTTTATCAAACATCGTAAAACCGGAAACATCGCTCGGAAGAACGTCTGGAGTAAACTGCATTCTTTTATAATCAAGATCCATTACTTTTGCGAGCGCGGTAACCAGAGTGGTCTTACCGACACCCGGAATATCCTCAAGCAGGATATGTCCTTTCGCAAAAACCGCACACATAACCATGTCGATAACATCGTCTTTTCCGTGGATGGCGGTCCTTATGGTACTTCTCATTTTTTCCATTTTTTCAAGTGACTGATTCATGTCTTTTTCTCCGTAAATTTGATTATTTAATTTTACTAAAAAGAGCCCTTTTTTTCAATAATATTTGAAGCCGTGAGAGGTATATGGTAATATAAAAGGCGCTTGAATAAATAACACTCAGCATTATATATATCGGCTTATATATTTATTATTTTAGGGTTTTGAAAAAATGGCGGGACTTCCGGCGGATTACTATATTAAACAAATGAATAAGCGTCTTTCGGACATTGAAAATCCGAAGGTATTGCTACAGGCCTGCTGTGCTCCATGCAGCAGTTACTGTCTGCTTGCGTTGCGTGATGTTGCAAGTCTCGGCGTCTATTATTATAATCCGAATATAACGTTCTTAGATGAGTATGAGTACAGACTTTCGGAGATTAAGAGGCTCATAGGGATTTATAATGATAATCCTGACAGGGTTTTGCCTGAAGATTGCAGACAGGTTAACATAAAAAATAGTTATGTTAACAATAATCGTATAGATATAATCGAAGCTCCTTATGAGCCTGAATTATTCCTGGAAAGAACCAATGGCTACGAATCCTGTCCCGAAAGGGGAGAAAGGTGTAGTATCTGCTTTGATTTAAGACTTAGAAAGACAGCTGAAGAAGCCAAGAAACTCGGATATGATTTCTTTGCGACAACACTTACTTTAAGTCCTCTTAAAAATGCGGATGTGATAAATGCGATAGGCGAGAAGATTGCGGAAGATGTCGGAATAAATTATCTTCCGACTGACTTCAAGAAAAAGAATGGTTATAAGATGTCGATTGAACTTTCAAAAGAGTTTAATCTCTACAGACAGAATTATTGCGGATGTATTTATTCGAAGAATTGATAAAAAGAGTTGGCTAGCGATTCTTTTATGAGATATACTACTAAACTTAATTATTTCAAAATTATAAAAAGAATTGACAAATAAGTTATTTACAAATAAATTAGTTTTATTCTAAATAGGATGGAGTACTAAATTGGAAAAGTTTTTAGAGAAATTAAGCAAAGAAACAGCCCTCGCTTTTAAAGAAGCAGGATATGACGAAAGTTTAGGTAAGGTCGGCGTTTCGAACAGACCGGACCTTTGCGAATATCAGTGCAACGGAGCAATGGCAGGCGCAAAGCTTTATAAGAAAGCTCCGATTATGATTGCGAACGAAGTTGCTGAGAAGTTAAAAGAATCAAAAGCATTTTCATCTGTAGAGGTTTGCCCTCCCGGATTTATCAATCTTAATGTAAGCGATGATTTCCTAACCGAATTCGTTTTGGAAATGTCCGCAGCAAATAAATATGGTGTGGAAGAGGCTGCAGAAAAGAAAATGTATATGGTCGACTACGGTGGACCTAATGTTGCAAAGCCTTTGCATGTAGGTCATTTAAGAAGTGCCGTAATCGGTGAAAGTATAAAGCGTATTATTCGTTACATGGGTCATGAAGCAATCGGCGATATCCATTTGGGAGACTGGGGTCTTCAGATGGGTCTTGTTATTGCGGCTATTAAGGAAGAACAGCCTGACCTTGTTTATTTTGATGAAAACTTTGAAGGAGAATACCCGGCTGAGGCTCCTTTTACGGTCGGAGATCTCGAAGAAATCTATCCCAAGGCAAGTGCAAAGTCAAAAGTTGATGCAGCATTTAAGGACGAAGCTATGGCTTGCACCAAAAAGCTTCAGGACGGCGATAAAGGCTATCGTGCAATCTGGAAGCACATTATGAAGGTTTCCGTAGACGACCTTAAGAAAAACTACGATAACCTTAATGTTAATTTTGAATTATGGAAGGGTGAGTCGGACGTTCACGACGTAATTCCTGAAATGGTTAAGTACCTAAAAGACGGCGGCTACGCATATATCAGCGAAGGCGCTTTGGTTGTAGATGTTAAGGAAGAAACCGATACCAAGGAAATTCCTCCCTGCATGATTTTAAAATCTGACGGTGCATCACTTTATAACACCACAGATCTTGCAACCATCATGGTCAGAAAGAGAGAGTACAATCCCGACTACATCGTTTATGTTACAGACAAGAGACAGGAACTTTACTTCGAGCAGGTATTCAGATGTGCGAAGAAGACAGGCCTTGTTGATAAAAAGACAGAGCTTGTTCACATCGGTTTCGGTACCGTAAACGGCAAAGACGGTAAGCCTTTCAAGACAAGAGACGGTGGCGTAATGCGTCTTGAATACCTCGTAAATGATATTAACGAAAAGATGCTTGAGAAGATTTCTACAGGCAGGGAAATGAGCAAGGAAGAAGCGGAGAGCGTTTCAAAGATGGTTGCTCTTTCTGCTATTAAGTACGGAGATCTTTCAAACCAGGCTTCAAAGGATTATATCTTTGATACAGAAAGATTCATGTCATTCGAAGGAGATACAGGCCCTTACCTTCTTTACACGGTTGTAAGAATTAAGTCCATCTTAAAGAAGTTCGTAGAGAATGGCGGTAATATTGATGATTGCAAAGTTATGTCAACCATATCAAATTCTTCACACAAGAACCTTTTGATGAAGATAACAGGCTACAACGATATGATTGAGGGCGCTTTCGAAGAATTCGCGCCTCACAGAATCTGCGCATATCTTTACGATTTGGCCAATGTATTCAATTCGTTCTACCATGAGACAAAGATTCTGGCAGAAGAGAATGAGGAATTAAAGAAGAGCTATATCGCACTTCTTAAACTTACGCTTGGCATCGCAGAAGACTGCATGGAATGCCTCGGTTTCTCTGCACCTGACAAAATGTAATAAAAATTGCTTGACATATCAACTGCTATTTTGTATATTAAATAGGCAGTTGTTTTGGCGAGATGGCTCAACTGGCTAGAGCATCCGGTTCATACCCGGAAGGTTGAGGGTTCGAGTCCCCCTCTCGCTACGTATTAACACCGAAGAAATTCGGTGTTTTTTTATTTTATAAAATTATTCACAAAACAGATGTTTTCGATAGCAAAATAAAGGCTTTTATGATAAAATCTAAATTGTGTTTTTATGAGAAAAAATCTTATCCTTTTTAAGGATTTTATATACATTGAGGGTTGGTTGTGAACAAGAAATATAAATGGATTTTATGGGTGATTTTTGGAATATACATAATCATCTTTTTATATGCGACCTTATTCGGACACAGGTCAGGTGCATACTATTCGGATATGACGGTCGGAGAGTATATTGCGAGATCGGTCAATTTGGTGCCGTTTAAAACAATTTCGCTCTATATAAAATGGATTTTGGATGGGGACAGATTTAACAATTACATTCCTTTAACTAATCTCGGAGTTAATCTTATTCTTCTTTTTCCGATGGGATTTTTCCTTCCGAACTTATTCGACAGGCTCAGGAATTTCATTGCGTATCTATCGACGAACATCCTTATACTCGCTTTGGTAGAGACGATTCAGCTTATTACAAGGCGGGGTTCTTTTGATGTGGATGATTTTATCCTCAATATCCTCGGCGCGATTATCGGATTTATCGTGTGGTTTATAACCGTGAAAATTGTCGACGCTTCAAAGAAAAAGAAAGCTTCAAAGAAAGAGCAGTAAATAATTATCATAAAAGAATTAAATAATTTCTCCTAAAAGAAATAGAAATCTTTTTTAAAAAGATAAAAAATAAGTATGAATAAATGATTTGAAGAAAGGAACACTATGCTTATCACTCTTTCAAAACATTTGGGTAAATATAGGCTCCCCTCGGTTTTAACGCCGTTTTTTATGGTGCTTGAAGTTATTTTCGAAACCATAATTCCTCTTTGCATGGGCTGGATAGTTAAGTACGGCATTGAAGGAAATGACGGTGCGGGAGATATGGATTATATCCTGAAAATGGGCGGCATAATGACGGTTCTCGTTATTTTATCCCTGATTTCAGGTATACTCGGTGCTGCGTTTGGTTCGGTTGCATCCTGCGGTCTTGCAAAGAACTTAAGAAAAGACATGTATGCAAATATCCAGACATTCAGCTTTTCAAATATTGACCGTTTCTCAACCGCAGGTCTTATCACAAGACTTACGACAGATGTAACGAATGTGCAGAACGCTTATCAGATGCTCCTTCGTATGGCATTCAGAGCGCCTGTAAGTATGATATTTGCATTGTTTATGTCTTTTATGGTGTCTTATAAAATCGCGACGATTTATCTTGCAGCCGTAATTTTCCTTGGCATCGGACTTTCAATCATTATGATGTATGCGAGAAAGTATTTCTCCCAAGTGTTTGAAAAATACGATGATTTGAACGAAACCATTCAGGAAAATGTAAATGCAATCAGAGTTGTAAAGGCATTCGTAAGAGAAGATTACGAGTCCGAAGAACTTAAGAAGGCTGCAGGCAATATCTACAAGATGTTCGTAAAAGCAGAAAACGTAGTTATTTGGAATGCGCCCCTGATGCAGTTTACGATGTTTGGAACAATGCTTCTTATTGCATGGTTTGGTGCACATCTTGTTGTATCACAGGAACTTGATACAGGCTCACTTCTTACACTTTTCACATACTGCCTTAATATTTTAGGAAACCTTATGATGCTTTCCTTTATTTTCGTTATGCTCACACTTTCGGCAGCAAGCGGAAAAAGAATTGCAGAGGTACTTGATGAGAAGACTGAACTTAAGAACCCCGAAAATCCTGAGTATGAGGTAAAAGACGGAAGCGTTGAATTTAAGAACGTAAGCTTTTCATACAGCAAAGGCGCGGGCAAAAATGTTCTTAACAATATCAATTTGAAAATTAATTCGGGCGAGACCATCGGTATCATCGGTGGTACCGGTTCTGCGAAGACCAGTCTGGTTAACCTAATTAACAGACTTTACGATGTTAACGAAGGTGAAGTTAAGGTCGGCGGAATTAATGTCAAGGATTACGACATGGAAGCCTTAAGAAACCAGGTTTCGGTTGTGCTTCAAAAGAATGTTCTTTTCTCAGGAACTATATATGATAACCTTCGCTGGGGTAATCCCGACGCAACAGAAGGCGAATGCATGGAAGCCTGCAAGCTTGCTTGCGCTCATGATTTTATTTGTTCTTTCCCCGAAGGATATTTAACCAAGATTGAGCAGGGCGGTACCAATGTATCGGGCGGTCAGAAGCAGAGACTTTGTATCGCAAGAGCACTTCTTAAGAAACCTAAAATTATTATTTTTGACGATTCAACATCCGCAGTAGATACCGCTACGGATGCCAAGATAAGAAAATCCCTAAAAGAAGCAATTCCCGGAACGACTAAGTTTATTATCGCTCAGAGAATTTCATCCGTTCAGGATGCGGACAGAATCATCGTCATGGAAGAAGGCGAAGTTAACGGCTTCGGTACACATGACGAACTTCTTAAGACGAATGCTATCTACAGAGAAGTATTTGAATCACAGACCGGTTCGAATGCAGACTTTGATGAGGTGAAAGGGGGTGAGATCTAATGGCAAAAGAAGGTAAGCCCATCCAGATGGGAAGAGGAAGAAACATGGGTCCCATGCCCAAACTCGATCACCCTTTGAAAACATTCGGAAGACTCATCGGTTATTCATACGGAAGATATCCGATTCCTTCCTTACTTGTAGTGTTCTGTATCATCTTTTCGACACTGGCACAGATTAAGGGAATGCTTTTCATTCAGGACTTAATCGATGATTATATCAAGCCTTTGTCGGAGCAGGCTAACCCTGATTATTCGGGACTCCTTGAAGCAATCGGAATGATTGGAATCATGTTTGCGATTGCTGCAATTGCAACATTCACTCAGAATAAAATCATGGTTTATGTTGCACAGGGAACAATGAGAAGACTTCGTACGGATCTTTTCTCACACATGGAAAAACTCCCGATTAAATACTTTGATACACATTCTCACGGCGACATCATGTCGATATATACGAACGATATCGATACCACCAGACAGATGATTGCGCAGAGTATGATTCAGCTTTTCTCGAGTCTTTTAACAATCATTGGTACGTTTATCGGACTCATAAAATTAAGCCCGAGACTTACGCTTCTTACCGTTGCAATGATTGCGGTAACATTTGTTACCACGAGAATTATCGCAGGTATTTCTTCGAGGTTCTTTGTAATGCAGCAGAAAAACCTCGGTGCGGTTAACGGTTATATCGAAGAGATGATGGACGGACAGAAAATCGTAAAAGTATTCTGCCGTGAAGATATCTGTGAAGATGAATTTGAAAAGTTAAACAATAACCTTTACACGACAGCGTCTACTGCAGGCAAACTTATAAATCTTTTAGGACCTGTTAATGGGCAGCTTGGTAACTTAAGTTTTGTAATCGTTTCCGTTGTCGGCGGTTATTTTGCAATGGCAGGAATCGGCGGATTTACAATCGGTGCATTAGGCAGTTACTTAACGCTTAACAAGAATGTAAATATGCCTATCATGCAGATTTCACAGCAGTTTAGCTCTATCGTAATGGCACTTGCAGGTGCGGACAGAGTATTCAAGCTTCTTGATGAACCTATTGAGACTGATGACGGATATGTAACCCTCGTAAATGCCAAGAAAGAGAACGGCAATTTAATCGAGAGCGATGAACATACAGGACTTTGGGCATGGAAACATTATCACAAGGCTGACGATACCACTACTTATGAAGAGCTTAAGGGTAATGTCGTACTTGATGATGTTGACTTCGGATATACCGAGGAGAAGATGGTTCTTCACAATATCGACATCTTTGCAAAGCCCGGACAGAAGATTGCGTTTGTAGGTTCAACCGGTGCAGGAAAGACGACAATTACCAATCTTATCAACCGTTTCTATGATATTCAGGACGGTAAGATTCGTTACGACGGAATAAACATTAACAAGATTAAGAAGGCTGATTTGAGAAAGTCTCTCGGAATGGTTCTTCAGGATACGCATCTTTTCAGCGGAACCGTTATGGAAAATATCCGCTACGGCAAACTTGATGCAACCGATGAAGAAGTTATTGCAGCAGCAAAGCTTGCCAATGCACACGGCTTTATCGAAAGACTTCCCGAGGGCTACAATACAGTACTTAAGGGCGACGGCGCATCCTTATCACAGGGCCAGAGACAGCTTCTTTCAATTGCAAGAGCTGCCATCGCAGATCCTCCCGTACTCATCCTTGATGAAGCCACAAGTTCCATCGATACCAGAACCGAGAAACTGGTTCAGGAAGGTATGGACAAACTGATGAGCGGCAGAACAACATTTGTTATTGCCCACAGACTCTCAACCGTCCGCAATTCTGACTGTATCATGGTTCTTGAACAAGGCCGTATCGTAGAGCGCGGTACACATGATGAACTGATTGCACAGAAGGGCAGATATTATCAGCTCTATACCGGCAGCCAGGTTTCGTAGGCAAAATCTAATAAATAAGCGCATTATATTCTTTACATGAATATAGCAAATATAGTATAATAAATCGATAATGCATACTAGATATGCTAAAAGGAGTTTTAACAAAATGAGCGAATGCACACATGATTGTTCAACATGTTCGGCCAGCTGCGGCGAAAGAACTCAGGAGAGTTTACTTCAGCCCTGCAACGAACTTAGTCACATAAGAAAAGTAATAGCAGTTGTATCCGGTAAAGGCGGAGTAGGAAAGTCGCTTGTTACTTCGCTTTTATCCGTGAATATGAAAAGAGAAGGATATCAGGTTGGTATCATGGATGCCGACATCACAGGTCCTTCGATTCCTAGAATGTTTGGACTTACAGCTAAATGCGAAGGCAGTGAGCAGGGAATCTTCCCTGTAAGAAGTAAACTTGATATGGATGTTATTTCAATTAACTGCCTTCTTGAAAATGATACAGACCCCGTAGTTTGGAGAGGCCCCGTTATTGCAGGTACGGTTACACAGTTCTGGACAGATGTTATCTGGGGCGATAAAGATTTTCTTTTTGTAGATATGCCCCCCGGAACAGGAGATGTTCCTCTTACTGTGTTCCAGTCAATCCCCATTGACGGTATCATCGTAGTAGCTTCTCCTCAAGAGCTCGTGGGAATGATAGTCGAAAAGGCTGTTAAGATGGCGGATCTTATGAAAATCCCCGTACTCGGCCTCGTAGAAAACATGTCCTATTTCGAATGTCCCGACTGCGGAAAGAAACATTATATTTACGGCGATTCAAAGGTTGAAGAAATCGCAAAGAAATACGACATACAGAACATTGCAAGAATACCTGTTAATCCGAAGCTCACTGCAGCAGCGGATAAGGGAATGATAGAACTTTATGAAGGCAACTGGCTTGATGATCTGACAGCGGCATTAAAAGAAATCTAAGATTTCGTGTGAGGTGGAATTCGTGAAAAGAACCGTACTTTCAATGGCTGAAGAAAATTTTGACTTTTCCGTTCATGACGGGAATGTTACTTTTTCGACCGAAAGAATAGAGTTTGTCTTTGTTGATGACAAAGAGAGAAACGGTTCTTTTACCCTTTTTGTACAAAGCGATTCACCTATTTTAGGAGTTTGCCACTCCAACAATCCCAGAATGAAAGTTTTAAATCCTCAGTTCAGAGGATTTGAAGCAACCATTGAATTCGTATTCGATCCCAAGGGGATGGAAGCTGATGATTATTCAAAGGGAGAGTTTATTCTTCTTACCAACAAAGGAGAATACACTCTTCCTTTTATTTGTATCAGAGAGACCGATTACATCAATTCGACTCTCGGACATATTAAAAATCTGTTTCATTTTGCGAATCTTGCGAGAACCAACTGGAACGAAGCGGTTAATGTCTTTTATTCGAACGATTTCGTATCGATTATCTCAGGAAACGATGCACAGTATAAGAGTCTTTACAGGGGCTTAAGCGAGAATGTTTTAAACGTAGCAAATATCGACGAGTTCCTTGTTGCGATTAAGAAAAAAGACAGAATTACATACACGCTTGAAACTCCTGAAATTAACATAGTTAATCCTAACGGCGAAGCAGCCAAGAAGATTACTCTTAAAAAGAACACCTGGGGTTATGTAAATGTTGATATCAAGACCGAGGGCAATTTCGTATTTGTTCCATGCAGTCATTATTCGGGCGATGATTTTGAAAACGACAAGATTGATATTGAAGTAAAGATTATTCCAGAGTTCTTAAAGCCCGGCAGAAATTACGGTGCGGTTATCATTGATACGCCTCAGAAAACATTCAAAGTTACCGTCATCGTTGATAACGACAGACAGGATATTACAAAGCACGAGAACTTTATGTTTAAGCAGTCGCTCGATGCTTTGATGAGACTTTATATCGAGTTCTCGCTTGACCGTATTTCCGAGGAAGAGTTCTTTAAAAAGAGCCTTGGAATCGCAGAAAAGATTAACGGCACCAATGAGCACAATATCATAGCAGCACTTTTCAAAGCGCAGATATTCATCATCAGCAAGAGAGAAAGAGACGCATTCAGAATCCTTGAAAGCGTTGATTCAATCATAGAGAACGAAAGACTTTCGGACGAGACATACGGATATTATTTCTACATCACGTCTCTTTTATCCAAGGATGCGGATATTGTTAACAGATCTCTTAAAAAGATCAGAAAATTCTACTCCAAGGATATGGGTAATTCCGTTCTTTCGTGGCTGATTATTTACCTTACGGAAGACTTCTATCAGAGAAAAGAAAAGAAACTCGAATTCCTCGTAGAGCAGTACAGATACGGCAACAATTCACCTCTTTTATACATTGAGGGCTTAAATATATTCAATGAAAATCCTTCGCTTCTTATGAAGCTTGAAGACTACGAAGAGTCGGTTCTTCGTTTTGGTCTTAAGCACAAGGCAATCAGCGCCAACCTGGGCGAGAGAATTCAGTTCTTTGTATCAAGACAAAAGGAATTCAAGCAAATCTGGTTTGATATCTTAAAATACCAGTACGCTTATATGCCAAGCAAAGAACTCTTGAATACAATTGTTTCATACCTCGTAAAAGGCAACAAAGTCGGAGAGGAATATTTCGGCTGGTATTTGCTCGGAGTTGAATCGGAGCTTAGAATCACAAGACTCTATGAGTTCTTTATGGACAGTCTGCCTCTTGATTATGACAAAGACCTGCCTCAGATGGTCATGATGTATTTCGCATACCAGAATGACCTTGATTACAGAAAGAAAGCATTCCTTTACAGAAACGTACTTACAAGAAAAGCAAGATATCCCGAAATTGCGGTTTCTTACAGAGAAACACTTGAGGCATTTGCGAGAGAGCAGCTAAAAGAAAAGCATATAAACGAAGATCTTTTATATATTTACGCAAAAGTTTTAAATCCCGATTTCGTTAACGAAGATAATGCAAACGAATGCGTAACTCTTCAGTTTGTACGAAGAGTAATAGTTCCCAAAGGAGTAAGAAGAGTCGTTCTTTTACACAACAAGATTATCGGCGAGCAGAGATTCTCTCCCGAAAACGGCCTCGTTTACTGTCCGATTTATTCGAGGGAATTCAGACTCTTTTATGAGGACATCCACGGCAACAGAACGGTTGTACCCGAAGAAAACGTTTCAGAAGCAATCCTTAACAATCCGATGCTACTTGAAAAGATTGCACATCTTGTTTCCGACAAGATCGGCCTTATCATGTGCAGAGTCGAGAGTATGTACAATTACGACCTCGTGACTGAGGACAATGTATTTGATTACGAGCGACTTCTTCATTCGGACGTCATTACATTCTCGTATAAAAAGACCATCGTAAAAGGACTGCTTAAGTTTTATTTTGACAACGATTATTATGCAGAGCTTGAAGATATATTAAATAACGTCAAGCCTGAGATTTTCGAAGGCGACGAGAAGGGCACATTCCTTCAGATTCTTATCGCAAGAGGCATGTACGATACCGCATTTTCCGTACTCGATACCTTCGGTCCCGAGCATGTGGAAATTAAGAGCGTGCTTCGTCTGGTATCAAGACTCCTTGAGAGAACCGACTTCGAAGAAAACGACCTGCTTATTACCTATGCACAGTATGTTTACAGGGAAGGCAAGTACGACGGAAATATCCTCGCGTATCTCGAGCAGCATTTCAGAGGCAGCGTAAAAGAATTAAAGAGCCTGTACAGGGACTGCGAATCTTTCGGTCTCGACACATACATACTTATTGAAAACATTATCATTCAGCTTCTTTTCACAAATGCATTCTGCGCAGATAAGATCAAATATCTCGATGCTTTCGTGGAAATGAAAGGTACGCTCGGACTTGAAAAAGCATTCCTCGCACAGTGTGCTTATGATTACTTCGTAAAAGACACAATCACCGATGATTATGTATTCGAGCGCATAGAAAAGCTCTTAAAAGAAAACGAAAACGTCAACAGAATATCAAAACTCGCGCTACTTAAGTATTATTCATTTGCTCCAAAAGAAAACTGGAACATCGATTTAATCGAAAGACTCGTAAACGAAGAACTCGAAAAGAGAGTATGTTTCCCGTTCTTTATGGCATTCCTGCCTATAGTCGGTAAGCTTCAGAGTTACTCGGATTATTCGTTTGTTGAATATAAAGGAAATCCCAAGGGACATGTAGTCATTCATTACTGCATCGAGCATGATGACGGCGTTGCAACTGAGTACAGAAAAGAAGAGATGACGCATCTTTACAGCGGAATATTTGTTAAGGCCTTCATTCTTTTCTGCGGAGAGACCGTTCAGTACTATATTACTGAAGAAAACCAGAACATGGAGCAGCTAACACAGAGTTCGGTTCTTACAAGAAGCGAGTCCGAAGCCGAAGGCAAGCCCTGGAGATTTTCGGCACTTAATGACTGCGTAATCGCTAAACATCTCGATGATTACGTAACAGTCGAAGAAGATCTGATTTCATACATGGAAAAAGATTTCCTCACGAAGAAATTATTTAAAATGATGTGATAAACTCGGTGCCTGGCTCACACTAGGGAACTTCGTTCCCGTCGGTGCACCTGGCTCCAATGTGTATTCCCGGAGAAAAATATGATTTCGGAAAACATTAAAGAAGTATTTGAAAAAATAAACAGAGACAGATTTGTGGTCGGACTTGATATAAACGATTCGTTTGCTCAGGTTTCCTACTGCAAGGTCGATTCCGATGCTCCCACAACATTAAGCTTAAGCGAAGAGAGTGAAGAGTTTAATGTTCCTCTTTACATGCTTAAAAGGAGGGATGACGGCGCATGGTTATTCGGCAACGAAGCCAAGGAAGCAGAAGATGACGGCGTACTCGTAAACAATCTCTTCGAGAGAGCACGCCTTAAAAAGACCGTTCGAATCGACCGTGAAGAATATCTTGCAAAGGATATTTTCCTTCTCTTTTTAAAGAAAGTACTTTTACTTTTCCCTGCAATGGTTACTCCGGATAAGATTGTATCTATAACCATCACCCTAAAAGATGCGGACTCCGATACAATTCTTATGCTTCAGGAACTGCCTAACATGCTTAAGGTAAATCCTGATATTCTGCATTTTGTAACCTATGAGGAAAGCTTCTTTTACTATATGCTTTATCAGCCTGCGGAACTGCAGAATCATAATATTCTTTTATTTGATACATCAGGAGAGAAGCTTCGCTCATATTCTTTGATGCGTAATTTCTTCAAATCGCCCGGTGTCGCAACCGTGGATGTAAAAGAATACATCAACTTCCCTTCGGAAACACCCGTTCAGTATGAAAAGGGGGAGAGAGACGCATTATTCCTTAAGATTTCGTCCGAACTTTGCAATTCGACGATTTATTCGGGTGTCTATTTAATCGGACAGTGTTTCTATTCGGACTGGGCTGTTGAATCCCTGCAGTTTTTATGCAAGGGCAGAAAAGTTTTTAAGGGCAACAATCTTTTCTCAAAGGGCGCATGTTTTGCAGCCAAAGAGAAGATGTCTCCCAGCGGAAAAGAGAATAAGATTAAGTACCTCGGAAACGACAGATTAAAGGTTACCATCGGAATCGAAACCGATGATGTTCCAAAGGAACAGATAGCTTTAATCGAAGCCGGCTCACAGTGGTTTGAATCGGTCGGCAGATGCGAACTCGTACTTAAAGAAACCGATAAAATAAGCATTTATCTTGCTTACGTATATAACAATTATGTGGCTCACGGAGAGCTTACTTTAACTGGCCTTAACACGTCTAATAACCGTATTACCAGAGTATCTCTGGAGGTTAAGATGATAAGTGAGGATACGGTTTTGTTTAAGGTTTGGGACATGGGATTCGGCGAACTTTACCCTTCGTCCGGCAAAGACTGGGAGCAGGAACTGAAACTGGAAGCCTGAATTAATGAGCATGGTGCCTGGCTCACCGAAGGTGTGCCCGGCTCCAAACAATAGAGGATTCAATAATGGGAAATGTATACAAACCCATATCGGGAAAAGCAAACAGACCTTTCTTTTTAGAGCGAATCTGCACGAATGTTTATTCGGGCGATGAGTTAATATACTGCCTCGGAGAAAATCCGGAGCTTCTTAGCGCCGACATGTTTAACAAAGAACTGATTAAATGGCTCGACGAGGAATGCAGTGCAAAAGAACTCGCGGTAATGCTTGAAAAGCTCATAAAATCAAAGGCTGACGTAATAAAGATTGTTTCGACTCTTTTAGGATTGGCTCCTTTTATAACGAGGGAAGAAGCAGACAGGATCATAAAAGTCATAAAAGACGAAGAAGGAAGCTCAGAGTTTGACAAGAGAAAGGCCAGGGGCGACTTCTTCCTTACCAAAGAAAGATATGAGTATGCGATAAGAGAATACGAGGTTCTTTTATCAACTCTTGATAATGAAGAGTCCGAGAGGGTTGCAAGCATTTATCATAATTTGGGTGTGGCGAAATCAAGACTTTTCTTATTTGAGCAGGCTGCGGATGATTTTCTGATGGCTTATGACTGCGACGAAGATCCCGTACATTACTACGCGTATATCGCAACATTAAGATTTACGCTTACTGACAGAGAGTATGTAAAGCGTATCGGCGATGATGCAAAAATGCGCGATATTACGTTAAAACTTGAGGCAGATATTGAAGAGGCAAAGAAAGAATTCCTTGAAAGCGGCGAATACCTTGATTTCCTTAATAAGAAGAAGGAGAGCGAAGAAGTCGGAAGATATGCTTTCTGCAGTTTCCTTGACATGAAGTTAAACGAGAAAAAAGAAGAATATAACAAGTACGTTTACTGATTTTGCTTTTCACGCTGTAATAATTCTCAATATTGTTATTTACTTTTTTAAAGTATTGCTTAGATGAGGAAAAATGAAATAAGGCAGTACAAATGCCAATAAAAATACTGCCTAAAAGAAAAAAATCAAAAGTATGCAGTACAAAAATCACTCGCAGTACTGCCTAAAGCGAGAAAAGAAAAATTAAGCAGTACAAAAGCCATCCGAAGTACTGCCTAAAGCAGAAAACAATAAAATAAGCAGTACAAAAGCGGATAAAAATACTGTCTAAAAGAGAAAAATCTAAAGCAGGCAGTACAAAAGCCGATTAAAATTTCTTTATTGTATTAAATAGTTTTGATGAACGTAGTCTTATGTGATAGAATAAATGAGTTTTGAATAAAAGCTGCTCGGCTCGCGAAGCGTGCCCGGCACCAAAATATAAAGAATTGAGGTTTTAAGAATGGATACAGATAAGTACGTTTCACCGCTTTCAGAAAGATATGCATCTAAGGAAATGCAGTATATTTTCTCACCCGACATGAAGTTCTCCACATGGAGAAGACTCTGGATTGCTTTGGCTGAGACAGAGATGGAACTTGGCTTAACACAGATTACTCCCGATATGATCGCGGAGATGAAAGAGCATGTAACGGATATCAATTATGACATTGCTAAGGAAAGAGAAAAAAGCGTAAGACATGACGTAATGAGCCATGTATATGCATACGGTGTTCAGTGCCCCAAGGCTAAGGGTATCATTCATCTTGGCGCAACAAGCTGCTACGTAGGTGATAATACGGATATTATCGTGATGAACGAAGCATTAAAGCTTGTCAGAACAAAACTTTTAAATGTAATTAACAACCTCGCAGGTTTTGCGAACGAATACAAGGATTTACCCACACTTGCATTTACACATTTCCAGCCTGCTCAGCCTACAACATTAGGCAAGAGAGCAACACTCTGGATAAATGAGTTTATGATGGACTTAGAAGACCTTGATTATGTTCAGTCCACACTTAAGCTTTTAGGATCAAAGGGTACAACCGGTACACAGGCAAGTTTCCTCGAGCTTTTCAACAACGACCAGGAAACAATTGATAAAATCGATCCGATGATTGCAAAGAAGATGGGCTTTGAAAACTGCTATCCCGTATCCGGACAGACATATTCTAGAAAGGTTGATTCCAGAGTATTAAATATCCTCGGAGGTATCGCTCAGTCCGCAACCAAGATGAGCAACGATATCAGACTTCTTCAGCACTTAAAAGAAGTAGAAGAGCCTTTCGAAAAGAACCAGATTGGTTCATCCGCTATGGCTTACAAGAGAAATCCCATGAGAAGCGAGAGAATTGCTTCGCTTTCAAGATATGTGATTGTAGATACACTTAATCCTGCAATTACATCAGCTACACAGTGGTTTGAGAGAACGCTCGACGATTCCGCCAACAAGAGACTTTCAATTCCCGAAGGTTTCCTTGCAATCGACGGTATCTTAGATCTTTGCATGAATGTAACTAACGGACTTAAAGTATATCCTAAGGTTATTACAAAGCACCTTATGGCTGAACTTCCTTTTATGGCTACAGAAAACCTAATGATGGATGCTGTAAAGGCAGGCGGTGACAGACAGGAACTTCATGAGAAGATAAGAGTTGCTTCGATGGAAGCAGGTCGTCTTATTAAAGAAGAAGGCCATGACAACGAACTTCCTTCAATCATTGCAAAGGATGATGCATTCGGAGTTAACGAAGAGCAGATCAAGGAAATCCTCAAACCTGAGCTTTATACCGGAAGAGCAAGCATCCAGGTAGATAATTATCTGAATAATTTTGTTAACCCGATACTTAATGCAAACAAGGAATTCCTTGGATTGTCATCAGAGATTAACGTATAGTTATAGATAAAGCCAACGCTAAGAGAAACGGAATCATTTCCATAGCATTGGGAATCATAGCAATAATTCTTTTTACGGTAATGAAAATATTCTAAGAAAATGGACTGTCGAAAGACGGTCCTTTTTTATTGTTATTTATAAAAAACGATATAAAATAACATAAATAATATTTGGGGGTTGAATAATAGTATATAAATGTGGTTTAATTTAAATGCTGACGAATTCATTCGTAAGAAAAAATAATTTTAAGGAGGAAACGGATATGGACTATCGAAGTAGTAATACCGACGCAGGCGCGGACCGAACGTGGAAAAACGATATTCTGTTCGTTTCCGTTTTAATGTAATTCGTCCGAATTCGTTAGAGATTCTTTGAACAGATATCGCATCTGAGTTGGTCGATGACCTGCATCGGTTTTTCATCACTTACAAAAGGAGGATTACCGATGGCAGAAACAAAAGATGTATCAATTATTGTAAGCACCCTGCTTACACTTCTTGAAGAGAAAAAATACCCTACCATAAAAGAAATATTGATGACGATGAATCCTGCAGATATCGCTGCGGTTTTTGAAGAGATGGAAGAAAACAGACTTCCTGTTCTTTTCAGGTTGATTCCGAAGGAAGCGGCTGCGGAAACATTCGTTGAAATGGAGCCTGATTTACAGGAGCTTTTAATCAGAGGCTTTTCCGATAACGAACTTAAGGAAGTGCTGGATGAACTCTACGTCGATGACGCCGTAGATATCGTCGAGGAAATGCCTGCGAACGTTGTTAAAAGAATCCTTGCTCAGGCGGATCCCGAACTTAGAAAAGATATCAACGAGATTTTAAGATATCCCGAAAATTCGGCCGGATCAATCATGACTATCGAGTATGTAACACTTCGTCCCGAGATGACGGTAAAGGAAGCGATACTTCGTATCAGACGAACCGGATTTGATAAGGAAACGATTTACACCTGTTACGTAACATCCTACAGCAAACTAATCGGTTACTTAACCGTAAAAGACCTGTTACTAGAGCAGGACGAAGATACATTAATTAAAGACATCATGGATCAGAATGTGATTTTCGCAAACACACATGATGATCGAGAAGAAGTTGTTAAAATGCTTTCAAAGTACAACTTCATCGCTCTCCCTGTAGTTGATTCCGAACTCAGACTCGTCGGTATTGTAACATTCGACGATGCTATGGATGTCATGGAAGATGAGGCTACCGAGGATATCGAAATCATGGCCGGTATGACACCTTCCGATAAAACGTATCTTAAGTCCAACGCGCTCGATCTTTTCAAGCACAGAATTCCATGGCTTATGTTACTCATGGTTTCGGCTACTTTTACGGGACTAATCATTACAAAGTTTGAAAATGCACTGGCTGCACAGGTTGTCTTAACTGCATTTATTCCAATGTTAATGGATACCGGCGGTAACTCGGGTTCGCAGTCTTCGGTTACGATTATCCGTGCGCTGTCACTCGGCGAACTTGAATTTTCGGATCTTATCAGAGTTATCTGGAAAGAAATCAGAGCGGCTATACTTTGCGGTACAGTTCTTGCAATTGCGTGTTTTGCGAAGATTATGCTTTTCGACAGACTTATCTTACACAATCCGAGCGTAACGCTTCTTGTGGCTTTGACAGTCTGCCTTACAATGGTGCTGACCGTAATGGTTGCAAAGGTTGTAGGCTGTACACTTCCTATGATTGCAAAGAAACTTGGTTTTGACCCTGCAGTAATGGCTTCGCCTTTTATCACAACCATGGTCGATGCGATTTCGTTACTCGTATACTTCGGTATGGCGAATGTGCTTTTATTCTAAAAGAATTTAGAGGTGCCTGACTCGCCAAAGGCGTGTCTGGCTCCAATAGAAACGGTGCCTGACTCCGCAGGTGTCTGGCTCCGAAAAGAGGATTTTATATGAGAGTAGGTTTAGGCTACGATGTTCACTGTCTTGAGTCCGGAAGAGACTTAATCATCGGTGGCGTAAAGATTGAATATGAAAAAGGTTTGCTCGGACATTCCGATGCCGACGTGCTGACGCATGCCATAATGGATGCTTTGCTTGGTGCAGCTTGTCTTGGAGATATCGGCCTTCATTTCCCCGATACAGCAGGAGAGTTTAAGGATATTTCAAGTATCGTGCTCCTTGAGAGGGTTCGAGAACTCATAAAAGATGCAGGCTACGAAATCGGAAATATCGATGCAACGATTATTGCCCAGGCACCGAAGATGAGGCCTTATATTGATGATATGAGAAAGAATATCGCTGATGCGTTGAAGATTGACATTATTCAGGTTAATATCAAGGCTACTACTGAGGAACACCTTGGTTTCACAGGCAGAGGCGAAGGAATATCGTCTGAGGCGATTTGCCTTTTGAATTAATCTTTTAGGATAGAGTTATGGAAGTTGAATTAAGAGTTGAGGGCCGCAACCTCGTGTTTGCGGCAAAAGAAAAAGATCAGGTTATATCTACACTTTCGGTTTCACCGGACATCGGCGGTGACGGAAGCACCATATATCAGATAAAGAATGCATTTACCAAAGGCCTCTACAGAAGACGCGGATATATGGATGCAATCTTAAAAGAAGTGTTTAACTGCATGCAGTCCGAACAGGAAGCGTTCGTATTCCTCGGAACCAGAGAACCTGAGATTTTTGAAAAGTATGGATTTGTAGATATCGTAAAACCGCAGGATCCTTTCCCCGAGACACTCGGCAGAATCGTAGATGTCAAAAGCTTCTTAAGATACTTCGAGTCCGAAAAAGAATTCGTAATGTCTCTTCATATTAAAGATGAAATGCTTCCCGAGAACGACGGAATATTCATGGTTCACTGCGGACCAGAAGGCGGAAGACTCAACAGTACGAGAATTTCTCTTCCAGCAAATTGCACAGATGCCTGCGAGAGAGTTGCCGCCGAAGCGAAAGTAGATGTTAAAGATTTGATTCAGTTTGGTTTTGGATTAAAGAATGCTGAAGAGGCTTTCGAAGTTGCTGTTAAGATGAGAGAAGAGGAAATCTTTGGGGCATTGAACTCATTAAAATTCAAACAATCTGTATAAAAATATAGATACCTGATAATCTCAGGTATCTTTTTTGTCTTTTATATATTAAACCTAAATGAAAAAATAAGATTAATAATAAGTACTTAAAATACTATTATAAAAAAATAAGTAAACTTTTTTGCTTTAAGAAAAGTTTATTATTATTTGATACAGGACTAAAATATAAAAAGAATACAGGATATGTGTAAAAGGAGCATTAAAATGGGAAAGGGTAAAATAATAATTCCTATAGTGTCACTTCTGTTAATAGCAGGTATTGTCACGGCAGTTTTAATATCAACTAATAAGTATAAGAAATTTGAACTTCCTACAAGAATAACAATAGAAGATGATATTAAAGCTCAGGGATATGATGTAGGAATATTTGATGAGAAAAATTACAGAAAACTTGGCCTGACAGGAAATTATGTGAAAATATGGGCTAAGTATAATGATAAAGAGAAGAATGAAGACAGAGATGTAAGTATTTCTTATATGAATTTCGATACCATAGAGGAGGCGCAAAAAACTTTTAACAATTATTATGTTGCTGCACAGTATTCAGAGAAAAAAAGCGAACATACAGGAAAAGTTAATTACTATTGTAATAATGAGAAAATGACGGGGTATGTTTTATATAATACTAATATTACATCAGATGATTTTGTTGACGAATATACTATATCTTTAACAAATGAAGACAGCATATTTAGTCCGAAATCGAATTTTCTGTATGGTGGAGTATATATGAGAGGCAAAACTATAGTGTATGTTACAACATCAAACTATGGAAAAATAAGTATGATTGATGATTTGCTTGATAAGTATAATCTACCGAAACCTTAATCTATGTATTCGATATAAAAAACACCGACTTTGAACCGACCCCCAAAAGTTAGACCAAAAAATCTAACGATTGGAGGTCGATTTTTTATGGCTAAATACAGTTTCGATTTTAAAAAACGAGTTGTACTTGAGTATTTATCCGGAAAAGGTGGTTATAATTATCTGGCTGAA
>JAFZUY010000003.1 GCA_017618075.1 Lachnospiraceae bacterium
CAAGAGAAGTCTCAAACGCGCGTAAGAAAGCAAGCCTGCAAGCGAAAAACTACGCGCGAAAAACAAGAGAAGTCTCAAACGCGCGTAAGAAAGCAAAGCTGCAAGCGAAAAACTACGCGCGAAACAAAAGAAGAGCAAAAAAAGGGAGTAACATGGAGAACTATAACGAAAAACTAAAGATTCAATTGAAGGAAATTGAAGATCTGATTGCAATATCTAACAAGAACCTGGAAAAACTACATAATGCTCCGAACCGAAGAGTCAGAATAGGAAAGAGTAACGGAAATTATCAGTATTCCTGGGTTGATGAAAAGACTAAAAAAAGAATATATATTCCAAAAGCCCAAACAGAAGATTTAAGAAAAACAGTTCAGCGTGATTATGAGATAAAGGTTAATAAAAAGCTGAATGCTTTGAAAAGAAGAATATCAGATTTTTTGAGAATATATGATATTGACGAAGTAGAAAAGGTTTACACCAATCTTTCGCCGGCTAGAAAAAGACTTGTAATTCCTATAGTGGAAACAAAAGAAGAATTCATAAAAAGGTGGAAAAGTGTTAAGTACGAGCCAATGGCTATTGATGAAAATATTGAATTTGTTACTGCCAACGGCATTAAAGTCCGATCAAAATCGGAATTGATAATAGCTAATATGCTTGAACAAAAAGAAATTCCGTACAGGTATGAATATCCTTTGTTTTTAAAAGGAGTGGGGACAGTCAGACCGGATTTTATGTGTCTGAATATAAGAACAGGAAAAGAGTATGTCTGGGAACATTTTGGCATGATGGATAATATTGCGTATGCCGGCAGGAATATAAGCAAGATTCAGACCTATGAGCAAAACGGATACCTTGCGGGTAAAAATATGATTATGACGTTTGAGACCTCGGCAAATGCGTTAAATACATCAAGTTTGAGATGTGTGATTGAAGAATATCTGCTATAATTTAAGAGCAGTTTGAAACAATCCAACGGAGGATAAAAATGCGTTACGGAGCTTTGGAAGCGGGCGGAACAAAGATGGTCTGCGCCGTAGGAGATGAAAACGGAAATATATTGGAAAAGACAACGATTCCGACGACAACTCCCGATGAGACACTGGAAGCAATAACGGAATATTTTAAGGATAAAGGCATCAGCGCGCTTGGCATAGCGTGCTTTGGACCGGTTGATCTTAACGTTAATTCGCCAACATACGGACATATTTTAAAAACACCCAAGCCATACTGGTCAGATACGGACATAGTCGGTGTGTTGAAAAAAGCTCTTAATGTTCCCATAGGATTTGATACGGATGTGAACGGATCAATACTCGGAGAAGCCACATGGGGCGCGGCAAAAGGGCTCACTGATGTAATTTATATCACAATCGGTACGGGCATCGGAGGAGGCATAATCTCAGGCGGGAAACTGGTGCACGGAATGCTTCATCCCGAACTAGGACATATGAAAATGACATATGCGCCAAACGATACATATAAAGGCAAATGCCCATTCCACTCGAACTGTTTCGAAGGGCTTGCGAGTGGCCCTGCTATCGAAGAAAGATGGGGAATTGAAGGAAGCAAACTATCAGACCGCGACGAAGTGTGGGAGCTTGAGAGTTTTTATATTGCACAGGCACTCTCAAATCTCATCTGCATTTTAAGCCCGCAGAAAATCATCCTCGGCGGAGGAGTGATGCATCAGGAAAAACTGTTCCCGCTCATAAAAGAAAAAGTCCTAAAAAACCTGAATAATTACATTTTAACCAAAGAACTTAAAGACATCGACAGTTTCATCGTTCCCGCAGGACTTGATGACGACCAGGGAATACTCGGAGCAATAAAACTTGCCATAGATGCAATGAAATGAGAGTGTATATTAAAATGGATTTAGCGTATACAACGGAATATAAAAAACCGGTTGAAGAAGAATGGATTTGAGATTCTTGAAAAAGAGGAATAAGAATGGAATATGTAATTGTTTATGTTTCACCTGTATTTTTGTTGGCAATCGTAACATTAATATGCGTATTATGTGAAATGATTAAGCCTTCCTCAATAGAAAAGGGCAATAAAGGAAAACTGGGAGACAGCTATTCGGTATATGTTTTTTTTAGCGCAGGGAAAGGTACACCACAATACTTGGAAACGGTTTTTACCAAGAGAAAGAATGGTAAATACAGATTAAAATTTGGATTCTTCGAGTGGATTATTATGGCAACGTGTATTATTCCGATATTTGGTCTGTATGCGTTTATTATTTGTGTTATCCTGAAGATGAATGATGAAATTCTGTTGGAAACGATTTCATGTATTGTTGTGGTTGGATTAGACCTATTGATATTTTCCGCTTTAATGTGCAATCCTACCATTCGGGCATTGGTATTTTTTAGAAAATTTCAAAAAGGATTTCAGATGAAATAATTTTGGACAGAGCATCGTTCAACTACCCGGTGGCCTTCGGGAACCATCAAATTGGAATAGAAAATAACTTTAAATCAAAACACCCCACAAGATAACTGCGGAGTGTTTTTTGCCTTATTTTGTGGTAAAATGTTGCTGTTTGAAAGGGAGGAATGATATGGCAAATATTTCTGTTCGTTTTTATTCAAACTGTTTGAGAAGATTTACAACATTTAACATGTACCTGCCCAATGATATAAGGGAAGAGCAGCCCAACGACTCGGAGTACGCAAATCGTCCGATCAAGACGCTTTTTCTTCTTCACGGATATACGGGCGACGCGGATAACTGGGTGCCCTGGTATCTGGCAGATAAGTATAATTTTGCGGTAGTGATTCCTAACGGCGAGAACGCATTTTGGCTGGACGGCATTTCGACAGGCCATGCTTTCTGCAAATTTCTGGGCGAGGAACTCATGGAATATGTAAGAAGGGTTTTCGGCTTTGCAAAAACAAAGGAAGACACATATATCATGGGGATGTCAATGGGCGGATTCGGAGCGCTTCACACCGCTTTGTACTATCCGGACAGGTTTGGCTGTGCAACCGCACTTTCTCCCGCATTAGTCGTACACGAAGTAGCGAACATGAAAGAAGGTGGCGGCAACGAAATAGCAAATTATGAGTACTTCAGAGAGTGCTTCGGCGATCCCGCGAAGGTGCTTGAGAGCGACAACAATCCTGAAAAGCTCATAAAAAAAATAAAAGCCGAAGGCAAAAACTGCCCTAAAATCTACATGGCCATTGGTAATGATGATTTTTTGTTAGAGAATAACAGAGAGTTCCATACATTCCTTGAATCAGAGGGAATTGAACATATTTACGCAGAAGATGAGGGCAGTCACGACATGGAATTTTGGAACAGGTACGTGCTTAAATTTATACCTATGATGTTTGAATAAGCCCATAAAAACCCTATGTTCATTTCGTGTATTATACAGAATGATCATTCGGAGGCTGACAATGAAAAAGAACGTAAAAAAAATACTCGCAACAGTGAGCATATTAATACTTGCAGTGCTATCAATAACCGGGTGTGGCAAGAAGACACCTAAGTTTAGTGATGAGATAATGTTTTCGCTTCGTGAATATGAGCCATGGTTTTATGAATCGCTTCACTATACTCTTTTAAGCGACGGGACCCTGATAGTGCAGTATTTCGAAACGGAACTCGGAAGAGAGACGCTTCCTGCCGACAGAATGGATAAGATAAAAAAGAAATTTGATGCCGAAAAAGTCTACAATATGAATGTGGGAACAGAAGGCGACTTTACAGACGGAACAAGCAGTTACATTGTTCTTTATGACAACGACGGAAATGAAATAAAAATCGGAGGATACGAGGTATCGAGCAGAAAGTTTAATAGTCTCTTTTATGATCTTTATGCTTTGTGTGAAGACGATTATACCAAGCAGTTTTCGGATCTTCTGCTTGAATGCAGGCGTGAAGGATTAACCTACCGCGAAAAATATATGAATAATACTCCGGATGAGCCGGAAGAAATCGAGCCCGAAGAAGAAAACTGGGAAGAAATGGAATGCGAATATATAAACAGTTTCAAGTGCGGATATTTAAGTCAGGATAACGCTCCGTGTGCGTATGTTATGTACCTGATTGAGACTGATGAAGAAGCGGACTATGCGGAAGAAAAGCTTGGAATGAGAGAGTCTGATGATCCGGATGAATTATGGTGTTTTAATACAGATGTTTCCGATGCTTTTCAGGAAATGAGGATGAATTATTCGACAGCTATATATAATTATCTGATTTATTACATGGAATACGGTGAGGGCGGCAATTATTCCCATGCAGATGCCGTAATCACCAATGGCAAGGAAATATCGTTTAATTTTGATGTTGTTGAATCACCGGAAGGAGACTTTGGTACAGATGTAATGGACGGAGATATCGTTTTTGCCGCCGTTCCGAAGTACTGCTTCAAAGACCTGGAATTAACCAATACGGTAAGTCCGCTGGAAGAAACGGAATAAGAATAAATTATTCCGAATTTTTGCCGAAATAATACTTGTATGTTGAATAAAGATCATAAAAGAATTATTACGGGAACGGGATATGAAAAAGGATAAAACAGGCAGAAAAAAATTATCAAGACAACTGGTTATAATGGTATTCGTTATTCAGGCGATTACTTTATTAATCATTGCGGCTATGGTTAGAAAGGGAAGCATCAATATTTATCTTTCAGCCAAAAATGATATTATATCAAGCCAGCTCATAAATGTGAAAGAAAGAGTTGAAAATGATACATTTCTGATTCCGTTATCAAACAATATTGATTACTGGCAGAATCATTATGAGGAAATCAGCAGGGATTACAAAGACAGCGAGAATACTCTAACGCCTGATGAAGAAGAGTATTTCGGAAACATTGCTTTGGATATAAAAGCAGCAGAAAAATCCGGCTCGGAGGCTGAAAAAGAGAAGGCTTACCAAAAACTTGACGAATTAAGTGATGAGCAGAAACTCAAATTTTATGAGCTTCAGTATCATTACTTCATATCCTCTTTCAGAGGGAATGCGGAAGGGTTTTACGGGTACGAAGGAACCGGGTGTTTTGCGAACCTAAAAGACGGAAGATACATTGATCTCGTCTGGGTTGACGAAAGTGAAAATATTTATGAAGATTCGTTGTATGTTTTTGTACAGAATGCGTTATATGACGAGATCATAAAAAAATTCGACGTTAATTCAACCGCGGACGATAAGAATGATGCCATCGAGTATATGTATTTAAGCCCAAGCGGCAAAGAAGGCAGAAGTCAGCTTAATTATATGGGTATGACTCCGATTGTTGAAGACGGTGAAACAGTTGCTGTTATAACCATGTATTACAATTTCAAATCTTTTTCGGAGAGGATAAACCAGGCTATTATAACAGGCCTGATTCTTGTAATTCTGGCGAATATTCTTGTGTGCATTCTTTTCATTTTTATTACGAGAAGAATTGCGGTTAAACCGATTTCTTCGATTCAGGATTCCGTCCGTGAATATATGACCTCAAAGGACGGAGCGAGTGCAAGAAAAAAACTTAAAAACATTAATTCTAAAAATGAAATCGGGGTCCTGGCAAGTGATGTCGACAAAATGATCGGAGAAATTGACGATTACATAGGAGAGATAGAAGAGGCAGGACAGAAACTTAAAAATCTTACGGTTGGAGTAACGGAAGCTCTGGCAAATGCGATTGATGCCAAGGACAAATATACCAACGGCCATTCCAAGAGAGTTGCGGAGTATTCGAAAATGATTGCCGAAAAGGCAGGAAAACCCGAAGACGAGTGTTATAAGATTTATTATGCTGCGCTTCTGCACGATGTAGGAAAAATAGGCGTTCCGGGTGAAATTCTTAATATGGACAGAAGGC
Source organism: Lachnospiraceae bacterium (assembly GCA_017618075.1). Lineage (GTDB taxonomy): Bacteria > Bacillota > Clostridia > Lachnospirales > Lachnospiraceae > UBA3766. The sequence goes on from JAFZUY010000003.1 coordinate 5,837, forward strand.
TTACGGATGAAGAGTTTTCGCATATTAAGCAGCATCCCGTGGTGGGAAATCAGATTTTATCAAGCATAAAAGAGCATCCATGGCTAAGCCTCGGAGCACATTTCCATCATGAGCGTTATGACGGCAAAGGATATCCCGAAGGCTTAAAGGGTGATGAAATTCCCGAGATAGGCCGAATTATCGCAGTTGCCGATGCATACGATGCCATGACCTCCAACCGAAGCTACAGAAATGCAATTCCTCAAAATGTGGTTCGCGAAGAAATGGTCAAGGGCTCGGGAACACAGTTTGATCCCGAATTCGCCGCGATAATGGTTGAACTGATAGATGAGGATACCGAATATACCATGAGAGAATAAGCCAGTTGGGAACACATCGAGGAAGATAAAATGAAAAAGACTAAAAAAACGAGACCTGGAACAACTCATAAAAGAAGCATTGCATTGGCCTTATCAATCGTAATGTCATTTGCAGTTTTAATGGCTAATGGATGCAATAATAAACCGAAGACCATTGAAGATTATCCCGATTCACAGCCTGTTGCGACTGTGGAAACAAAAGACGGAGTAAACGTTGAAATCTTTGATGAAGATGAAGGAACAGTAACTGCAGAAGAAAAAAACCGCGAACACGATTCGTTGTTTGATTCGGGAGTTTTTGTTTATAATCCCGAAGCCATCAGCTCTTTTAACAGAGAGGAAATGAAAAACAAAGAGGCTTCCTTAAAGGCGGCTGAAAAGATTCTAAGAGCTGTATACGATTGTGAAACCGAGTTTGAACTTACGGGCGATGACGAAGTGGATGAAATGGATTTTAACCGAGGACTAAAACTCGCCAGAATGACCAGCCCCATGGTGTCATGCGTTGATATAACCATAGTAGATAAAAACACATATAAAATCAGTTATTTCCCCGTACTTTCAGAAGACCATACCGAACTTTACGAAAACGATACCGATATGGCTGATGTGGAAAGAAAATTCACCGCATTCGAGGAATATGTTACCAAGGCAATCAACAACAATATAACTGCAGACGACGATTATATGACACGTGCTGAGAAGATATATAAATTTCTTATGGACGATATCGAAATCGAGAACGATAAAGAGATGCTTGAACAGGCAGCTAGTATAAATCCTTTTCAGCTGATGCTTGAATTTTATGATACAGATATTATTGATGTTCCGGAAACCAAAAAACTGGACCAATGGCAGTTTGTAAAGCTTTACGATTTCTTTTTAACACAGCTAAATGTTAAGCACTATGTGATTTCTGCCGGGGGCAAATTGGTTGATAAATCCTATGAGTCGATAAATGAGGTCTTTGAAATAACAAATGGCGAATGGGCATGGGTAATAATCACGGACGAAAATGATAACAATTATATCTGTGATATTTTAATGGATAAAATGGTGCTTGATGAACAGAGAAAATCGCAAGAGGATTACGAATCGGATATGCTTTACTTCGGAATCAGTGACAAAACAAGAAAGGAATCCATTGATATTATGGGCAGAATTTACGGTTTGACAATGGATGCAACCAAAAATGAATCCGGAACAAACATACCTCAGTGTAAGGAAGACTACAAAAAGTAGGCCAATTGGGGACGTGTGCGGAGCACTTGGCGAGGTTTTTTCGAGCCTAGTGCGTGCCATGGGATTCCACTTGGTGAGGTTCTTTCGAACCTAGTGGAAGACCAGTGATATTTTGGCTTTTTTGCCACTTGGGGACACTTCTCTGAGTAAATATCCAGCAGCCACAAGTTAAATGAAACACTTTTTAAGGACAATCGGAGAAACATATTGACAATTATAGTTCTTATGATATTCTATAGTTGATGGTGAGTCCTACCGATAAGTGGAAGTTGTAAAAGCGATGGAATCGCTGATGGTGGTTCCACAATGTGGCTATGTCAAACGACGTAGCCATTTTTATTTTTTGAGGTATTATGACGCAGGAACGATTGAACCTTTTTCTTATAGATATTAAGTATATAAGGAATCTGCATCAAGTTGATGACAGAGTTTCATCTGTGTCTCCTCAGATTGGAAAACAACACAGAATATATGTGGGCGTGGTGGTTATATGTAAAAATAGGAAATACCTTATCCCTCTTTCGCATCCGGTGGAAAAGCATAAGAAAATGAAACCACGAGCAGATTTTGACAAAATCATAGATAAAAGAGGCAAACTAATTGGAGTGCTGAATTATAATCTTATGATACCAGTTAAAGATACACATATAAAACGCGTTGACTTAATTAAACAGAGAACGGATACTTTGAGCGAAAAACATTATAAGGATCTATGTATAGATGAATTGAATTGGTGTAGAAGAAATCAGGAAGTTATAGTTAATAAAGCGAATGTTTTATATAGTCTTTGTACAGGTTTTTCTGATTACAAAGGCAAAGAAAGATGCCTGGACTTTAAGAAGATGGAAGCGATTTGCGACAAATATAATCCAAAGTAAAATTCTATCAAAATCATAAAATGTTATTATGAAAAGGCGGATTGTCATCGCGGTGCAAAAATTTCACCCCGATTGTTTTAAAAATTTCTTACATTTTGTAAAATATACTTGACATTATGTCGCAAAAGGATTACTATATGCTCAAGTCGACGAGCATATAGTTTTTTTATATGCATTTAATTAACACTTTAGGCGAACAAGTCTAAACAACACACCTTAGGCGAACAAGCCTAAACATTACACCCTAGGTTAACACTTGAATTAATTACAGGAGAACAAATATGAAAAAGAAAATACCATACATAATAGCCATGATACTTATGATTCCGTTCTTCGTACTTGCCGCCCTTTCGTTAGGTGCGCAGAGAAGCGGAAACTGCGGAAAAGAGATAGTAAATACGAATATGTCGTGGACAGTCGTAAAAGAAGACGGCGTGCTTGAAGAAAGCGAAGGAATGCCGATATATGTGGACATCGAAAAAGACGGCAGATACAACCTTTCATTTTCGTGGGGCGTCGAAGAACCGGGATTTCTCACAGCCATAACCATAAAAGATGAAAACGGCAAATGCGTTTACTGTGACACAGCATTTCAGGTACAGATTTCAAACAAACCCATAAAACTTAAGCAGGGCAAATATACAATCAACACTGTATTTCTTGCAACAGAAGACGAATACCGCAAGCTCAACGCAGAGAATAAAATGATCACAGATCAGAAAGCCCTCGAAGATTACATTTCCGCAGTCGGCTTCGATAATTTCAAGCCTGACAGCGAGTGCCAATTCACCTTCGAAGTAAAACTCACGCAAAGCTACACCGCACCCGCATGGGTAAAAGCACTTTTCGTAGCAATGGGCCTTATAATCATAGCACTCACAGTTATAACCCTAGTAACCAATAAGAAGACTTCCGCACCCAGCGAAGCCAATACAACCAACACAACTGACGCAACCAACAAATCCAACGACAACATCAAAGACGGTCTCGACAACATCAGTATCGCTTACGCAGTTTTTTCACTCGTTGTAACATGCGTGCAGCTTTTCATATCCCTTGGCTTAAGCTTCTTACCCGCATCAGTCACACCCAACATCACCGCATTACTGTCATTTGCGATGATCATAATAAGCGTGGATATTATAGGCTTCCCGCTTATCCTCGGCCTGACCAGGAACATTCCCACAAGAGAAATTCAGAAGCAGAAATTCGGTTTCTTTAAATTCCTTCCGTATATCTTTATGACGTTTGGTATCGGGATCCCCTTATCCTTTGTTGGAAGCATTATTAATACCCTGCTTACACTTCCCTTCGGCGGCAGCAACACAAGCGTTATATTGGAGTTACTTAACTCTTCGAGCCTCCTCCCCAGAGTCCTCGTGGTAGGCATCCTGGCTCCGATTTTCGAAGAACTTATTTTCAGAAAAGTCCTCATCGACAGGCTGAGCAGATACAGCACATTTTTAGCAATCTTTGTATCAGGATTATTCTTCGGACTTTACCATGGCAACTTTTCACAGTTCTTCTTTGCCACGGGCATAGGACTGCTTTTCGCATTCCTTTATTCAAAGACCGGCAAAATACATCTTACAATAATACTTCATATGATTGTTAACCTGTTTACATCCGTAATCACAACTACAGCCTTGCAGAAAGTACATGTAGCCAACCCCAACATGGATATGTCACAGGAATTCCTGATGTCTCACCCCGAAGCATTCGCCGCAACAATCCTAATGGGCCTGACATATGCGTGCCTCGCGCTTCTTACGATTATCGGAATCATCATCTTCATAATCTTCGCAGCAACCAGGGAAATCCGACTTGAAAAAGTTGAAGGCGAACCGACCATAAAAGAAGCGCTCAAAGCCCTTTTTACAAGCAAGTACGCATGGCTCTTCATCCTTTCAACAATCGGCCTTTTCGTTTTCTCGCATCTGCCGACGATACTTGGCCTGTAAAATAAAATTGTAATAAAACACATTAATTGGTAAAATTATAAGGTGGTCGGGCAAACCGGCCACCTAAGGGAGTTTAACATGAAAAAATCAACCATCGTAAAAAGAATCATCATAGCAGTTTTGTTCGCGGCAGTGCTTTTGTCTACACCGCTTCTTTTCCTCATCAAAACTCCCGAAGAAAAGAATACACAAAAATGGTCATCAACCATCGAAATAAACGAGCGAGTTTTAAGCCCTGTGAGCAATTCCATCGATTTTAAGGTCGATAAAGAAGGCGAGCATAATTTATATTTTTCACTCATTCCCGAAGGCTTTGACAAGGACAGTGTCGGCAATGTAAAACTCTCGGATCTCGGCTTTATCACAACATTCGTTGTAACGGATTCGAACGACAATGTGGTTTATTCATCCACGCAGGGCGCCATCTACCTTGACACAGTTATTTACTTAATGCCCGGCAACTACAAAGTCACATATTACTACTTTTCCGACCCGGACGAATTTTATGATTTTGAATCGACGAATATCGTCAGCATAAAAGAAGCCACACAGATGGTAAAAGACATCAACTTCCCCTCATTCAAAGAGAACGGAACGACGGTGTTTAATTATGAATTCTGTTGCTTAAGCAAAGATGAAACCCTCGTTTTTCCTGCAATAATGATTGGCTGGGGAATTGCTTTGGGATTGCTTTTCGGACTCTTTTTGGCTGAAATTGTATTCTCCGGTAAAGATGGTGAGAAAAAATACGACGAGCGACAGAAAATAGAACAGGGCAAAGCGTTTAAAATCGGTTTCTGGACCATGTTGTTTACGGTTCAGGCGCTTATTTGTCTTAATGAATTCTGGCCTTCAATTTTTGGCGAAAATCCTATATTTTATGAGATTGCCATTTTACTTGGAATGGTTACATATGTAATTTACTGCATATTACATGAAAGTTACTTTGCAATAAATCAGAAATCGACCGGCTATATTATTATTTTTGCAGTTCTTGCTCTGATAAATCTGGTGATAAGCATAGTCAACACTATTCACGGCCAGATGGTTGTGAACGGAGTTATTACATTCAGAGTTTTGAATCCTTTATGCACGATTGTGATAATCGTAATCATTGCGACCATCCTCGCAAAAAGAATTGCAAATTCCAAAAACGCATCCGCTGATGAGGAAGAGGAGGATGACGAATGAAGAATCTAAAACTAAAGGCCGCCAGAGCTGCGCTTGATTTATCGCAACAGGATTTGGCAGACAAAGTCGGCGTATCGAGGCAGACCATAAACGCAATCGAAAAAGGTGATTACAACCCTACCATCAATCTGTGCCGAAGCATCTGCAAAGTGCTTGGCAAAACACTCGACGAAATCTTCTGGGAAGAAGAATCATAGATCATAAAAAAAATAATCCCTGCAGCCAAATGAACTGCAGGGATTTTAAATTATTTTACGAATATTACTTTAGAATTTTCAAGCCCGTAATAAGTTCCGTTGTAGTTAACTCCTGCACCGTCGCCGTCACGGTTGCTCCATGCGATGTATACAGCACAGTCAGTTCCTTCCTGGTTGGGTACAACACAGATGATACCGCTGTCTCTTGCAGTTCTGGATTTAAGATACTGCGAATGGTTAGACCCTATCGTTAAAACATCCACACCCGCAATCTCGGTAAAATTCTCTCCGAAAGCACATGTTACCCACTGGCTGCCTGAACCGAAACAATCAAGACGTGTACCGGTAGGATTTCCTGCATCCAAAAGTCCGCCTGAACCATAAAGCATTTCCTGGCTGATATCATCAGCTACAACGTTCGGATCGGAAGCCGATGTCATAATAGCATTGTGAATAGTATCACATAACTGAGTGTCGGCAGAAACATTTGTCTTCTCAATATACTTAATCAGTAACGGCGCCATAACTCCGACTAATATGGCCATTATCGCGATAACGATAATAAGTTCTACCAACGAAAATCCCTTGTTTTCTTCCATTTTTACATCTCCCTTTTAATGACTTCTTAGTTGTCCTCATAAAAACAACTTTGAAACCAATTATAAAAACTCATAAAAGAAGAATATATTCCAATCACGGAATAATAGAGCGGGGTAATGTGCTGATTTGGGGGAAATAAAAACCGGCATCAAATAGACAACTCGTAAAACATACAAAATGTATTATTTTTATATAAAAATATTGCAAATATGATATATTGTGCTACAATTATTGTACGAAAATCAGAATAATAGTTGGAGGATAGGCACATGGTAAAAGATTTTTATCTGTTAAGCATTACAACCTCAGGAATAAAGAACATAGAAAAAGAAGTGACTCTCAACTTTTACAAAAAGGGAGTGGATAAGGATTTTGATCCTGAAAAGTACAGAGTTAAGGCTATATATGGCGAGAATGGGTCGGGTAAATCTGCGTTGATGACAGCAGTAAGTATCTTCAAAAATCTGATTCTTGATGAAGACTATTTGATGAATCCCGAAAATCAAAGGCTGTTAAGGGAACTTATAAACAAAAAGAAAAACTGTTTTCGTTTTCAATGTGAATTCTTAAACGATGATGGTGGGAATTATTCAATTTACAGATACTCTGTTGAATTGAAAGGCAATGATATTGAGAAATATCATATAACCCGCGAATCGTTGGAAATAAAGAGCGGAAACTATGCTCAGAGTAAATACAGAGATCTATACATTGTTGAAGATGGAGTCCTGAAATATATAGAAGCTACTGATTCGGTTAAAAAAGTGATTAATGGTATTTCTGTCAATCTTCTTGATTCAAGAACTCTGATTACTATTTATATGCGTAAAATAAATGATGTATTGTTTGATGAAAAGTCGATGGAATTAAAGTGGGCGATGTCGCTTTGTAGTGTTCTTGCAATGGTAATAAAGGTGCATTTGGCCGGAGAAGACAGGCATGAATTGTATTTTGTTCAGAAATCCTTAAAAGATGATTTGTCCAAAGGAATACAATCGGATAGTTTCTTAAGTCATTTTAACAAATGTATATTGGAATATAGCAGTGTAAACGAGATTTACGTTTCTAAAAAGAATTACGAAAAATACAAAGGAAGAATCGAAGATCTGACTGAATTTATCAAACTCTTTAAAAAAGATTTGAAAAATATAGATATTGATAGAAAGGAAGACAGGGATTATTTCAGATGCGAACTAGTATTTAATTACGGAGAATACAATATTTCCAAGGAGTTTGAAAGTACAGGTATAAAAAAACTCGTAGAATTATATGATTATTTGGATGCTGCGGGTAGAGGAGGAATCGTATTTATTGATGAAATGGACTCAAATCTGAATGATATTTATCTTTGTAAGATGATTGAGTATTTCGTCTACTATGGAAAAGGCCAGTTGTGCTTTACAACTCATAATATAGATCCAATGAATGTTCTTAAAGGAAATAAGAAATCTATCGACTTTTTGTCAACGGATAATATTCTTGTCCCCTGGACATCCAACGGAAATGCAATGCCGGATAACAATTACCGTAATGGTTATATAGAGAATCTTCCGTTTAACATTGATTCCACTGATTTCCTTGGAGTATTGGGGGTGGATTAATGGGCAAACAAATACTATTTTGTATGGAGACCAAGCGGCAAGCTGCAACCGACTGGGTATATATCAATGAAACTATAAAAAGGTTTTATAAAGTCACAAACCAAATTCATTTTGAAAAAGAGTTTCTGGACGGAAAGAACAACTACAATTCAAAAGGAACAACAAAAAGCATTCAAAAGAAAACAAATGACTTCAAGCAAGGAGAAACCTCGGTAATATATATGGGGTTATCTTTTTTATTTGTTAGCGAGTATCTACAAGCGTTTAAGTCAGACACCGCAGACAATTTTAAATAGTTCAAGACAAACCGATAAGATTTCGTAAAAACCCCTTTTTATTGGCCTATTCTGTTGTTATAATAATGGCGAAAAAATAAAAACTCATAAAAGATAAATACTTTAAAACCTACTAAAACTAACAACAAGTAAGAAGGATAATCGATGAAAGAATAATGATCAAATCAGAAAATATAAACAATAGCTGCCCCTGTCGGATGAGCATGTTGTATTATGCTGATTCGTCAGGGGTTTTTGATTATAAGGAGAATTCTATGGATAAGTTAAAAATCGAATATGAAATAAAGGAACGAAAAGATATAATTGATAAATATTTGTCTGAAGGAACTCTTGATAGGGGGAAAGCAATCAGCAAAATACAAGAATTAAGGGGAAAAGATATGAACGTGGCTGTAGTTACCGGAGCAACCATGTTATTTGGTATAACTTCGTCCGAGGAAGCCACAAACGAGAGAATAATAGAGGAATTGCAAATGCAAATAGATATATTACTGGCGGAATTGGCTGATGAAGGAGAGGATTTAAATGAATAATTTATTAATTGGCAACGGACTCAATAATAGATTGAATATAAACGAATTATCTAACGAGAGGATTTTTTCGCGTTTCCAGAAGAATATAGAAAGATATTCGCCAATATTTCAAGCGTTGTTCTCGGTTGAGATTAATGAATGTGTAGCACAAATGATTTGCGGAAACAATCACAAGGAAAACATAGAGGGATTAGCAAAAAATCTTCACCAATATATTATCAACAAAAGTAAATTCGAAGACAAAAACAACGAAGATCGTTTGCGAACAATCATTAAGAATATCGGAATATTATCCATATTTTTTGATAATAATGGAAAAATATCGTTGGTTTACGATGTTTCAAAAATGATTAATATTGATAAGTATGATAACGTTTTTTCTTTGAATTATATGGAGGTCTGGGATGATAAGAAAAGAGCCATATATCTTCATGGTGAAGTTGGTTTGGGATCTTTACCAGATATAAGAAATATGTACCTTATTGAAGAGAGTCTTTTGATTAATCCTCAATATAAATCCGCTGTCGAAGAAATGGATAGAAATGATAATTTGGGAATCAAGATAAATTCACATGGAATAATTATGACACCGGAAGATGTGGAGAAAAAAGATCTTACAGAAGTGACAGGATTACTACCGGGAGAAGATTTGTTTCCTGCGGTTGATTTATATCCCAAAGATAAGCAACCATTATATGAAAAACTATCGGAGATTGATTCGCTTGATATATACGGAGTATCTCCGCAGGGAGATCGTAGTCTCATAGAAAAGATTCGAACTATACCTAAAGTGACTGTATTTGTCCGTGATTTAAATGGAAAAACGGCGAAAGAATGGGAAAAACAATTAAAGGACTGTATATTTCAAGTGAAAAGTGTTGAGGAGTTTTGAAAAAAGAATGTATATTGTGCGGTTATTGATTGTAGACATTAGAAGAAAGAGTTTATTATGGAAAAAATAAAAAAGAATACAAAAGAATTAACAGAAAAACTGTATACAGGAATACTTTTTATTCAAGAACAATTGAATAGCTTAGAATGTTATACAAAAGAAGATCCTATGAGAAAAGAGAGAGCTTCAGCGGTAGCAGCAAAATTAAGGGTTTTTCTCTCAGATACAAATGGTAATCAAGCACTTTTGAGTCAATTAGGTTTTAAAGAAGATATGCTTTTCCCATGGGAATATTATGGCGGACAAGATATTGCTTCAAACCTTGTTTTTTCGTCAAAATTAGTAGGAATCTCCGTTGAAAATAATTCATACTGCTGTTACCCCAAAATGCCGAAATTTAACCTTCAACTGTTTTGTACATTTTCAGTATGGTGGAATGAAATAATTATAGACTCAAAAGGTACGGATTCGGTATTGGTAAGTAGAAGAGACGTGATATTAGTTTTGGCTGACAAAGAAGGTGGTGCACATGAAGATCCATGTTATCAAAGAGAGTATTATAAGATTAATTATGAGAATGGATTCAAATATTTAGATTCTAACGGAAATGAGCAAGTATTAAAAAATAACTATTATGTAGAATCATTATTTGTCATAGCTTATGAGTTTTTAGCCGCGATGGAGATATTCATAAAATATATAAAAGGAAAAACATTAAAGATAGAAGAAACTCAATTTAATGCAATTCAAATATCATATAAAGATTTAAAAGGATTTTATCGGCGAAGGTATTACACGAATCCTAAAAAAAATTTAATATGGAGTGTTCGTGGCGCTTTTGATTATTACAGAAATGCCCAATATGATATTGTCTATTTAGAATCTCGACTTTTGATAGATGCTGAAAAAAACACTACTATTGGGTTTTTGACAATAAATGACTTGAAGACATCTCCTTTAATCTATTTACGTGTAAATAATGAGAATAATATGTTGGATGCAGTACTCATAAAAAAAGAAAGTGGTTATGTCAGGATTGTTGACGACGCTGACATATATGATTGTAATAAAGTAAATACATTAGAGTATTATATGAAAACCATAGGAAATGGCAATCCAGATATATTTTATGAGTTTTTGGAAAAACAAGGAATAAAAACGGTATAACCAATTATTAATCATCGAGAATATAAGATGCATGTTTCCTCAAGGAAGAATTAATTATTTTATATTTTTTATAGTCTTTCACTAGAATGGAAGACCTCTATTCCTCCATGTTTACATAGTTGAACATATATGCTAAATATGTTAAAATATAATGTCAGTTTGTGGGCAGATTATTATGTGTGGGATAATAATAATCTTATAAGTGTTCTTCGTACCGAATATTGAAAGAACAAAAGCCCGACATAAATGGCACTGCAGGGGAAGATGGAGATATGAAATCCGGTCCAAGGAAAACGGCCGGAGCAAACAAATGATTGAAGGTCTAAGATAAAACAGCCCATCGATTCAAACATCATAAAAGAAATTCTCAACACTATCAGAGTGTTGAAATCATTTTGGTGCAATTTCGCCCAATTCTCCGATTTAGATAAATGGATAAAAGAAGAACGATACAGCAAATGTGTTACGGACTATACTTTGTAAAAATCATATATTCGGAATTAAAGTAAGTATGGGAGAATGAAAATGTTTAGAAGCTTTATATACTTAGATGAAGATAAGTTTTATTCATATTTGAGACAAATAGATAAACGTTTTGCAGATCGTCCATCTGAGATTAACAAGAAAAAATCAATTGGGGCAAATATTGGTGTAAAAAGCGTTGGAGCAAATGCAGGGGCAGAAATAGAAGAAAAAAGAGAATTAAATAATGATTTAGAAAATGATTATGATGTTTTTGAAAAAGCATTGGATTCCAGAAAAAATGACGACTATTTTGATTTCGTAGATAATGATAATAATGACTTAAATACAGTTCCTAAAAGAAGCATTATTCGCGTGGAAGGAAAAATAGAAATACCCGAACAATTCGATACGATTAGTGTGGCTCAAAATTTCATGCCGTACATTTCAAGTCAGATACAAACATCAGGAGATGATGAGAGAGAAATAATGGCGGCCTATTTAGATAAAGCCTCTGCCGATATTCCGATTATTGTTGAAAAAGAAGATATTAAAATTGTAGGAAACCTTTGTTCTGTTTTTTTAAGAGAATCTTATCCTCAACTTCAAGAGTATAGTGAGCAAGAAGTAATTCTCCTTTGCAAAGTGATTTGCCTAACAAATAAGCCACAAGTTGAGATATTTGATCCTTTAAGGGACTTCATAAAACTTCCCAGAAGCTTGAGAAGAAGTAACGGAACATCTGAAAACAGTGATTTTGAGTCGATTTATATTGAAGGCCCTGTGTTAAAGGTTGAAATAATTGGTATATATAAGTAATAAATAATATTTTAAGAAGAGTGTAAGTAAATTCTCATTTGATACATATTATTTCAATATAGTATTTAAAGAAGTGGTTGATTTTTGAAAAATGTAGTATAATAATAACAAAGAATAGGCGTTGAAAAATAATGTTGCAATATGTCAAAAAAGATGTATAATTATCGTTAATATCCTTAATTTTTGTGGAGGAAATTATTATGAGCAGAGTATATTCAGATTTTATTCATTAATTACTTGAAGAGGGAAAAATGCCGGATTTATTGATACAATTTCTTTGGGCAATTTTTACAGGTGTTGTAGCATCAGGAACGTTTGCATTACTGATGCTTTTAATTAGGCCTCGAATTGCAATTTCAGATTATATCTGTTTCGACAAGAATTCAGACGATGATGAAAAAACCAAGTATTACATTAAGGTGGTGAACAAAACTTTATTTGATTTAGTTGATATTCAGTACACTTTATCGTATGTAACTAAACAATCTGATGGAAAGAATTTTATAGAAACAATTGATCCTATGGAAAAGGCTTTTACAACAATGGAAAGAAGAAGGGTTTTTTATGATTGTAAACATAAAGAGTTTGATAATGCTTACCATATTAGTTATGATATAAACGAAGATCAATATCCGGTCAAAAATGATTTTCAAGAAGTTGATTTCACAATTGTTGCTAGGCATTCAGTATCTGGAACAATTAAATGCGTTAGGAAAACATTTACAAAAGATGCTTTTAAAATAGACTCTCAACATTCTTTGGGTATGGGGTTGGATTTTCAAAAAACTCATCGAAAAACAAAAAAAGAAGAAAATGTTCCAAGAAATGTTGTGAATTAAAGAATATAAAATGAAATTTTTTAGTAGCCCTCGGGTATGTGAGCACCACAGCCCGAGGGCTTATTATATGGTAGAGTTACTATTATCATGTTTATTTATTCCCATGCAGCATGTAAAAAGGACTGTCGAAAACTTCGATTTAAATCAGATAAATCCTATTAAGGTGAGCCGCCGAAACGGCATAAACTATGTGTTTAACGGCCAGCATACCGCAGAGATAATTGCGATGATATCCGGAAGCCGCGAAACGCCTGTTTGGTGCATGATATACGATGACCTAGAATATGTTGAAGAAGCCGATATATTTGCCAATCAGATGAAGAATGTAAAGCCCCTGCAGCCGATAGAGATATTTAAGGCAAATTGCGAGGCGGGGAATGAGAAGTCGCTGATGATAAAAGCATTGGTCGAATCCTATGATCTTAAAATAAGCGGCGCCGCAACACCCGGTACCATCGCAGCGATTAACACGATAGAGAAAATATATGACAGGTTCGGATATGACATTTTAAACCGTACCATAAGCCTCATAGTAATGACCTGGGAAGGCGAGACGAAGTCATTCTCATCAAACATCTTAAACGGCGTCACAAAGCTTGTAAATGCATACGGAGACCGATTAAAGGACGATGTATTTAAAGATAAGGTCGGAGATATTTCCATAAAAGAATTAACCCGTACCGCGAAGGAAAGGAGGGCCGGATTGTTTGGGTTTGCCGAAGCCATGTTACTCGCATACAACAAACGTAACAAATATCCCCTAAATTGGCAGACCCTGTACTCCGGCGTAGGAAAGATCAAAACCTTCGAAAAGCAGCCCAAAGCGGTGGAGGAAGAGAAGGTTAGGGAGGGGTAGGAATTAGATAATATTATGATAAGAGCGGGGCAGCTGAAGGGCTGCTTCGCTTTTTGGTTTATGGAGATAAAAATATTGTTGCGCAAATGCCGTATATTTGCTAAAATCAATAGGTTTGTGTTTGTTGAACATAAGCGCCCATTGTGATATAATTAAATGTCATTTTATGGGCATATAGGGGATATGTGACATTAATCATAAAATCAATAATTTCATGCTGATAGTATCTAATGAAATCAGTGTGAATATTTCTATGTAGATTGTATTCTAGTATCCCCCTGAAAAATTGAATAATCTTCTGTTATTTTTTTAAGAGAAAATAATTTAAAAGGTGTAAAAAAATGAAAATTTGTTTTGTTGGATCATCTGGGGGCCATTTAACGCATTTATATATGTTAAAACCATTTTGGCAAGATAAAGAGCGTTTTTGGGCAACATTTGATAAAGAAGATGCTAGAAGCATTCTCCAAGGAGAAAAAATATATCCGGTTTATTATCCATCAAACAGAAGTATTAAGGCGCTATTAATTAATACTCATCGTGCGATAAAGATATTAAGAAAAGAACATCCAGATTTAATAGTTTCTTCTGGCGCAGCTCCGGCGGTTCCTTTTTTTTGGATAGGGAAATTGATGGGAGCAAAAACAATTTATATCGAGGTCTTCGATAGAATTGATAAACCGACCATTTCGGGTAAGTTGTGTTATCCTGTTACAGATAAATTTATTGTGGAATGGGAAGAGATGAAGCAGGTTTATCCAAAGGCCGTGAATCTTGGAAGCATATTCTAATCCAGTTGATGATGACTAGCAAGCAAATAAGTAATTAGAGGAGATTTGATTAAATGATATTTGTTACAGTAGGCACCCATGAGCAGCCTTTTAATCGACTTGTTGAGTATATGGATGAGTGGGCAGCGGATCATGAGGAAGAAATTGTAATTCAGACGGGATTTTCTACCTATGATCCGAAGAATTGTCGCTGGCAGAAATTATTCCCATATCAAGAAATGGTTAACAATGTAAATGAGGCACGGATAGTAATAACTCATGGAGGACCAAGTTCTTTCATTATGCCCCTTCAAATTGGAAAGGTTCCTATTGTGGTTCCAAGGAAATATGAGTTCAACGAGCATGTCAATGATCATCAAGTTGATTTCTGTAATCAAGTCGCCCGGAAACAAGGAAATATCATTGTTGTTGAAGATATAAATATGTTAGGAGAAGTTATTGAAAAATATGATGAGTTGACTAATGAAGTGAAAAATGGTTTACAGAGTAATAATTTGAAGTTTTGTGCTGAGTTTGAGAAAATAGTAGATGGGTTGGTGAAGTAGAAATTGATAACTAATGAATACGGTGTACAAGAAATACAAAGGAATCTTTTGAGTTTTGTAAAAGAATTTGATGAGTTCTGCAAGAAAAATGATATAAAATATACTCTTCACGGAGGATCATTATTAGGGGCAATCCGTGAAAAAGGATTTATTCCATGGGATGATGATATAGACATAGGAATGACCCGTGAACAATATAAAAGACTCGAAAAGTTAGTATCTTCTGATAGAGATGAAGAAATATATCTTGATTCTAAAAGAGATAAGATTAAAAAAATATGGCTAAACGAAGAAGGAAAAGAAAAAGTTTGGATTGATATTTTTATTTATGATTATATCTCTGAAAAAACATTCCAACAAAAACAAAAGATATTATTATTAAAGTTATTAACGGCACTTTCAAAAAGTGAAACAACAATGGCTGCTTTTAGGACAAATAAAAGAGCAAAGGGTTTTTCTCGAATAGTGTATGAGATTTTATATTTTGTTAGTAAACCATTCCCGTTAGAGAAGAGAATTAAACGCTTTGATAAGTTTTGTGAATTTTCGTTAGTTGGACAAAAGAAATTGGTACATCGAGCAAACGACCAACTTTGGGCAATGCCTATGATTGTACCAATAGAATCTTTAATGGAGTTTACTTATGTCCAATTTGAAGATACCAAATTGATGGTAACAAAAGACTATAATACTATATTGACTCAGTTGTATGGAACATCATATATGACACCTAAGAAGGTATCAGAAAAAGCACAGACCGTCCATGACATTACAAGACAAAATGGATAGTAAAGAGGAGGTTATTATGAATTATACATTAGTTCTTTTATCGGGCGGAGTAGGAAGCCGCATGCAACAATCAATACCCAAACAGTATATGCTTTTGGCTGGAAAACCAATGATTATGCATATTCTTGATAAGGTAGATAAAATAGAAGAAATAGAGAAAATAATAGTTGTTTGCGCTGAAGAATATAGAGTATCTTTGAACATGATGCGTGAACAGTATGGAATTAAAACCCCCATAACATATGCAAATGCAGGAGAAAGCAGACAAGCATCAGTACTTTCAGGACTTAAAATGGTAGAAACGGATAATGTAATTATACATGAAGCTGCAAGACCATTTGTTACTGTTGATGATTATAAAGAATTAATTGATTGTCCTCTTGAAAACGCAATGATAGGTCTTGATATCCCGTTTACAGTATTAAAAGGACACGATAAAGTTGAAGGATTGTTAACTAGATCAGAATTGGTCAATGTTCAACTTCCACAGAAGTTTAATACTAAAATACTTTTAGATGCACACAAAAAGGCTGAAAATGAAGGAATGAAGTTCACTGAAGATGCAAGCCTACTTTTTTACTATAATCCTGAAATTCCAATAAAAATAATAAAAGGAAAGGATTATAACATTAAAGTTACAACACGTATGGATATGCTAACTGGCGAAATCATATACGATGAAATCTTTAGAAGGAGAAAGTGATATGGCAACGTGTGTGATTACAGGAATCGGTTCAGGAATAGGAAAATCTGTTGCAATTGAATTAAGCAAGAGAGGATATTTTGATCACTATGCTCTTCTTGGAAGAAATATTGAGGCTATAGAAGAAACGATAAATTACATGAAAAAAAATGGAGCTAATGAGGTATCTTTTTACTCAATAGACTTATCAGATGTTGAGAAAATCCCCAGTATTATTAAGGAAATCAATGCTAATTATGGTGAAATAAATGCTCTATTTAATATAGCTGGTTACACTGATCCACAGCCATTATTTACAACAACTCTTGAAAGTTTTGAACTTACATATCGAGTAAATGTTTTTGCACCTTTTATGTTGATGAGAGAATGTGCAAAATATATGAGAATAAGTGGCGGTAAAATATTGAATGTTGCATCGACAGCAGGAATGACACCTAGACCAGGATGGTTAAGTTATGCTTCTTCTAAAGCTTCGGTTATTGCAATGTCTCAAACCTTGACAGCTGAATTGGCTGAATATGGAATAAAAGTTTATTGTATTTCTCCGGGTAGGTGTGCAACCAAACTTCGAACGAGATTGGCTCCAGATGAAGATCCTTCTACCATCATGCAACCAGAAGAAGTTGCGGAGGTGGTTTGTAATTTGATGAACCCGCTTGAATGTTGCCTTGATGGCCAGAACATTGTTATAAGAAAGCAGATTTGACATTGTTTTATTTTCTTTTTAAATATGGAGATTGAAATTGATTATCTTGTTTTTAGAGAAAGACAAATTAAGTACTGAACTTATAATGACAAAGAATGATTCAAGATAAGAAATATAAAGTATTGTTTATTTGAGGAATGATTAATGAAAATTGCAATAGATTTAACATCTTTATCGTATCATTTGACTGGTATTGAAAGATATGCACTATGTGTAACGCAAGAAATGCTTGAGATAGATCAGTCAAATCAGTATGTTTTAATTTTTAGAAACGAAATTCATAAAGAATTAATTAATTATGTAGATGGCAAAAGAGTTCAAGCGGAAATATTACATGGAAATCAAAAACTACTTTTCTTCCAAATAGTAATTCCTATAGCATTGTATAAAATAAGAGCTGATAAATATCTTTTTTTTGCATTTCCTAATCCTATACTATTTTTTAATAGAAATATATATAACACTATCCATGATATGGGTAGATGGGATATGCCTAATAAGAAAAAAATAAACTTATTTTACTTTAAAACTTCAGAAACAATCGGTCTTAAAAGAGCAAAAATTGTATTTACAGTTTCAGAGTTTTCAAAATCTCGAATACATGAGTTAGTGCACAAGCCAAAAGATAAGATAGTAGTTACCTATAATGGTATCTCAAATAATTTTTCTTTAAGTAATGTTAGTTTTTCTGAGGTTAAAGAAAAATATGAATTACCTGATGATTACATAATGTTTCTTTCTACTTTACAACCAAGAAAAAATTTAAAATTACTTGTTGAGGCGTTTTCTGAGATTCAGGATAAAGTGGACTATGATTTAGTTTTAATAGGCAGAAAAGGATGGCAACTAGACGAGTTGATTGAAAAGTATCAGTTATGCAATCGTTTGCATTTTACCGGATTTGTTGCAGATGAAGATGTGTCTGCTATATATAAAAATGCAATTTGCTTTGTTTTTCCTACCTTATATGAGGGCTTTGGAATTCCGCCAATTGAAGCTTTGTCTATGGGAACTCCAGTTATTTCGTCAGATTCTTCGTGTATGAAAGAGGTTCTCAGAGAACAGGCTATATTCTTTAAAAATAATGATAAGGAAGAATTAAAAAAACTTTTATTGCAGCTTCCCAAATTATCGGAATCAATGCCTAGAGAATTAGATGAATATCAAATAGAAAATTATAGTTATAAGAAAACAGCACAAATAGTATTATCTACTATATCGGATAATTAAGAGGATTTATATGAGAACGAAAGTTTTTGCGGCATATTTACCACAATATCATGAAACTGAAGATAATAATCTTTTTTGGGGGAAAGGGTTTACGGATTGGGTTGGAGTTAAAAAAGCAACACCTCAATTTAAGGACCATTATCAACCACGAATTCCTCTTGGAAAAAATTACTACAATCTTTTAGATGTTGAAACGATAAGACAACAAGCTGAATTGGCCAATAATTATGGAATAGATGGATTTAATATATACCATTATTGGTTTAAAGACGGGAAACAGGAACTTGAAAAACCGGCAGAGATATTATTAAAACAAAAAGATATACAGATACTCTTTTTCTTTACTTGGGATAATAGTGCTTGGAGAAGAACTTGGGGCAATGTCAGAGGAAATGATTGGGCTCCGGCATTCGATCAAAAAGTCGATGCAAAAAATGAGTGTGCTACGCTGGTTCCTTTTGAATACGGAGATGAGAGACAATGGGAAAAACATTTTGAGTATCTTCTTCCTTTTTTCCGCGATGAAAGATACTACAGAATTGATAACAAACCAGTATTTATGTTGATAAATAGTAACAGTGAAGTGGAAACACTTCAAAAGATGGGATTGCATTGGGATAAGTTGGCAAAAAAATATGGGTTTAATGGTATATATCTTGCAACCAAGAAGAAGAATTTTTTTAGTACAAAACTATTTGATGACGAGTTCTACTATGAGCCTGAGACATCAGCCTGGGGAAAAAGGCGAGCTATTGAAAAACGTATTCAGAAAAAATTTGGAATAACTCCCAAAAGAGATGGCGCTGTAAAATATTTGTATTCTTATGATAAAGTGTGGAAACGTATTCTCAAAAAATCACATCGAACATTGAAAAAAAATATTATTGGTTCTTTTGTACGTTATGACGACACCCCTAGACGTGGAAAAGACGCGATGGTAATTGTTGATGAGACACCTGAAAAATTTGAATTTTATTTTTCTAAATTATATAAGTTGTGCTGTAAAAATAATAAGCCTATATTATTATTAACTGCATGGAATGAATGGGGTGAAGGCGCATATATTGAGCCTGATGAAAAAGATGAGTTTGCTTACTTAGAGGCACTGAAAAAGGCAGTTTCAAAGAATGATTAATTTTCTTGATATATTTTTTTGAACGGGAAGAGGCTTGTTTGGTGATATGAGCGAAAAGGTATTATATCTAATTATTTATGCTATTATAGTATGTTTAATAACGATAAAAGCATATATAAAGAAAGAAAATTTGATATATAGAGCACTTTGGACTATGTTTGCTGTATCAGCTGTTTTTAGTGTTATATGCAAATTAGATCAAGGGACTTTCGTTGGATATGGTGTTTTACATAATCGTTGGTATGATTTATCTGATACGACCTGGTGGGCATATGCGCTTATTATTGTATGTAACTTAATTGCCTTTAAACCCCTTAAAGAATTTAACAAAAATGATGAAATTCAACAGTTTGGCTCTGATGTAAAAATGAAAAAGTTTTTTGTTGAGTTTGCATACATTTATCTTCTATTTTCGTTATTTTATATTATAACTTCTTTGAGCATTATTCGAGGGGTAATTGGCATATCAGATTTTGGCGCATTAAGAGCTTCTTTGTTTAGTAATAGTGAAAATGAAGGCAGTGCGGTGATGGCAACAAACATAATTTCTAAAATGGTTTTTAAATTATGTTTGCGTTTTAGATTTTTAAGCATTTTTATTGCTTTTGCAATGATTAAAGAAAGAACTAAGGTTTATTTGGCTTGTTTGTTAATTGCAGATACCTTCTTCTTATACTATTTAAATTGTGCTGCTACTGCAGCACGAGGCGGATTGTTGATATTTGTATTTATTATAGGAGTGATTGGATTAATATTTTTCCCATATTTATCTAAAGCCAATAAGAGAAGAGTTTTTATAGGTGGAATAATTATTTTTGGAATAGTATTTCTATTTTTTATGGCAGTTACTCTTTCTCGACTTGCTTCAGATAAGGGAGGTGGAAATCTGCTTCTGCGAAATATTTCTTTCTATTTAGGTCACGCACCAATTGAGTTTAGTAAAATTACAGGTTCGTTAACAGATTTTGCTTGGGGAAAAACAATATTAGGGAGATTAGCAAGTCACTTTTTTAAAACTCCATATAGTTGGCCAACAATTTCGAATCAAATTGGATTTCCAGATATTGGTGCAGTTTTTGTAACATACTTAGGATATATGTACACAGATTTTGGTGCAGTGGGGTGTATCGCATTTGTTTTATTATGGATGTTATTTACAAATTATATCCTTAAAAAACGGCCAAACAAAATAAGTACAATTTTTTTCTTTTTGTATTATTTAAGTTTTTATGTTACTGGTAACTTTACGGTTGGTCGTCTTGAATTTGCAGCTGTAACAACGACATTTGTTATGTATTTTGTTATTCGTTTTATAGAGCGCGCGCCTGCTTTAAGAAGATTATTTACTGCAGTTTCTATAGATAAATATAATACGAAAGAAAAAGTTATTGGAATGAAAGGAAACAATAATGTTTGGAATAGCTACCAAGATTAAAGTTGCACTTTTCCAGATAAAATGGAAGAGGAAATATAAAGGCATTAATGGATTATTACCTAAAACAATATTTCCTTTTGATGTAGTAATTCCCGGAAAATATTCTTATGGAGAATTAAATATAGTTTCGTTTAATTGGAAATCTAAAGTTTTAATTGGTAATTACGTATCAATTGCTCAAAATGTAACTTTCTTGATTGATGCTGATCACTATATTAATCATATTTCCACATATCCTTTTAAGGCGAAATTAATGCCATCACACGAGAAAGAAGCTGTATCAAAAGGAGATATTATTATAGAGGATGATGTATGGATTGGATATGGATCAACAATAATGTCAGGTGTCCATATAGGACAAGGAGCAATTGTAGCAGCGGGATCGGTAGTTACAAAGGATGTGCCTCCTTATGCGATAGTAGGAGGTGTCCCTGCTAAAGTGATAAAATATCGTTTTGGTGATGATATTATAAATAATCTTATAAAACTGGATTATAAAACCTTGGATATTGACACCATAAAAGCAAATATTAATAATCTTTATGAAGAAATAGATGCAGAAACCGATTTAACTTGGTTTCCTAAAAAAAATGAGGAAACATAATGGGTAATGGACATAAAAAAACAATTAAGAGCATAATAAGTGTTTCTATCAGTAATATTGCTACTGTTGTTGCAGGTATAATTATTGGTTTTGTAATTCCTAAAGTTACGGAGGTAGAAGGATACGGGTTTTACAAAACATTTACTTTATATGTTGCTTATGCAGGAATGTTTAGTATCGGTATAATTGATGGAATAGTTTTAGAATATGGTGGAGTTGATTATACGGATTATGACAGACCTTTTTTTCGTAGCATTTTCAAGTGGTATTTACTGATTCACTCGTTTTGGGTATTGATTCTTGTAGCTATTAGTTTTATCTTTCATGATGTAAATTATAGTTTTATTGTTGTAATGGTTGCCATTTACATGTTCTTTGGTAATATGGTTGGCTATTTTCAACAAATTTCGCAGATAACGCAAAGGTTCAAGGAATACTCAAGGGCAAAAATGATTCAATCTTTCATGAAAATTCTTGGCGGATTGATTATGGTTGCTATTTTTTTTCTTACAAACAAATTAGTAGATTATAGACTGTATGTAGTGCTATCAACACTTGGGTTTGTTTTTGTAACAATAGGTTATTTAATTATATATAGACAAATTGTATTTGGCGAATCTGAATCTTTATCAAGTACTAAAAAATATATACTTAACTTTATAAAGATAGGGTTTCCTTTGTTAATAGCCAACTTGTGTTCAACTTTAATTCTCACTTTGGACAGGCAATTTGTAAACCTATTATTTCCGAATTCAGAGTATGCAGTTTATGCATTTGCGTATAATATGCTTTCTCTCGTTACAGTGGCAACTTCAGCGATTTCTACTGTTCTATATCCAATCTTAAAGAGAACAACTCCTGAAACTTTAAAAAAGAATTATTCCGATTTAGTGAGCATAATGCTTGTCTTTGTTTTTGGTGCATTATTAGCTTACTTCCCATTATGCAAATTTATAGGTTGGTTTTTACCAAAATATAATTATTCGCTTCCAATCTTTCGAGTTATTTTTCCTGGATTGGCTATTAGTTCGGCGGTTCATGTTATAATGCACAATTATTATAAAACATTAGGGAAAAACATTATTTATTTTAAAAAAAGTATTGTAACTCTTTTGTTTTCAGCTGTAGCAAATGCAATAGCGTATTTACTTTTTAGAAGTACAATTTCTATATCAATAGCATCTATTGTAACTATGATTATTTGGTATCTATATATTGAACAATATTTTGTGAAAAACTACGGGTATAAACGATGGAAAAACTTTATTTATACTTTGTCAATGATGACGTCTTTTTACTTAATAACAATTATAGATAATTGGATAATGGCAGGATTATTATATTTGATTACTTATATTACAATTAGTTTTATTTTAGAACGCAAAGTTCTTTCTTTCGCGAAGCAACTAAGATGATAATCTAAAAAATTTAATTATGATACCGAGAGGAATTGCAAGATGGCTGATTTATCATTTGATGTAAATAAGGAAGAATTATTCAGGGTGCTAGTAGATCTGCTGGTTGAGTTTAATCGCGTGTGCTCTGAAAATGATATAAAATATTTTGTTGTTGGTGGAACCATGCTAGGAGCCATAAGACATAATGGGTTTATTCCTTGGGATGACGATATTGATATTGCAATCCCAAGAAAAGAATATGAGAAATTAAAGGAATTAGCAAAAAAAGGGGTATTTAGACAACCGTATTTTTTTCAAAATCCTAGCACAGATGAAGGTTATCCTAAAGGATTTAGCCGACTTAGAAATAGCAATACTACACAGATCCCATTTAGAGATATTTCTACCAATTGTAACAGAGGCATTTTTATAGACATAATACCATTAGATGTTGTTCCCGAGTCTATATCTAAAAGAGAAAAAATGATTTCTAGATTATTTAATTATAAAATGATAATGAATTCGTATTCTAGATATTATTCTGGAATTGGTGCAGAGGGAACGACAAAAAAAAGAGCAATAGCATATTATCTAATACTTCCATTATTTAAATGTCGTATATTAACAATGAAAGGATTGTTTAATCGATTTGAGAAAACAGTTTCTCAATATAAAGAAAGCAATGAGGAATGTGTTGGGCTTATTGCATGTACTTATGGAGACAAGCGCTTTATTTGGAAACGAGAATTATGGGAATCAAAAGTGGTTTGGCATAATTTTGAAAATATAAAGGTGCCCATACCTGAAAGATATGACGAAATATTAACAAATTCTTATGGTGATTATATGAAACCAGTGAAGGAACCGAATAATCATGGAGATTCAATATATTCCATTGATGTTCCTTATAATAAGTATGTTCAAGAACATTTTTCTGAATTGAAAGAGTTATGGCTAAAAGAGATAGCCTCGCTCCCTACAAAAAATGATTGTTGAAATAATTGTGTGTTTGGAAAATTATTTATTGTAAATTGATTCCTTTGAAGTTTATTATTTAAAGAATAATTAATCCAAACCCTTTTCAGCAAAAGGGTATTGTGTATAGCAATTGGAGGAAGCTTAAATGCAAGAAATTCAAACTACAGGTGGAATTCTTCGTGTAGAAGACTTGAACTTTATATATAAAGTTATTTGTGAAGTATTTAATTGTAATAAAGAGCAAATAATTAATTTAGAACCTCTTCAAAAAGGTCTATCAAATTCTGTATTAACTTTCGAATTGAATGGTGGCAAATATGTATTTCGCTTTCCTGGACTTGGCTCAGAAATTCTTATTGACCGCGGACGCGAATCAATGATTCAAAGTCAAGCAAATGATGCTCGTGTGGATACTACATTAGTTGCCATGAGTGTCTCAGATGGTTGGAAAATAGCAAGATATATTAACAACAGAGGATTTGATTACAAAAACGTTAGCGACATTGTTCGTGGTATAAGACTTATACATAAACTTCATGAAGCTCCGGTAAAAGTAAGATATGAATTTGATGTTAAATCTAAATGGGAAAATATCAAAGAGATGACACCTGAAGATCAGTATGGAGATAATTATTCAGATTTTCCAGAGTTTTCAGCTATTCGAGACAGAGTATATAAGCTTTACGAATTGGCAAAAAAAGATGGAATTCCCAAGTGTTTAACACAAGGTGATAGCCGGGATGAAAACTTTCTTATTAATGACTCCGAAATATACTTGACTGACTGGGAATATGCCGGATATGGTGATCCTGGATTTGATATAGGAACTTATATTTGTGGCGGGGATCATTCAAGAGAAGAAGTGGATCGAGTTCTATTTATATACTTTGGTCATGAGCCTAATTCAATTGAAAAGAGACACTTTTATGCTTGGATTGCTATAACTGGATTCTTCTATATGCACTGGACGATGTTTAAAGAAGCATCGGGGCAAAAGATTGGTTATTTAAAACCGCTTTGGTATAGATTTGCACGAGATTATAGTAAACTTGCTTTAGAAATGTATGAATAAAGGGGGATTTCATTATGACATATATTATTCTCGCCGCAGGAAAAGGAACAAGCCTTCAACCTTTAACAATTAAGACTCCAAAATCATTATATAAGCTTGATAGATATTCAACAGTTTTACAGAGAATGATTAGAACCATTCGTAAATATGATCAGAAAGCTGAGATAGTCGTAGTAGCAGGTTTTATGTTTGATCATGTTTTAAGAGAAGTTGAAAAAGAAAATGTTATAGTTGTTAGAAACCCATTTTATGCCGCAACCAGCTCCATTGCCTCTCTTTGGTTCGCAAAAAAGTATCTAGAAAGAGATAATGTTACAATTATGAGTTCAGATATTGTTTTTGAAGATAGTTTGGTTGAGGAGATAATTTGTAAAAATACAGAAAAACCGTATGTACTCGTTGATTCGAGTAAAACTACAGGAAAATACAATGTTCAGGTTCAAGGTGACAGAGTTTGTGTTATGAGCAAAGCTCTTTCATCTTTCTTTGCACAATATGTTTGCGTAACAAAATTAGATGCTGTATCAGCCCGATTCTTACTGGAAGAAATCGATACTATGGTCAATGATGAAATGTATGAGCAGTTATTTGAAGATGCGCTTGTACAGATGATCTTTGAGAACGACTTTGATTTGTATTATAAAGATATTAAGGATTACTCTTGGACTGAAGTTGATACAGTAGATGATTTAATAAAGGCCAGAGAAGTTCAGAAACAAGAAAAGAAGGATTAAAAATGAATGTTGCAGTAATCCTCGCAGGAGGAGTTGGAAATAGATTGGGAGCAGGTATTCCCAAACAGTTTGTTGAAATACTCGGTAAGCCTATTTTAGCATACACAATTGAACCATTTGAAAAGCATCCCGACGTTGATGCAATTCTTGTGGTTTGTGTAAAGCCATATATGGATTATATATGGGAATTAAAAGAAAAATATGGATTTAATAAATTAACATGGGTTACCGAAGGCGGAGACACATTCCAAGGCTCTGTAATGAATGGTGTTAATTTTCTTAAAGATAAAGTCTCCAAGGATGATACGATAGTATTTCACTTTGGGGCTTCTCCTTTTATTACAGAAGATATCATTGCGGATGTTATAAGGGTATGTAAAGAAAAAGGAACTAATGCAATTTCTACCACTGATTATCTATTGCTTTCCGGAGAAAAGAAACTTACTTCTTCAGTATTGGATCCTGAAAACTATACTGAAAAGTATATAAATCGTGATACGGTTGCGGTCATGAATACGCCGCATGCTTTCCAATATGGATTCATAGAAGATCTTTACAAAGAAGCTATCGAAACAGGTGTTATAGATACTGTTGAGCCACATACAACAACATTAATGTATGCAATGGGCAAAAAGATTTATTTTTCTAAGGGCAGCCAAACTAATATTAAAATAACAACTAAAGAAGATTTAGTTTTATTTGAAGGTTATGTTCTTGAACAGCAGAGAAAGAGTAAAGACGTTGTAACAGGTGATGTTGTTGTTTTCTTGGCAGATGGTTTTGAAGAATGCGAAGCATTAATAGTTGTTGATTTATTAAGAAGAGCAGGCTTGAAAACAATAATGGCATCTGTTATGGGTAGAAGAGATGTAAAGTCTTCGCGTGAGATATTGATTCAGGCAGATTGTCTTGCTGAAAATGTTGATTATGATAAAGCGCAGATGATTGTTTTGCCTGGTGGAAGACTTGGAACAGAGAATCTTTCCGTGTCAGAATTGGTTAAGGAAAAGTGCCTCGAATTTGCTAAAGATAAAAAAGTTGCAGCTATTTGTGCAGCGCCTTCACTTCTTGCTTCATTGGGCATTTTGGAAGGGAAGAAAGCTACAGTTCATCCGGACTTTGCAAGCAAAATGAATGGGGCAGAAGTAATGAATGAACCTGTGGTTTCTGACGGTAATACTATAACCGGCCAGGGATTGGGAGCAACTATTCCTTTTGCATTCAAGATTATTAAGACTCTTGTTGATGAGGAAACAGTAGAGAAAATCAAAAAAGCAATTTGTTATAAGAATTGATTTTTTAAGATTTTGATAACTGCCAATATATAAAAGAATTGCTTATGGGTTTAATTGTTAAATTGGATTCATACTTTGGGGTAGATTAATATGGCATATGTAGTTCGAGCAACTGAAAAAGTACGGGGAATAGGGGCAGACTATGAGACTAAAGCTTTACTATATCTTATGAATTATAGGGATGATAGTAATGAGATAGATTTCTTTGCCATAGATTTTTATAACGATGTAACTGGACTCGATCTTCATGCGAATAAAGCATGGGATGTTCAATCTAAAGGTAAAAAAGGAAGTAGTGCAAAAGAGATAGGCCGAGAACTTGTTACTTTATTTAAAAATTATATGTCTGAGCTTCATTTTGATTATCTTATTCTTTTTATTGCTGAGGTACCAGAATCATTTCGCGAAGATTCAAGCAAGAATGTATTTGGAATAGATAATATAAAAAAAGGGGCGTTGAATAGTGTAAGAGACGGCTTAGTTGATGAAACGAAAAAAAGAAACTATACAAATGATAACTGGATTGATGGTGGAAATATAGACTCTTTTCTTCAAACAGTTACTTTTGTTGTAGATGATAAATCTAAAGCAGAATATATAAGGGGAATTATTAAAGTTAATCCTAATTATATTCCGCAAGATAAAATACTTGATGGCATTTTTAATAAGATACGCGACGTTCAAGCAAGTAAGAAAAATAATGAGCCCGTTGAGGGAGAAGAAGTAAATCAATTAAGAGACGTGTTTTTATTTGATCGTATAATAAAAGCTAAAGAAATAAGATTAATGGTTTTGAATTCTTTTATAAATTATGATGTAATTAATTCACCAGTTCCGATATCATTTTATCAATTACTTCAAAGATTTGACGGGATTAGGCAAAATGAAATTATAGAAGATTGTAAACTTAATGTTTCGAAAATATTATATGATAAAACTTTTACAGATGAATTTTGGGATCTTTTAGATACAATTTGTGAAACTATTTCGAATAACAAGAATCTTTCTGTGAAACAAACATTTGATGGTATTTCGCATCTAGATATTGTGAATAATCCTAGATTGGATGATTATACCGTCCAATACCTAATTTCAGTTATGAAGGAGGCATTGCAATGAAAATAAATAAAGTTGCTTTCGGCAATGCCGAAGAAGCATTTGTAGAAGATAGACTTTGTTCTGGGTTTAATATTATATTTAGCGATGATAATAACAAAGGAAAGACCATAGTCATGCAATCGGCTCTTTATGCAATTGGTAACGAGCCTATTTTTCCATTTCCGTTTGATTACAAAGAATATTATCACTATGTAGAGATTGAACTTGATGATAAAAAAATAATAAATGTTTGCAGAAAAGGTGAATCATTTATTGTAAAAACTGAAAAAGGAATAAATATTCTTGATTCTGTATCAGAATTAAAAAGGTTCCTTACTAGAAGTGGATTGGTTTTCCCGAATATAAAGAAGGATGATTCTGTACGAATAGTTGATCCCGAATTATTATATCAAGTATTCTTTGTTGGACAAGATAAGAAAGATTCAGCTAACATTTTTAATCCGGGATATTATAAAAAAGAGGATTTTTGGAATTTAGTATATGCTCTCGCGGGGGTGGACAATTCGAGCATAGATGATATTGAGAAAGATGAAATAAAGAATAAGATTGCGTTGCTTAAGGATGAAAAGAAAGTACTTTTAGAACAAAATAAAATATTAAAAAAATCAACTCCATCTTTGGAACTTATATCGCAAAAATACGGAAATGATGCTTTTGAAGCAAAAGTAAAAAAAGTTGAAAGCATACGAAACAACATTATAGATATAAAAAAGAGACAAAATAGAGCCTTACAAAGAAAAACTATTAACGAAAAAACTTTAAGTGAAATAAGGGCACTTAACAGAACTCCTTCTACAGGTGATTTATATTGTCTTGATTGCGATTCAAAAAGAATAGGCTATTCTTCTGGAGATAAATCGTATTCTTTTGATATTTCTGATACAGAAATGCGTCGTAATATTCTTGAGGCAATCGAAGATAAAATATCTGCATATCAGGAAGAAATAGATGCGTGTACACTTCAAATAAATACTCTTCAAAGACAACTACAAGAATTATTTAAAGATGAAGAAGTGGAGTTAGAATCGGTTTTATTATATAAAAATGAAATAATAGAAGCGAAAGATGCAGATACTAGAATAGTTCAAATTGATCAAGAGATAAAAAAGCTTAATGCAAATCAAAAAGTTGAAAAGAAAAAAACTATTGATTACTCCGAAAAAAAAGAAGAAATAAAAAGAAGCATAATCGAAACAATGAATCAGTTTTATAAAAGTATTGATTCGACGGGCTCTCTTGTTTTTGATGATTTATTTTCCAAAAGATCAAGCGTATATTCTGGATGTGAAGCGACGGAATTCTATCTTTCAAAACTGTATGCGTTAGCCAAAGTATTAGGACATAAATATCCGATTATGATGGATTATTTCAGAGATGGCGAATTATCAACGGAGAAAGAAGAGATTGTTATAAGAGAGTTTAGTAAACTCTCTAATCAGATTATTTTTACTGCAACATTGAAAGAACAAGAACTTGGAAAGTATTCAAAATATTCACAAATAAATTGCATAGATTATTCGATAAATACAGCTTCGCATATTATGAAAGCAAGTTTTGTAATTAAATTGAGAAAAATGCTTAGCCCATTGATGATTAAAATATGATGAATATAATTGTTTCCGTTTAGTTTTATTTTGAAAAGAGAAAATATTTAAGGAAAAGAAGAGCCTATTAAGTATTGATGATTTTAATATTTTATAAAATAAAAAGCAAAGAAGAACTATCAAATAAAAAGTGAAGACAAAACAATGTCCAAATATTTCGGTACCGACGGTTTCCGCGGTGAAGCAAACAAAGAATTAACAGCGGCTAAGGCTTTTAAGGTTGGTCGCTATATCGGATGGTATTACGGTAAACAGCACGAAGACGGCAGAGCCCGTATCATCATCGGAAAGGATACAAGACGTTCTTCTTACACACTTGAGTATGCACTTGCCTCAGGTATTACTTCTTCGGGTTCGGATGCGTATCTTTTACACGTTACTACTACACCTTCCGTTTCCTATTGCTGCAGAACGGATGGTTTTGACTGCGGTATTATGATTTCGGCTTCGCACAATCCGTTTTATGATAACGGCATAAAGATTATGCGTGCCAACGGACAGAAGATTGAAGCCGAGATAGAGGAAAAGATTGAAAGCTACATTGATTCCGATGAAGATTTGCCTTTGGCTGAGCGTGAAGCGATGGGTAATGTTGTTGACTACGCGGCAGGCCGCAACAGATATATCGGTTATCTGATGACAATTCCCACACGTGCTTTCAACGGCTACAAGGTTGGTCTTGACTGTGCGAACGGCGCATCATGGAATATCGCGCGTGCGGTTTACGAGGCACTCGGCGCTAAAGTATATGTTATTAACAATACACCAGACGGTGTGAATATTAATAAAGACTGTGGTTCCACACACATCGAAGGCCTTCAGAAATACGTGCTCGAGCATGGCTTGAATGTCGGCTTTGCATACGATGGCGATGCTGACAGATGTCTCGCTGTAGATGAGAAGGGCAATGTAGTAAATGGAGACCATATCATGTATATGTGCGGCAAGTACCTAAAAGAAATAGGCCAGCTTGACGGTAACACGGTAGTTACCACAGTTATGAGTAATATGGGCCTTTACAAGGCACTTGAAGCTATCGATATTCGTACTGAAAAGACAGCAGTTGGCGATAAGTACGTAGCTGAAAATATGATGGCAAACCGCTTTGTAATCGGCGGCGAGCAGTCCGGACATATCATCTTCGGCAAATATGCCACAACAGGCGACGGCATCCTTACATCCCTCATGGTTATGATGACCATGCTTGACAAGAAGATGCCTCTCTCTATGCTTGCTGAAGAAATGAAAATGTATCCTCAGTGCTTAAAGAACGTTCGCGTTAAGAGCAAACCCGACGCACAGAACGATCCCGACGTCCAGGCTGCAGTTAAGACTGCTGCAGACGCACTCGGCGATTCAGGCCGTATCCTCGTTCGTGAGTCCGGTACCGAGCCCAAGATTCGTGTCATGGTTGAAGCTTTATCAGACGAGCTTTGCGAGAAGTATGTTGACTCAGTGATTGATGTTATTAAGGCTAAGGGACATATAGCTGATTAGCCATTTATTAAATAATATAACCTGAAAATAATAATTGGAGGAGCATACATATGATCACCACTCCTCGCCTCACCCTTCGCCCCATCCAACGTGGCGATGAAATAATACTTGAACAAATGTCCCGCGACGGAAGTTTTTCCGAGCTGGGGCTTGATTCGAACTGCGCCGAATGGATAGGAGAATGGATTGATGAAGCCATCTCTTTAGCCGAGCAGGACAATCCGAGAGTGGATTATATATGCTGGATTGTATGCTTAAAAGATGACGGAAAAGTTATCGGAACCGTGGGCAATACCTTTTATGAGGACACGGGTAAGATAGGTATCACATACGGAATCGGCGCCGAATATAGGCAGCAGGGATATGCTGCAGAGGCCGTAAAAGCTTATCTGGATTTCTTTTTCGATCACTATGGTGAAGATGAAATTATCGCCACCGTTTTGGACGAAAATGTATCTTCCTGCAAGACCGCCGAAAAGGCAGGATTTGATCTTTTGGATGTACGCATGTATCAGGACATTTATGATGACGAACCGCGCCTTTATCATTTCTATTCGGCCAAGAGAAAATAGCCGTTAGAAACGCATTTCTTTTAGGATTAACACAAAACCGGCCCGCAGACGTTTACACGCCTGCGGGTTATTCTATTGAAAAACCGCGGTCATATGACCGCATTTTTGTTGACTAACCATTATTACAGGTTTATAATTATTCGTATAAGGAGGTGGCTTAATGAGTAATCAAGTAAGTTCATCGGACATAGCCGCTTACTTATCCGAGGTTAAGAAGTTGGTGTCTACCGGTAAATATGATTTTGCTTAGTTTGGGAGATGACGCTGATGAAGAAATATTGCGAAGAATGTGGAAAAGAAGTTAATACAAAGATAATTACTAAAAAAGAAGTATATGATGTGTGTGGAGAAGCAGTTGAAGTTGAGGCAAGAGTCTTGATTTGCGCAGAATGTGGCGAAGAGCTTTTCTGCGAAGAATTAGATAATGCAACATTGGTAAATGCGTATAACGAGTATCGTAAAAGACATAAATTGCTCCTTCCTGAAGAAATAAGGGAGATAAGAGAGAAGTATGGTCTTAGCCAGAGAAGCTTTGCTAAGTTACTTAATTGGGGTGACAAGACAATATGCAGATACGAGAACGGATCGATTCAGGATAAAGCGCATAACAGCCTTTTACTCTTTTTTCGCGAGCCTGAAAATATGAGAACATATATTACAGAAAATGAAGTTATGCTTAAAGAAAGTCAGAAAGCAAGACTTCTCAAATATGTCGAAAAACTTGAGCAGCACGAAGAGTCGCGAGTTGGAAGAAAACTATTGAATCAATTCTTTTCAAAAGAACTTAGCGAAGAAAACGGATACCGTGCATTTGACTATGATAAAGTTTGTGCAATGGTTCTTTTCTTTGCGCACAAAAGTCCTGAGTTGCTGAAAACCAAACTTATGAAACTTTTAAATTATTCGGATATGATTTTCTATAAAGAAAACGGAATTTCAATTTCAGGTCTTCGATATGCTCACCTTCCGTATGGCCCTGCTCCGGAGAATTTTGACATTCTCCTTGGCACAATGGCAGCAGATCATATCGCACATATTGAGGTTTTCTATGATAACGGCTATGAAAAACATCAGGTTGTTCCGGAAAAAGAAATGCCAAAGAATGTTTTGTCCAAAGAAGAACTGGATGTGTTGAATCGGATTTATACAAAATTCGAAAAATTCGGCTCAGCCGAAATATCCAATTATTCACATAAAGAAAAAGGATATGTCGAGACGAAAAAGGGTGAGATTATTTCGTATGCATACGCCAAAGACATCGAGTTGAATTAATGCCATACTAAATAAAAAAAGAGAAAACTCAGCTCTGCCCAAAACTTTTTCAATAAACTACAAAAAACCACTTGCACAATCCCGCGGTTTTATCTATAATAACCGCTGTATGTAAATCATATAAATATTGTTTTTGCTAGGGGAGCTATAGCTGAGATAGATATTTTTACGATATCTTACCCTCATTACTTGAACCGGGTAATACCGGCGTAAGGAAGCAGTTTTATTGTCTCCTCCTGCATTTATTTTAGGAGGTTTTTTATGTCAAAAACAAAAGTTTCAACAAAAGATCCAAATTCAATTTCAAGCACGAGAATACTTGCGGAATGCGCATTAATGCTCGCAGTAGGCGTCGTTCTCTCGCTCGTAAAACTCATTGACCTGCCATACGGCGGATCGGTTACAATAGCTTCAATGTTACCCATCATCATTATTTCCTACAGACACGGCTTAAAATACGGCCTTATCACAGGACTTACCTTTGGTATCATTCAGCAGCTCTTAGGCCTTAACACGCTTTCATATGTTACAACATGGGTTTCAATCATTGCGGTTATTCTTTTAGATTATGTAGTTGCATTCGCTGTTATCGGTTTGGGCGGTGCATTCAGAAAGATTATTAAAAATCAGGCAGCGGCTCTGGTAGCTGGTTCAATCCTTGCATGTCTTTTAAGATATGCATGCCACGTTATCTCAGGCGCTACAGTTTGGGCAGGCTTATCAATTCCCACAAACGCTGCTCTCATCTATTCATTCGGATACAATGCAACATATATGATTCCTGAGACCATCGTAACAGTAGCTCTTGCTTACTACATCGGTTCACTGATTGATTTCAGAAATCCTACCATCAGACACATGGGTCAGACAGAAAAGACCAAAGTGCCTCTTTTATACTGGACAGGCGGACTTGCACTTGTAGCAGGATTTATCATCGACATCGCCTGCATTTTCCCCTTCCTTCAGAATCCCGAATCAGGTGAGTTTGATTTCGCAGGATTATCAAGCGTTAACTGGATGGTAGTTATCATTGCTTCAGCTGTAGCAATCGTTATTGCGGCAATCACCTTCGGTATCGCGGCTTTGAAGAAGAAAAAAGCAGAATGAAGGGGGACGGGGGTTTAGTGTCATTTTTACAAAACCCCACAGAACCTGTCACTGACAAAAACGAAAACGGCGCCCGCTCGTAAGAGTCGGACGCCGTTTCCTTTAGCATATTTATTAATTCGATTAATACTCTATTCCGTAATCTGCGAGGCATGTGCCCATCGTCTTTATATTGTCGTCGATAGAGCCCATGTATCTTTTATAATGAGTCATGAAATCTTTTATCATTTCATCGTTACTCATATATTCGCTTTCTTCGTACAGGTAATTAGGATATACGAGCGCGGCTTTTAAGGACTCTTCGGAAGCGAAGATATCTTTTACTTCATCCGCAGCACAATCGATCATAAAGCCCATTCTGGTGTCGCTGGTGATAACGCCCGGGCTATCGGTACCTCTGAAGTCGGTATCGTAGCGATACTCGATATCTACCATTCCGTCTTCATCACCAATGAAAATCAGTGTAAAAACTCTTGAGGCATATCGATTCTCATCCTCGTAACCGCCTGAATGATAGTACGTCATAAAGCTGACTTCGTCATCATATGTTTCAATCTGAACATAATCCGAACCGTCTACAAAGTTGTTGCTGTCGGCCTCGTTATATGCGAACCAGTCTGTCGGTTCTTCTCCCTCACGTGAGTTGTAGGTAGCCTGTTTCATGATACCGTCACGGACTGTTTCAATCCATGTTTGGCCCGTGGCATCGTTTTTACCGTTTGTGAAGGTCTGCTTTTCCATCAACATCGGAACCTTTTCATCATTGCCTACAAGCGTTGCGAGTGCATCATATTTTGCATATTCATTTCCGAAATTAATTCCGAAATCTTCCCAGGTGAGTCCGAGCTCATCAAATGCCTCGTTTGACAATACACCAAATCTGGCGAATATCGTATTTAAGCTCTCCTTATAAGTATCGAGAGTTTCCGGATATTCATCCTCACTGTAATATGAATATGAACCGCCATTGGTGTTTGCGTAGATATCCTTGGAAAACTCCGCAAAATCTACTCCGTCCATAGGGATATCGTATCCGCCGAATACCGGAGAACTGATATGTTCGTTGTCATATCCGCGAACCGAGTAACCGAAATAAGTTCCCGACGGTCTGTAAAAATTGAAGCGCATTCCGTTGTTTTCGCAGTTATAAAAGATTTCAGCTTCGCCGTTATCGTAACTTACGATACTTACATATCCGGGTATAGCGGGATTGTAATAATTTACAGCCACATTGGTATCCTTGGAATAATGATCCATCTTCGGCAAATCGCTGTTACTTAAGATGTCAGGCAGTTCATCCAGTATCTTTAAATCTGTAGGCTGGATTACAACCTTCCCGTCTTCTGAATCGTCGCCAAAATCAAGTACTTCGCCACTAAAGAACATGATGTCATTAGCGCTTTCATCTTCATCGGAAGTTACCGCAGGCGTTGTTTCCGTCTGCACGCTTTCAGTTGCTTCTTCTTTAATCTCTGCATAGGCTTCTTTTGACTCTTTTATGGCTTCGGTCAAAGAATTCCCACACCCTGCAGAAACAAGCATTGTTGACATTGTAAAAATGCCGCATAAAATCTTCCATTTGTTTTTCATAGTCTTTCCCCTTTCTACTCCGTTTGTTAATGGAACAGGAATCTTTCCTCAATCGAAAAATCTTTCCTTATAACCTATGATAGAACACCTATACTGCAGAAAAAATACTTGCTTGTGCGAAATAGGGGGTGTTAATTCCACAATTCTGACACTGGGGGACGGGGTGT
The DNA here is from genome assembly GCA_017618075.1 of Lachnospiraceae bacterium. GTDB lineage: Bacteria > Bacillota > Clostridia > Lachnospirales > Lachnospiraceae > UBA3766. The sequence goes on from JAFZUY010000003.1 coordinate 42,072, forward strand.
TGTGTCATTTTTTGGATAATATTGAAACATATTGACATATTATTTTATTGGGAGTATAATCCGTAAAATAGTATTTATCTGAATAAACGCAAGTTGAACACAGATATGAAAGATAGTATAATATTATGAAAGGGAACATATGGTTTTTCTTGACCCAAGGGAATATGCAAAAATAGTAAGCGAAATTAATACTAATTATGAGAAGTATCGTGGGAAACGGATTGCAATCCATCTTTCATTTGGATTCGACAACAATGCCTATGCATACATTTTTGAGAATAAAGGATTTAATAAATATATCTTTATATCACGAGATTTAATAGAGTGAGGAAAGGAGCGAGGATGGATAGACTCATAGAATTATTAAACAGCATAAGTGACTCATATTATGATTTTGTTGTAGGAGTCATTAATTATGCTAAGAGAAATGATGACAATCGTAATGCAATGATATCTTTTATAGAGAATAATCCTAAGGCACTTTCTTCAGATGTTTTGGAATATATGATTAGCAGGAAAGATTATTTTGATCATGCACAACGCATCTCCGGAGTTGCAAAACAAACTAAGAGCCAGGTTTAATATTATATGACCATAAGAGACAGAATATTTGATAAATTATCGGAACTAAATATGACTCAGAAAGAATTTGCCAAGAGAACAGGCATTCCTGAGACTACTATAAGCGATTGGAAGAAGAAAAAGACCAATCCGACTTCAGAAAAAATTCTAATCATTTGCAAGGTGCTTGACGTGACTCCGGAATGGCTCTTGTCAGGAATAGAAGTTAACGGTACAAGAAGCAATCCGCAGGAATGGTTTGCCGTGGATGCATCAACCGATGCCGGAATATTATTAACTGCTTTTAATTCCTTTGATTCCAAAGAACAAGCCAGACTTTTAGGATATGTAGAAGCAATGAAGAAGAGTAAGAAATAAGAATAATACTTGCTTTATGTGGAGACCTCGCAGAAATGCGGGGTCTTATATGTTTAATGGTTTATAAACGTATTGAAATAATAAAATTAGTAGAGTGAAAGTTTTGCGAAAATGCGTTATAATATCCCTGTAGACGGCATCGTCTTTTCCGAAAGGAGCTTATTATGGGAGATATCAAAAAAGAAGCTGAAAAAATTATCAAGAATGTTGACAAACAGGACGTTAAGAAAGTCGTAGATAAGGCACTTGACAGCAAGGCTGCAGACGACGTTATCAAAAAAGTTAATGATAAAACCAAGAAGGTTGATATCAGCAAAGACGACGTAAAGAAAGTAGTTAATACTGTATTAAAATAGATTAAATCAAAAGTGCAAGAAGCGGAATTGTGAGAATGCAAAGCAGCGTACTTAAAAGAATGCAGTTTGCGCTCATCTCCGTTTCCTTGCCGTGAATCTCTGCGAGATTAAGAATTATCGATGCGCAGGGAGTGGCTGCGAGAATCAGCATACTGGCCTTAAAAGACTGAGGCAGAGGTATGAAGAATAAAAGTGCATATGCAAAGAGCGGGAAAACGATGAGTTTTCCGATGCATGCAAAATACACGAACGAATTCGTGAAAAGTTTTTTAAAATCCATTGTAGCGAGACGAATTCCGAGTATAAACATGCACATCGGAGTCGTCATTTTTCCGAGGAGTCCTATGCTGTCTTTTAGGACCGCGGGCATCCAGTTTGATGCGCATGTAAGATAAAGCGGAACCGCGATTACAAACGAAAACGATGTCGGATTTAAAAGCGCCGCTTTGACCGAAATATATTTTTTGTCCTGCGTGAGACAATAGATTCCTGCGGTAAAAACTAAGAGGTTCATCGTGATTACATATATCGACGAATAGCATGCAACCTCGGGGTTTTCCGGCATCAGTGCTTTTATGAGCGGAAGCCCGAAAAATCCGCAGTTTCCGAGCACGGAACCGATGGTAAGCATACGATACTTTGATATATTAAACTTCTTCCTGAAGATAAAATACACAAGCAACAAAAACAAAAGCTGCACCACGAAAGAGACTACGAAAAACAGTCCCATATATATAAGATTTGTTTTGTTAAACTCGAGCGAAATAAAAGAAGACACAATCATACACGGCGAGCAGGCATAGATTAAAATGGCCGAAACCGTCGAGAGATGGTTTGCAGTGGCCCTTTTTGCCTTGCAAAGAATGTATCCCGGCAGCATGTATAAAAGGGATATTAGAACATTTATAAAAGCAATCTTAAAAGAAATCATTATTCACCTCATCAACAAAGTTGATTATAAACCGATGAGGAAATTTTGCCAATAAATAAAATCGGAGAGTACCATGATAGGACAGTACATATCTGCGCTTTTTCACGAATATCATACCGCGATAGTCATTATGATAGGCCTTACCACGGTTTTCATATCCAACAATACGATCAGTAAAAAGAAGAAAAACTATCTTTTTAAGATCATCATTTTGGATATTCTTTTGATGTTCGCGGAGACCTTCAGCCACATCATTTTCACTCCTGATATGGAGATGATTCCTCTTCGAATTACGATGGATATCATCGGTTATGTGATTCGTCCGACACTGATTGTATATTTCTATCTCTTAATCAGTGAGCGATTAAATCCGAAGTTCAATTTGCTTCTTATTTTCCCGCTTATCATCAATACGATGGTCTGCGTCAGCGCGTATTTTACGGATCTTCCGTTTTATTACATCACGGGTGAGGACGGTACTTACTGGCAGAGAGGACCGTTAGGCTTCGTCCCGTTTGCGGTTTCCGCTCTTTATCTTTTAATCCTTATCATTGACTCGATTAAATACTTCAACACGGGCAAGGAAAAGACCTCGTTTGCGGTTATATATTCGGCGCTTGTGGTTATTTTAGGATCGATTATCGAGACCGTCGACCAGTCCAGACGAATCATTGTTAACTTTACGATGCTTTCGACACTTATCTACTTCCTGATGTTGTACTTCAAGACAGTGCTTGAGCAGGAAGAGGAAATCATCAGGCAGACGCGTATCGAAGTGATGTATTCGCAGATCGGCCCTCACTTTATTTTCAATACGCTCTCCGCCATCTACGGACTCGTTGACAAAGAGCCTAAAAAAGCCAAAGAGGCAATCGCAAAATTCTCCGATTATCTTCGAGGAAATATCGACTCCATCGGCAAAAAAGGCTGGGTGCCTTTCGAAGAGGAGTTAAAGCATATAGACTCGTACGTATGGATTGAAAAAATGCGTTTCGGCGACGACTTAACGATTGAATACGATATCGACGTCATGGACTTTGAAGTCCCGCCGCTTTCTATTCAGCCCCTGGTTGAGAATGCCATAAAACACGGCATTCACAAGAAATCCGGGCCCGGAAAGGTTACGGTTAAGACCAGAGAGGAAGAAAACGACTATATTGTTGAAGTAATCGACGACGGCGTCGGATTTGATACAAGCGAATTCGAAAATGATGCGATATTTGACATCCGTAATGCGACCGACCGTGGTATTTCTCTTATCAGCCGTCGTAGAAAAGAAAAAGAAGAAAAGGTTGACCATGCTTCCAAGAGCGGCCGAGGCCATGTAGGCCTTGATAACACGAGATCAAGACTCGTCGGAAGCGGCATCGGAAACCTTGTCATGAAGAGTGAAGTGGGCAAGGGCACCACGGCGATAGTCACCATCTATAAAAAGGCCAAAGAAAAAGAGGGCGAAAAGCCCAGAAAATAAGCAAAAAGAAGGCGTTTATTTCGCCTTCTTTTTAGGTTGTTTTAAAAATCGGACAAAAACTGTGAAATTTAACTCCGATGAAAGCCATCCAAGGTTTACATTATACTCAAAAAATGGTAGAATTACTCTATCTATGATTAGATGGAAAAACTATGTAACTGAGGTTGATTTGAAATGTCAGAAAATGTAAATATCACAGCGGAAAATGAAGAAATTGCAGAGGAAAAAACAAGCCGCAATTTTATAGAGATGATGATTGATAAGGATCTCGCGGAGGGAGTATACGATACCGTACACACAAGATTCCCGCCGGAGCCTAACGGATACCTTCATATCGGACACGCAAAAAGTATACTTCTTAACTACGGACTGGCCCAAGAATACGGCGGTAAGTTCAATATGCGTTTCGACGACACAAACCCCACCAAGGAAAAAATTGAATTTGTTAATTCACAGCTTGAAGACATCAAGTGGCTCGGCGCCGACTGGGAAGACAGACTTTTCTTCGCATCGGACTATTTTGAGCAGATGTACGAAGGCGCAGTCAAGCTCATAAAAAAGGGCAAAGCCTATGTATCGGATCTTTCCGCTGATGAAATCAGAGAATACAGAGGAACCCTCACAGAGCCCGGCAAAGAAGATCCCGGCGTTCACAGAAGCATCGAAGAAAACTTACAGCTTTTCGAAGATATGAAAAACGGCAAATTTGCCGACGGTGAGAAAGTTTTACGAGCTCGCATCGACATGGCGTCTCCGAACATGAATATGAGAGACCCCGTTATCTACAGAGTCGCACATATGACTCACCACAGAACAGGCGATAAATGGTGCATTTATCCGATGTACGATTTCGCTCATCCTATCGAAGATGCTGTGGAAGGCATCACACATTCCATCTGTACACTTGAATTCGAAGACCACAGACCTTTATACGACTGGGTTGTAAGGGAGCTTGAATACGAAAGACCTCCCAGACAGATAGAGTTCGCAAAGCTTTATTTAAAGAATGTCGTTACAGGCAAGAGATACATCAAAAAGCTCGTTGAAGACGGTATCGCAGACGGCTGGGACGATCCGAGACTTGTATCCATATCTGCTTTAAGAAGACGTGGCTACACACCCGAATCCATCAAGATGTTCGTAGACCTCTGCGGTGTATCCAAAGCTCATTCAATCGCCGACATGGCAATGCTTGAGTACTGTATCAGAGAAGACCTTAAGTTAAAGAGACCTCGTATGATGGCAATACTCGATCCGGTCAAGCTCGTGATTGACAACTACGAAGGTGAAGGCGAAATGTTAGAGGCAGCCAACAACCTTGAGAACGAAGCACTTGGCTCGAGAATGATTCCCTTCTCAAAAGAGCTCTACATCGAGAGAGAAGATTTTATGATCGACCCTCCTAAAAAATACTTCAGACTTTTCCCGGGCAACGAAGTTCGTCTCATGAATGCATATTTTGTTAAGTGCGTAAGTTACGAGACAGACGCAGACGGAAATGTAACGGTTGTTCACTGTACCTACGATCCTGAGACGAAGTCCGGCAGCGGTTTCACCGGCAGAAAAGTCAAAGGTACGATTCACTGGGTGGATGCAAAGAGCGCAGTTCCCGTTGAAGTCAGACTCTTCGAAAACATCGTTGACGAAGAAAAGGGTGTATACAACGAGGAAGACGGCAGCATCAATGTAAATCCCGACTCCAGAAAGATTGTAACCGCTTACGTTGAGCCGGATCTGGCAAAAGCCAAAGCATTCGAGAGTTTCCAGTTCGTAAGAAATGGATTCTACTGCGTGGACTACAAAGACTCAAAAGAAGGTGCACCGGTATTTAACCGTATCGTAAGCCTTAAGAGTTCATTTACTTTACCTAAATAATCAGACTACACAATGCAGGCTATGGAAGAAGCCTGTTACGTGACATAAATCAAGGGGATAGTGTATGGAAATATCAGAGATTAAGAAAATGTGTTTAAGCTGCATGCATATGACAAAAGAAGAAGACTTTTGTCCCGTGTGCGGCAAGCCGAAAAAAGGGGTAAAAACATTCGGAAGAGCACTTGAGCCGGGTACGATTTTAAACGGAAAATTCCTTATCGGTAACATTCTCGGTATGGGAAGTTTCGGAATTACGTATATCGGTTTTGATATGCTGCTCGAATACAGAGTTGCTATCAAAGAGTTCTTTCCCGATGAAATGGTAGAAAGAAAAGAAGACGGATCTTTAATCGTTGCGGGAGATACAACCGAGGAAGAATTCCAGGCTGAACTTAAGGCATTCCTTCGTGAGTCGAGAATGCTCGCACAGTTTGCGAAATATCCCGGTATCGTTTCGATTAAAGAGCTTTTCTATGCCAACAATACCGGATACATGGTAATGGAGTATCTCGAAGGCGGCACACTGAGAAGATATATCGACAATAACGGCGGACATCTGTCGGTAGAGCAGACGCTTTCACTGATGAAGCCCGTTATCGTTTCCATGGAGGAAATTCATAAAGCGGGATTGATACACCGTGATATTTCGCCCGAAAACATCATGCTTGATTCGGACGGAAGCATCAAGGTGATTGATTTCGGTGCAACGAAGAAATTAAACAACCGTACTGCACAGGTTTATTTCGGCAAATTCGGATATGCTCCCTTAGAGCAGATGGTAGGCGAAGGCCAGGGACCCTGGACCGACGTATACGGTATCTGTGCGACCATGTACTGCATGATTACGGGCGATATCCCGACCGATGCTTTTAGGAGAAGTATGAACGAACCGCTGACACCGATCACGGATTACAATATCCAGATCGACCAGCGTGTAGCAGATGCCATCATGAAGGGCATGAATATGCAGTGCGCCGACAGACAGCAGGATATGGGCCAGCTTCGCCGCTCACTCTACGGCTTCTCACAGGAAGAGATGAACAAAAAGAACGAGCCCGTTTACTTCCCGACCATCAATACACAGATGCTCTACGACAAGAAGAACAGAAGAGTATGGTTCGGTCATTATCCTATGAACGAAGTTTCCGGTTCGAGACTTACGACAGATATCATTTACGCAACCTACGATCTCATGGATTCCACGATGATTAAGGGTGCGAAATTCAAGAGATTTAACGTTGCAAGCGCTCTTATGAGCACGGCATACAGAAACGTTAACAGAGCTAAGATTAAGGAAGATTCCAGAAAATACAGATACTTCGAATACACCGAGATTCCCTGGGTTATCAGACAGCAGAAAGGCAACACAATGATTCTGCAGTCCGAGTATGTGCTTGATTATCAGCTCTTTGATGACAAGGACTACATGGATATGACCGAACGTGAAATCGGCAAGATTCGTACAGGTATCGTATGGGAATCAAGTGCTATCAGAGAGTGGCTTAACAGAGACTTCTTCCAGGAAGCATTTTCCAAGGAGGAGCAGGAACGAATCATCGTAAAAGAAATAAGAACGCCTATTTCTACTTTTACGGACAAGACCACTTACGACCGCGTATTCTTACCCAGCGTTGAAGAAATGATTAACGGCTTCGACGAGCGTACGGGTGCGGTGAGAGCAAACAATTCTCTCAAACTATTCGAAGAGCAGGCACCCTGCTACTTCTCGCAGTTTGCGGATGCCAAGAAAATCAATGAAAGCCTTCCGATGGGATATGGTTTAAGAACCCGAGGAACGGTTAACGAATATAACGGAACTTTCACTTACGGTGAAAGCTGCGACGGTCAGTCAATCCAGGCCGGAATGCTTAAAAACTGGAGACTTGACGTGCCTATGGGAATAAGGCCCGTCATCCTGGTAGATGTGACTGATATTTGTGAAGTTTAAGGGGAAAGAAAAGAGATGAGTACATACGTTTTAAGTGATATTCACGGTCAATATGATGCTTTCATGAACATGTTAAAGCAGATTAATTTTTCCGACAATGATACGCTTTTCGTACTCGGGGACGCTATAGACAGAGGCCCGGACGGTATAAAGATTTTAAAGACCATCATGAAGATGGATAATGTAAAAATGTTTCTCGGCAATCATGAGCTTCTAATGATGGAAGCCTTAAGAAACGTCGAGGAATGCGAAAAAGAAGGCAGACAGGACACCGAAGAACTCGACTTGTGGCTTGATGAGTGCAACGGCGGTCGCCAGACCTTCGAGGATTTTAAGAAATGCTCTGCCAAGAAAAAGGCGGAAATTCTTATATATCTTGACAATGCAATCGTGGCTAAAAAAGTCAAAGTTGGCAGGAAGACATACTATCTTTGTCACGCATACGCGGTTAGCAAGAGATTTGACAACGAAGTCAAATACAACGAGCTTATCTACAAAGACGTATTCCAGGCCGTTTGGCAGAATATCTACGATGCAGGTTTTGCCAAGAAATTAAATGAAAAAATATTCCCGAACAAAAAATACATTTACGTTCTGGGACATATCTTTACGCAGCGTCTCGACAGTGTAGATGATCAGGGCAGAGGCATAGTTCTTGATGACAAGAACTTCCTCGACGGCTACCACATCATCAACATTGACTGCGGTATGGCGCTTCGAAACAAATCGAGTCAGCTTGCCTGCATGAGGCTTGAGGACGAGAAAATCTTTTATGAGGCTTTAGATGTCGAAGATTAAACTGCATATAAGCAGGCAAATGATCCTAAGAATAATACTGCTGGCCGTAATGGACATGATTAACATTCTTGTCGTTACGGTTTTTGCTATTTATGTTCGTTATGATTTTTCCTTCAAGGATTTGCCTGATTACTTTTTAAAATCAACTATTTGGTTCATTCCGATTAACCTGGTCGTGACGATGATCAGCTTCCTGGCGTGGAACCTTTACACCTCCGTCTGGAGATACGCTTCCGCTACCGAACTTATCAAAATCATCGCAGCCGTAACCACGGCGACCATCGGACAGGTTATCTGCAAATTCATTTTTAAATTACCGATTCCCAGATCATATCCTTTGATTTACCTGGTTGCGCTTTTGGCTGTTACATCCGTCATCAGGTTTTCTTATCGTGCGCTTCGAATTCTCCGTGCGAAGAGAAGAATCCGCGAGGGCGGCAAAGAGCCTACACGCTGCATGGTTATCGGTGCAGGCAGTGCAGGAAATGAAATCATAAAAGAAATAACCACCACTCAGTACCTCACAATGAAGGTCTGCTGTATCATCGATGACGGTCAGGGCTGCTGGGGCAAGAAACTCCGTGGCGTTCCCATCGTAGGCGGTCGTGACGTAATCGTTCAGGCAGCTGCGGAATACAATATCGCAGAGATTATTATCGCCATCCCTTCGGCTAAGCCTTCGGAGATAAAGGAAATCGTCAATATCTGCAAGGAAACAGGCTGCAAGATGCGTATCTTACCCGGTATGTATCAGCTCATAAACGGCGAAGTTGATGTAGACGTATCCAAACTTCGTGATGTACAGATTGAGGATCTTTTAGGAAGAGAACCCGTCAGTACCAACCTCGACGAAATCATGGGCTATGTATCAGGCAGAGTCATCATGGTTACAGGCGGCGGCGGATCGATCGGAAGCGAACTTTGCAGACAGATCGCGGGTCACAATCCCAAGCAGCTTATTATCGTTGATATTTACGAGAACAACGCTTACGACATCCAGCAGGAGCTGGTGCGTAAATTCCCCGAGTTAAATCTTGTGGTACTTATCGCGTCCGTTCGAAATACGCTGAGAATGGATAAGATATTTGAAGAATACAAGCCTGAAATCGTTTACCATGCGGCAGCGCACAAGCATGTTCCGCTCATGGAAGAAAGCCCCAACGAGGCTATCAAGAATAACGTTTTAGGCACACTTAAAGTCGTTAAGGCGGCTGATAAATGGAAGGTTAAAAAGTTTGTACTTATTTCGACGGATAAGGCGGTTAACCCCACCAACGTAATGGGCGCAACCAAGCGTATCTGCGAAATGATAGTACAGACCTACAACGAACGTTCCGAGACCGAGTTCGTGGCAGTACGATTCGGTAATGTTTTGGGCTCGAACGGTTCGGTTATTCCTCTCTTTAAAAAGCAGATTGAAGCAGGTGGACCGGTTACCGTTACACATCCTGAAATCATCAGATATTTCATGACGATTCCCGAAGCCGTTGCCCTGGTTTTACAGGCCGGCGCATACGCAAAGGGCGGTGAAATCTTCGTGCTTGACATGGGCGAGCCCGTCAAGATTCTCGACCTCGCAGAGAACTTAATCAAGCTCTCCGGCCTTCGTGTCGGCGATGATATCGAGATAGTCTTCACCGGCTTAAGACCCGGCGAAAAGCTCTTCGAAGAGATGTTAATGGACGAGGAAGGCCTGACCGAGACCCGCAACAAGCGCATCCACATCGGCCATCCCATCAACTTCAACGAGGACGAATTTATGGCGCAGATTGAAAGCTTAAAGACCTTCGTAGAAGGCGAGCCCGACATAGAAGAAGTCAAAAAGAAAATCGCCGAGATAGTTCCGACATACAAGGCTGCTGAGGACGCAAAAGCGAAGTAGTTGCAGTATTATGCGTGAAGGCGCGTTTGTTACGCGCAAAAAGTAAGAGAAGAACGAAACGCGCGTAAGATAAAGAGTCCGCAAGCCAATAACTACGCGCGAACCCACAGCACAGCGCTAAACGCGCGTAAGATTGCGCGGGCGGAAGCTCTAGACTACGCGCGAATAGCAAGAGAAGTCCCAAACGCACGTAAGATTGCGAGGGTGGAAGCCATAGACTACGCGCGAAAAGCAAGAGAGGCTTCAAACGCACGTAAGATTGCGCGGGCTGAAACCTTGGACTACGTGCGAATAGCAAGAGAAGTTTCAAACGCGCGTAAATAAACGAATATGAGAAAAATTCTGATAACGGGTGCCGGCAGTTTCATCGGTACCTCCTTCGAAAACTACATAAAGAGTCACGAGAAACATGCTGAATATGAGATTAGTGTGATGGATACGCTGACGGGAAAGATTGTTTCGAATAAAACAAATGACACCTGGAACTTCGACGGATATGATACAGTTTTTCATGTAGCTGGAATTGCGCATGCGGATGTCGGAAAAGTATCTGAAGAAGGCAAAGAACTTTACAGAAAAGTTAATACCGAGCTTGCGATTGAGACAGCTAAGAAAGCCAGGGCAGCAGGCGTTAAACAGTTCATTTTTATGAGTTCTGCGATTGTTTACGGCGCGAGCTCTCCGATTGGAAAAGAGAAAATAATCACAAAAGACACAAAGCCCGAACCCGAGAACTTTTACGGTGAGAGCAAGTTGAATGCGGAAATCGGATTGTTGAAGCTGATGGAGAATGACAGTGAATCGGTTAAAAAAACTGACTTTCCGGATACAACAGATGAGTCAAAGACTTTTAAGGTTGTTATTTTGCGCCCTCCGATGATCTACGGCCCGGGCTGCAAGGGCAATTACAATTCGCTTAGGAAATTCGCGCTTAAACTCCCGATTTTCCCTAAGGTTAAAAATGAACGTTCAATGCTTTATATAGACAATCTCTGTGAATTCGTGCGACTGATGATTGACAACGGGGAAAGCGGAATCTTTCATCCTGCCAACGCAGAGAATTCCAACACATCAGAGATGGTTAAAATGATAGCCGAAGCCAACGGCAAAAAGAAAGCACTCATGGGCGGTCTGACATGGCTCTTAAAACTTCTGAGCCACTTTACAGGCCTTGTAAACAAAGCCTTCGGAAATCTAACCTATGCTGAAGAATTAACTGATTACAAGGAAAATTACAGAATTTGTTCACTTGCGGAAAGCATAATCACTACAGAACGGCAATGATGTCGGTAAACGCCTGCGAACAGGGTTTATGTGTCATTTCATGATTAATGACAATAATTGACGAAATCATTAGACTTGTGCAATATGACAATAAAAACAAAAATATATTATTAAATATTTACAATAATTAACCGATATGGTAATATCATCTCAGGTGTTACCAATAATACGGTAGGCGGTTACCCTCCTCAAAGGAGGGTTCTCACCCTCTTCTTTTTTGTTTTTCAATGAAAATTGTTTTTCAAAGAAAGGAGGGAAAGCTTATGTACATTACTTTAGCTGATTTGATTCAGTTGCTGATAATGTTGATTGCATTTGCAGCACTTATCATTAAGTTATGCAAAGAGAGAAAAAAATAACCGCCCCAGTCCGGCGGTTATTTTATGCTTTGCATAAATAATCTGTAGGGCAACCGTCTATCGGTAGCACCTTTATAATTCAATTATATTACCGGACTAACAAAAGTCAAGCGATATAAGCAGTTTTCAAACATCATAAAAGATAATGAAAGTCACCATAATCACCATTTGCTTCAACTCCGAAGCAGTGATAAAAAAGACAATTGAATCGGTTTTAAACCAGACTTACTCTGATATCGAGTACATAATCATCGACGGTGCGAGCAAAGATAAAACGGTTGAAATCGCCGAGTCCTACAAGAATGCATTCGCCGAAAAAGGTATCGACTACAAGATCTTTTCCGAGCCTGACAAAGGTATTTACGATGCCATGAACAAAGGCATTGCAAAAGCCACGGGAGAGCTGGTCGGACTTATTAATTCCGGAGATTTTTATGAGCCTATAATGATAGAAACGGCCGTAAAAGCATATGAAGAAAAGCAGTATGATATCTTTTATGGTGACATCAATTTAATTAAGGATAACGGTCAGATAATCGTCAAAAGAAGCAGATACGACAAACTTCCGACTTCGCGTCACTGGAATCATCCGACAATGGTGGTGAGAAAAGCGTATTACGACGAGATTGGTGCCTACAAGTGCGAGGGAATTCATGATGATTTTGAGTTCTTTTTACGAGCCAGAAAAAAGAATGCCCGCATAACCATCAAGAACGTTACGCTGGCTAATTTTATAACGGGCGGCACCAGCAATCAAAAGAGTTTCAAGCAGTGCAAAAAACGCTGTAAGGACCGCTACAAAGCCTACAGGGACAATGGCTACGGCATATGGTCGTGGTTTGAATGCGTGGGAATTGAGATAGCGAAGTTTATTTTAAGTTAGAAAAATGTTTTAGAAGCGCCTTTAAAAGGGCGCTTTTATGATGCATTTGTACAGTCAAAAAATACAATATCAAGTATAAAATCCAAATAAAAACACAATATAAATGGTTTGTTTTGTTGAATCATGTATTTGTATGTGTTATAATAAATTGACAAAAAAATAGCAAAGATGACCGTTCTTGACCGGAACGGCTATTTTTAAGGAAGAAATAATGGAGGCTAGAATGAGAAAATTAAGGAAAAGGATACTTGGAACCTTTTTAGCATTGACTACGGCGACAATGTCGCTGGGCATTAATGTTCATGCAGAAGGGAACGATTATATTGATAATTCGATATATGATGCTCCTTCCTTCGAAGAAAGCATTGATGGCAATGACGAAGAGATATTGATATTTGACGAAACAGATATTGATGAAACAGAAAATCAGATTAGCGAGGATTTGAACGATGATTCGGAAGAAATTGTTGCCGAAGTAATCAATCAAAATGACGAAAATCCTATCGTTGAGGATGAAGCTGAAGTAATCGCTGATGATGATGCAAAAGCAACAGAAGATGCGGATATTATCGCTGATGATACTTCAGACGAAACAGAAGAAATTGCAGCCGACGAAACAATTGAAGAAATAGTTTCCCCCGCTGATGAGGAAACAGCAGAAACTGCAATTGAAGCCGAAATAACAGAAGAAGAAATTGAAGCAGAAGTTGCTGAAGAAACTGAAGAAGTTGAAGAAGCTGAAATCGAAGAAGAATTTGATCCGATTGAAATGCATTTCAGTCCGGATGCACAAATATATGAATTCAATCAGACAGACAAAGATGCTTTATTGGCTTCATATATAGACAGCGAAATAGACAAGCAGCAAACACCCGTATATGCTTCGTCAATGAGCGGCGACAGACTCACGGGCATGAATAAAACAATCTACAACAAGGCAAAACTGTTAATAGGACGTGTTGCGGCAGGTCAGGAAGTTAATACGAAGTTGACATTCAGCTTTAAGGATCTAGGAGTTGACACAAAGCGTTATACGGCTTCTGATTTGGGAGTAACTTACATAGCAGTATCTTCAAACGGCAACATTACCGTGAATTATGCGGCAATTCAGGCATTATATGCCAAGACCGGAGTAGATAAGTACGATTCGATGGCCATTTGCAATGCGTTAGAGCGCGATAATGCATATGAAAGCTATTGGATAAATACTATTTCGCCCGGATCGTTTGGATATTCATTATGGAGAAATTCCTCCGGAGAATTCATGCTTTCCATCGACGGAGAAGAATTGGTATATTCATTTGAGCCCACAAGTGATTATAAAGGAAGTGAGAATTTTACAGCAGATCCGGCCAAAACCAAAGCTGTAGGCTCGACCATTACCAATGTTAATAAGATTATTGAAGATGCTAAATCTTTAAGCGATTATGAAAAGCTTGTTTATTATAAGAACAAGATTATTTCATCGACAGATTTAGACAACAGTTCAAGCAATAAAAATGACATTGTAAGTGTATTTGACGGTAATTCCAAGACAAATACCTCTCAAAAGGGATATTGCAGAGCATTTGAGTATCTGTGCGAAAAAACAGTTTTCAACAGCTCTTCCGTCAAATGTTATCCGGCTTCCGGCAAGAGAGGAGCTTACACATACTACTGGAATATAGTTCGTCTTGCTGACGGCAGAAAATATATGGTGGATTTGGCAGAGTGCGACAAGAAGAGCTCAGATAAGCTTTTCCTTGCGCTTCCTATTTCCGGATCAGTCAGCAACGGATACATATTTGAATGTAACGGCGAGTTATTCACATACACTTATGACGAATACACCTTAAAAGACTATAAGGACGAAGAACTTACGCTTAGTCAGGCCGTAAAATCCACATTAAAAGGCTTTAGCGTAAATTATCCCGCATATTTGCCTACGGGCTCCGCTAATCAGTTTATTTTGGTTCGCGAAGGCGGAACCGACAAGTGCAAATACAGACTTGATTACGTTAAGAAAGACGGAAAGAACATACTCGGCGAATCCTACGCTGCACAGTTTGTGGATTCACAGTCATTTAACATTACATTCCCTTCAGAAGGAAACTATGAGATAAGATTCACCATAAAAGACACAGGCGACAACAATGTCGAAGTGGCTAAGATCATAAACGTAGCGGCTACATCCGAAAACGGACTGGTTTCCCGTCTTGACGGAGAGTATTACTATCTTAAGGATGGTGTTATTCAGTCCAACTTTACAGGTTTGGTAGCGCAGAACGGTGATTCCTATTATGTTCAGAAAGGTAAGCTGGTTCAGGGAGTTAACGGTCTTACAAACGTAAACGGTACATGGTATTACCTTAAAAACAGCATCCTTCAGAAGAACTACACCGGACTTGTTCAAAATACATCCAATAAGAACTGGTATTACGTACAAAAAGGCGAACTTAAATGGGGCGTTAAAACATTAGTACAGTATGACGGTACATGGTATTACGTAAATAACAGTACGGTTGACTGGAAGTTCACAGGCTTCTGTACATATAACAAAACAGATTATTATATTCAGAACGGTACTCTTAAATGGGGCGTTAACGGTCTTGTAAATGCCGGAGGCAACTGGTATTACGTTAAAAACAGCGCTCTTCAGAAAGACTACACCGGACTTGCTCAGAATGCAGCCAATAAGAACTGGTATTATGTACAAAAGGGCGAACTTAAATGGGGCGTTAAGACATTAGTACAGTATCAGGGTACATGGTATTACGTAAGCAACAGCACATTAGACTGGAAGTTTACAGGCATATGTACATATAACGGTACAGATTATTATATTCAGAACGGTACCCTTAAGTGGGGTGTAGACGGCCTCACAAATGTTGCAGGTACCTGGTACTACTTAAAGAACAGCGCCGTTCAGAAAAACTACACGGGACTTGTACAGAATGCAGCAAACAAGAACTGGTATTATGTCCAGAAAGGTAAGCTTATCTGGGGCGTTAAAACAGTAGTACAGTATCAGGGTACATGGTACTACGTAAATAACAGTACATTAGATTGGAATTACACGGGACTTGTACAGAATTTAGCCAACGAGAACTGGTATTATGTTCAGAAAGGCACCTTAAAGTGGGGCGTCAGAACATTGGTACAGCATAACGGCAATTGGTACTATGTAAATAACAGCACGCTTGACTGGAGCTATACAGGCTTGTGCGAATACAACGGAACTCAGTATTACATCCAAAAAGGCCAACTTAAATGGGGCGTAAACGGACAGGTTAAGATTAACGGCAAAACGTATACCTTAAAGAACAGTGCCGTTGTGAAGTAATTCGAAATAAAATCATAAAAGATATAAACATTAATAAACCCGTCATAATCCGACGGGTTTATTAATATATTACGCACTTTTTATATAATCTCAGGTAGCGCCTTTTATAATTTATATATATAATATATAAAGGGATAGGATGGTTTACAGATAAAAGGATTGATTCAGAAAATGATAATAGGAATTGACCTCCTGTGGGTTCGACCGAACATATGCGGAGGAACCGAATCGGTAATCAGAAATCTTCTGAACGGATTCGGAATGTATGATGATAAAAATGAATACTTATTGTTTGCGGGCAGGGATGTTGCAGAAACATTCGAATGCTATAAAGAATATCCCAATATGCGAATTCAGATATGTGATGTCGACAGCATGAAAAGAGTCAGAAGAATCGCATGGGAAAACGCAAATCTTGATAAGCTTGCAAGGAAACTCAAAGTTGAAATCATGCTGATTCCGGTGTACTCCAAGCCCAACAGCCTGCAGGAAGAAAAGGGAGGAATACCTTACATTACCGTTATACATGATCTTCAGGCGCTGCACTTTCCGGAATACTTCTCCACATCAAAACGCTTCTTTGCCAAAAAATCATGGAAGAAAGCATGCGCCGAAAGCAGAAAAGTAATTACAATTTCAGAGTTTTGCAAGGAAGATATTATCAAGAATTATCCATCCGCAAAAGAAAAATGCGTCGTTGTGTATGATCCGATTCTTCTTTCCGCGGAAAAGCCTGTAAAGAGCGATAACGATTTGTTTGAGAATATCAAAGCAAAATACAACATCGAAAAAGATAAATATTTCTACACGGTGAGTTCCATGCTCCCGCACAAGAACCTTGAAACATTAATAAATGTCATAAAAGAAATAAAAGAAAACGAGCCGGATTTACGCGATTATAAACTTGTAGTCAGCGGTGTCGGCGGAAAGAAGGATGAATTCAACTTAAAGGTTAAAGAAGCGGGCGTTGAAGATTTAATTGTTGATACAGGATTTGTAAGCAACGAGGACAGAGACGCTCTGTATGAGAATTGCAATCTTTTCCTTTTCCCGAGCACATTCGAAGGCTTCGGAATGCCTCCTGTTGAAGCCATGATGAAGGGTGCGAGAGTAGTAACAACCAAATGCACATGCCTTGAGGAAGTTACTCAAAAGAAAGCCACCTACGTGGACGATCCGCGGGATGTAAACGACTGGATTAAGAGAATAAAAGAGGCTCAGACCAAAGAGAAAAAAATCTGTTCATTTCCTGAATATAACCTAAAAGAAATAACAGAAAAATATATGGATGTTTTTAGTTCGATTATTTTATGAGAATATTATATGTACTAAATGACACGCTTCATCATGCCGGAACGGAGAGTGTCATATTAAACTATTACAATCACATAGACAGAGAAAGATATCAAATTGATTTTCTTCTTAATGCGCCCAAAAGCGAATTGGAGGAAAATGATATTTGCCGTTATCTGATTAAGAAGGGTTCTAAAGTTTTCTGTATTACTCCGAGAAGAGTGGATTCCAAAAAGAACAAACAGGAATATCTCGAAATTCTTAAAAGCGAAAAGTATGACATTGTTCACACGCATGTTGATGCAATAGGATCGTACTTTCTTTCGCTCGCTCAAACAGCGGGTGTAAAAGTAAGAATCGCACATTCCCACAATACAAGACATCAGCTTGCCAACAAAGGCATTAAAAACAGAATTCATTATGCTTATCTTGAGAAGTGCAGAAAGGACATTCGAAGAGAAGCAACACATTACATGGCCTGCTCTAAAGAAGCGGGTGAATGGCTTTTTGGCAGGGAAAATATCGACAATAAAAAAGTATATATTTTAAACAATGCAATAGATACCGGGAAATTCAAATTTAATCAGGCAATCAGAGATGAAGTAAGAAAAGAATTGGGGATAAAAGACGATGAAATTCTTATCGGACATATAGGCCGTTTTAAACCCCAGAAGAATCACGCATTCTTGATAGATGTATTCAAAGAAATAAGCGAAACAGATAATACTTCAAAACTTCTGCTTGTGGGAGACGGCCCCTTAAAAGAAGAAATCGAAGAAAAAGTTAAAGCTTATAATATTGCGGACAGAGTGATCTTTTATGGTGAGACGAAGGATACTTCGAGATTACTTAATGCAATGGATATTTTCCTGTTCCCGTCCGTTCACGAGGGGCTCAGTGTGGTTATGATTGAAGCACAGTGCAACGGCCTTAAATGCATCATGTCGGATACGGATGAAGTATCGAAGGATACTGTTATTACCGATAATGTTGAATGTTTAACTTTGGATGATCCGAAAGAATGGGCGAATAAAACCCTCAACGCCGAAACCTCAAGAAAAGATGAAACAAAAACGCTTGCGGATAAAGGATACGATATTACCAAAGAAGCCAAAAAACTGGAAGATTTTTATTCCGGTATACTCTCAGAATAGAATTGTTACAAAGGACTGCCATGGAAAAATTATTAACCGTTTCGGTTGCGGCATATAATGTGTCAGAGACAATTAAAGATACCCTTCAATCTCTTGTCACCGACGAGGAAACCATGCAAAAGATTGAAGTAATAGTCGTTGATGACGGATCTTCGGACAATACGTTTGATTTAGCCAAAGAATTTGAAGAAAAGTATTCCGATTCTTTTAGGATAATAAAAAAAGAAAACGGCGGTTACGGTTCAACGATTAATACTTCGGTAAAGGTTGCGAAGGGAAAGTATTTTAAGCAGCTTGACGGCGGAGATAAATATATTACGGAGAATATGCGCGATTTCGTAGAATATCTTGATTCGAACTATGCAGACATAATAGTATGTCCTCACGTAAAAGAATACGTAAAAGATTCGGTGAGCGAAACAATAGATGATTATAAGCAGTATAACAGCGACGGTGTTTTAAAAATCTCGGATGTTAAGTTTGACAACAGACTCTGGATGCATGGGATAGCATTCAAAACCGGCGTATGGAATGAATTGGGGAGAGACATTCCCGAACATTGCTTTTACACGGATATGGAATATGTTCTCTATCCCTTTGTAAAAGCCGAAACAATAGCCTTTTTCGACAAACCTGTTTACAGATATTATCTTCAGTGCGAAGGACAGAGTGTCAGTACAGAAGGAATTAAGAAGCATTACAAAGATTCTGTTCGTATGATGTGGGATCTTTGTGATTTGTACGATGATTTACTCAAAAATAATCCTGATGAAAGTAAGAGATCGTTATTCGAACTCTCGGTTAATCATGCCATTTCGTTCGTATATACATCCTATCTAAAGCTGGATAAAAACAATACAAAAGAGATCGAAGAAATCGATCACGATTTAAAAGAAAAATATTTCGACATATACAAAGGAAGCGAGAAAGTGAAGAGACTGACAATGATGCGCAAGACCGGATTTAAGCTTAAAAGCCTTTATAAAAAAATGATAATTTCATTTCTGATTGTGGGAATTTTATCACTATCATTTTCAGGCTATGTTCGTGCCGAAGGAGAAGATGTTTTTACAGAAGAAGTTATTGTAAGTGAAACAGCGGAAATTGAGGCCGAAACGGATGAACCTGAGGACATAAAAGAAAAAGTTTTAACAGAAGATCCCGAAACTGTAATCAACGAAGATGTGATTGCAGAACAAGAGTCTTCAGATGAGCCTCGAACAGATGAGCAAATCGATGAAATAAATAATCAGATATCAAAAGATTCGATTGAGCAAATTGACGAACAGACAACAGAAGAGCCGGCAGAGCAGCCTGACGAACAGAAAACAGAAGAACCGGCAGAGCAGCCTGATGAACAGACAACAGAACAACAGCTAAGCACAGAGCCGGCAGAACAAACAGAGAATCAGATAAGCATAGCATCATCTGCGCAGATTAATGAGCAGTCTTTTATTTTTGCTCAAAGTGACACGGAAGATGCCGTTGATGCATATATTGACAAAGAGGTTACCGGGGAACAAACACCGGTTTATAATGCAGGCTCCATGAGCGGGGACAGATTGTCCGGAATGAACAGGGTAATCTATGACAGAGCCAAACTGCTTATGGGTCAGGTTGCCGAAGGACAGGAATGCATAGCACAAGTAAGAATCAGTTACGCGGATTTGGGAATCAGTACAAAGCATTATACTGCTTCGGAGCTCGGAGTATCACGAATTGTTGCGTCAACCGACGGAGGAATTCAGATAGACTATAATGCGGTTTATGCATTATTTGATAAAACGGGAGTTTCCAAGTTTGATTCTGAAGCAGTTTCCAATGCGTTGGAAAATGACTGCACCTTTGAAGGATACTGGGTTAATTCAATTTCTTTTAGCGGATTTAGCTATTCCTTATGGCAATCGTCTTCGGGTGAATATAAATTGTCGGTTGAAGGCAGCGAATTTGTTCTTAATTTTGAGCCGACACAGGCATATAAAGGCCAGGGATCCAATTACGTAGATATTAATAAAACCAAGGCCGTAAAAAATGCTGTATCCAATATCAACAGCATCCTTAACGAAGGAAAATCGTGCGGCGATTACAGCAAGATAGTTTTATACAAGAATAAAATATGCAGCATGACGGATTTTGATGCCAATTCTTCAGATTCGTCTTTAATCAGTGTATTTGACGGCGATTCCAACACCAAAACATCTCAGCAGGGTTATTGCAGAGCTTATGCATACTTATGCGAGAAGAGCGTATTCGTCGAATCTTCAATTAAATGCTACATGGTGATGGGTTACAGAAACCGTGACAGACATTTTTGGAACATCCTTCATTGGGGCGACGGAATTAATTATTTCATCGACCCGGGTGAAACCGACAGAATGGGATCGGACGTAATGTTCCTTGCACGTCCTGTATCGGGAAGCGTTAGTGAAGGATACACTTTTAACTGCAACGGAACCTCTTATACATATTATTACGATGAATATACAGTCAATACATTTACCAGGGATGAACTGACTTTATATAATTCGGTTTCTCCCGCGTTAAAAGATTTTACAGTCAGTTTCCCCGCAAGTGTAAATGTCGGTGTATCTACGCAGTTTATCCTGGTGAGAGACGGCGGATCGGATAAATGTAAATTCAGACTTGATTATGCAAATAAGGACGGAAAAAGCATTCTCGGCAGTTCTTATAATCCTCAGTATGTCGATAATCACTCCTTTAATATTACATTTCCTTCCGAGGGAACATATGAAGTAAAATTCAGCGTAAAAGATTTTGACGGCAGCAACACCGAAAAATCCAAAACCCTGACAATAGTGGTAGATAACGGATTCAGTAATGAAGACGGTCTCGTAAAACATTCAAACGGAATCTGGTATTACGTAAAGAAGGGTGTTTTACAGTCTGACTATACAGGATTGGTTAAGCATACCGACGGAAATTATTATTATGTTCAAAAAGGAATAATAGTCTGGGGTGTAAACGGCCTGACAAATATAAACGGCACGTGGTATTACCTTAAAAACAGTACTCTTGAAAAGAATTACACCGGTCTGGTCAATTACAGTGGCAACTGGTATTACGTACAAAAGGGCGAGCTTAAATGGGGCGTAAGAACGTTAGTTCAATACAACGGCACATGGTATTACGTAAATAACAGTACAGTTGACTGGAAATATACAGGTATTTGCTCTTACAACGGAACAGATTATTATGTCCAAAAGGGTGCTATTAAGTGGGGAGTTGACGGCCTCACGAACGTTGGCGGTACCTGGTACTATCTAAAAAACAGCGCTGTCAGAAAGGATTATACCAGCCTCGTAAACTTTAACGGCAGCTGGTATTACGTTCAAAAAGGTGAACTCAAATGGGGCGTAAGAACCCTGGTTCAATACAATGGCACGTGGTATTACGTGAACAACAGTACCGTTGACTGGAAATACACCGGAATTTTCTCTTATAACGGAACGGATTATTATATCCAAAACGGTTCCATTAAGTGGGGAGTGGACGGCCTTACGAATATTAACGGAACATGGTACTACTTAAAGAACAGTGCGCTCAGGAAAAACTACACGGGACTGGTTCAGAATACTGCCAACAAGAACTGGTATTATGTCCAAAAAGGTGTGCTCAAATGGGGCGTAAATGCAGTGGTTGAATACAACGGCACATGGTATTACGTTAATAACAGTACGCTTGACTGGAATTATACGGGACTGGCTCAAAACTCCGCGAACAAGAACTGGTATTATGTTCAGAAAGGTGTGCTTAAATGGGGCGTAAAGACGTTAGTTCAATACAATGGCACGTGGTATTACGTCAATAACAGTACGCTTGACTGGAAATATACGGGACTGTGTTCTTACAACGGAACAGACTACTATATTCAGAGAGGAGTTCTTGAGTGGGGAGTTAACGGCAAAGTTAACATCGGCGGTAAGTCGTATACGCTTAAGAACAGCCAGGTTGTCAAATGAGACAATATCTGATAAGTATTGAGAAAAGCGCTTAATTATGGTATAATAAACGGATGATAATTTCGTTGAGCAAAGACAGAATTAAAGAGCGTATCACAGCAGAAATGCTGTTCTTTATAGCCTTTATTGATCGATTGGTAATAGCCGGGTGGGCGAGCACCATGTTCCCCTCCGTTCCGATTCTCAATAAAGTGGCTCTTTTGCTGTTTGTACTGGCAATAGGAATCAAAGTTGTATTTTATGATTCGTATTCTCTTAACGAAATAGTTGCATACAGCGTAGTAACCGCATTAATCGGACTTCAGACGGTTAAATCCGGATACAATATACCTTTTACGATTCTGCTGTTAATCATTGGTGCAAGGGGAGTCGATTTCAAGAAAATCCTTCAGATCTACATTACGGTTGTAGGAAGTATAGTTTTATTTGCGACAATATGCTCATTACTCGGAGTTATAGATAATCTGAGGTATTGGCAGGAAAATACGGAATCTTACAGAAATTCATTCGGAATTCTTCATTGTACAGACTATTCGTCACATATGTTTTTCTTGTTCCTCGCTTACTTTTATTTGCGAAATAAGAAATTGAGAATATTGGAATATTTATATTTCACTCTGTTTGCCGCGCTGGTGTTTATGGCAACCAAGGGAAAACTTGATTTCATATGCATGCTCGCGATGATTCTCATATTTGCCGTAGGCAACCTGACGGAGAAGGAATTCTTTGGTAAGAAATTCAGACGCATTTGGCAGGTAATGTGGAAAATAGTCGGACCGTTATCCATGCCTTTGGGCGTGGCAATAATGTTTGTAATGACTTTTGCATATTCCGAAGACAATGGTTTTCTAAGCAGCCTGGATAACATTATTACCAACAGATTAATGTTCGGACAAAAGGCCATTAATCAAAGCGGATTAAGTCTTTTCGGAAAAAGCCTTGAATTTGTCGGAAACGGCGGAACAGAGGTGGTACCGTCCAAAGATGAATATAATTTCCCGGACTGCTCATTTGTATATGTGATGCTTTGCTACGGAATTGTAATCCTTGCCGTAATAGTATTCGCACATATACTTGCATGTATCAATCAGGGCAACGATATATATCTTATGTATGCAATTGCCCTGGTAAGCCTTAACTGCATGATATCGCATCATTTGCTTGATATCAGTTACAATCCTTTTATTTTATGTTTAGTAGCAACTGCAATACCGAAAGGAATCAAACTGAATGATAAATCGAAGATACAATATAGCCTCAATACTTAAAGATATGATTAAGAACCTGCCGATCACATTGGTGATATTGGTTTTATGTACAATTCTCGGAGCGGCAGCAGGTTTTGTTTCTCATAAAAGAGATGTCAGAGAAGCTGAAGAAATCAACAACGCTTTAACTTCGGAAAACTATACCGGAGACAGTGACGAAATAGAAGCAATCCGCTCTTATGAGGAGGCTCTTAAGTCTTATGAGTCCGCGCTCGAAATGGCAATAAAACAGCGCGATGAGAAAAAGGCTTATATGGACAATTCGATTCTAATGAAAATAGACTCGGAGAATATTTATACGGTCAACTGCTCCTATGCAATCACCGATACCGACAATGCAAATGATATCATTCAGTCCTATCTTTCTTACCTCATTTACGGCGGAATGAGAGAGGAACTGGAAGAAGAGAACAAGGATCTTAATGTGGAAGCATGGATGGATGTTCTTCAGATTGGCGGTCAGGGCAATTCGCTTAATATAGTATTGTCCCATTACGATCCCGACCAGGCGAATGAAATAATGTCCATTATCATGAAGCGTATAGAAAATAAAAAAGCCGATATTGCGGCAGCTCAGGGAAGCTTTACTTTAAAGCTTGTAGACAATTCATCATACACCAGAATCGATCCGGCTTTCACAGACAAGCAGATAGGAAACACTAATGCTTTAAGAACGTATGAAAACGCGGTTGTTGACCAAACCAATGCGTTGGAAGAATACAAGAGTGCAGTTAAAAAATACAAGATTAAAAACGGTGTGGACGGTGGTACAAAGAGTGTCAGAAGTCTTGCGAAAACTCTGGTGATTTATACTGCTGCGGGCATAATCGGAGGATTATTCCTTTCGTTCACATTATTTGTATGCCTGGCCGTTTTCGGAGCAAAAATCAGAGACATCAGATATATCGATTATTCCGGTATCTGCCTTTGGAATTTTAGCAATTCGGAAGATATTGACAAACTTAAAGCCGTGCTTGATAAAAATGCAGTTAACTGTCTGGCCGTATTCGATATGCGTAACGCTTCGGAAGGAAAAGAAATAATTAATCTGTTTACCGAAAAAGGAATAGATTCAAAAGTTAAACTGATTCAAATATCCGATAATGATTACAATTCGGTTTTGGAATCGGAAGCCTGCCTGGCATTGGTTAAGAGAAAAAAGAATACCTATATTGAGGTCGAGAAGTATAAACAGTTTTGCGAAAAACTGAACATGAAAGATTTAGGACTGGTGGAGATTTAGCAACAGATGAGTAAGGTTCAACACGTATTCATAGTCGGCTCAAAAAGCTTCGGAGCCTACGGCGGATACGAAACGTTTGTAGATAAATTAACAGAATATCATCAAAACAATGAAAAAATAAAATACCATGTTGCCTGTAAAGCCAACGGAAGCGGTTCAAGAGACGAGAGCAAACTGGTTGGGGCAACAAAGATTAACGATGAGGAATTCATTTATCATAATGCTCATTGTTTTAAGATTAAGATTCCCGAGAGAATGGGTGCGGAACAGGCGATTTATTATGATGTAAAGGCGCTTGAAAAATGCTGTGAGATTATTGAAAAAGAAAAAATAGAGAATGCGATTGTTTACATTCTGGCCTGTCGTATAGGAATTATAATTCGAAAGTATTATAAAAAATTACACAAATTCGGAGCCAGACTTTATATTAATCCCGATGGCCATGAATGGAAGAGAGCCAAGTGGAAAGCACCGGTTCGATTATACTGGAAATGGTCGGAAAGAATGATGATAAAGTATTCCGACTTTGTCATATGTGATTCCAAGAATATTGAGAAGTATGTTCATGATCAATATGACAAAAAAGGATTAAAGAGAAGCAATCCCAAGACTACATTCATTGCATACGGAGCCAAACTTCGAAAGAGCATTTTGAAAGACGACGACCCACAATATACGGAATGGCTCGCACAAAGAGGCTTAAAACCCGGAGAGTATTATCTTGTGGTAGGAAGATTTGTTCCCGAGAACAATTATGAAACCATGATAAAAGAGTTTTTAAGAAGTGAGTCCAAGAAGAAGTTTGCAATAGTAACAAATATTGACAGCGACATTCTTGAGAAGCTCGAAAATGATTTGCACTTCATTGAAGACGGAAGAGTCAGATTTGTCGGAACGGTTTACGATCAGGAATTACTGATGAAGATAAGAGAAAAAGCATATGCTTATCTTCACGGTCATTCGGTAGGCGGAACAAATCCAAGTCTTCTTGAGTCTATGGGAAGTGAGACTCTCAATCTTCTGTTTGATGTGGGATTTAACAGAGAAGTTGCTGAAGACACTGCGTTTTATTGGACCAAAGAAGATTACAATTTGGCTAATCTGATTAATAAAGTTGATAAAATGGATTTAGAGGAAGTAAAAGAAAAGGGCAGGAAAGCCGGCGAACGAATTAAAGAGTATTACAGTTGGGAAAGTATTTCCGACAGTTACGAAGAAATCTTCTTTAATTATTCGGAATAATCTTTTGACTTTAAGAGAGGAAAAACTGTGAAAAAGGTAAGTATCAGAGATTTGTTTTTTTATCTGTTGGAGCGAATTGTTTTTATACTTGTTCTGGGAATACTCATAGCATCGCTTTTGGGTTTGAAATATTATCTTGAGCATGACAAAATCGATGATGTTTCGAAATCTTCAATAGCCAAAATTGAAGAAGTGTATGCTGTAAGAGAAATATATGATGATTATGTTGAGTCACAGGAAAACTCGGGAATTCTTGAGTTTGATTACAAAGATTATTACTTTTCAAGGGCAACCTATAAGCTTTCCGGTGTTTCATTGGGATCTCCTATTTACGAGATGATTATAGATGACATAAACAATGATGATTTCAGGGAAGAATTAGCCGAAAAAAGCGGAACCCGCTTAGATACAGTAAGCTTAGGATTTTTGGCAGGTGCCTGGAAAACAGATATAGATGATTATTCATTGTTTTATTATGATGTGAAAACAGGCAATGAAGAAGACGGAGAAAAGATAATTGCCATAGCTGATGAAATGGTATCTGAAGTGGCCAATAAGTATATCAGCAGAGAAAAAGGCGCGAAATGGGAAAAAGCAGACATATGGACCCATCACTTCGGAGAAGGACAGAATTACTTAGTCTCCACCCAAAACAAGTTTAAAGAAGCGCTTGAACAGGCCGATTTGGACAGACAGGAAGCCGAAGCGACTTTATCGGAAGCTGAAAAATTATATTATAAAAAGAATTATTTGAATGAAAGTATTTCTCTCAACAAGAAAAAACTCATCAAGAAAATGGCAGTCGGATTTATAATCGGTGTCGTTTTGATGGGCGGAATCTTTTCATACATATATATGTTTAACGGATATGTAAAGAGTGTTGAAGAGTTAAAAATATTGTTTGATCTTCCGCTTATTGCCCTGATAGACAAGAAGGAAAGCAAAAATGACGAGAATCTCAAACATGGCTTTTTCAGACAATTAAGATATCGTTTTGACTCGAAGAAATATGCCAAAGAAGTACTTCGTTCTCATGAAGGAAAATTCGTTCTTTTATATGATAAAAATAACGAATCGAATCTTCCGATTGTGAATGATATTGCATCAGATATTCCCAAATTCCAGTATTTGCATTTGGATGCTGCGGCTCAGGAAAGCTGCAAGGAATATCAGTCGGCAATAATAGTTGTTCAACTCGGAAAAATTAAACACATTGAACTTGAGCGTGAACTTGAAGTGTGCTCAATGTGTGGTATCGATATCAATGGCGTAGTTGCTATTGTATAAAATAATTAAAACAGAATGGCGGGACAGTTAAAGTGACTGTTAAGATTTTTATAGCTACACATAAAAAATACAGAATGCCTGATGACGAAATATATATTCCGCTTCATGTTGGTGCGGAAGGAAAAACGGATGCTAACGGCAACCCGTTGGATTTGGGCTTTATAAAGGATAACACGGGAGACAATATTTCATATCTTAATCCCGGGTTTTGTGAATTGACGGGCCTTTACTGGGCATGGAAAAATGCAAAGGCCGATTATATCGGACTGGCTCATTACAGGCGACATTTCAGTGCAAAGATTAAACCGTCCGATGATATGTTCGAGAGCGTTTTAACGGGCGAACAGATCAACAAATTCATTCCTGAGATTAAGGTATTTGTGCCTGCCAAAAGAAAATATTATATTGAGACTCTTTATTCTCACTATGCCCATACGCATTATTCCAATCAGTTGGATGAAGCGGAAAAAATATTAATTGAGATGTATCCGGAATTTTGGCTTAGTTACAGACGTATTCGTAAAAGATACTACGGATATATGTTTAATATGATGATTATGCAATACGATTTGTTTAATGAGTATTGTGAGTGGCTGTTCCCGATTCTCTTTGAATTAAACAAAAGAGTCGATGCAAGAGGCCTTTCGGATTATCAGGCGAGATTTTACGGTCGTGTTTCAGAAATAATGTTTAATGTCTGGCTGGATTATATGGTTGAAATCGGCCGAATTAAAAAATCCGAGATAATGGAATTGAATTATATTCATATGGAAAAGACCAATTGGATGAAAAAAGGATCGGCTTTCTTAGAGGCTAAATTTTTAAAGAAAAAATATGAAGGAAGTTTTTAATAATAAATCCGAAGCCAAATCGATATACGAATGGAGTACTGTTCTGTTTGTTGTTGGCTACGTGGTGTTTTTAATTTCTATCTCTTTATACAGCAATATTGAGGTTGCCAAGATGGAAGAGGCAGGAATCACCATTGTAGGTCGTATATTAAATTATTCCAAATATTTGGCTTTTATTATTTGCATTATCGCATCTTTCGGAAAGATGCTTAAGAGAAACATAATTGTAGCTTTCTCTCTGGTGGCAGCTTTTCTTGCGGTAGAATATCTGTCATCCGGCAATGATACGATGTTTTTGTATATCTTCCTGTTTTTCGGAGCTTCTCTTTGCAAAAGCAAAACGATTATCAAAACATGCTGTATCTGCCAGGGCATTTTACTATTTGCCACCGTCGGTTTAAGTCAGCTTGGCATAATTGAAGACCGTATCTTTTTGGACGGCGGGAGAAACCGACACGGTCTTGGCTTTACATGGACGACAACCGGAGCGATTCTTTTTCTCCACTGGTCACTTCAGTATATTTACTTAAGAGGAGAAAAAATAAAACTTATTGAACTGGCATTGATGGTAGCCGTAACATTCTGGTTTTACGTAATGACTGATGCGTCAATGACATTTTATCTTTCAATCGCTTTCATTGCATATTTTGCCATTGTAAAGATTGAAACGAATAAGTTTTTGGCGTTACGAAGAAAACCTTTTCAGATTATTGCGATGCTGATGCCTGTACTTGCTGCCGGCTTTTCGATTGTGGCGCAATGGTTATATAACGGTTCAAATAAATTCTGGATTAATGCGGATTCATTTACGCATGGAAGGCTTAAACTGGGACACAACGGAATACTTGAGTACGGAATTACCCTCCTTGGCCAGCCGATGAAATGGGTTGGTTTTACCGCCAGAAAATCCATAGGGGAATACAATTATATCGATTGTTCTTATCTGCAGATAGCGATTGAATATGGATTATTATTCCTGATATTGGCACTGTTTGTTTATACGGTAATTATTTATCGGGGAATTTTGTCGAAAGATTATTATATAGTTTCGATTGTATGTTTTCTTTTGATATTTGCCATGACTGAGCCGAGACTTATGAATCTCATGTATACGCCTTTCCCGTTACTTGTTTTTTCAATGAGTAATGAAAGTGAAGAAACAACGGTTCGAAAAGACAAAAACGTAATTCAAAATATATACAGGAAAAAAGAGGTTTCCGATAAGTGAAAGTTTTGACTATAGTTGTTTGCGCCTATAATATGGAAAACTATTTAGCGGACTGTCTGGATTCATTTATTGTTCCGCAAATGGATAAATTGGAAGTCCTTATAATGAATGACGGTTCAAAAGACAGAACCGAGGAGATTGCAAACGAATACTCAACCAAATATCCGGATACTTTTAAAACAATAAATAAAGAAAACGGCGGATGGGGCTCAAATATCAACATGTCGGTCGATCTGGCCACAGGAAAGTATTTTAAAGAAGTGGATGCCGATGATTATGTTGATCCGAAAGTCCTCGAAAAACTTATCACCCGATTATCCGAAACAGATGTAGATTTGTATGTTACCGATCATGTTTACTGTTATGCGGACGGCCATACCAGAGAGAATAAGCCTGATTGGGCGGAATATGCAGGAAAAACTTTAAAGCAGAGTGAAGTAAAAGAATTTTATTTTCCGCTCTGGGATGCATGCATTAAAACGGATATTGTTAAAGCAAATCATAAAGAAATTCCAACTAATACTTTGTATACCGACAATCTGGTAGTTATGCATGCAATTCCTTTTGTCGAGACTATGTCGTTTGATGAAGGAGTATTATATCATTACAGACTTGGACGCGACGGACAGAGCATGGATGAGAATTCTCTCTTTAAGCATTATCCGGATTTGTTAAAAGTATGGAAAGAGACCGTTGATTATTATTCGGATTTGCCGGGCGAGAAAAAAGAAAATATACATGTCATAGCCAAAATGGAATATACATACAGGATTTTTATGGATTATCTGATTCGATTATATTCAAAAGATAAGAAACAGATGGTTAAATCCATGAAAGAAATGGACGAAATATTAAAAAGAGTAGATTTTTTGTATAAAAAAATGTGGAAAACAAAAAAGATATTGCTTTTAAGGATCACCGGATATCGCGGTGCATCAATTATAAACCATTACAACAATAAGTAATTTAGGGGGGCAGTGCTTATGAAAAAGATGAAAGCATTCAGAAAAAGATGGATTGCTTTTACATTAAGTTTTCTGGTTACTTTTTTAAGTATCTATTCGCTTAATGTAAATGCAGAAGGCACAGATGTGCTTGGAGAAAACGACGTAGTAATTGAAACTTCCGAATCGGATTTAATTACATACGACGATGTTATTCTCGAAGATACTGAAGACGTTATCGATGACGAGAGTATAGTCGATGTTGAAGATGTAATCGATGAAGCCGATGTAATTGAAAATGTCGAGGATATCGATGAGGAATCGTTTGAAGAAGATGCCGATGTTGTCGAAACTGATGATATCTTAACTGAAGATGCAGCTTCTGATGAAAACGAGTCTGATATAAAAGCAGATTTGGAAGAATCTGAAGATATTATTACTGAAGAGCCCGTTGAAATAATCGAAGAGCCGGAAGAAGAAGTCTTCGAAATCAATCCCATGAATGGCGGATATGTTTATAACGTTACTTCATATGGCGCTAACGGAAACGATGAAGGTGATGACTGGGAGGCCATTAAAAATGCGCTGGCTGAGGCCAAGACAGCCACAACAGACATTGAAGTCAGAATTCCTGCGGGCACATATTATATCAGTCAGCAGTTACCCATTTATTCAAATACAACATTAGTAGTTGATTCAAATGCCACGATAATTCGTACCAACCATTCGGATTTGACCGGTATGATTGTGGGCTGCCATACTGACGGAAACGATCACGGCGGATATACACGTATAAGCAATGTTGAGATTAAAGGCGGTACATGGAATGCGAATTCGTCAGCATATTTCCTGACAGGAGCATTTGTTTTTCAGCACGCTTCGGATATTTATATTCACGATCTTACAATTAAAGGATGTACGGACCATGTTATTAATGCCAGTGCCAGCAAAAATGTAACAATCGAAAATGTTACTTTCTCAGATTGCCCTCAATACAAAGGAACCAGCAGTGAATTCTGGGGCGATCATTCTGCAGGTGATTCAGAGAGATATAAATTTAACGAGACTATTCACCTTGATTATGCAGGTAACAATGAAAAAGGTGCAACACCTCTTGATGGCACTGTTTGTAACAATATCAATATTACCGGATGTACATTTAACGGTGTTTGCGCGGGTGTAGGTACACACCACGAATCAAGTCAGTACAGAGCTCAGAATGTTACCGTTTCGGGATGTACTTTCAGTAACCTTACCAACGGTTCAGCCATTAATGCTTATTCATTTGACAATTTTGCGGTAAAGAACTGCCAGATGAATTCCTGCTTAATAGGTGTTTTATCTGTTGACTCTAACGGTGAAGTATCCGGTAATACGATTTCTTCGGTTAGCAGTGCAACTTCCAATTATGGTGTTCTTCATCTTGAAAGATCACAGATTAATGTTAAGAGCAATACGATAAAGAATGCCCCCAAAGCATTAATATACATTTATGAGGGAAGCAATACCATTGATTCCAATGTTCTTAATTCGGCTAAAGAGGATGCAATCAGAGTAGACGGCAATGCTACTTTAGACATTAAGAATAATTCCGATATCAGCGGATTTACCAGATACGGTATTTTTGTAAAAGGCAATACATCCAAGATTAATATTTCAAGTAATAAGTTTTCCGGAACCTGTCAGATGGGAATGTTCATAGAAAATTGTTCAAACACCGGAAACACAATCAGCTACAATACTGTTTCGTGCGGTTCTGATTGTAATATTACAGTTCAGAATATTAAAGGAACTATCAGCCATAATACTTTAAGCGGATGTACCAACGGTATAGGACTCTATATTGTTAACTCAAGTGTTACTGCTTCCGAAAATGAAATAAAGAATGCGAAAAACGGTATTTATACTACAGGCGGCAGTCCTACTGTAAATAAGAATACTATAAGCGGTTCGGGCAGTGACGGTATCAGAATAGACAGTGCTTCGACTGCTACGGTAAGCAATAATACGATTAGCAATACCAAGAGATATACAATCTTTGTTTCCAAAACTACCGGTGCCACAACGATAAGCAAAAATACAATCAGCGGAACTAATGAAGAAGTAGGTATTTTTACAGAAAATTGTACCGGAAGCGTTAAGATAGACGGCAATACAATTTCTACAGGATCGTTTGCCGGCATTATGGCTACAAAGTGCAGCGGAACAATCAGCAATAATAAAGTTACAGGTTTAAGCGGTGACGGATTGCAGACTTTGGGTGATTCCTCAACTGCTGCAAAATTCAATATTGAAAACAATACATTTAAAACCTCTTCAAGTTCAAATTATGATATAAGACTTAATTCCTACAGCAAGGATTGCGTTCTTAAAGACAATTCTCTTGGAAGCAGAGGAATTAATGCCGCAAGCGGTGTAACATATACTTTAACCAGCGCATCGAATTTTACGGGAATCAAAAAGGATGCGAACGGCAATTTGAGATATTACAAGAATGGCCTTGAAGACAACAGTGTTAACGGCCTTACGAGTTACGACGGAACCTGGTATTATCTCAAAAATGGTGTGGTAGACACATCGGCAACCACTTTGGTTTACTTCTCAGGCAGCTGGTATTATGTACAAAAAGGCGTACTTGTATGGGGCGTAAACACACTCGTTCAATACAACGGAACATGGTATTACGTAAAGAACAGTACAGTAGACTTCAATTACACCGGAATCTTTACATACGGCGGAACAGATTATTATATCCAAAAAGGTGTAATCAAATGGGGCGTTGACGGACTTGCAAATGCCGGAAATAACAACTGGTATTACCTTAAGAACAGTGCAGTTCAAAAGAACGCTACAACCCTTGTAAGCTATGGCGGAACATGGTATTACGTTAAGAACGGTAAACTTGACTGGAACTACACCGGAATCTTTACATACGGCGGAACAGATTATTATGTACAAAAAGGTGTCCTTAAGTGGGGCGTAAACGGCCTTACAAGTGTAGGAGGCACATGGTATTATCTTAAGAACAGTGCGGTTCAAAAGGGATATACAGGCCTCGTTCAGTTAGGCAATTCCTGGTACTATGTACAAAAAGGTGTTCTTAAATGGGGAGAAAACACACTCGTTCAATATAACGGAACATGGTATTACGTAAAGAACAGTACCGTAGACTTTACTTTCACCGGAGTCTTTGAATATGGCGGAACCGATTATTATATCCAGAAGGGTGCAATTAAGTGGGGCGTAAACGGTCTTACAAACGTAGGAGGCACCTGGTACTACCTTAAGAACAGTGCTGTTGTGAAAGGTTACACCGGATTGGTAGAACATAATAATACATTGTATTATGTTCAAAAAGGCGTACTTAAATGGGGTTATTACGGAACCGTAACTTATAACGGAAAGAAATATAATGTCAAGAACAGTACAGCAAGTAAATAAACTATTTAAAGATTCTTTATGAACATAGCATTAATATTTGCAGGCGGAGTGGGTTCGAGAATGAACAGTGTTGAAAAACCAAAACAATTTCTCGAACTCCACAATAAGCCTATTATAATTCATACAATTGAACATTTTGAAAATCATCCACTTATAGACGCTATTGTCTTAGTATGCGTAGAGGAGTGGATTGATTATTGTAAAGAGATTCTTGAAAGATATAACATTAAAAAGGTTAAAAGAATCGTTGCCGGCGGCAAAACAGGACAGATGTCTATTTATCTGGGATTAAAGGCAGCTAATGAATTTGCCACAGAAGATTCAATAGTTTTGATTCATGACGGTGTGCGCCCTTTGATTAATGAGCAGATTATCACCGATAACATTGACAGTGTTAAAAAATTCGGATCTGCTATAACTACTTCGAAAGTTACCGAGACAATTTTGGTAGTGGAAGAAGAAAGTAAAAAAATCAGTGAAGTTCCGGACAGAAACAACTCAAGAGTGGCTAAGGCTCCTCAAAGTTATTATCTGAAAGATGTTCTCGCGGTTGAAGAGGAGGCAGTATCTAAAGGCGAAGAAAACTGGATAGACACATGTACTCTGATGAATCATTATGGTTATAAACTTCATCTGATCGATGGCCCCGCTGAGAATATTAAGATTACCACACCTACCGATTTTTATATAATGCGAGCAATAATTGATGCGAGAGAAAATGCGCAAATATACGGATATTAAGATAGGTTTTTGTTTTTATGGCTGAAAAGACGGAAAAAGAGAGAATAGATTATTTATATTTTATACAGACGATAGCGTGTTTCGCGGTCGTCTTTTTGCATACTAATGGGTGTTTTTGGAATTTCTCCGCAACAGGGAGATATTGGAAGACCGCTAATGTTATTGAGACCTTCTTTTATTTCGCTGTTCCTTTCTTTTTTATGATCTCCGGAATTACTTTAATGGATTACGGTGACAGATACAGCTTAAAAGAGTATTTGTTAAAGAGATTTAACAAGACATTTGTTCCGTTTTTCGTCTGGTCTTTTATCGGGCTTGCTTACGCCCTTCTTACACACAGATTTTCTGTAGGAGATATTTCTTTTAAATTTATTGTAGACGGCTTTATAAATACAAAATTCACCACGGTATACTGGTTCTTTATACCGTTATTCTCGGTATACTTATGTATTCCTTTATTTGCAATGACACATAAAGAGAAACGAAAAGAACTGTTTCTTTACCTGATTATTATCGGATTAATATTCAATGTAACTGTTCCGTTTGTTAACAAATTTGTCGGAGTAAACAATCTGTCTGATTTAAGACCCGGCGTTGTGGCGGGGTATCTTATTTGGCCTGTTATTGGCTATTATATTCACAATTATCCACCCAAAAAAGTAATGAAAATAGTGTTAATTCTTCTGTCGATTGCAGGCTTTTGTATTCATTTATTCGGCACGTATTATTATTCTATGCGAGACGGAGGAGTTAATTCGTTTTTTAAAGGATATAATGCCCTTCCGTGTGTTATGTACTCGGTCGGAATGTTTTTGATTTTAAAAGATTTAGGATTGTTAATGGCCAAGACAAAAGCTATTCGGGTATTTAAATTTATAGCCGGATATACGTTTCCTATTTACCTGATGCATTGGTATATGCATGATGCGGCTATAAGATTGTTTAATATCGATAACAGAAGCATATATTACAGGTTGTCTGCACCGTTTGCAATAGTGCTTGCTACAATCGGCATAACATGGATTATCAGGAAAATTCCGATTTTAAAAAGGATTGTTCCGTAATTATTCCAAAGGAAATGATTTTGTTGTAAAATACCGTGTTTTTTGTTTTAAGCCATCGTGATATTGTGGCAGAGGGGAGATATGAATGAAGAAAGCAGTAAGTAGAGTATTATGTTTTGTTTTGTCATCGCTTATGGCTTTTTATTGCGTTGATTTAACGGCACTTGCATATGAGGGTCCGGAATCCGTCAATGCCGAAAATACTATTGTCAGCGAGTCTTCTTTTGATGGTGAAAACGATGAGGAAGTCCTGATAATTGATTCGGGGGATGATGAACTTATTGTCGAGGATTTTTCAGACAACTCAATTCAGGAAGATGAAGAGATTGCAGGTACTGAGGAGTCAACAGATGAAGAGGTTGCTGATGATGAGAATTCGGAAGATACAATAAATGATTTTGATGAGAATTCTGATGATGAAACAAATGAAATAGTTGAAAATTCAGAAGATGCAATAAATGATTTTGTAGAGAATTCTGATGATGAAATAAATGAAATCGTTGAGAATTCAGATGAAGAAATAAATGATGATATAGAAAACTCAGAAGATGTAACGGATGATTTTTCCGATGAAATTGCAACAGAAGATGCTGTTGAATCTGAAGAAGTTGTGGAGATTCCTCAGACCACTTCCGAGATTGAAATAGACGAAGATGAAATCTTTTATGTGGAAGATTTTGACAATGATTCTCTTTTATATGATTATTTGGATTCGAAGATTTCAGGTTCGAAAAATACTGTTTATTTCTCCGGAAATATGAGCGGTAATAAGCTTTCCGGTATAAACCGGCTGATGTATGAAAAAGCAAAAACTCTTTTTGTCAGAGTTGCTAACGGCGAAGAGGAGTATTGCGTAAGTGAGTTAAAGTTTAGTGAACTTGGCATTGACACAGAAAAATCTTATACTGCTGCGGAATTGGGAGTTTCTTCAATAGTCAACAGTGATGGCGGTTTAAGTGATGAAGCCAAAACGGCTATAAAGAAAAAGTACGGACTTGATACTTATAATTCATCTGAAATATTTAAGGCTGTGCTTAGAGATTGCCCATATGAGAGATATTGGATGGGACTTCAGTGTTCAACCAACGGAATAGGTTATCGTCAGACATCTGAGAACGGAGAATATAAGATTTCTTTATATGGCGACAATTTATCCATATATTTTAAAGTTTCCGCCGATTATGTCTCAACTAAAGGCGTGTATTATGTAGACACAACTAAAACGAAAGCTGTTTCGAAAGCAATTGATAAAGTCAATTCCATAGTTGAGAATGCAAAAGATTCCGGCGATTTGGAAAAGGTAAAATATTATAAGAATCAGATTTGCCAGCTCACGGATTATAATTATGATGCTGCAAACGATTCAGATCTTGAATACGGCAATCCATGGCAGTTGATATGGATATTTGACGGCGATCCGAATACAAAGGTAGTGTGCGAAGGATATGCCAAGGGATTCGCTTATTTATGCGAAAAAACCGCATTTTCGGATGCAGGAATATATTGCTATTTAGTCACGGGCCAGGCAAATAACGGACCTCACATGTGGAATATTCTTCATTGGAGTGATAATAAGAACTATCTTGTTGATATTGCGTTCTGCGATACTGCAAATTCCGATGCGTTTTTTATGAAAAATCCTGTCTCGGGAACTGCCGGAAGTGATTATGCTTTCAATTCGTCGGGATCGAAGGTGTATTACTATTTTGATAGTGAAACCAAAAAGGCATACACCGTAAAAGAATTAACTCTTAATGTTGAAATATATGCTGAATTAACAGACTTCTATGTAAATTATGATTCCGATATAATTGCAGGCAAGCCTGCTACATTTACGGTGTTAAAACAGGGTGGCACAAGTAATTGCCAGTATAAATTGGATTATATAAAGCCGACCGGTCAGGGTGTTTACGGCGGAACACAGTTTCTTACCACTCATATATTTGAGACTACATTTGATTCTGCGGGAACATACGAGTTGAAATTCACCATAAAAGATGTGGGAGACGGAAACAAATCTGTCAGTGACACTATATCCGTTCAGGTTTATGAGGATAAGAATGCAGCTAAAGTAACCGGACTTTTTAAGCGTGATGACGGAAAATGGATCTATTTTAAGGATGGCGTTCGCCAGTCCAATTATACAGGCCTTGTTTATCATACGGACGGCAATTGGTATTATGTTCAAAAGGGCGAGATAGTATGGGGAGTAAACACCCTCGTACAGTATAACGGAACATGGTATTACGTAAAGAACAGTACGGTAAATTTCGGCTTCACGGGAATCTTTGGATACGGCGGAACGGATTATTATATCCAAAAAGGCGTTCTTAAGTGGGGTGTGGACGGTCTTGTAAGTGTCGGAGGCACATGGTATTACCTTAAAAACAGTGCGGTACAAAAGAACTATTCAAACCTGGTTTATCATAACGGAAGCTGGTATTACGTTCAAAAAGGCATCCTTGTATGGGGCGTAAATACACTCGTTCAATACAACGGAACATGGTATTACGTAAAGAACAGCAAAGTAGATTTTAATTTCACGGGAATCTTCGGATACGGCGGAACGGATTATTATATTCAAAAAGGCGTTCTTAAATGGGGCGTTGAAGGCCTGGTCAATTACAATGGCACATGGTATTACGTAAAGAACAGTGCAGTACAAAAGAACTATTCAAACCTGGTTTACCATAGCGGAAGCTGGTATTATGTCCAAAAAGGAATCCTTGTATGGGGCGTAAATACACTGGTTCAGTATAACGGAACATGGTATTACGTAAAGAACAGTACCGTAGACTTTAACTACACCGGAATCTTTACATACGGCGGAACTGATTATTATATCCAGAAGGGTGCAATTAAGTGGGGCGTAAACGGCCTTACAAATGTCGGAGGCACATGGTATTACCTTAAGAACAGTGCGCTTCAGAAAGGATATACAGGTCTCGTTCAGTTAGGAAGCTCCTGGTACTATGTACAAAAAGGTGTACTTAAATGGGGCGAAAACACACTCGTTCAATACAACGGAACATGGTATTACGTAAAGAACAGTACCGTAGACTTTACTTTTACCGGAGTCTTTGAATATGGCGGAACAGATTATTATATCCAGAAGGGTGCAATTAAGTGGGGCGTAAACGGCCTTACAAACGTAGGAGGCACCTGGTATTACCTTAAGAACAGTGCTGTTGTGAAAGGTTACACCGGATTGGTAGAGTACAACAATACATTGTATTATGTTCAAAAAGGTGTACTTAAATGGGGTTATTACGGAACCGTAACTTATAACGGAAAGAAATATGATGTAAGGAACAGTACGGCTAATAAACAGTAATGAAACAAAAATCAATTAAACTCAATTTTTTGATGAACTCGCTGCTTTCGATATCGAGTATCATTTTTCCGATAATAACATTTCCGTACATTTCGAGAATTCTTACGAATGTTGGAACAGGAAAGATAGCAACGGCAACATCGGTAATTGCATATTTTAATATCTTTGCGCAGCTCGGTATACCTACTTATGGTGTCCGGGCTTGTGCTAAGGTTAGAGACGATAAAGAAAAATTAACAAGGACTGCACACGAATTGCTTATGATTAATCTTATTATGTCGGCATTTATGTACGTCCTTCTTTTCTTTGCCATTCTTTTCGTACCTATTCTCAGAGATGATAAGATACTGTATATCATTACTTCGGCAACGATTCTTCTTACATCAATCGGTATGGAATGGCTTTATAAGGCCCTTGAACAGTATACGTATATTACAATCAGATCCGTGATATTCAAGATGATAGCTATCGGACTTATGTTTTTGCTGGTGCATGAGCAGAAGGATTATGTAATATACGGCGGAATAGCTATATTTGCTTCATCCGCATCATATATTCTAAACTTCATCAATTTACGGAAATATATCGATTTAAAGCCTGTTGGAGGATACGATCTTAAAAGACATTTAAAGCCTGTCGGAATATTCTTAGCAATGTCATGTGCGACAACGATATATACGAACCTTGATACGGTAATGCTTCGTGTAATGACGGATGAAGGAGAGGTAGGACTGTATAATGCGGCAGTTAAAATAAAAACTGTGCTTTTATCGGTGGTTACATCTCTTGGAGCAGTTTTACTTCCGAGAGTTTCATACTACATTGAAAATAAAATGTTCGATGAGTTTAAGAATGTATCTGCAAAAGCCATTAATTTTGTTCTTGTGTTTGCCGGCGGAGCGACGATTTTCTTTGTTTTTATGGCAAATCAATGTATAATGTTGATAAGCGGTGAGGGCTTTGCGGGATCGATTGTGCCGATGCAGATAATCGTGCCCACAATACTTATCATAGGTCTCAGCAATATTTTCGGAATTCAGATGCTGGTACCTCTCGGAAAAGAAAAAGCTCTTTTAGGAGCTGAAATCGGCGGAGCGATAATAGATATGGTTTTGAATGCTATTTTGATACCGTTTTTCCGTTCGGCCGGTGCATCTATAGGAACACTCGTTGCCGAGATATTTGTAACGACGTATCTTTTTATATATCTTAGAAATGAATTAAAGGGTGTATTAAAAAGAATCAAGCTTGTAAAGATATTGTTCTCGTTGGCGGTAGCAAC
This sequence comes from Lachnospiraceae bacterium, assembly GCA_017618075.1. Taxonomy (GTDB): domain Bacteria; phylum Bacillota; class Clostridia; order Lachnospirales; family Lachnospiraceae; genus UBA3766. The sequence continues at coordinate 82,472 of JAFZUY010000003.1, forward strand.
GGGAATCATGATAGGAACTATGTATTTGTCGGGGCGATATATCCTTCCGGGACTATATGACTCCATTTTTTACAGATTTCCCAATATAGATTATAGGGTTGAAATAAAAAGTTTTATAGAGCTTTTTATTTCTTTTGTTATGTTTTCTGCCGGTTATCTTTTAATGTTAATTGTTAACAGGGAGAGTTTAACGCTTGAAATACTCGGAAGTATTAAAGCTAAGCTTAAAATCAAATAGGATATTATTCTTACGTATTTTGAAAGGTTTATTGATATGAAAATTGCAGTTGCGGGAACAGGATATGTTGGTTTATCGCTGGCCGTTTTGTTATCTCAACATAACGAAGTTGTGGCGGTAGATATTGTTGAAGATAAGGTTGATAAATTGAATAATTGGGAAAGCCCGATTAAGGATGATTATATAGAAAAGTTTCTTTTGGAACATGAGGAAAGAAACCTTAATCTTTGTGCAACAACAGATGGGGCAAGTGCTTATAAAGATGCGGATTATGTTATCGTAGCGGCTCCCACAAATTACGATCCCGTTAAAAACTTTTTCGACTGTTCCGCGGTTGAGGCTGTTATTGATTTGGTTTTAAAGAGCAGCGATACTGCCATGATGGTTATTAAATCCACAATACCCGTAGGATATACAGAGTCTGTAAGGAAGAAGTTTAACACCGACAGAATTATTTTCAGCCCTGAATTCTTAAGAGAATCCAAGGCTCTTTATGATAATCTTTATCCCAACAGAATTATTGTCGGATGTGATGATTCAAGTCGGGAAAAAGCAGCTGCTTTTGCCAATCTTTTGGTTGAAGGTGCAAGCAAAAAAGATATTGAAGTACTTCAGATGGGCTTTACCGAAGCGGAAGCCGTAAAACTGTTTGCCAATACGTATCTGGCACTGAGAGTATCCTTTTTTAACGAATTGGATACATATGCGGAGATGAAAGGACTCGACACCGCACAAATCATTAAGGGTGTTTCTTTGGATCCTCGTGTCGGAGATTTTTATAATAATCCTTCTTTTGGATATGGCGGATATTGTCTACCCAAAGATACAAAACAATTACTGGCAAATTATCAGGATGTTCCCGAAAATCTCATTCAGGCCATAGTTGAGAGCAACAGAACAAGAAAAGATTTCATAGCCGACAGAGTGCTCAAACTGGCGGGCTATTATGATTATTTCAACAGAGGCGATTATTCCGCCAACAATGAGAAAAAGTGTATCATCGGTGTTTACAGACTTACGATGAAGAGTAATTCGGATAATTTCCGTCAAAGCTCCATTCAGGGCGTTATGAAAAGAATTAAGGCTAAAGGTGCAACCGTGATCGTATATGAGCCTTCATTGGAAGACGGAAGTTCATTCTTCGGAAGTATTGTAGTCAATGATATAGAGAAGTTTAAGAAGGACTGCGATGCTATTATAGCCAACAGATACGACAGCATTCTGGACGATGTTGAGGATAAGGTTTATACGAGAGATCTCTTTAGGAGAGACTGATAAAAGATAAAAAAGAGAGCGTGGAAGATTTCATAAAATGAGGCAGCTTGATTCGGATGAAATAAAAAAATATACTTTCAATATCCTTTGTGATTTTGCGGAATTCTGTGATAAAAACGGTATTCGTTACTATCTTTCCGGAGGAACGATGCTTGGAGCAATAAGGCACAAAGGTTTTATTCCGTGGGATGATGATATTGATGTTCTTGTTCCCCGTCCCGATTTTGACAGAATGCATACAATACTCAAAGAAACCTGCGTTAAACCCTATTATAAACTCGAGGGTTATAATGCGGGAGTCGGATATTATCCTTTTGCCAAGCTCGTAGATGTGCGAACAAAAGTGATTAACGAATATTCTACCGTTGACAATAATCTTTGGATAGATATATTTCCGATGGACGGACTTCCCGATGATATTGAAAGTTGTGATGAAATCTTAAGTTTTGCATCTCCGCTTAAGATAAATTATAACAGAGCATTTGCCAAGGTTGGTAAAGGTAAGAATATTATAAGAACAATAGGAAAAATTCCGATTAAGATATATTTAAATCTTTTTGGATTAAAGAAAGTAACGAAGAAGATTGATACCTTAGCACGAAAATATCCGTTTGAAGAAAGTGAATATGTTGCGGGTATTGCCTGGAGTGTCGGGCCTAGGGAACGAATGAGAAGAGAAGATTATGTTCCTGTGGTGGATGTGGAATTTAACGGAAAAATGTTTCATGCTCCTGCATGCTGGGATACGTATCTTAAGCAAATGTTTGGAGATTATATGAAACTTCCTCCCGAGGATCAAAGAATTAACCATAGCAACATTGTTTACATCACGGAATAAACAGAAGTTTGAAAGGATGTTAAATGGGTTTTTGTAATACACTGTCAAAAGACATTGAAAACATTATAGAATCAAACATAATACCCTGGGAAGAGTATAAGGGAAGCAATATAATGGTTTCGGGAGCCACCGGACTGGTCGGCTCTCTTTTGTGCATTTCTCTTTTATCAGCGAATAAAAAATATAATCTCGGGTTAAAGGTTTTTGCTGTTGTTCGCAATGAACAGAAGGCTGAGAGTGTATTTTATGATCTCATAAAAGATGAAAGTTTTGTACTTGTAAAAGGCGATATATGCTCAGAACTTAATGTAAAAGAGAGCATTGATTATATCTTTCATTGTGCTTCGGTTACAACATCCAAATATATGGTGTCTAATCCGGTGGAAACAATTGAGACTTCGATATTCGGAACGCATAATATATTAAAATTTGCATCCGAAAAGAATGTGAAAAGTTTTATATATCTTTCTTCAATGGAAATGTATGGAACATTTGATTCTGACATTGAGGTTAGGGAAAATAATATCGGATATCTGGATCCGCTGGCAATCAGAAGCAATTATCCGGAATGTAAAAGATTATGCGAGAATATGTGTGAGGCATTTTATTCAGAGTACAATGTTCCGATACGAATAGCGAGATTATCTCAGATGTTTGGAGCAGGCGTAAGACCTGACGACAACAGAGTTTTTGCACAATTTGCCAAAGCGGTTATTACGGGAGAAGATATCGTTCTTCATACCAAAGGCCTGTCGGAAGGAAATTATTGTTACACAACCGACAGCATTAAAGCGTTGTTGCTTATTGCCGTAAAGGGCGAGCCGGGAGAAGCTTACAATGTTGTTAATCCCACGACGCATACAACAATTGCCAATATGGCGAATATGATTGCAAATGAAATTGCCAAGGGAAATATTAAAGTGGTATTTGATATTCCCGAGGAAAATATTTACGGATATGCCACAGAAACCAGGATGAAACTTAATTCCGATAAACTTAAATCTTTGGGATGGAAACCGGAAATCGATTTAAAGACGGCATATGAAAGACTGATTCAGTATTACAGGGAAGTGGGCATTTAATTGCAGAAAATTTGCGAAAAAAGGATGGAAGCGGAAATGTTTGATTATTTAATTGTTGGTGCAGGATTATATGGAGCAACCTGTGCCAGAGAGTTAACTGATATGGGTAAATCGGTTCTTGTAATCGATAAAAGAAAACATATCGGAGGAAATGTTTATACCGAAAAAATTGAAGGAATAAATGTTCATAAATACGGCGCACATATTTTTCATACCAACAATAAAACAGTATGGGATTATGTGAATAAGTTTGCAACTTTTAATCGTTTTACCAATTCACCCGTTGCCAATTATAAAGGTGAAATTTATTCTCTTCCGTTTAACATGTATACATTTAACAAAATGTGGGGAGTGGTAACTCCCGAAGAGGCAGCAGCAAAGATTGAGGAACAAAGAAAAGAAGCTTCCTTTACCGAACCGAGCAATTTAGAGGAACAGGCTATATCTCTGGTAGGAAAAGACATTTATGAGAAACTGATAAAGGGATATACGCAAAAACAATGGGGACGCCCCTGCGATCAGTTACCTGCTTTTATTATCAAACGCCTTCCCGTTCGATTAAGCTATGATAATAATTATTTCAACGCATTGTATCAGGGGATTCCGGTTGGCGGATATACCAAAATGGTTGAAAATATGTTAAAAGGAATCGAAGTTAAACTTGATTGTGATTATTTTTCCAATCGAAACGAACTGGATTCAATTGCAAAGAAAGTAATATATACAGGTCCGATAGATGAATTTTATGATTACTGCTTTGGTAATCTGGAATACAGATCTGTAAGATTTGAAAACGAAACACTTGACATTCCAAACTTCCAGGGAAATGCTGCCGTAAACTATACGGATCCGGATACTCCATGGACACGTATAATTGAACATAAATGGTTTGAATTCGGCAAAGATGAGAATGGACAGGAACTCCCTAAAACCGTTATAAGCCGTGAGTACAGTTCCGAATGGAAATTGGGCGATGAACCGTACTATCCCGTAAATGATGAGAAAAACAATGAATTATACAAAAAGTATAAAGAAAAAGCTGAACAGGAAAGCAAAGTAATCTCTGGCGGACGTCTTGGAGAATACAAGTATTACGATATGGATCAGGTAATTGGTGAGGCATTGGAAAAAGCCAAATTACTTTTGGCTGAATAACTTTTTTCAATGTTTAAAACAGTTAAGGATTTTGAATAAATATGGAACTGAAGGACGAGATTAAACCCGTAACCGATATTTCAATCATAATCCCTGCTTACAATGCGGGAAGCACTATTGAACGTGCCGTAAAGAGTATTGTCGATTCGGGACTGCAAAATTATGAAATTATAATTGTTGAAAACGGCTCGAATGACAATACAGATGATGCGGTTTCGACAATTCAAAGGGATTATTCAGTCAATCTGCTTTATCTTCATTCTGAAAAGGGTGTATCAAATGCAAGAAATTCAGGTGTGGATAATTCCAAGGGGAAATGGATATTATTCATGGATGCGGATGATTATTATCTGCCGGATTTTTCGTTTAATTTGCAGGAGGATATAAAGAATCCCGCGATTGACCTGTATGTATACGGGCATAAAGCGGGTGATGAAGTAAGAAGTGTTACTGACAATACCTCTTTTTATTCTAATAACGGGGATATAAAAGAATTAAAAGGAAATGTTGAAGACTGTAAAATATTATTCTTAAATAACCCCACAAAATATATGCAGGTATGGGCAAAATTATTCAAATCCGAAATTATAAAAAATAATGGTATAAGATTTAATCCAAAATTGTCGGTGGCGGAAGACAGTGATTTTACACTAAGGTATCTTAAACATTGCGAGTCGGTCTGCTTATCGGAAAAAACAATATATAACTACAGCATATCAACGGCGGATTCTGCGGTAAGAACGTTTGACGGAAAAAAAGCAGAAAAATATGCTTTTGCGATGCAGTCAAGCGCATCTTTAATCGAAGATGAGTCGGAGAATGTAAAAAGAGCCTATATTAAATATGTGTTAATGCATCTTAATATTGTTATGGTAAGAGAAGTTTTTGCCGCTAAAAATGATTTGACGTATAAAGATGAATTAAAACGCATGAAGGATATAATGCAAAACAGTTACTTTGCGGATTCACTTAAAAGTATTAAATTCAGTGAATGCAAAGGCTTGAGAATGGTTCCTCTTATTTTTGCCAAAATGCATTTATATCGAATTTCATCATTGGCATATATACTTCGAAGTAAATCGAACGAAAAGAAAGAGAACGGCAAATAGATGAAGCGTATCCTGGTTTTTGGAATGACAGAAAACCCCGGCGGGGTAGAAAAAGTCATTTTAAATTATTATGAACATATAGACAGAGAAGCATTACAGTTTGATTTTTTATGCAATTCACATGAAAAAGTTGCTTATGAAGATGAACTGATTGCAATGGGCGGGAGAACTTTCCACATTACTGCCAGAAGCAAGGACATGTCAACGTACAGGAAGGAACTGGACGATGTTTTTAAGAATCATTCGTCCGAGTGGTCCGCCATATGGGTTAATGTGAGCAGTCTTGCCAATATAGATTATCTTAAAATGGCTAAAAAATACGGCATTTCCAAGAGAATCATTCACAGCCACAATTCGCAAAATATGGATTCTGCTTTGCGTGGAGTTCTTCATAAGATTAACAGAATGAGTATATCCAAGTGGGCGACTGATTTTTGGGCCTGCTCGGAAGATGCCGCACACTGGTTTTACAATGCCAAAGTATTTCCGAAGTCTGTTTTAATTCACAATGCAATTGATGTGGATGAAATGAGATTTGACGAAAATAAGAGAGCGACCATCAGAGAAGAATACGGATGGACTGATAAGTATGTGATTGGTAATGTCGGAAGACTTCATTTTCAGAAAAACCAGTCTTTTATGATAGATATTTTTAAAGAGTACCATTCAATCAATCCTGACAGCGTTCTGGTGCTGGTAGGACAGGGCGAAGACGAAATGATACTAAAGAATAAAGTGTCTGAATATTCACTGACTGAGAGTGTACATTTTGTCGGAATTCAAAAAGATATTCAAGGCTGGTTAAGTTCTTTTGATTTATTTTTGTTCCCTTCCGTATTTGAAGGATTAAGCGTTGCTGCACTCGAAGCACAGGCAAATGCCGTTCCGACACTGGCATCAAAAGGTGTTATTCCCGAAGAAGTCAGAATGAACGATTCTTTTATATTTTATGAGCTGAATCAAGGGGCTGAAGCGTGGAGTAAAAAGATAGATGAAATGAGAATTCTTAAAAGAGAAAAATACGAAGTCGTTAAGAACAACTTCGTATCTAAAGGATTTGAAATATCTACGGAAGCTAAAAAGCTTCAGGATATGATAATTTAATTATTTAACAATTCCCTTTTCCAAATATTCGGCGAGATTGTTTTTAATATGTTCTTCTGCACGCTCTGCGGCAACTTTTTTCATATCGTGTTCGACCATCAGTTTTACAAGATCTTCAAAGCTTGTCTTGGTCGGATTCCATCCAAGTTCATTTTTTGCTTTGCTTGGATCACCCCAGAGATTAACTACATCGGTAGGACGATAAAAATCGGGAGATACTTCGATAAGTATTTTTCCGGTTTTTTTATCTATTCCCTTTTCGTTTATACCTTCACCCTGCCATTCGATTTCTATGCCGGCATAATGAAAGGCAAGAGTTGCAAATTCTCTGACAGAGTGCTGTACTCCCGTGGCGATAACATAATCTTCGGGTTTGCTGTTCTGTAAGATTAACCACATACATTCAACATAATCTTTGGCATATCCCCAGTCGCGAAGAGATGACAGATTGCCGAGATATAATTTATCCTGTTTTCCCTGGGCTATACGTGAAGCTGCGAGAGTTATTTTTCTGGTAACAAATGTTTCGCCTCTTCTTTCGGACTCATGGTTGAAAAGTATTCCGGAACAGCAAAACATATTATAAGCTTCACGGTATTCTTTGGTGATCCAGAATCCGTATTGCTTTGCAACTGCATAAGGGGAATAAGGGTGGAACGGTGTGGTTTCGGATTGAGGAACTTCCTCAACTTTGCCGTACAGTTCCGAAGTGGAAGCCTGATAAATACGACAGGTATCTGCCAATCCGCATACTCTTACGGCTTCGAGTATTCTTAATACACCCGTAGCATCTACGTCGGCAGTAAATTCCGGTACATCGAAGGATACCTGAACATGGCTTTGTGCAGCCAAATTATAAATTTCATCGGGCCTAACGCTTCCGATAACCTTAACCAGACTCATTGAATCGGATAAATCGCCGTAATGAAGATGAAAATCGGGGTTTTCTTCAAGATGAACGATTCTTTCTCTATAATCAACGGAACTTCTTCTGATTATTCCGTGAACTTCATATCCTTTTTCAAGCAGAAACTCAGACAGATATGACCCGTCCTGACCTGTAACTCCGGTAATTAATGCCTTCTTTTTGCTCATTCCTTAATTGCTTCCTTTCTTGCGTGCGGATTGCCATTTTTTCTTATTTTTGATAAAATCTGCATGTAGCGTTTAAGCGTATTAATTATACTATTAAAAGGGGTAATTTACAAATATGAATATAATATTGTTATCCGGTGGCTCGGGCAAGAGACTTTGGCCTCTTTCAAACGAAATCAGATCTAAACAGTTTATTAAGTTTTTCCGTCGCGAAGACGGCGAATATGAATCGATGGTTCAGAGAATCTACGGTCAGATTAAGAAAGTGGATCCTGAAGCAAAAATAACTATTGCAACCGCCAAAAGTCAGGTTTCTGCGATACATAATCAATTGGAAGAGAATGTAGGAATATCGGTGGAACCCTGCAGAAGAGATACTTTCCCTGCGATTGCTCTGGCAACAATGTATCTTAAAGACGTATTGAACGTGGATGAAAATGAATCTGTAGTAGTTTGTCCTATAGATCCTTTTGTTGAAGAAGATTACTTTGAATGCGTAAAAGGTCTTGCCAAGCAGGCAGACAAAGGAGAAGCAAATCTTGTCCTTATGGGAATAGAACCTACTTATCCTTCAGATAAATACGGATATATTATCCCCGCGGAGAATTCTGAAACCTCATTTGTTAAGGCGTTTAAGGAAAAACCTTCAGAAGAAACCGCAGCTGAATATATTAAAGAAGGGGCTCTTTGGAATGGCGGAATATTTGCTTATAAACTCAAGTATGTAATAGATAAAGCCCATGAATTAATAGATTTTACAGATTATTATGATTTGTTCTCCAAATATAGTTCTTTGGAGAAAATATCTTTTGACTATGCTGTTGTCGAAAAGGAAAATAAGATTCAGGTTAACAGATTCCGCGGAAAGTGGAAAGATATAGGTACATGGAATACATTAACCGAAAGCATTACCGACAATGTGATAGGTAAAGGCGAATTGGGAGATGAATGCAACAATGTCCACATAATAAATGAAATGGATGTACCGATTCTGGCGATGGGACTTTCGGATGTGATTATTTCGGCATCTCCCGAAGGAATTCTTGTTTCTGACAAGCATCAGAGTTCATACATCAAACCTTATGTGGATAAATTTGCCGGTGAGACCATGTTTGCGGAGAAATCATGGGGAAGCTACAAGGTTATTGATGTGGAAGACGGCTCATTGACCGTTAAAGTCACTTTAAACCCCGGACATTCGATGAACTATCATTCCCATAAAAACAGAGACGAAGTTTGGGTTGTGATTGAAGGCAAAGGCCGTACGGTTGTCGACGGTATGGAGCAGAATGTTTCCAAAGGTGATGTTATTACCATGTGTGCCGGCTGCAAACATACAATATTCGCAGATACCCAATTAATGCTTATAGAAGTACAGCTTGGAGATGAAATATCGGTTTTTGATAAAGAGAAACATGAACTGTAAAGGGTGAATTCATGAACAATGCTCCGTTTCTTCTAAGTCCTGTGTATAAAGATTACATCTGGGGCGGAGACAGGTTAAAAAAAGAATTTAATAAAGATACCGAAATATCTCCTTTGGCCGAAAGCTGGGAATGCAGTGTTCATCCTGACGGAGAAAGCATGATTATTTCGGGAGAATTCCGGGGAAAGACTTTAAATAACGTTTTGGATGATAATCCGGAATTCTTGGGTTCACATCCGGACAAATCTTTCGGATTTCCTCTTTTAATTAAACTGATTGATGCCAATGAAAAACTTTCTCTTCAGGTTCATCCGAATGATGAATATGCATTTGAATATGAGAATGGTGAACATGGTAAAACGGAGATGTGGTACATCCTGGATGCAAAACCCGATTCCAAATTAATTTACGGTTTCGCACATAATACCGAAGAAGAGACGGTTAAAAACGCAATAGCTAACGGAACTCTTCAAAAACATCTTAATGAAATCCCGGTTGAAAAGGATGATGTTTTTATGGTGAATGCAGGGACGGTTCACGCAATAGGTTCGGGAATTATACTTGCGGAAATTCAGGAAAGCTCAAACCTTACATACAGAATTTTCGATTACGACAGAACCGATAAAAACGGACAAAAAAGAAAACTTCACATTGACAAAGCTTTGAAAGTGATGGATTATACCAAAAGCAGTTTCCCGCGCCAGCCTCTTCGTGTATTAAAATACAGACGCGGAGCGGCGACTGAATTACTGGCAAGGTGCAGATACTTTGAAGTGTCGAGAATGCTTATTAATGCGGATGGAGTTGATGTTTTGAATGTCCCGTACGAAGCGGATTCGTTTAGTTTCAGGGTTCTTCTCTGCATTGATGGGCAGGGAAGAATGACGTATGGTTCGGACCATATAGAATTCCGTAAAGGAAGCTGCGTTTTCGTTCCGGCAAATTCCGTAAAAATTGAAATAACGGGTAAAGCAACCTTTCTGGATGTCAGAGCTTAATATAATATGACATTTTCAAAAGGGTTCGTTTTTTGCCGTCATTGGATTATTATGATATAATAACAATGCTTTTTATTATGTTTTAGGAGATATGTGATTTATGTACGAAAAGAGGAAACGTCTTGAACAGCTTATTACAATGACGGTTGATTTGATCGTTGTTTGTATAAGTTTATTTATAGCGTATCTGATCAGATATCGTTTGTTTTTTGGCAGAGACAATAATTTTGACCAGGACTGGTTAATATATATATTCCTTTTAGCATATATCCTTGTCGGATTTGCTCATGACTGGAATAAGAAAATGTTTGTTCGAGGCTTGATAGCCGAACTCAGAAGTATTATTTTTCAGGAAATATTTTTTATAGGTGCAGCGTTTATTATCATTATCGTTCTTCATCGTGCGGATGATATTTCACGTTTGCTTTACGGATATTTTATTATAGTCAACACCATTCTTCTCTGGCTCGAAAGATTTCTTCTTAAGTCTTTTATGAACAGAGTCTACAAATCGGGTAAATACAGCAGTAAGATGCTTGTTGTTCTTCCCGGGGCTATAGCGGAAGAAACTATATCGCAGATTATAAAATATAACGAATGGAATCGTATGATTATAGGAGTTGCACTTACGGATGATGTTCATTCAAACGCACAAATTGTTCCGGGGCATCAAACCGTGCTTGGCTTTCCGGTAGTATGCGGCGGTAAAGATTTGATAGAATTCGCCACTCACAATGAGATTGATGAAGTATTCTTATATGATAATTCATTGGAAGGCACGGAAACACTTACGGACTGGGTAGCGCAGCTTCAGAATATGGGCATTATAGTTAATGTATGTATATCTTCGTTTGATATCATAGATTCAGGCAAGAAGACCCTTAACCGTGTCGGCAAATACGCAACTGTAGAATATGCGAGAAACATATTCTCCTGGAAGCAGAAAGTGTTGAAACGTATTCTTGATTTATGTGGAGCGGGTGTAGGTCTTATTATTACAGGAATTATCTTTCCGTTTATTGCAATTGCCATTAAAGCTGATTCAAAGGGACCGGTCATTTTTAAACAGCCGCGTGTCGGAAAAAACGGTCGTATTTTCACGTTCTATAAGTTCAGATCCATGTCTGTTGATGCTGAGGCACAAAAAGAAAAGCTTATGGAACAAAACGAAATGAACGGTCTAATGTTTAAGATGCAGGAAGACCCGAGAATTACCAAGGTCGGAAAATTCTTAAGAAAGACAAGTCTTGATGAATTTCCTCAATTTTTCAATGTATTAAAGGGGGATATGAGTCTTGTCGGAACGAGACCGCCAACAGTTCAGGAATATGAGCAGTACTCGCCCAAGCATAAATGCAGACTTTGCATGACTCCGGGAATAACAGGCATGTGGCAGGTGTCCGGAAGAAGCGAGATTACTGATTTTGAAGAAGTTATAAAACTTGATATGGAATATATAGACGACTGGTCTATTTGGAAGGATATCAAGATTCTGTTTTTGACCGTTTTTGCGGTTATATTTAAAAAAGGTGCTAAATAAATACAACATTCTTTGGAGAGCTCAAAATTTTTTATAATTTTGGGCTCTTTTGAGCATTATATGTATTAAGGAAATCAGGTATTTTGTCGAAATATAAATTATGATGAAAAAAACAAATACTTGTTTTTCTGAGATATAAAAAAAGAATAAAAACAGCACATTGTATGAGAGGGGGAGCGAAGAATGAAGCTAAGGTACAAGTGGAAGAAGAATGCAACAAGAGTACTCAGCATGATTATGGCAATTATGCTGGTTGTTCTTATGATGCCTTCATCTGTTTATGCAAAAGAAGGGGAAGGCTATGCTCAGACGGTAATAGAAGAGCAGATTGCCGATGAAACCGATTTGGCAGAAGGCGAAGCATTTGAAGCAGATGGAACAGATTTTGATTTGGATGAATCGGATATCGAAGAATCTGAGGATGAAACTGATTTGGAAGAATCAGACTCCGATGCGGTGAATGAAGCAGTAACAGATGAAGCTGATTCTGAAGATGCGGATTCGGAGAATGTGGAATCAGATGAAACAGAAAATGATGAAGCATATTCTGACGAAGAAGATACAGAAGAAGACTCAGATGTAGCGGATGTTGAAGAAACCGATTCCGAAGAAACAGATGTGGAAGAAACTTATTCCGAAGAAGCTGAAATAGAGGAAACAGATTCCGATATAATCGATTCCGAAGATGAAGATTTATCCGAGGAAGAGGAAGTAATCTATTCCGAGGAAGTAAGTCCCGAATTGGATCCCAATGAGGAAAACACTATTCCGGAAAGCCCAAGAAACGGTTCGGGCGAGGAAGAGCAGAATGAAACTCCCATCATTGAATTTAGTGCGGATGACAAGACATTTATAGAGAGCGATGATTATGAACTGGAAAGTACGAATTATTTCGTTAAAACGGAAGATGAAGAAACTTACTATGGGCCTCTCTGGGAAGTAATGCGGTGGCTTAACGATAAATATCCGGATCATTCCTTTGATTGTCATATTGATGATAATTCGGAAAATCCGTCAAACGGAGATGCAGGGGATACATTCCGTATAGCTTATTATTTGGACGGGCTTGTTGCGGAATGGACATTAAGTATTGTGGCAAATCCTGTTGCAAGTGTTACTGCATACGACAGAAGTCTTGTTGAGGGTTCAACTTTTACATGTGGCGACTATGATGATGATCAAGGACATCATGAGGTTGAGTGGCAGAAATATGATTTCGCACCGAGGTTCAAGGTCGTACTTACGGATGGTTCCGTATTTGATGAAGAATATGGTGATGTATGGCAAGTAGTTAACTGGGTTGAGCAAAAAACAGGAATAAGACCGGAATTATGGTGGGATGATACATCTTTCCAGAATCCCCCTGCGGGATATCCCGCCCCCGGTGAATATCAGGTTTCTTATGGGTTTGCTTCTTTCAGTGGAACATATAAGGCAACAATAACCGCAAATCCTATTCAGAGCGTAGAAGTATTGGAAGGACTTCAGGTTTTGGAGGGTGACAGAGATCGAAGACGTGATTGGTTCTTCAATGAATACACCGGACAGGATGAAGAAGTTGAATATGAAGCATATCCCACCTGGCCTACTAAGATTCGCGTAACAGCTCCTTCACTTAGTGAGCAACCTTTTGAAGGAGAACCGGATAAGGTAAAGCAGGATTTGATTGCAGCTCTCGGTATAAGCGAGGATGAATTCAACAGAGGCGGATTCGGTGATGAATACGACAATCAGTTTGAAGTAACATGGGAGGGTGTCGGCGTTCACCACCAGAGATTTAATGTACTTGGTGTATGTGCGGATTATGATGTGGAAGTCGTTTATAATCCTGTAACAAGAATAGTCATTGATCAAAAAGAATTATTGCAGGGTACTGCGTATCTTGAAAAATGGGACTGGAATGGTCAAGAAGTAGAATGGTACCGTTATGATGCTTGGCCTGATACAATCCATGTATTTTATATGGATGGAGAGGAAGAAAAAGAACTAAGCGGATCTCCCGATCAGTTGTATGATCAGGTTAGGACGATTGTAGGTGGTTTTAATTTCCATTCGGATATGGATGACGATCAGGATCCGGATCATCTGTGGACAGAACCCGGCTTCCCTTATAAGGCAGTATTCTATTATGCAGGAAGAACCAATTCCTATACGGCAGTAATTGTTGATAGTCCGATTCAAAGCGTTACTGTAACTAAAGGACGCAATGTTCTGGAAGGAGACAAGGACTTAAGAGACCGTTACTGGGATGAAGAAAAAGAGGAAGAAGTCTGGGAAGAGTGGCCGGCATACGGTACATGGCCTGATGAAATCAGTGTCCAGACAAGCTTAAGAGATGATCCGTTTGTAGGTAACCCGGACCAGGTTCGCAGGGATTTGGCTCAGGCACTGGGCAAAGATGAAGAATTTATTAACCGAAGAGGTTTCGGTGATATAAATGATGATCAGACACCTACGAATCAATGGGGAGTAGGAACTCATCATCAAAGATTTGAGGTAATGGGTGTATATGGCGACTACGATGTTGAAGTAGTAAAAAATCCCATACAATCCTTATCCGTAGAGGATAAAGAGGTCTTCTTAGGCGATACCCATACGGAAAGATGGACATGGGGACCCGAAGGTCAGGAAGTGGAAGTTGAATGGGAACGTTATGATGTAAGCCCCAGAAATATCACTGTTACCATTGAAGGTGAAGATGAACCTTTAACAGGAAATCAGGATGAAATTCATGATCGGGTAATGAATATTACCGGAATTGATTTCTGGTATGGAGATGAAGATCCGCAGAATCCGGATAACCGGTGGACGGAACTTGGGGATTATCAGGTTGATTACCGCTTTGCCGGAATGAGTACGACTTTTTATGTTCATGTTGTAGATAATCCGATTCAGAGTGTAGAGGTATTGGAAGGACTTCAGGTTTTGGAGGGTGACAGAGATCGCAGACGTGATTGGCGCTGGAATGAGTCTACCGGACAGGATGAAGAAGTTGAATATGAAGCATATCCCACCTGGCCTAATAAGATTCGAGTAACAGCTCCTTCACTTAGTGAGGAACCTTTTGAAGGAGAACCGGATAAGGTAAAGCAGGATTTGATTGCAGCTCTCGGTATAAGCGAGGATGAATTCAACAGAGGCGGATTCGGCGATGAAAACGACAATCAGTTTGAGAATCCATGGCAGGGTCTCGGCGTTCACCACCAGAGATTTAATGTACTTGGTGTGCGTGCGGATTATGAAGTTGAAGTCGTTAAAAATCCTGTAACAAGAATTGTCGTTGATGAAAAAGAATTATTACAGGGTAATAATTATCTTGAAAAATGGTTCTGGAATGATGAAGAAGTAGAATGGTACCGTTATGATGCATGGCCTGATACGATCCATGTATTTTATATGGATGGAGAGGAAGAAAAAGAATTAAGCGGATCTCCCGAGCAGTTGTATGATCAGGTTAGGACGATTGCAGGCGGTTTGAATTTCCATTCGGAGATGGAAGACGAGCAGGATCCGGATAATCTGTGGACGGAGCCCGGCGTACCTTATAATGCAGTATTCTATTATGCAGGAAGATCCGATGACTATACTGCAACAATTGTTGAGAGCCCGATTCAAAGCATTACGGTAACTAAAGAACGCAGTGTTCTTGAAGGAGACACAGACACAAGAGACCGTTACTGGGATGAACAAAAAGAGGAAGAAGTCTGGGATGATTGGCAGGCATACGGTACATGGCCTAATGAAATCAGTGTCCAGACAAGCTTAAGAGATGAACCGTTTGTCGGTGACCCTAATGATGTTCGAAGAGATTTGGCCGAGGCACTTGGCAAAGATGAAGAATATATTAACCGAAGAGGCTTTGGTAATATAAATGATGATCAGACACCTACGAATCAATGGGGAGTAGGAAATCATCATCTGACATTTGAGGTAATGGGTGTATATGCCGACTACGATATTGTAGTATTGCATAATCCTGTTAAATCTGTTTCGGTAGAAGACAAGACTGTATTCTATGGCAATACGGATCCTGATGTTTACAGATATTGGGATGACGATTTAGAAATGGATGTAGAAATACCTTACGATCGTTATAATGTATGGCCGAGTAAGATCAGTGTAGTGGTGGAAACCGCTAACGGCGACAAGACAATCAGCGATGAACCGAACCGTGTGTATGATCAGGTAAAACAAATTGTCGGCGTTGATTTCTGGTTTGGAGACGACGGCGGAGGCCAGTTCCCGGATGAAACGTGGCAGGAGGGCGACGGACGTCCTAACAACACATGGGACCTCGGAGATCACGAGGTAGGTTTCAGATTTGCCGGAAGAGAAGACACATATACTGTTACAATTGTTTCAAATGCGATTGTTTCCGTTTCTGTCGACGAGGATGTTTACCTTCTTGAAGGCGACACATACGATGAGTATGGTTATTGGGATGATGTAAGACAAGAGTGGGTTGGTACGGAAGAACCATGGCAAAAATATGGTTATATGGCACATGCAATAACCGTTGTTGCTTTGGTAAACGGAAACGAGGAAACTTTCACGGGAGATGCCTGGGATGTCAGAGATCAAGTTGCAGAAGCTCTTAATATAAATCCGGAAGATCTTCGCGTTGAGGTTTATGATAACCAGTCACCCGATAATCTTTGGACACTTGGAAACGATAAGATAAAAGAATATGGCTGTATCCTGAATTTTGCCGGAACGACAGCGGATTTCAGAACTTTTGTAGTTGCATTCCCTGTTGCATCAATCAGTGTGGAAGAGAAAATATTAACCGGCGATGATATAGTTGACTTCCTTGACAATTACATTGATCCGGAAACCGGAGATATAATCCATTTGGATGAAAATGAGAGATTTGACGGATATGATGCATATCCGAATGAGATTACTGCTTACTTTAAGGATGAGAACGAATCTCCCATTACCGGTAACCCGGATGAGGTTTGTGCTACAATCGTTGATACTTTGGCCGCTGAATTGGGAATAGATGAACTTGGTCATTATCTTGAATTCCCTCGCTACTTCTTATCCGATCAGGTTCCGAATGAGCTTTGGAGTGAAGGATATCATAAAGCGGAATTCCATTTTGGACCTGTCAGTGCCGAATATGATGCAATTGTACTTGGACCGAACGGAGATTACACAGGTTTGCATAAAACACCTGTAGCAATTGTATGGCTGGAGCATGGCTTCCCTAACGAAGAATATACCGGCCTGGTGGAAGGCAGAGTGGCATCTTCTGTAAATGCTGAAGACCCTTATAATGTTGATGTTGAATACATTGATGGAACGATGGGACTTTGGTATGTTGAAGACGGTTTCGTTGCATCTGAGTACACGGGACTTAAGAGAATCGGAGACAATCTGTATTATCTTAATGCCGGACGTGTAGATAACGAATTCGAAGGACTTTGTAAAGATCTGGATGATGAGAATTCTCCTGTATACTATGTAAAAGATGGAGCTATAGATAATACATTTACGGGTCCTGCCAGATACACCGATAATCAAAAAACTACACTTCTTTATTTGAAGAATGGTGTAGAAGACTCAACCGTAACCGACATTATTACCTTTGAAGGAAAGAAGTATTTCTTTAAGAACGGAAAAGTTGCAAGCGGATGGCAAAGCTTCCAGAATTACTGGTATTACATGGATTCTGAAGGTATTGTGAAGACCGGCTGGCTTCAGCTTGGCAAGGTATGGTACTACTTAGACAGCACAGGAAAAATGGTGACCGGCTGGAGAGAAATTTCCAAAGCCAAGTACTATTTTGATACCTCCGGCGCAATGCAGACAGGCTGGAAGCAGTTAAGCGGAACGTGGTATTACTTTAATACTTCGGGCGAAATGATAAAAGGCTGGAAGCAGTTAAGCGGAGTATGGTACTACTTCGATGCCTCCGGTGCAATGCAGAAAGGCTGGAAACAGATAAGCGGAGCATGGTACTACTTTAATACCTCCGGTGCAATGCAGACAGGCTGGAGACAAATAAGCGGAGCATGGTACTACTTCAATACTTCCGGCGAAATGCGAACAGGATGGTTTAAAGACGGTTCCGTTTGGTATTATTTCACCAAATCCGGAGAAATGAAAACCGGATGGCTTAAGGATGGAAATACGTGGTATTATTTCACCGCATCCGGAGCAATGAAGACAGGTTGGCTTAAGGATGGCGGACAATGGTACTATTTTGATACATCCGGAGCAATGGTAACAGGTACTAAGAAAATCGGTTCAAAGACATATAAGTTTAATTCAAGCGGTGTATGTTTGAATCCATAAAGAAACTGTATAGTCACTGACCGGGATTAAATCTTATCTAGTTTAATTTAACATCATAAGCGCTTAAGTGTTTGGCTTTGTCCAAACCTTAAGCGCTTTTTTTGATTCAATTGAGTTACATCATATTGTACAGGTGCAGATATAAAGGCGTATACATTGTAAAGAGGACGGAAAAGTGATATAATCATACTCAATTTTTAGCGAGGAACAGTATGAGAAAAGACGAGAACAGAAGTTTTAAAATTGAAATTTTTTTGGAAATTGTAATTGGAATAATTATATTTGCTCTTTTGATTGTTATCGTTTCGAAGATGGTATATGAAAAGAAAGAGCGTGATGATATTGCTCAATTTGCTTCTATAGGGGAGTTGTATTCACAAATAGATGAAATCGGTAATGAAGGCATTAATTCTATTGGCGAATACGCCAAGACAAGCAGTATAGTTGTTGAAGAGACTGAGACAACGGACTCACTTAAGGAACAGGTTGAAGAAATAACGGAAGATTCGTATACAATTCCCGCAACAACAACTGATGTTATGACTAAGGATACGGAAGCAGAACCGGAAACAGAACCGGAACCGGAGCCTGAACCTGAACCGAAAACGGAACCGATTGTTTATCAGGTTATAAATCTTATTGATGAACCCGTAGATATGAATCAGGTTGATGTTTCTAATGAAGAGAGCAGAGATAAGGAAATTGATAAGGGAGACATCCTGGTTGATACAATTAAATTTGTCGAATCAACAGCCACTCCGATAGAAAACGAAGATTGTTTTGTTAAAATAAACAAGGCTGATATTAAGGATCCGCAGACACTGGCTTATGCAAATGATTTCGGTGGATTTAGAACAGTCAGCGGGACTTTGGAAGACGATATCGTCCTTTCGGGTAATACAGAGACAGACATTGACGAAAACACAGATATTATTGCAGATGTTTATCCCGACGATGAAAGCGGTGATTCAGAGAACGATGACGTTCCCGTAGAAGAAAAAAAAGATTCAGACGAGACTATTACGACAGAAGAGGATGAGGAGTCATCCGTAGAAGATGATATTACGGCAGAGCCTTTAAAATTGTCTCTTTTAGGAGATGAAAACGAAGAATTGGATTTTTCTTTAACTCTTTTCAAAGGGGACACATATCAAATAAGTGCTGTTGTAGAAGGATATCTTGAGGATAACGGTGTAGTCTTTACATCGTCTAACAATGCCGTGTCTGTAACGGAAGACGGGTTATTAACAGCGGTGACGGAAGGAACATCGGATATTACCGTTACGACAAATGAGAAGGATTCTTCCGGCAATCAGTTAATTAAACAAATTTCCGTTATGGTTAAGAATGATGTGACAAAGGATACGGAGACATCACTGAAATATACCAAGGACGGAAAAGATTATCAGGTATATTACAAAGAAGAGGACGGAGTTTATTGTGAAGCCAAATGGGCTGATTACTACAAGTACGAAGAATTCTATATAAAGGGTGAAACTGAATATATTTATACAGGATGGCAGACCATAAATGAAAAAGTATATTATTACAGTGAAGACGGAAACAAAGTAAAAGGAGAGCAAATTATAGGAGGCGTTAAGTATAATTTTGCATCCGACGGAAGCCTTTCCAAAGACAGCGGAATAAGAGGAATTGATGTTTCGGTATATCAGGGTAATATTGACTGGAAAGCGGTTAAAAACTCGGGCATATCTTTTGTAATAATCAGAGTTGGTTTCAGAGGCTATACTCAGGGCGGATTGTATCTTGATTCCAATTGTAAATCAAATATACAGGGTGCTTCCGCAGCGGGACTAAAAGTAGGTCTGTATGTTTTCTCTCAGGCCGTAAATGAGACCGAAGCAGTTGAAGAAGCTTCATATTGTGTAAATATTGCACGTGACTACAGGATTACTTATCCGATATACATTGACAGCGAATATTCGAACAATAATCATAACGGAAGAGCGGATGGCCTTGATAAAAAAACCAGGACATCGGTTTGCAAAGCATTCTGCGAGACTGTAAAATCCGCAGGATATACTCCGGGTGTATATGCGTCAAAGTCATGGTTTTATAATCAGCTTGATGCAGGGCAGTTAAGTGCTTACAAGATTTGGCTGGCGCATTATTGCGGACAAACGGATTACAGGGGTAAATACGACATGTGGCAGCATTCGTCTAGCGGATCGGTAAACGGAATAAGCGGTAATGTTGACCTGGATATCAGTTATATAGGATACTAAAAGAGATTGTTTAAATTTATATGGCGAAGAAATAATAAAAGCCTTCCTGATTGATTATCAGGAAGGCTTTTTTCTTATTCATCTATCTTTCCGCTCTCATCGGATTGTTTAGGAAATCTTCGTAAGCAAGTTTTATGCCGTCTTCAAGTTCGGTCTTGTATGTCCAGCCGAGTGCCGTGGCTTTGCTGACATCCAAAAGCTTTCTCGGAGTGCCGTTAGGCTTTGTAGTGTCCCATTCAATCTTTCCTTTGTATCCTACGACTTTTGCTACGAGTTCGGTTAATTCTTTTATGGTCAGTTCTTTGCCGGTTCCGGCATTGACGGTTTCGTTTCCGCTGTAGTTGTTAAGCAGGAATACACATAAATCTGCTAAATCATCTACATACAAAAACTCTCTTAAAGGTGAACCGTCGCCCCAGCATGTTACGCTTTCAAGGCCTGATTCTTTTGCTTCGTGAAAACGGCGAATCAGTGCGGGCAATACGTGTGAGTGCGTGGGATGGTAGTTGTCGTTTGGACCATACAGGTTTGTGGGCATTACGGAGATATAATCCGTACCGTACTGGCGGTTTAAGAATTCGCAGTATTTAAGTCCGCTGATCTTTGCCAAAGCATATGCTTCGTTGGTTTTTTCAAGCTCTCCTGTTAAAAGACAGCTCTCGGGCATGGGCTGAGGAGCAAGGCGCGGATAAATACAGGATGAGCCTAAGAAAAGAAGTTTCTTGCAGTTGTTTTCAAATGCTGCGTGAATGACATTCATCTCAAGCATCATGTTGTCGTACATAAAATCTGCAAGTGCGGATTCGTTTGCCACGATTCCGCCTACCTTTGCTGCCGCAAGCACTACGATTTCGGGTTTTTCTTTTTCGAAAAACGCTTCAACATCGTCCTGACGTATCAGATTGAGTTCTGCGTGGGTTCTGGTAATGATGTTGTTGTAGCCTTCTTTTTGTAATGCACGGACAATGGCGCTTCCAACCATTCCTTTGTGGCCTGCCACATATATTTTTGCATTTTTATCCATCATTTTTATGGTTCTCCCGAATTATTTAAATAAGGCTTTTCAATTGCCTTTTTCTCTGATTTTTGGTAAAATTCTCCTTGTGGATACAGATAAAAAATATATCATAAATGAGTATAAACAAATAATCAGTATTTGTCGATAGAAAAAGACTCATTTGAAAGGACATAAAGATGTTAAAACAGGTATCAATTTATGCAGAAAACGTAAAAGGCAAAATGCTTGAAATCACAAGCATACTTGCCAACGAAAATATCAACATTCTGGGTTCCGTCACCAACGACTCGGCAGAATACGGTATCGTCAGAATGGTTGTAAGCGACCCGAACACGGCTGTAAAGGTTTTATCTGAAGCCGGAATCATCTGCAAACTCACTGATGTTATTGCCGTAGAAATCATGGATGAAGTCGGAAACTTACAGAAATTGCTTAAAGCACTGGATGATGCGAATATCAGCGTGGATTACCTTTATCTTTCTTTTAACAGAGAGAGCGGCGCGCCCATCATGGTATTTCACACCCACGACATTCCTGAGGTTGAAAACAGCTTAAGGAGCAAGGGATTCGTTCTTTGTAAATAAAACCGAATATTCTAAAACATCCGTTAAAGGAAGATGGAAGAGCCTTTAATCGGATTTAAAGGGGGATATGTATTATGGGAAAGAACATTACGGATTATACCGTTGAAGACATTATTCGGTTTATCAAAGGGAATATTGATGCACTTCTTTTGGTGGATGCCCGGACGGATACTTACAAAACCGTTATTAAAAGAGGCATGTTTAAGGACTTTATCGACGAAGAAGGCAGCTATAAGAGCCTGATTGAAAAACTCTGGTTTCATTTTAACGGAACCTTTGACAAAATCACTGAAGATTATCAGGTATTTATTCCGACATACGGAAAGTTTTCGGGCAAATACAGCAGGAGATTAAAGCTTGACAGTAACGGTGAACTTCATGCTGTTCAGATGACGATTTATCCTGTCGAAGAAAATTATTATCTGATTATTTTCGATGAGCTTGACAACAGTGAATACATGAAGGATTTCCTTACCAACGAAAAGGTAACCACGATTCAGAACACTTATCTTTTCTCCATGTATGTTGACCTCGTAAAAGATTCGACAAGCAGTATCAGTATCACCGAAATTTCGGACGAGACGGTGCATTCGGAACTTAAATACACCGACTGGAGAATGATGATTGTCAACATGATCTGGCCTGACGATCAGCCGATGTTTTTGGAGCGCACAGATCCCGAGTATTTAAAGAAAAATCTTCTACCCGGACGTACTTCTTCCTTTGACTGTCTCATGCAGAATCTCGAAGGAATATTCATCTGGGTTAAGCTTATTTTCTCGCGTTCCGAGACATTAAACAAAGAAGAAGACTTCAGATATGTCTTCATGGTACAGGATATACACGAAGATTCGGTTCAGCTTATGTCCACGCTTAAAAAGTATGAGGAACTTGCTTCCAAGGATACTCTGACCGATGTATTCAATCACGGCAGAATCGAAACGGAGATTCGAAATGCCATCGAAATAGTCTCACGTACCGACAGAAATATTTCCATAATGATGTTCGATATAGACTTCTTTAAGAACATCAACGACAAGTTCGGTCATGCGGTAGGCGATATCACGCTCAAGCATTTTGTATATATTATCAGACAGTATTTCAAAGATAAAAACGCCGTTATCGGGAGATGGGGCGGCGAGGAATTCGTGGCGGTCTGTTATGATGCCGACGAAGCCAAGGCAGAACAGTATGCCGAGGAAATCCGTATAAAAATTTCCGAAGCCGAATTCGAAGTAGCGGGAACCGTTACAACCAGTGCCGGCCTAACCGAGATCAGAAAAAATGATAATTTTGACAATGCGTTCGAACGTATGGACAAGGCTTTATACAAAGCAAAATCCGAAGGCAGAAACTGCGTCAGAATCGGAAAATAAAAATAATGAGGAGTTACAATGAAACGTAAAATTTTATCCATTTTATTATCGGGACTTATGGTTTTATCCATAGCCGCATGTAACACGGGGAAAACACCCACGGATCCTGCAACAGATCCGGGTAATACAGACCCCGAACCGGTTGTTGTCGACGATCCTGCAGCAACAGGAACAGGCGACTGGACACTTCCCGAAGTAAACTGGGGTCCGGGACTTTTTAACGGAAAGACATTAATCGATGACCATTTTGAAGACGGTGAAGCTTTTGAATGGGGAACATATTCAAACGGCGGCCTGTTTGAACTTTACACCGAAAACGGCGAGATGGTTGTGGATATTTCCAAAACCGGTACGCTGGATTATTCGACACAGGTTTCAAGAGACGGTTTTGAATTAAATCAGGGTGGCGTTTATGAATGCTCTTTTACGATAAGAAGTGATATAGACAGAGCATTTGAGTGGAGATTCCAGATTAACGGCGGCGACTATCACGCATATTACAAAGAGTATGCGGTAGAAATAGGGCCTGAACCTCAGAGAATTTCCGCGACATTCACCATGGAAGAAGAAAATGACGATATGCCGAGATTTTGTTTTAACCTCGGAAGATTTGACGGTATGGACAACACATCACATAAGGTTTATATAGACGATTTCAATTTAACTCTCGTTGATGCAAGCAACGCAAAGGCTCCCAAGGAAGAAGAGAAGCCTCTGGCACTTAAGATTAATCAGGTCGGATACAAGCCGAATGATAATAAGAAAGTTGTTGCCACAACAGGTGAAAAGGTTACAGCTTTCAGTATTTGCGATGCAGAAACGGGAGAGGTTGTTTACGAAGGAACTTTCGCTGACGAGCGTGTGATTTCAAAGAACGGTGATGGTGATACATATACCGGAGATTTCTCGGATTTCACTGCTGCAGGAAAGTATTATGTTTCTGTAGACGGGCTTGATAATTCCTACACTTTCGAAATTAATGACAATGTATTTGACGATGTTGCTAAAGCAACGGTAAGAATGCTTTACTTGCAGCGTTGCGGATGCGAGACAACCAAAGAACTTGCAGATGTTTTTGCTCATCCCGAATGTCACAATACCGAAGCAAAGATTTACGGTACAAATGATTATATCGATGTAACAGGCGGATGGCATGATGCGGGCGACTACGGAAGATACGTTGTTGCAGGTGCAAAGACAATTGCCGATCTTTTCATGACATATGAAGACTGCTCTGCTTCGAGGGGAGACAATTACGATATTCCCGAGAGTGGAAACGGTGTTCCGGATATCCTTGATGAGGCAAGATACGAACTTGAATGGATGCTTAAGATGCAGGCTGAAAACGGCGGTGTATACCATAAGGTTACATGCGAGCAGTTCCCTGACGTCGTAATGCCTCAGAATGAAAAAGAAGAACTTGTTGTTTGCCCTATCTCCACGACAGCTACAGGCGACTTTGCGGCAGTAATGGCAAAGGCAGGAAAGATTTACAGACAGTATGATGCGGCATTTGCCAATAAGTGCAGCGAGGCAGCTGTAAAAGCATATGCTTACATGGAAGAAAACGCAGAAAACGACAAGACAGGATTTATTAATCCTGAAGGTGTTGTAACAGGAGAATATCCCGACGGTGACAACACGGACGAGTTCGTTTGGGCAGCAGTTGAACTTTACCTTGTAACAAACGATCAGGCTTATCTTACAAAGATAAGAGAACTTACCGACAAGACCTTCAAGGGCGGTCTCGGATGGGCTGATATGGGAACATACGCTATGTATGATTTCCTTAAGGCAAAAGGATATATGGAAACACCCGTGGAATTCAATCTTCCTGAAGGCGACACAAGAAGTATACAGGAAATATATGCTTCGATGTCAGATGTGGATTATGTAAGAATGAAGTTCTCGGAGAAGATGAAACTTTTCGCAGAGACAGCACTTGAGAATTCGACCACGGATCCTTACTTCTCATCATTAAGAATTTATCCTTGGGGAAGTAATATGACCATCGCCAACAACGGTATTCTTTACAGAATGATGTACAACATGACAGGCGATGAAACATACAACGAATATGCAAGATACCAGATAGATTATCTTCTCGGTGTAAATGCAGTGGCATACAGCTATGTAACGGGATACGGAGAGCATGCTGCAGAACATCCTCATCACAGACCTTCACAGGCTATCGGAAAGGCAATGCCCGGTATGTTAGTAGGAGGTCCGAACTCTTCTCCTGCAGATCCTTATGCTATTAAGGTTCTTTCAAAGAAAGTCGGAGGAAGCTGCTACTGCGACAACGATTCGGCTTACTCAATCAACGAAATTACAATCTACTGGAATTCACCGTTAATATACCTTTTACAGGTTTATAAGTAAAAAAATCTGAGGCGTGCCGTTTGGTACGCCTCTTTTATTAGACAAAATGTTCAAAGAAAAGCGTTAATTGGGCATTTTATCGTGACATTTTACAAAAAGCACATTAAATTGTGGTGTGATAGAAAAATAACACATTATATAGTGTATAAATGTTAAAAATGCACTTGAATTTTTATAATTAAAATGCTTTAATGAATTATGTCTGATAATCATATACTTTTATTACCCTAAAATTAACTGAACAAATTGTTTTTATAAAGAATTTTTAAGAAAGTGGAGAAGTGCAATGATTCCGCAGTGGAGAGATTTTAAAGGAAACAAATGGCAGACTGAAATTAACGTAAGAGATTTCATTCAGGAAAATTACGTTCCTTACGATGGTGACGAGAGCTTCCTTGAGCCCGCAACCAAGAATACGCTTGCGTTATGGGACCAGGTAATGCAGCTTTCCAAAGAGGAAAGAGAAAAGGGCGGTGCAGTTAATATGGATACCAGAAACGTATCCATGATTATGTCGCATGAGCCCGGATATCTCGATAAAGAGAAAGAGCAGATTGTTGGTCTTCAGACTGACGAACCTTTTAAGAGACCTCTTCATCCTTTCGGCGGTATCAGAATGGCTGAGCAGGCGCTTTCCGATCACGGATATGAAATTGATCCCGAAGTAAAAGATTTCTTCACCTACTACAGAAAAACACACAATGCCGGATGTTTTGATGCATACACGACAGAGATGAGAGCCTGCCGTTCTTCACACATCATCACAGGCCTTCCCGATGCATACGGCAGAGGACGTATTATCGGTGACTACAGACGTATTGCACTTTACGGAATAGATATTCTTATAGAAGATAAACTTCGCCAGAAACATACCTGTGGAAAGGTTATGAATGATGAAGTAATCAGAACCAGGGAAGAACTTACAGAGCAGGTAAGAGCGCTCGAGCTTATGAAAAAACTTGCGGAGTCCTACGGCTGTGATATTTCCCATCCCGCTACCAACGTAAAAGAAGCCATCCAGGCTATTTATTTCGGATATTTGTCAGCTATCAAGGAGCAGAACGGTGCCGCAATGAGTGTCGGACGTACAACCACATTCCTTGATATCTATGCTTCAAGAGATCTTGCAAACGGTACATTCTCCGAACGTCAGATTCAGGAGATGGTAGACCACTTCATTATGAAGCTTCGTATCGTTAAGTTTGCAAGAACTCCCAAGTATAACGAACTTTTCTCGGGCGACCCCATCTGGGCTACCGAATCCATCGGCGGCGTGGGTATCGACGGACGTCATATGGTTACAAAGATGTCTTACAGATATCTCCATACACTTGAGAATTTAGGACCGGCTCCCGAGCCCAACCTTACAATTCTCTGGTCCAAGAGACTTCCTGAGCCTTTCAAGAAATACTGTGCTAAGATGTCTATTAAGACTTCTGCAATTCAGTATGAGAACGACGATTTAATGCGTGTAACAAAGGGCGATGATTATGCAATCGCATGTTGCGTGTCTTCAATGAAGCTCGGCAAAGAAATGCAGTTCTTCGGTGCGAGAGCAAACCTTGCCAAATGTCTTCTTTACTCACTTAACGGTGGTGTGGATGAGATTACCAAAAAGCAGGTAGGACCTATCGCCTTAAGAAGATATCAGGGTGATGTGCTTGATTATGATACAGTAATGGATTCCTTCACTTTTATGATGGAGTGGCTCGCAGGTATCTATGTAAATACGCTTAATATCATTCATTACATGCATGATAAATACAATTACGAACGTGCTCAGATGGCACTTCACGACAGAGACGTAACAAGAATCTTCGCTACAGGTATTGCAGGTCTTTCCGTAGTTACAGACTCGTTATCCGCTATCAAGTATGCCAAGGTTGAGCCCATCCGTGATGATGACGATATCATCGTTGATTTTAAGATCACGGGTGATTATCCCAAGTACGGTAATGATGACGACCGTGTAGACTCGATTGCAAAAGAAATCGTTTCAAGTTTTATGAACATGGTTCGTTCACATCAGACATATCGTAACTCCGTACCTACCACATCGGTACTTACGATTACATCCAATGTTGTATACGGCAAGAACACGGGTGCCACACCTGACGGACGTCCCAAGGGCGCTCCTTTCGCACCCGGTGCCAACCCCATGTACGGCAGAGATTCATCCGGTGCCGTTGCATCACTCGCATCGGTTGCAAAACTTCCCTTCAAGGATGCACAGGACGGTATTTCAAATACATTCTCCATCATTCCTTCGGCACTCGGAAAGAGCGATGAAAACTTTACATACATTGACAAAGTAAATAAGGTTGTTGACGGAGACTGCATCAACGAAGAAGTTGATAAAGTGTATGTTGCACCCGATGCAAGCGAATCACAGATTGAAAACCTTATTTCGCTTCTCGACGGCTATACAACCAAGGGTGGCCACCATCTGAATGTAAACGTGCTTAACCGCGAGACACTTCTTGATGCTATGGAGAATCCCGAAAAGTATCCTCAGCTTACAATTCGTGTATCAGGTTACGCAGTTAACTTCATTAAACTTACTAAAGAACAGCAGCTAGATGTTATTTCAAGAACTTTCCACGAATCGCTTTAAAGAATGACTGAAAAAAAGAGAAAGTGTAAAACAATAATAAAAGACAATATCGCATTCTGTATAATGGGTGTGATATTTGTTTTTTTGACCTTTGTTACAAGAACACTGACTGTCTTCCAAAATCTCACGTGGTCATTCGGATTTTTCTTAAAAGTTGTTCCCGTATCCCTGATAGCGGGAATTATTCTGGGCGTTGGTATTAATTTCGCAATAAAATTATTATTAGATAAAGGATTATTTAAGGCCGGGGCAGCAGATACCGATTCTGCAAAGGCCTCCAAATGTTTAGGGATATTCTTTGTATCCTTAGCTGTATTATTCCTTGCATATATTCCGTATTTTCTTGCATATTATCCCGGAATTCTAGCATACGATTCCTATATTCAGATAGGACAGATTTTCACCGAAGAATATAACGAACATCATCCGCTTTTTCATACGCTGATGATTAAGGCTGCGCTCTTAGTGGGGCAGGGCCTTTTTAACAGTCTTAAT
Source organism: Lachnospiraceae bacterium (assembly GCA_017618075.1). Lineage (GTDB taxonomy): Bacteria > Bacillota > Clostridia > Lachnospirales > Lachnospiraceae > UBA3766. The sequence goes on from JAFZUY010000003.1 coordinate 111,347, forward strand.
GCCGGAATAGCGCTTTGTGTTTTAGCACAGATGCTCCTTCTTTCGGCAGTCTTTTCGTATGGTATTTTCTGCGTTTATAAAAGAGGATTTCGTATACTGTCCGTCGTAATATTAATCATCCTTGCGGTATTTCCTTTTAACGGTTTTATGGCAGTCAGCGTGACGAAGGATATTCCTTTTTCGATATTTTTCCTTCTGTCTGTGATTGCTTTGTCTGAACTTATTTTCTCCACGAAGAAAAACTGTATTCTTAATTCAGTGCTGCTTTTTGTATCACTGATTTTGTGTGTGCTTTTCAGAAACAACGGCATTTACGCTTTCGGATTTGCGTTTGCGGTATGCCTGATTATTTTTATCATAAAAATCATAAAAGAAAAGAAAGATAAAAAGAAAACATATATAAAAAAATACGGATTTGTTGCAGTCGGAATATTGGCTTCTTTTATGATTTCTATTCTTGGTCTCTTTGTTATATCCAAATCGCTTAACGCCGTTCAGGGAGACAAAAGAGAGATGTTAAGCGTGCCCATCCAGCAGCTTGCCAGGACCTATGTTTATCATGCGGGTGCAGGTGTTAAGGCAGAAGACGACAATACAATGGATGAGGCCTCAAAGGCACTTATAAACGAATTTATAATAAATGACGGAGCAAAGCTTTACAGACAGGATATTTCCGATCCTGTAAAAAGAAATACCAACACATGGGTTGTGGTAAACAAGACTTCGGAATTTGCAAAAACCTATTTAAAATTATTCATAAAATACCCCGGTGATTATATAAATGCATTTATCGCACAGAACGCGGGCTTTATCGATATCGGAGATGAATCACATGCGTATGTAAATGATCCCGATGAAGTAAAAGGTCACGGATATGTTCAGACGAAGTGGGAAAATTCGCTTTATGAAAGAGGCTTTTTTGAGGCTCCGAAGTTACAGAAATTAAGAAGTCTCCTGGATGAATTTGCCGATAATAATGCATACTTAAAAATACCCGTTCTTAAATATATTTTTATTCCGGGAATTTATCTCTGGATTTATATTGTGGCGCTTATTGTTTCTTTTAGAAGGAAAAACTTTGGAGCGGTTGCGATTATCGCACTGACAGCAGGTTATTATGCTACAATGTTTTTCGGACCTACGGTCCAGTTAAGATATATTTTTCCCGTAATGATTACGGTACCGTTTTTGATTCTGATTATTACCGGAAAGAGTAAGGAAAATGAATAAGAAAAAGAAAGTTACAGTTCAATATGTTTTTCTTGTAATTCTGTCGGCATTGTCGGTTCTTTTTTCCGGTTTGCTTTTAATTTCCGCGCTTTTAAAAACCGCAGTTGCAAACAATATGTCTGAACAGAAAATGATTATTGAAGGGGAGAAAATAATTCCCGTAATTATTTCTCTCGTTGTTTTCTTTGCTCTTGGATATTTTCTTTTTCAGACGGTATCGGAGTGGCATATAGAAACGTTCTTCTTGTTGGTAATTGGTTTTCATGCAATAATGGGAACAGTACTTGTATTGTTCGGACGAAGTGCGCCCGGCGGAGATTCCGCCAGCGTTTACAATATGGCTTTGCAACTGTCCGAAAAGGATTTGTCTTTTATCGGCAATCCCGATTCGTATTTATCGTTTTATCCGCAGCAGATCGGGCTTACCGTGCTTCTCGCAGGTATCATAAAAATAATTAAATTTATACCGTTTAATTTCTCACCGCACAATATGGTAAAGATTTTTTATGTCGCATTAAACTGCGTTACGATAACCTTCGGATATCTGACCGTAAAAGAAATATGGCGGAGCAAAAAAGTAGCTGCGGCATTTCTTTATCTCTCGATTTTTAACCTGCCTTTTATCATGTATTCGTCTTTTATATACGGAGAGATACCATCCCTTGCCACAATGTCGGCAGCCGCTTATTTCTTATGCAGGCTTGAAAGAAAAAAAGGCGTTCCCGTGCTTAATATTGTTTTTTCGGCATTATTCACTGCGCTTTCCGTATTTGTCAGAAAGAACTCGTTAATCTTTATGATTGCTGCAGTTATCGTTCTTATCCTGCTCTTTATCGGAAAGCGAAATAAAGAGTATTTGATTACAGCCATAGTTGCTTTTATTGCGAGCGTATTGATTCTTCCCGCGACCTTACACTTTTATGAACTGAAAGTGAACGGAGAAGTAGACGGCGGTGTAACAATGTATTCATATCTTGCCATGGGTATGCAGGATACTTCATCAAGAGGTCCCGGATGGTACAACGCATTTAATTTCAACACCTACAAAAACACCGGAATGGATAAAAAAGAAACCAACAGAATCAGCAGCGAAGTCATAAAAGAGAGAATGGACTACTTTAAGGAAAACCCGAAAGAGTGCTTTTCTTTTTACAAGGATAAGTTCCTGACGCAGTGGACGGATCCGACTCTGGCTTCCTGCCAGGCAACATATAACGACTTCGGCGGAAGAGCCGAATTCATTCAGAAAATTTATGACGGTGATTACAATAAATATTATGTGTTTGTCTGCAACATGTTCCAGAATGTTATTTACATCGGAGTCTTTATCTGGAGTATTAATAACTTCAGAAAAATGGTTGCACCGGGCAAAAAGGATACTTTTGTATTAACATACATCGGAATCATTACGGTAATCGGCGGATTTCTCTTCCATATGCTGTGGGAAGCAAACAGCCGTTACATATTCCCGTATGCAATGATGTTAATTTCCTATGCAGCATTCGGATACGGAAATCTCATGGAACATAATATCTTAAATGATTATGATGATTAACAGGTGATTGCGTTTATGACAGGTAGAATTCACTCAATCGAGACATTTGGCGCAGTTGACGGGCCCGGGTTAAGGTTCGTCGTGTTTTTTCAGGGCTGTCCCATGCGCTGTGCATACTGCCACAATCCCGACACCTGGGATGTAAACGGCGGCACGGAAATGACTGTCGATGAGATATATAAAAAATTTGAGCGAAACAAAGCCTTTTACGAAAAGGGCGGTGTTACCGCATCGGGCGGTGAGCCGATGATGCAGATTGAATTTCTGACGGAACTTTTTACGAGGTTTCATAATGAGGGCGTGCACACATGCCTTGACACTTCCGGAATAATGTTTACCGGAGAGAATGAAAAAACAGATAAACTGCTTGCGGTTACAGATCTGGTTATGCTTGATATTAAACGCTTTGACAGGGAAGGCCACAAAGAACTGACCGGTCACTACAATGACGGTATTCTTGCATTTGCAAAATACCTCTCAGAAAGGAATAAAAAAATGTGGGTTCGTTTCGTATGCGTTCCGGGCGAAACCGATGCTGACGATGAGTTAAAAGAGTACGGAAAGTTCCTCTCAAATCTTAAAACTCTCGAAGCTCTCGACGTTCTTCCGTATCACACTATGGGCGTAAAGAAGTATGAAGCACTTAATATTCCTTACAGGCTTGAAGGATTAAAGCCTGCGACTTCGGAATATGCAAGCGACAAAAAAACGATTATTCTTTCGGCAATGAAAAATGAAAATACTCAAGAATTATAGGTGCTTTCTTTTATGTTTTGTAAAAATGCTTCGAATGGAGTAATATAAAAGCATGTACAGACATTTTTTTAAAAGACTGATAGATATAATATGCTCGTTCTTGGGAATTCTCTTTTTGGGATTTCCGATGCTTGTTATTGCGCTCATTATAAAGATTGAGGATCCGGGTCCTGCGCTTTTTAAACAAAAAAGAGTGGGCATCGGAAAGAAACATTTTATGCTGCTTAAATTCAGAAGCATGAAGATGGATACTCCGCATGATGTTCCCACACATCTCCTGGAAAACCCCGATCAGTATATTTTAAAAAGCGGTAAGTTTTTAAGGAAATCGAGTCTCGATGAACTGCCGCAGCTCTTTAATATTTTCGCAGGGCAGATGAGTATAATCGGACCGCGTCCCGCACTCTGGAATCAGTATGATTTGATAGAAGAGAGAGACAAGTACGGTGCAAACGATGTGCTGCCGGGACTTACGGGCTGGGCGCAGATAAACGGACGTGACGAACTTGAGATACCGGTCAAGGCGAAGCTTGACGGAGAATATGTTGAAAAGCTTTCGTTCGGTTTTGACCTTAAATGCTTCTTTAAAACTATCGGAGCCGTATTCAAACATGAAGGTGTCGTTGAAGGCGGAACCGGTGCAATGAACAAATAATTATTTCGAATTTAGGTAGTGTGGTAGATTATTTTCTGCGGCGAAGGAAAAGAACTCTTATAAGCAGAAAAACAAGTATGGAAAATGATGCTCCCGCAAGATCGAGGAGTACATCCCAAACGCTTGAGTAGCGCCCGGTGAAATGCTGAATCGTTTCGTCGATACTTGCAACAAAGAGTGATAAAACAAAAGCGGTCGGATAAAGGCTTAAGAGTTTCTTTATCAGGCCTCTTTTTTTATCGTCATCAGGTAAACTTTTGTTAATTGTGATAAATATTACCAGTTCCAGTCCGAGAATTGCATACTCGATAAAGTGTGCGCTTTTTCTGATGACAACCTCGGGTATTGTGAAAGCTTCGTTGTTGCTTACGCTCTGAACTACGGCTTCAACGATTTCTTTTACGAAACTGCTTTCTTCGGTTGATATTTCCGGAGTCATAAAAGAATGCCCCCAGATGATTAAAACTGTGAGCAGAATGACGAATGAGAGTATAAGTTTTATTGTTTTTTTAGTATTATCAGATTTATTCATTTTCCGGGTTTTAAAAGGTTATTTCTGCATAAAAACAGATGACATTTGCCTTACGGGCCTTGCATCAGACCGATTATACCATATATTTTTATCAGATACATCAAAATCACTTCCTTTTATTTGCGATTTATAGTAAACTGTTTAATTGTGAGAAATATTGCAAAAGGAATATCACGATGTATATTTTTAACGTAATTTCGCTTCTCGGCGGCCTCGCTCTTTTCCTCTACGGAATGCGTCTGATGGGAAACAGCTTAAAGGAAGGCCAGTCCGGAACTTTAAAGGTAATAATGACCAAGGTAACAGATAACCCGGTGAAGGCTTTTCTTCTCGGTGTGCTCGTAACCGCTGTTATTCAGTCATCTACCGCAACTATAGTAATTACCTCAGGTCTTGTTGCCGCAGGCATTATTTCCCTTAATCAGTCGCTCGGCATCATCGTCGGCGCAAACGTGGGAACCACCGTAACCGGTCAGATCATAAGACTCCTTGATGTAAACGGTGATTCTTTTATCTTAAGATTGTTCCAGCCGTCCACCTTAGCGCCCCTGGCGTTAATTCTCGGCATTATTTTCATAATGTTTATCAAATTCAAAAAATCAAACAATATCGGTAATATTGCCGTTGGTTTCGGTATTCTTTTTACCGGACTTCTTAACATGACGGCAGCCGTAAGCGGTTTAAAAGAGAGCGGAATAATCGATAAGCTCTTTTTAGGACTCGGAAACCAGCCGGTTTTGGGATACATAGTAGGCGCGGGAGTTGCTTTTACACTCCAGTCCTCATCGGCAACAATCGGTATTTTGCAGGCAATTTCCATGGCAGGCGATATTCCGTTTAAAGTTGCCTATGTCATCATCGTCGGCGTTTATTTGGGCGACTGCGTAACAACCGCTATTGTCTGTTCAATCGGTGCAAAGACCGATTCGAAGCGTGTCGGCCTTGTGAATATTATGTACAACCTGGCCAAAACACTGCTTGTAATTATTGTTGTATTTGTGATTCATAAGTTAGGACTTCTTAATAATCTCTGGGATATGCGAATGACCTCGGGTACAATTGCCAATACCAATACGGTATTTAACCTGGCATGCGCGATTATCATGCTTCCCTTTATGAAGCTTCTCGGCAATTCCAGCCGCAAGATCATAAAAGACAAGGCAACCCCGGAAGGCAAGTACGACGACAAGATTGCAGGATTAAACCCTGTATTCTTCAATACTCCCGCCATTGCGTTCGGCGGATGTTATGACTGCCTCGATGCCATGATTCATGCGGCAAACGACAATATCGTAAAATCAATGGGTCTTGTCAGAAAGTTTGATGAAAAAGTATTCGAAGAATTAAATGAGGAAGAAGAAAACATAGACCATCTCACGGACTGTGTCGACACTTATCTTGTTAATCTCTCGCCTCATGTTAAGGAAGATATTCATGTTCGTATAATGACCGAATACCACAGGGTTGTTAAGGAATTCGAAAGACTCGGAGACCATGCGGTTAATATAGCGGAAGATGCCAAAGAACTTTTTGATAACGATACCGCCTTCAGCGAACAGGCTTTAGGCGAGCTCGATATAGCTTTCGATCTTATGAAAAAGATATTAAATTACACGATTATCGGCTTCGAAAGAAGAGATATAGAGGCGGCTAAGCACATCGAACCGTTAGAGGAGGTAATGGACGATCTGACCAATACTCTTCACGACAACCATCTTGCAAGATTAAGAGAAGGCAACTGCTCCGTGCGTGCGGGTATTGTATTCCTTGATATTTTAGCCAATATGGAAAGAATTGCGGATATATGTTCTAACATAGGAATTGCCATTATTGCACGAATCAAGCCCGAGACCGCAGAACTGGCACATACTTACACATCGTCGCTTCATCAGGGCGGAGACAGTGATTTTAACGAAGAATATATTGCTGCCCACAGCGAATACTTCGGAAGACTGTCGGGAGATATACCGGAATAAAAAGATGTAAATAAAAATATATATAAAAGAATGAAAAGGAGCATAAGCGTATGGAAAAGCAGAATCTTTCAGAAATTTTGAAAAACAATTCATATCCCGGAAGAGGTATCGTAATCGGTAAGAGCGCTTGCGGTAAATATGCTGTAACCGCATATTTTATCATGGGCAGAAGTACCAACTCACGTAACCGTATCTTCGTGGAGGACGGAAACGGATTAAGAACACAGGCTTTCGATGAATCCAAACTCGAGGATCCCAGCCTCATCATTTATGCTCCCGTCAGAGTACTTGGAAATAAAACAATCGTTACAAACGGCGATCAGACAGATACCATTTACGAAGGCATGGATAAGCAGATGACATTCGAGCAGTCACTTCGTTCACGTTGCTACGAGCCCGATGCTCCCAACCTTACACCGAGAATTTCAGGTATCATGCATGTTGAAAACGGCAAATACAACTACGCGCTTTCTATTTTAAAGAGCAACAACGGACGTGAAGGCGCTCACAACCGTTTCACATTCGCATATGAAAATCCTTTCGCAGGTGAAGGACATTTCATCCATACATATGAAGGTGACGGCAATCCCCTTCCTTCATTCGAAGGCGAACCTACATGGGTAGGCATTTCCGGCGACATCGATGCTTTCACAAACGAAGTATGGAACGCCCTTAACGAAGACAACAAGGTTTCACTTTTCGTAAGATATATTGATATTGAAACAGGCAAGTTTGAATCAAGAATCATGAATAAGAATAAATAATCGGTTTTATAAGGAGTCTATTATGAAAGAATTGGAATTAAAGTATGGTTGTAACCCTAACCAGAAGCCCAGTAAAATTTTCGTTAACGATGGACGTGAGCTTCCCATCACTGTTTTAAACGGCAAGCCCGGATACATCAACTTCATGGATGCATTCAACGGCTGGCAGCTCGTAAAAGAATTAAAAGAAGCAACAGGCCTTCCCGCAGCTACAAGCTTTAAGCATGTATCACCCGCAGGCGCAGCAGTAGGTCTTCCTTTGGATGATGTACTTGCAAAGATTTACTGGGTAGACGATTTGGGCGAATTATCACCCCTCGCATGCGCATATGCAAGAGCAAGAGGCGCTGACAGAATGTCAAGTTTCGGCGATTTTATTTCACTCTCTGATGTATGTGATGTATCTACAGCCAAGATTATCAAGAGAGAGGTTTCCGACGGCGTTATCGCTCCCGGATACGAGCCTGAAGCACTTGAGATTTTAAAGGCTAAAAAGGGCGGAAACTACAACGTTATCCAGATTGATCCCGACTACAAGCCCGAACCCATCGAGCATAAGGATGTATTCGGTATCACATTCGAGCAGGGCAGAAACGAATTCAAGATTAACAACGAACTTTTAAGCGAAATCGTTACAAAAAATAAGGAACTTCCCGATCTTGCAAAGATTGACCTTATTATTTCACTTATTACATTAAAATATACACAGTCCAACTCCGTTTGCTTCGCCAAAGGCGGACAGGCAATCGGTATCGGTGCAGGCCAGCAGAGTAGAGTTCACTGTACAAGACTTGCAGGAAGTAAGGCTGACAACTGGATGCTTCGTCAGTGCCCCAAGGTACTTGAACTTCAGTTTGTAGACGGACTTGGCCGTGCAGACAGAGACAATGCAATCGACAACTACATCGGCGACGAACTTGACTGTCTTGCAGAAGGCAACTGGCAGAAGATTTTCAAGGTTAAACCTGAAATATTTACCAAAGAAGAAAAGAGAGCATGGCTTGATCAGATGACAGACGTAGCACTCGGTTCTGACGCATTCTTCCCCTTCTCCGACAACATCGAGAGAGCAAAGAAGAGTGGTGTTAAGTACATCGCAGAGCCCGGCGGATCTGTAAGAGACGATCTCGTTATCGAATGTGCCGACAAGTACGGCATGGTAATGTGCTTCACAAAGATGAGACTTTTCCATCATTAATATGAATATAAAAAGATTTCTATGTTCGCTCTTAATTGCCGTAAGCTTATGCGTATTGTGTGCGTGCGGCAAAAAAGACGAAACAGACTATGTAACAATTGGATATGAAAAGCTCGAGGAGCCCGATTATGCATCCGCGGAGCAGAATTTCAACAAAGCCGTTGAACAGGGTAAAAATCTTACCATGGCTTACAGAGGCCTTGGAATCTGCTATATGAACAAAGGCGATTATGCAAACGCAATTGAGTCTTTTAAGACCGCTCTTGCCGAAGACGGTGCGACACCCGATGACATTGATTACGACATCAATTACTACATCGGTGTCTGCTATCACAAGCTCGGCAAATACGAGGATGCCAAGAAAAGATACGACGCCATCATTGCGCTTCGTCCGCGTGAGGTGGACGCATATATGCAGCGTGCGGCGGAATATCTATATTTAAAGGATGTGGACTCGGCGTGCACGGATTTCGACAAAGCATTGTCTTTAAAGAAAAAGGACTATACGCTTTACATCGATATATATAATCTGCTTGCGGAAACAGGCTTCCAGCCCTACGGCGTCGATTATTTAAACGATGCTTTAAACAAGTACGACCGCAATATGTCTGATTACGACAAAGGCTACATCAACTACTGTCTTGGCAATTATTCGACCGCCAAGAACTATCTTGAGCAGGCCAGAACCGGCGGCAACAAGAGCGAGGAAGTGCTTTTACTCCTCGGAAAATGCTACGAGGAACTCGATGATACCGCATTTGCGATAAATATTTACAATAAGTATCTCGAGACAAATCCCGATGCCGGAGTATACAATCAGCTCGCCGTGGCACTCATAGATCAGGGCAGATATGAGGAAGCACTCGAAGCTGTGGTCAACGGACTCGAGATTGATACCAATGAGGCGCACCAGCAGCTTTTGTATAACAGAATTGTCGCATACGAACATCTTGGGGATTTTGAGAAGGCAAGAGACCTTTGCGCACAATATCTTGTGGATTACCCCTCCGATGAGAACATGGCGAGAGAGTACGATTTTCTCAAGACTAGATAAATTATGTAAACCAAAATACGAATGCATCCCTATTTTAAAGGGGATGCATTCTTTTTTTTATGTAAATTTGTGCAAACCTTACAAACAACTATATATTGTGTTTGTAGAAAATTTCAAGCAAATATATAGTGGTTTTCCGTTGACATCATAAAGGCATGATGATACAATGGTTTCAATCGGCGCGAAGTCGGAAAGAATTGTGTTGGAGGAATGAAAAAATGTTTGGTGTAATTAAAAGAGACGGAGAAAAAACTGATTTTAATCTTGTAAAAATCAATGACGCTATAAAGAAAGCTTTTGATGCTACAAATGTTCAGTACAGTGAAGATATCATTGATCTTCTTGCTCTTCGTGTTACCGCTGATTTTCAGGCGAAGATTAAGGAGGGTTATGTTCATGTCGAGGATATTCAGGACTCTGTAGAGAAGATTCTTGAGCAGTCCGGTTATGCAGAAGCTGCAAAGGCATTCATCCTTTATCGTAAGCAGCGTGAAAAAATGCGTAACCTAAAGTCTACCATCCTTGACTATAAAGACGTTGTAAATTCATATGTTAAAGTAGAAGACTGGAGAGTTAAGGAAAACGCTACAGTTACATATTCCGTAGGCGGTCTTATCCTTTCAAACTCAGGTGCTGTTACCGCCAACTACTGGCTCTCTGAAATTTATGATGAAGAAATCGCTGAAGCTCATCGTAATGCAGATATCCATATTCATGACCTTTCAATGTTAACAGGTTACTGTGCAGGCTGGTCATTAAAACAGCTCATAAAAGAAGGCCTCGGCGGAATCCCCGGAAAAATTACATCAGCTCCCGCTTCACATCTTTCGGTTCTCTGCAACCAGATGGTTAACTTCCTCGGCATCATGCAGAATGAATGGGCAGGCGCTCAGGCATTCTCATCATTCGACACATATCTTGCTCCTTTCGTAAAAGTAGACAATCTTACATACGATGAGGTTAAGAAGTGCATCGAATCCTTCATCTATGGTGTAAATACACCTTCCAGATGGGGTACACAGGCTCCTTTCACCAACATTACTCTTGACTGGACCGTTCCTTCGGACCTTGCAAACGAAAAAGCACTTGTAGGCGGCAAAGAGCAGGATTTCACATATGCTGACTGCAAGGAAGAAATGGATATGATCAACCGCGCATTTCTTGAGACAATGATCGAAGGCGATGCAAACGGCAGAGGATTCCAGTATCCTATCCCTACATATTCAATTACAGAAGATTTTGACTGGTCAGACAGACTTAACAACAAGCTTCTCTTTGATATGACCGCTAAATACGGCACACCTTATTTCTCAAACTACATCAACTCCGATATGAAGCCTTCGGACGTTCGTTCCATGTGCTGCAGACTTCGTCTTGATTTAAGAGAATTAAGAAAGAAAACCGGCGGTTTCTTCGGTTCAGGCGAATCAACAGGTTCCGTAGGTGTTGTTACAATCAACATGCCCCGTATCGCATACCTTGCATCAGATCCCGAAGATTTCTACAAGAGACTTGACCGTATCATGGATATCTCCGCAAGATCCTTAAAGCTTAAGAGAGGCGTTATTTCAAGACTTCTTGACGAAGGTTTATATCCTTATACAAAGAGATACTTAGGCAACTTTGACAACCACTTCTCAACCATCGGTCTTATCGGTATGAACGAAGTTGGTCTTAACGCTAAGTGGCTCGGCCATGACATGACAAACAAGGATACCCAGGAATTCACAAAGGATGTCCTTAACCATATGAGAAACCGTCTCTCCGATTATCAGGAACAGTACGGCGATCTTTACAACCTTGAAGCAACTCCCGCAGAGTCCACATCTTATCGTCTTGCAAAGCACGATCGTAAAAGATGGCCGGACATCAAGACAGCAGGTAAAGAAGGCGATACACCTTACTACACCAACTCTTCACATCTTCCCGTTGACTTTACGGACGATGTATTTGATGCTCTTGATATTCAGGACGAACTTCAGACACTTTATACTTCAGGTACAGTATTCCATGCATTCCTCGGCGAAAAGCTTCCCGACTGGAAGGCTGCAGCAAAGCTTGTTCGTACAATAGCTGAAAACTACAAGCTTCCTTACTATACAATGTCTCCGACATATTCAATCTGTAAGAACCACGGATATCTTGCAGGCGAGCAGGATACATGTCCCGACTGCGGATGCAAGACCGAAGTTTACAGCCGTATCACCGGTTACTACAGACCGGTTCAGAACTGGAATGACGGTAAGCTTCAGGAATTCAAGAACAGAAAAGAATACGATATCAACCTTTCACTTACAAAATCTGATTCATTAAATAAAAAAGATGAACAGAACATCACAGCCAGCGTAAATGTTTCAGAGCCCGTAAACGATGCGGTTGCACCTGAAAGTGTACAGGCACCCGCAAGTGCTCAGACAGAAAACGTTAATCCCGCATATGCTAATTTATTCGGTGTATCAAACCAGGCAGCAGCACCCGCAGATAACAGCACGGTAATCTTATTTACCACAAAGACCTGTCCTAACTGCGCTATCGCAAAGGATTATTTGGGAGACCTTCCTTACAAACTGATTGATGCTCTTGAGCAGCCCGATCTCGCAAGAAAGTACGGCGTTCAGATGGCTCCCACACTCGTAGTTGACAAGGGCGGCGAAGTGGTTAAGTATGTACGTGCTTCGGAAATCAAGAAATACGTTGATGAAAAGAAGGGCGTGATTGCATAAATGATACAGAAGCTGATTGACAATATCGTAAGTAAAGACGCGCCAATCGTGGTGGGACTTGATCCCAACCCCAAGTTTATCCCGATGGATATAATGAACGAATGCATCGAAGCATACGGCGCAAACCTTAAGGGAATTGCCGAGGCGGTATGGCTTTACAACAAAGCTATCGTGGACGCGGTATATGATTTAATTCCCGCAGTTAAGCCTCAGATAGCAATGTATGAGCAGTTCGGTGTTCCGGGCGTGGAAGTATTTAAAAGAACCGTTGATTACTGTAAATCAAAAGATCTGGTTGTAATCGGAGATGTAAAAAGAGGCGATATAGGCTCGACCTCCCAGGCATATGCGATAGGGCATCTTGGAACCATAGAAATCTGCGGACAGAAGTTTGCTCCGTTTGATGAAGACTTTGCAACGGTTAACCCCTATCTTGGAACAGACGGCGTAAAACCTTTCGTGGATGTATGCAAGTCAAACGACAGAGGAATCTTCGTACTGGTAAAAACATCCAATCCAAGCTCAGGCGAATTCCAGGATCGGATTATCGACGGAAAGCCTTTATACGAGCATGTTGCGGACAAGGTAAACGAATGGGGCAGTGACTCTATGGACGGCGAATACAGCAATGTAGGCGCGGTAGTCGGAGCCACATATCCCGAACAGGGTAAGATTTTACGAGAAAAAATGCCCAAGACCTTCATACTGGTTCCGGGTTACGGAGCTCAGGGAGGAAAAGGTGCAGACCTGGTTCACTTCTTTAACAAGGACGGACTTGGCGCTATCATAAATTCCTCGAGAGGTATCATAGCTGCATATCAGAGTCCAAACTATCCGGGATATGGCGAAAAGAATTTCGCCGATGCTTCCAGACAGGCAGTCATCGATATGAAAGAGGATATAAAATCAGCTCTCGGAAAATAAGAAAATTCAAGTGCCGGAAGAACGGAAATAACCGTTCCTCCGGCATATTTTTTTGTATATTTTTTCTTGCAAAAAGTGCCGGAAACCAATAAAATTGAAGTATGGGGCGTACACAAGATATAGGGAACGTAAAAGCATACAAATCTGACTTAAGAAAATACAATTTTGTCAAAAATGTTATCGTTCCTTTTGTTAAATCTAAATTTAATTTTAAGGTCGAAAATCGGTACAAAATGCCTGATGTGCCATTTATCGCCATTTCCAACCATGTTACCAACCTTGACATGGTCTGGATTGCTTTATCCATAGACAAACATCTATATTTTGTGGCCGGAGAGCAGGTCGTAAGAAAAGGAATCGGAGGAAAATTAGTCAACTGGACCTTCCATCCGATTGTTCGTGAAAAAGCCACTGTCGGACTCTCAACCGTAGTCGAAATGAAAAAGCATCTTTTAGCGGGACACAATGTCGGACTCTTTGCCGAGGGTGTCAGATCGGCAGACGGCCTTTCAAATAAAATCGTTCCTTCAAGTGCGGCCGTTTTAAAAAAATTAGGTTTCACCGTAGTCACTTTTAAAATCCACGGAGGATTTTTCACATCACCCAGATGGTCATCGGATATAAGACGAGGAAAGATGACCTGCGAACTCGTAAATATTTATTCCCCCGAAGACATAGAAAAAATGAGCGTCGACGAGCTTGATAAGGCTTTAAATGCCGATATTTTCGAAGACGCTTATGCATATAACGAAATTCATAAAATACCTTTTAAGAGCAAAAAACTGGCCGAGGGCATAGAGTTTGAACTTGTAATGTGTCCGAAATGCAAGAAAATGGCCACAATAAAATCAAAGAAAGATACCTTTTTTTGTGACTGCGGCTTAAAAGGGATGTATAATGAATACGGTATGTTAAGCGGTGAGGGATTTGATTTTAAAACAATTCCCGAATGGGACGCCTGGCAGAAAAAAGAAATTGATGCTCTTACCTTTGAGGACGGGGCAATAATTTTATCACATCAAAATCAGAAAATGACCGAGATTTCAAAGGATCATTCCGAAAAAATCGTGGGTGAAGGCCCGCTTGTTTTAAAGACTGATTCTGTTTCGGTAGGAGATAAGGTTATTCACTTAAGCGAAATAAGAGATTGTGATATTTTCTATCACGGATTTCTTTTGATTTCTACAAAAGATAAAAAGTATTACGAGATTTCTAACCCGGAGAGCAAACACCCCGGATATCTCTACAAGCTCTTAATCAAAAGGTTTGTGGAAGGCGGGAAATAAATAAAGAAAATGAGGAAAAATGAATGTCTAGCGGATTATCGTTTGCAAGCAACAGTGTCTGGCCCGTAATTATGTTTATTGCCGTAATTATGGGAGGTCTTCTTGTGGGAAATACCTTAAAAAGATATATTCCCTTCCTTAGAAAATCTCTCATTCCCGTATCGGTAATAGGCGGAATATTCTTACTTTTTATATCTTCCGTACTTAAATTTACGACAGGTGAATATCTTTTCAACTGGGCAATTTTCTGTGAAGGAACAAAAATGACCGGTATTGAAATGCTCGAGATAATGACCTATCACTGTCTGGCTATCGGTTTTATAGCTATGACCTTGAGAAAATCGGACTCAAAGGGCAAGACGAAAGGCCGTGTGGGTGAGGTTGTAAATACAGGTATCACAACGGTCAGCACATATCTTTTACAGGGCTTCTTCGGACTTGCAATCACGGTTGTTGCATCTTTTATCATTCCGAAACTTATCAAAGCCTCGGGAATCATCCTTTGCTTCGGCTTCGGACAGGGTACGGGACAGGCGCTTAACTACGGTTCGATTTACGAAACTGATTACGGATTTATCGGCGGCAAATCATTCGGCCTTACAATTGCAGCATTAGGCTTCCTTGCAGCAAGTATCGGCGGCGTTATTTACCTTAACTATCATAAGAGAAAAGGCGACATCAAAATCCGAGAGAGCGTATCGCAGCTTAATCAGGAAAAGGTTGAGGAAGAGGGCGAAGTACCGATGGTTGATTCCATTGACAAATTAACCCTTCAGATTTCGCTTGTCTTCGTCTGCTACGCAATGACTTATCTTTTAATGTATATTCTCGGCAATCTCGTCGGAGACGGCCTTAAGACAACCATATACGGCTTTAACTTCTTACTCGGTACGCTTTCCGCAGTCATCGTAAAAGAAGTATTAAAGCTTTTAAGAAAAACAAACTTAATGCACAGGGACTATGTCAACAATTTCCTTTTAAACAGAATCGCCGGATTTGCATTTGACATTATGATCGTTGCAGGTATCGGAGCTATCAGAGTAGACCTCATAAAAGATTACTGGGTAGTGCTTTTAATCCTCGGCTTGGTAGGTGTCCTCGTGACATTCCTTTATATCAAATTTGTTTCGAAAAAGCTCTTTAAAAACTACGAGCATGAACAGTTCATGGTAATGTACGGCATGCTTACCGGTACGGCTTCAACAGGTGTAATTTTGCTTCGTGAAATCGATCCCGCATTTGAGACACCCGCATCCGAAAACATCGTTTACCAGAACTTCCCCGCAATTCTTTTAGGATTTCCTATGATGCTTGTTGCGGCATTCTGTCCTAAGAGCGATATTGCGACATACATTACAATGGGCGTAATTGCGGCTTACTTTATAGTGCTTAATATCATTCTTTTCAGAAGCCTGATATTTAAGAAAAAGACCAAGGCAACTAAAGAATAAAAGGTTTTAACAAGGAGAAAAAATTGGTAATAGATTCAGATAAATACCTGCAGGTCGGAGCCATCACTTCGACACACGGCATAAAAGGCGAAGTAAAGGTTTTCCCGACAACGGACGATGCTTCAAGATATGACGAACTTGATGAAGTTTTTCTTGATACCGGCAAAGAACTGATGCCCTTACATATCGCAGGTGTTAAGTATTTTAAGCAGTATGTAATTGTTAAATTTAAAGAGTTTAAGGATATCAACGAGATTGAGTCCTACAAGGGAAAGAATATCTATGTTGACAGGGAACATGCAGTGGACCTTGACGAAGACGAGTATTTCGTGGCGGATCTTTTAGGGCTTAAGGTTGTGACTGACGAAGGCGAGGAATTCGGTGAACTAACCGATGTTCTTTTCACCAAGGCAAACGATGTTTACACCGTAACAAGACCTGACGGAAAAGAAGTTTTAATCCCTGCGATAGAAGAATGCATACTTGATATCGATCTTGACAAAGAAGTCATGACAATACATATTATGCCAGGCCTGTTGGATTAAGGAGAGTGTTTTGAATTTTCATATTCTGACATTATTCCCCGAGATGGTTGAAGATGCTTTAAACACGAGCATTTTGAAACGTGCAGCCGAAGCCGGAATAATATCAATCAACGCAATTAATATAAGGGATTACTCGACAGACAAACATAAAAAAGTCGATGATTATCCGTATGGTGGCGGAGCCGGAATGCTGATGCAGGCTCAGCCTGTTTTTGATGCTTATGAGGATCTTTGCAAGACCATAAAAAAGAGAAAAAAATCGAGAGCAAAGAAGCTTAAAGTCCGCGTGCTTTTCATGACTCCTCAGGGCAGAACCTTTGATCAGAAATTTGCTGAGGAACTTGCCAAAGAAGAAGATCTTATTTTCCTTTGCGGACATTACGAAGGCATAGATGAGAGAGTAATCGAAGAGATTGTAACCGATGAAGTTTCGCTAGGAGATTTTGTACTGACCGGCGGTGAACTGCCCGCAATGGTAATGGTGGATTGCATTTCAAGATTAATCCCCGGAGTACTCGGGTCCGACGAATCGGCATCCGATGAAAGCTTCTCCGAAGGACTTTTGGAATACCCTCAGTACACGAGACCCGAAGTATGGCATGAAAAGGCTGTTCCCGATGTGCTTTTAAGCGGTAATCACAAGGAAATCGAAAAGTGGCGAACGGCTATGGCGCTTCAAAGAACAAGCGAAAAAAGACCTGATTTATACGAAGACATAAAAGACGAACTCGAAGAGTTCAAAAAAGAAAATCCGAAGAAATTCAGGAAAAAACGCAGCGAAGCAGAAGAAGTTCTTAAAATGCGTGAACTGAAAAAGAAACCGGAAGAGTAGATAGGGTTTCGGCAAACCAACACTATGGAAAAGAAAAACAAAGTCTACAGCATAATACTTGCATATGCCACAGGTTTGCTCCTGTCGCTTTTTTCCGTTATCGGATTTGTGACAAAACACAATCACGGTTTTGTGATGAGCCTGTCGGTTGTTTTTATAGCCGTAATTCTATCTGTTATGATCGGAAGCGCAATGCTTGCGTTTTTTGCATTAACGGATAATTTCTATCTTAACAACCGTCTGTTTGGAAAAGGAGAAAGGACGAAAGCCGACTATACTTCAAAGAAAGCATTTCCTCCGATTCTCGTATTTTTCATTATATTTGCAATTTTTCTTATCTGCTGGTTTCCGTATTTTCTTGCAATGTATCCCGGCATGTTCGCATACGACAACGAATGGCAGTATTTCATGTATGCCGACAAAAATATCACCAATCACCAGCCGGTAATCCATACACTTATCCTCGGATTTATCATTCATACAGTCGAAGATCTGACGGGCAGCATCAACAAAGGCGTTGCCGCATATACGCTTTTTCAGATGGTATTAATGGGCCTCGGAGCTGCCTTTATACCGTATACGATTTTTAAAAGAAAAGAGAATAAATTTCTCTTTGTCGCATCGGTTATTTTCTTTGCGTTTTATCCCGTATTCGTAATCTTTGTTTTTACGGGAACGAAGGATACGCTTTTCTCGATGGCGATTGCTGATTTTATGATTTTAAATCTCGAACTCTTTGAAAAGGGCGATGAGTTTTTAAAAAGAAGAGGTGAGCGCATACTCTGGATTCTCTTTGCTTTTATCATTTATTCGTTCAGAAATAACGCAGTTTACGCAATGCTTCCCGTGCTTCCTTTTGCAATTGTTTTCATCGTAAAAAAATGCAAAAAGTCTAAAAGAAAAGCACTTGCGATGCTGCTTTTTACCGCTGCATTATTTATCTTTTATTCGGGACCTTTCACGATGCTTGTTGCCAAAGAAAAGGTTTCGAAAGCAGAAATGATGTCGGTACCCTGCCAGCAGATGGTAAGAATTTATACATACAAAAACGATGAACTGCCTGAGAGTGAGAAAGCAGTATTCGATGAGTTTTATGATTCAACCTATATGTATGGGTATTATGTTCCCGAGATTGCGGATGCGGCAAAGGGAAGACTAAGAGTTGATGTATACGATGCGAAAAAAGCCGATTACTGGAAACTCTGGTTGACATGGCTTAAAAAATATCCGGGCGAATATGTTGACTCGTTTTTGGAAAACACATACGGGCTTTATTACATGTGGCCGCGATATGTTTTATACGGCTACGGACAGGAAGGCTTTACGGTAATGCATCAGATGGATCCGGTGGTACCAAACAGTAAACTGCCTGCATTATATGCCGTTCTTGAAAACTTCGAGGCCGGAGATATTGTTTTAAACAACGGATTTGTTTCGTGGATTTTTGCCCCTGCAACATTTCTTTTCCTTGGAATTGCGGCATGCGTTTATGTCCTGAGAAACAAAAAGTTTTGGCTTATAATTCCAATCGCATTTCTGGCTCTTTTATGGTGTACGTTTTTACTCGGTCCGGTTGCGCTTGTAAGGTATGTTTTATTCCTTTATATCCTGTTACCCGTATGGCCGATGTATATGAGAGCTTCGTTTATTGAGGATAAAAAATGAAAATCAAAGAGTTCTTTAAGGAAAAAAAGAATAAAAGACTTTTTGTGAAGTGTCTTGTCGCACTTCTTTTTCCTTTTGTACTCTGTCTTTTATATTGCCTTGTAAGAGGCATTTCTCTTGGAAAAATCTACGTTCCCGCATCAAAAAACAACGACAGTCTGTATTATTTCAAACTGGTTGAATCCATAAGATACAATCTGTTCCCGAGAGGATATTTCGGCTTTAACGAAAGCCATGCGGCTAACCTTACTTTCGCCGCGTGGAGTCCGCTTATGCTTCTTCCCTGGGCTCTCGCAAGCCTTATTTTCGGATGGGGCTTTAAATCTGCGGTTTTCATCAATATCCTTCTTTTTGCGATTGCTTTTGCAGTCTTTGTATATCTGACGGATCTTGAAATCGAAAAGCTTATTTATCTGACACTTCTTTATTCGCTTTTCCCGAGCTTTTTCATACACCTTATGTGCATACTTCCCGAGGCTTCGATTGCGGGATTTACGCTTATTTTCTTAGGCTTGTCATATAGGATTTTGTGTGAAAAAGAAAAAGGCAAAAAGAGCGAAACCGCATCCTTCATTTTCTTAATTCTGATAAGCGTTTTCTTAACTCTTTTACGACCTTATATGGTTGTATTTTTCATAATTCCGATTGTTCTTTCGTTTAAAAACAAGAAAGCATTTTTTGGCATTGTAAGCATCATTTTAACTTTTGCTTCACTGGCCGGATATTTTATAATTGCAAAACTTTTTACCGCGGAATATTTCACCCCGCTTTTTGACCTTGGAATCATAAAACTTTTCTTACACGGGAAATTCACCGAAGGCTTCTGGAGCAGCGTATATGTAATCCGTGATATGAAAAGAGAAATCTTCGCGCAGATGGCCGATGCTTTTTCTTACGGCCTCACGTCAGGCACGCATTACGTACTGCTTTTGTTTGAATTTATCATAGTTTTATTCCTTTCGCTCTTTAAGAAGAACAGGCAATTCAGAGTGCTTGCAATTACATATTTAATCTCAGTTGCGGGTGTTGTTTCCGCAATAGTTTTACTCCTTCAAAAGGCCAACGAAGGAGGACGTCACATCTGGGTATTCTGCATACTCGGAGTTGCGCTTATCGTGCTTTTCAAAGAAGGCCATGAAAGTTCTGTTCCCAAGCTTTTAATCGCCGCGCTTTTTGTGATTTTCATTATAAGAGGAGCAGCCGTTCCGACAGATTACGATGCGCCTTTCGATGACAGGAACATAAAAGAAAACGTAACCGCCTGGAAAGAAATCTATGAAAAAGAAAATGTGAGTTTATCGGACAATACAGGATATGATAATACCGTTATCTGGGTATTTATAGACTATGTGGACGACAAACAGGTTGTGACCGAATTTAACGGCCTTTACGCACTGCCTAAGGGTTTTGGTATAAGCTGCTGTTCACCCGATTATGTTTTGACATATTTTGACACACTTGAAAGTAAATACATTTTCACATACGACGGTGCTCTTGTGGCCGAAAAATGTGAGGATAATAATTACAGAATCGTGGGTAAATACGGCAATTCGGTAATGTATGAAAGATACTGAAAACAGACATGAATATGTGATATAATATAATTTATGTATTTTTTCATTCAGTATGACCGATTGCATTAACGGTAAAGATATAAGGATTTTAAATGAATAAAACGGATAATAAACAAAAAATATATAGAGTAATTGATGCCGCCCTTTTTGCGATACTTTTGATTACGCTTGCCCATTTCTTCGGACAGCTGGTTTATGCACAGGCTTTGTACGCAGGTAAGGAAGGCGGATATTTCAGTGATATTTACGCCTATATGCAGGAGATGCAGGGAATTGATTCGGGCTACTCTTTTCCGTATCCGATTTTCTTTTTGACCGGCAGATTTTTTGATCTTTTCCTGCCCATAGAAATGGCTGTTACGCTGGCCGAAGTATTGTTTAACTCGCTTGCGATTCTAATCACAAAATATTATCTCGAAAAATACATAAATGAATTCGTAAAAAAAATAACCTGGCAGCATTTCGCAATTACGATTTCGATATTTGCATGCTTCTTAATGTCAATGTGGTGGCTTCCGAGATTCGGTAAAATAAACCTGCCTTTTAAGGATCAGGTTTTCTACGGAACGTATTCGGGCAACCCATGGCACAACGCAACATATATAGCAACTCGTCCTTTTGCAATCGGTGCGTTTTTCTCATTCATTAATTTGTTTAAGGATGAGGAAAAATTCAATTGGAAAAAAGGAATCGTCTTTGCTGTATTTTTATTCTTAACGACGATGACAAAGCCCAGTTTTACGCTTGTTATCGGCTCGGCAATGGCATTTGTCTGCATAGTGAGATTAATAAGAAAACAATTTAAAAATATCAAATACATCCTGTTCCTTTTTATATGTTCGATTCCGACATTAATCGCCCTTTTATTACAGTTTGGCGGTGTATTCGGAAGCGGCAATACGGAAGCCGAACACGGCATAGGACTTGACTTTTTCAGAGTCTGGAGAAGCGCAAATCCGCATGTAATAGCGGCTATCTTTTATGCGAATGTTTTTGCACTTGTATGCATACCGTTTTTAATAAAAAATATCAAAAAAGATTATCTTTATAAATTTTCACTGATTATATTTGCGGTATCGGTTCTTGAAGCAGGGCTTTTATGTGAGAAAGGTTTCAGATATTCTCACTTTAATTTCAGCTGGGGATACATGCACGGAATATTCTTCTTTGCACTGGGAAGCCTGGCAGTACTGCTTAAAAACATTTTTGAAAAGAAGATAAAACCTGTATTTGCAATTATCTGTATTCTGGCACTTTTAACGCAGGTTGTATTTGGAATACTGTATTTTAAAGGACTTTATTACGGACGGGATTACAACACACTGTTACCGTATAACTGGCTTTAACAAATGAAAAAAATCACTGAGTTTTTAAAAAAGAATAATCGGTATCAGACCATATTAAAAATTCTTGCGGCACTTGTTTTTCCGCTTCTTTTATGTGTGGTTTTCTGTGCGATAAAAGGGCATACGATTGCCGATGTTTTTCTTCCTTCAGGTGAATGGAACGATGAACTTTTTTATTACAAACAGGTTGAAGGAACGATCGGATTTTTATATCCGAGAGGATATTTCGGATTTAACGAAAGTCACGCCGAAATGCTTTCATATGCAGCGTGGAGCCCTGTGCTTGTATTTCCCTGGATTCTATGGGGCTTAGTGTTCGGATGGAATCTTTTATCACCGGTTATATGTAATATAGTGCTTCTCTGCGTTACATGCGCACTTTTTGTATTCCTTACGAAAATAAAAGTAAAAGACATGATTGCCCTCGGTGTAATGATGATTGCTTTTACTCCTTTTATACGTTACATGCTCTCCGGAATGCCTGAAATTATATGTTTTTGCGCATGTATTCTTTTCGCGGGACTCACGGTTAATTACCTTTCAAAAGAAAACACCGTCAAACTCATCATTTTTTTTGTACTCACGGCAGTAATGACTTTGATGAGACCTTATCTCTTTTTGTTTTTTGTAATGCCGTCGTTTCTTGCCATAAAAAAATACAAAGCCAAAGGCATAATTGCTTCTGTAATTTCGGGTGCTGCAACAATCGGGATTTATGTTTTCATAAAAGTTAAGTTAAGCGCCGAATATTTTACTCCGCTTTACAATACCGACTGGGTGACGGATTTCTTTAACAAAGGCTTTGCAACCGGTCTTCACAATCTGTTTTACAGAATATATGCCATGTGTTTAAACATTGTGTATTATATGAAAAGCGGCATCGATACCGGACTTTGTGCGGGTGCGATATTCGCGGCATTCTTTGTTTTGTTTTTAGTAATGATTGTTCGTTTTATTCTTGATATTAACAAGTTCAAAAAACACAGAAACGAAGAAAACAAAAACAAATTATTCGTGGAAGGTCATTTTATCTTTGTTCTTTTCGGAATGTTCTCGGCACTCGTTTTGATGTATAAGTTAACCGAAGGCAGCAAGCATTTTCTTACTTTCCTTGCGCTCGGAGTATTCCTGCTGGCCTTATATCACGGTAAATACTATATTGAAAATATCGTTATCGTGCTTGCGTTTGTTTTCTTTTTTATCATTAAGGCCAATTCGCCGTATGATTATGAGGTGCCTTTTACGAATGCCGGTATTGAAGCGAAAACCGACGAATGGCAAAAAGCGTTTGCCGATAATATAAAAATTGACGAAGATAATGTAAGTTTTGATAATGTGGTTATCTGGAATTTTGTTGATGTAAAAGACGGTAATTCCTATCCGATCAAATGGCAGTACCTTTACATGCTTCCAAAGGGAGCCGGAATCAGCTGTTGCGAACCGCAATATGTAAAAGATAATTTTGACACTCTGCAGTCAAAATATATAGTGACACTTACCGGAAGCGAGACAGACCTCTTATGCCGGGAAAAGGGCAGGGAACTGCTCCATGCAGATGAAGAATTGAGTTTTTACAGGTTAAGATAAAATGATTCAATTAAGAAAAAGAAAAATTGATATTGAGGCAGTTGTTTATTACTTAAGCTTCATAGCACTTATTACAGTCGGTATGATAAGAGTCGACGGAAACGGTGCTATGTGGGCAGCAGCGATAAACTGTGTCGGTTTTTGCCTGCTTCCGATGATTGTTTTAAGATTCGGGATTAAAAGTTTTATGAAAATTCCGTATTTGATTTGGCTTATTGTCGGCGCAGTCATTTCGGCGTTTGCAATAAAATTTTATGCTTTTCAATCCCCTTATTATGTATCGAGAGCCTGCAGAATTCTTGAGGCATATGCATACGGATTTATTGTCATAAGACTGATATATTCTTTGATAAAAAAAGAATTCCAAGGAAAAGCAAAGACTTTTTCGTATGTTTTCTTTTTGACTGTTGCATTCTTTCTTTTAGCCTTTATTTCAAGAGGAAGATCTGACTGGACATTGTATTACGGATTTATATTTACCATGTTCTTCATCGCTCCTGTCAGAAAAGAGACTTACGAAAAAATGTTTGTGGGAATGACACAGGCTGTAATTACGGGATTCTTTGTTATTCAGGGACTTGCTTTTTTCTTCAGACCTTACGACCAGGTAAGATATGTAGGTTTATACAACAATGCAAATGTCAACGCACTGTTTTATGTTGTATTCTATATAGGCTGGCTTTGTGCTTATGCGTATTTCAGAAGAAAAACCGAAAAGAAAGCTGTACTTTTAACAATATTCTTTTTTGCATCTGCCATGTGGTCGTTCCTGTTGCTGACTATGACCAGAAGCGCCATGATGTCCTATGCATTTCTGACCTTAGGATATTTTATTGTTGAAGAATTCTTTGTTTTCAAGAAAGGTATTGCAGGATTCTTTAAACAATTCGGAATTATGTTTTTAATGGCGATAGTCAGTTTCCCGCTTGTTTTTGTGTGCGTAAGGTATCTTCCTGCGGTTATTCCATACAATATATCAATAGACGATTATCATCGTCCAAATGCTGTTAGAGGTTCTGATCCATGGAATTCAGAGAAATACATTGAGATTGATGAATTCTTCGATGGCCTTTTGGGAAGAGTCGAGAATGTAGATACCAAGAGCAATACCGTTATAATAGAAACCATTTTATTAAAACCGAGATATACAGGCATTAAACCTTTCGTCAACACAGAAAACATTATTGATGAAAAAGCGCTGGGTGAGTTTGTTTTTATGGATGAAAGAGTAATATCCTATGAAGACAATATAGTTCCCGGAACGGATTATCAACATCCCGCATACCTGTATGAAAAATACAATGGTATAGAGAGAGTGCTTGGCATCAGAAAATATATTTATGATTTTTATATCAGACGTTTTAATTTTGCGGGTCATGATATAGATTATAAAACTTACTGGCTGTTAAACACATATTCAACACCGCATGCACATAATTCATATATTCAGTTTACTTACAGTTTTGGTATAATTGCGGGAACAGTTTTCTTTTTGATTTCTATGCTGGGAATCGTGTTAAGCTTTATCAAATTTGTGAAGAATAAAGAAAATACTCCGTGGTATTTTATTGTTCCGCTTCTTTTTCATATAGGAATATTCGGTGTAAGTCTTCTTGAAAACATTGCATTTCCCGGAAGATTCATCCTTAATATGTTTTTCATTTCGCTGATTCCTTTTATAAGAATCCTAAAAGAAAAAACAGAGCAAAACAGTACTGAAGATTGAATTACTACAGCGCATGTTGTACAATAAAATGTTGTGGAATTAAATTGAAAGAGGGTAGTTTTAAATGTCATTACAGGCTGAAATGATCCAGAAGCAGTTACTCGAAGCCAATATGGAAGAGGGTCTGGATTATATTTCAAATAAAATATTCGCAAAACCTTTAAGGGAATTAAGCGACAAAGAAGCATATTATGTGATTCTTCTTTTTACAAAAGATTTAACGCTCGTTACGGATCGAATCAACGGTGAAAAGAAGATATTTTATATTTCTGCAGAGTTCTTAATCGGACGACTTTTATCCAACAATCTTATTAACTTAGGAATCTATGACAAGGTTGCAGAGGTACTTAAAAAGAACGGCAAAGATATTTCTCTTATTGAAGAAGCTGAGCCCGAACCGTCTCTTGGAAACGGAGGCCTCGGTCGTCTTGCCGCATGCTTTATGGATTCGATTGCAACACTTGGACTTCCCGGTGCCGGCATCGGTCTTAATTATCACTTCGGACTTTTCAAACAGGAATTCAGAGACAATTTACAGTGTGCCCAAAAGAACGACTGGATAGAGGATTATTCCTGGCTTAGAAGAACCGATACATCTTTTACGGTTGAATTTGGCGACTGCTCTGTCAAGTCAAGACTTTACGATATCGACGTTATCGGTTACGAAAACGGTGTAAACAAACTTCATTTGTTCGACCTTGAAAGTGTTGACGAAAAGCTTGTCGAAAAAGGCATTACCTTTGACAAGGAAGCTATCGAAAAGAATTTAACTCTTTTCTTATATCCCGATGATTCGGACGAAGCAGGCAATCTTCTTCGTATTTATCAGCAGTATTTTATGTGCTCAAATGCGGCACAGTTCATTCTTTATGAACTTAGGGAAAGAAAGTATGACCTTCGTCATATGTACGATTTCTGCGTGATTCAGATAAACGATACGCATCCTACATTAATCATTCCGGAGCTTATCAGAATCATGACAAGCGAAAAAGCCATCGGCATCGACGAAGCAATCGATATAGTTTCCAAAACATGTGCTTACACAAACCATACAATCCTTGCGGAAGCACTCGAAAAATGGCCTCTTGAGTATCTTGAAAAAGTTGTGCCCCAGCTCGTTCCGATCATAAAAGAATTGGATAAAAGAGTTAAGGCAAAATACAAAGATCCCAAGGTTGCCATCATCGATGAAGACGACAGAGTGCACATGGCTCACATCGATATTCATTACGGCTTTTCCATTAACGGTGTTGCCGCAATCCATACCGATATTTTAAAGAACACAGAGCTTAATGCTTTTTATAAGATTTATCCCGAAAAGTTTAACAACAAGACCAACGGCATTACATTCAGAAGATGGCTTTTATCATGTAATCCCGAGCTCACGAACTATATTGAAAAGCATATCGGCAAAGGCTTTAAAAAGAATGCCTGCGAGCTTGAAAAACTGTTAGATTTTATCGATGACAAAAATGCATTAAAAGAACTCGAAGATATCAAGCATACAAAGAAAGTTGAGTTTGCAAAATATGTAAAAGAAAAAGAGGGCGTTGAAATCAATCCCGATTCAATCTTCGACATTCAGGCAAAGAGACTTCACGAATACAAGAGACAGCAGATGAATGCGCTTTATATCATTCACAAGTATCTTGAGATTAAAAACGGCAAGAAGCCCGCAAGACCGGTTACGTTTATCTTCGGTGCAAAGGCTGCTCCCGCATATGTTATCGCGCAGGATATCATTCACCTTATCCTTGTGCTTGAAGAAATCATCAATAACGACCCTGACGTAAACAAGTACATGAAGGTTGTAATGCTTGAAAACTACAATGTCAGCTATGCCGAAAAGCTCATTCCCTCATGCGATATATCCGAACAGATTTCACTTGCCAGCAAGGAAGCTTCCGGCACGGGCAACATGAAGTTTATGTTAAACGGTGCGGTTACACTCGGTACCGCGGACGGTGCTAACGTAGAGATATCCGAACTTGTCGGCAAAGAAAACATTTACGAGTTTGGCGTATCAAGCGACGAAGTAATCGAGCATTATGCAAAAGCAGATTATGTTTCAAAAGACCTGTACGATAATTCGGACATCATAAAAGAAGCAGTAGACTTTATCATATCGAAAGAAGCTCTTAAGGTCGGACATAAAGAGAACCTTGAAAGACTTTACAACGAGCTTTTAAACAAAGACTGGTTTATGACTTTAATCGACCTTGAGGAATATATTAAAGTCAAAGACCAAATGCTTGAAGATTACGAAGACAGAGAGAAGTGGCAGAAGATGATGCTTACCAACATCGCCAAGGCAGGCTTCTTCTCATCGGACAGAACAATTGAAGATTACAATCGTGACATCTGGAAGCTCTTCCCCAAAAAAGACATTAAGGTATCGATAGTATAAATGAGAAAAAGCGGAATTCTAACGGCTGTTTTCAGCCTTCCAAATGAATACGGAATCGGTTGCTTCTCAAAAGAGGCTTATGATTTTGTGGACTTTCTCGCAGAATCGAATCAGAAATTCTGGCAGATACTTCCGCTTGGGCCTACAGGATACGGTGACTCACCTTATCAGTCATTTTCAACATTTGCCGGCAATCCGTACTACATAGATTTGCAGGAATTCATCGACAACGGATGGCTTACAAAGGAAGAATGCCACGAAGCCTATGATGAGTTTTATGAATCAAATGACTGGTATCAGGGCGCAACAAAAGATGAGAGAAGCAATTACGTTGACTACGAAGCGCAGTACTACGCAAGATTTTCTCTCCTTCGAAGAACTTATGAGAGAAGCTTCATCGAGGCAGATAAGGATTATGCGAAATTCATCCTTGACGAAGCATACTGGCTTGACGACTATGCGCTTTATATGGCCATAAAAGACGAAAACCACGGCGCTTCAATGTACGACTGGGAAGACGATTTGAGACTTCGCAAAGAAAAAGCGATTAAAAAAGCAAAGAAAGAACTAGCGCCTCAGATCGGATTTTATAAATTCCTTCAGTATTTCTTTAAAAAGCAGTGGCTTTTATTAAAGAAATATGCGAACGAAAAAGGCGTTGAAATAATAGGAGACATTCCTATATATGTTGCACTCGATTCGGCCGACACATGGTCAAACCCCGATCTTTTCATATTTGATGAGGATTTAAAACCGAAGGGTGTTGCAGGCTGCCCGCCTGATTATTTTAGTGCCACAGGTCAGCTTTGGGGCAATCCTTTGTATGACTGGGATATTCATAAAAAAGATAACTATTCATGGTGGATAAAGAGACTTAAAAAATGCTTTGAACTTTACGATGTCGTTCGTATCGATCACTTCAGAGCGTTTGACGAATATTATTTCATTCCTTTCGGCGATTTAACCGCTGAGTTCGGATACTGGGTTCCCGGCCCCGGATATGATTTATTCAAAGCCGTTAAAAAGGAATTGAACAAACCAAGAATCATAGCGGAAGATTTGGGCTTCCTCACACCTACAGTGCTAAAGCTCGTTAAACGCACGGGATATCCCGGAATGAAAGTGCTTGAGTTCGCTTTTGATTCCGAAGAAGATAACGATTATCTTCCTCATAATTATGATAAAAACTGCGTTGTTTACACGGGTACTCATGACAATGATACCGTAAAAGGTTGGTACAAAACGCTAAAACGCGTTGACAAGGCACAGCTTAAAGTGTATCTTGACATAAAGAATGTTAAGAATATAAACAAAGATATGATTAAACTCGCCGAGAGTTCGGTGGCCGAAACTTGCATTATTCCTATTCAAGACATTTTTGCATTAGATTCAGGAGCACGAATAAATACACCATCGACACTTGGAAACAATTGGAAGTGGAGATTACTCCCTAAATATCTTGAGGGAGAAAAACGAAGCGAAACCATCTCATATCTTTCGAATATTACGAAAACCTACGGAAGAATGTAGACGAGTGACAACCGTATGATGCACAAGCGGGTAATCGGTCACCGTCGGCACTTAACGAGCTAAGCACGAAGTGCGAAGCGAGTTTAGTGGCCGCTACGTGGGACCGCTTAGCGAGAGCGTGCCCGCGGTGTATCGTGCGATTGGCACTCGTGAAGATATTATAAGGAGGCTTTTTAGCTATGAAAGAAAAAGTTGTATTGGCATATTCCGGCGGACTTGATACCACCGCGATTATCCCCTGGTTGAAAGAAAACTTCGATTACGAAGTTATTTGCTGCTGTATCGACTGTGGTCAGGGCAGTGAACTTGACGGACTTGAAGAAAGAGCAAAACTCTCAGGTGCAGAGAAGCTTTATATCGAAGACGTAACCGATGAATTCTGTGATGAATATATCGTTCCCTGTGTATGGGCTCATGCGGTATATGAAAACAAATATCTTTTAGGAACATCAATGGCACGTCCCGTTATTGCAAAGAGACTTGTAGAAATCGCGAGAAAAGAAGGCGCTACGGCAATCTGCCACGGTGCTACAGGAAAGGGTAACGACCAGATCAGATTTGAACTCGGCATCAAAGCACTTGCTCCCGATTTAAAGATTATCGCAGCTTGGAGAAACGACAAGTGGACTCTTGATTCAAGAGAGAGCGAAATCGAATATTGCCATCAGCACGGAATCAACCTTCCTTTCTCAGCTGACAACTCATATTCAAGAGACAGAAACTTATGGCACATTTCACACGAAGGTCTTGAACTCGAAGATCCCGCAAATGAGCCTAACTACGATCACCTTCTTGTACTCGGCGTAAGACCTGAGAAGGCTCCCGATGAAGGCGAATATGTATCTCTTTCATTTGAAAAAGGTATTCCCGTTGCAATCAACGGCGAGAAGAAGAAAGTATCAGATATCATCCGTGACCTCAACAAGCTCGGCGGAAAGCATGGTATCGGTATCATCGATATCGTTGAAAACCGTGTAGTTGGTATGAAATCACGTGGTGTATATGAAACACCCGGCGGTACAATTCTTTACGAAGCACATCAGCAGCTCGAAGAGTTAATCCTTGACCGTGACATCTACAGAGAAAAACAGGAAATCGGCAACAAGTTTGCACAGATCGTATACGAAGGAAAGTGGTTCTCACCTTTAAGAGAAGCATGCCAGGCATTCCTTGAGAAATCTCAGGAGCAGGTAACAGGCGAAGTTAAGATGAAACTCTACAAGGGCAACATCATCAAAGCCGGCACCACTTCACCTTATTCACTTTATGATGAAAAGATTGCATCATTTACAACAGGTGACCTTTACGATCATCATGATGCTGAAGGCTTTATCAACCTCTTCGGACTTTCAACAAAGGTTCGTGCAATGAAGGCTCAGGCAAGAGAACAGCAGAAATAGTCTTTAGACAGTTCGGGAGACACCATGGAAGATATATGGCTCATACTTTTAATATATCTGGCAGCAGTCAATCTTTTCGGACTGATTATAATGGGTGTCGATAAATCCAGAGCCAAAAGAAGGAAATGGAGAATCCCCGAGGCCACGCTTTTCTTAGTGGCGATAATCGGGGGTTCAATCGGTTCCATCGCAGGCATGTATTTATTCAGACACAAAACGAAACACTGGTATTTCGTGGTCGGAATGCCCGTGATTCTTGTTTTGCAGATAATTGCGGCGCTTATAATGTATTTTGCTCCGATTAATCTGATTTTCCTTTAACACCATAAAAGAGAAAAACCAAAACGTATATTATTTAGTAACCAAAAAATCTGTGTAAAACTCGGAGGGATATTTTATGAACGAAAACAAATCCGGTCTTTGTACCGCATCCTTGGTCCTCGGTATTATCTGCCTTGTGACAAGTTTCATTTTTAACCTGGGATTTCTTCCCGGCGTTTTAGGACTTATCTTCGGTATTATATGTCTGTCTAAGAAGAAACAGCCCAGAGGAAGAGCAAAAGGCGGTTTAATTACTTCCATCATCGGTCTTGTAATCGGATTCTTCACAGGCATCGTCGGAATACTTCTTATCGTATTCAGCGGTCTTCTTGTAGGTGGCGGAATTGCAGGTTTAAGCGCTCTTTCAAATGCGGCACAGAGCGGTGACTTCGATCAGGTTATCAATGTAATCGATAACATCCAGGATGCAAGTTCATCAAACTTAGGAAGCGATGGTTTAGATATTAACGACCTTTTAAACAGCTACAATAATGATTATGATTTAGACAATCAGTTTACCATCAACGAAAACGGCGGTTTTGATATCAATGAACCCGCCTGGGACGGCGACGGATATGATTACTCCGGAGATTTTGACTGGGAAGCATTCTTAAATGAATACGGCAGTGATTACGATTTAGATAACGGTACAGGCAAACCCGGTGATGCCGGTTCATATTTTATGAATCTTTCGGGTGTATATTTTGAAGATTTGGAAAACTACGGCTACACATATTCATACGGTGATGACGAGTATTCTGTTTACACCAACAAAAACGGCGCAGAGTTTGAGTTCCCCGCATATGTAGTTCCGACTTCCTCTTTCGGCAGCAGTAATTATGAAGCTTACTATAATTACATCGATGCACTTGGACTCGTAGATAACGATGAAGGATTCTACTATGACGAGAAG
This sequence comes from Lachnospiraceae bacterium, assembly GCA_017618075.1. Lineage (GTDB taxonomy): Bacteria > Bacillota > Clostridia > Lachnospirales > Lachnospiraceae > UBA3766. Next base: position 143,297 of record JAFZUY010000003.1, read on the forward strand.
CTTTATAAATGGAATGACGAGTGGGATTATGCATACTGTGAAAGAATAACCGATTACGGCAGTTATCAGAACTATGAAATCTGGTTATTTGCATTCAGTGATTATTCGGATAATATGGTTATTCTTATCGGCAGACCCACAGATGCTCATTTTGATGATGACTTTACAGATTTTGAGAATACTCTGAATTACATGACCTGTAATCCTACATTGTAATGAGTTAAAACTATCATAAAAGATATTTAATAAAAGACCGGTTTAATCGGTCTTTTATTAACAGAGAACAAAATGTTTGCTTTCGTCGGGGGTTTATAATGCACATAGCGGTATTGGATGATAATATTGCTGACAGAAAACAAATAGAGAGACTTTTGGACAGGGAATCGGATAGAAGAATAAGCACCACCGGAAATCTTTACACCGATACTTTCGGTGCAGTGGATGCGTTTCTTGCAGCGCCAAGGCAGTATGATTTTTTTATGATTGATTTAAAAGGCGAAGTCTCGTTATGCGTTGAGATTGCCGGTAAAATCAGAGATCTCGGCATAAAGGTTCCCATATGTTTTTTTAGGAGTAAAGATGAGTTTGCGGGCATAGAAAATATGCCTGCAAACATATTATTTTTGGAAAAACCCGTAAAAGTAGCCGACCTTACGGCGATTATAGACGAAGTAATTGCTTTGTTCGAGGAGCACAGGAACGAATACAAATGTGAAGAAGCCGAAGATGCTCCCGAGGTAAAAAAGAATATTTTCAGAAGAATTTTCGAATACTTTTATTGATTTTATAAATTGCTTATGTTATAGTAAGCGAAATTTTTATTTTTGAGGACAGATAGATGAACGACTGGATAGTTCGTGAAATGACAATTGAAGATTATGAGGGCGTTAAGAAACTCTGGCTCTCAATTAAAGGATTTGCAATTCGAAGCATCGATGACTCATATTCGGGTGTCGAGAAATTCCTTAAAAGAAATCCGGGCTGTTCGGTAGTAAGTATCATGGACGGAGAAGTGGTGGGAGCAATTCTTTGCGGACATGACGGAAGACGAGGATGTCTCTATCATGTATGCGTTCGCGAAGACGTAAGAATGCACGGCATCGGCAAGGCAATGGTTGTTAAGTGCATGGAAAAGCTTAGAAGCGAGGGTATCAACAAGGTAAGCCTTATCGCATTTACCACCAACGATATAGGTAATGCATTCTGGAAACAGGTAGGCTGGACCAAGAGAGAAGATCTTAACTACTACGATTTCACATTAAACGAAGCGAATATTATGGCATTTAATAAATAAATGACAAAGATGCCCGGCTCGCTAAGCGTGCCTGGCTCCATAAGGAGATTATCATGTCAGACATTAAAATAATCGAAGGCGGTATTACAGCCGCAAAGGGTTTTAAAGCAGCATATACAGAGGCAGGCGTAAAGTACGCCAACAGAAAAGACATGGCAATGGTTTTTTCCGAGACACCCTGTGTAAGCTCCGGTACTTTTACCAGCAATGTAGTTAAGGCCGCCTGTGTGCAGTGGGATATGAAGCTTGTAAAATCAGACAAACCCATGCACGGAATGGTAATAAATACAGGTATCGCAAATGCATGTACGGGTAAGGAAGGCTTTGATGCATGTGAAGCTACCGCAAAGGCTATGAGCGATAACTTAGGTGTTCCCGTAGATTCAATCGCTGTAGGTTCCACAGGTGTTATAGGAATGCAGCTTCCCGTGGATAAGCTCGTAAAAGGCGTAAACGATATGTGCGGAAAGCTTGATTCCTCTCTTGAGAACGGAACCAATGCAAGTATCGCAATTATGACTACGGATACAGTTAATAAAGAGTACGCAGTTTCATTTGAACTTGGCGGAAAGACAGTTACGCTCGGCGGTATGAGCAAGGGCTCAGGCATGATTCATCCGAATATGTGCACTATGATAGCTCTTTTATCAAGTGATATAGCAATCGAAAAATCACTTATGCAGGAGGCTGTAAGCGAGGTAATCGCAGACACCTTCAATATGATTTCCGTTGACGGAGATACATCTACAAACGATACATTCATCCTGATGGCAAACGGTCTTGCGGGAAATGAAAAGATTACTTCAAAGAATGCGGATTACGAGACATTTAAGAAAGCATTGTTCATTGTATGCGAATATCTTGCAAGAAGAATGGCAGCAGACGGCGAAGGCGCAAGCAAGCTCTTTACCGCTCACGTTGTAAATGCTTCATCAAAGAATGATGCCAAGGTACTTGCCCGTTCGATTATTTCTTCCAACCTTTCCAAAGCGGCTATCTACGGCTGCGATGCAAACTTCGGAAGATTCCTTTGTGCGATGGGATATTCAGGTGTAGATTTCGATCAGACCAAGGTTGAACTTTTCTTTGAAAGCAAAGCAGGTCGTCTTGAAGTATTCAAGATGGGCGTTCCCCTTGATTTTGATGAAGACTTCGCCACAAAGATTATGAAAGAAGATGAAGTAATCGTATTCGTGGATATGAACGACGGCGATGCAGAGGCAACCGCCTGGGGCTGCGATCTTACATACGATTATGTAAAGATAAACGCGGATTACCGTTCATAATTAATTAGTGACTATTATGTTTTTGACACCCAAAAAAGTCAGTAATTGCAATGTTTTGCAAGGCTTCTTGGGTGTCTTTTTTTGATGGTTTTCGTGAAATTTCACAAACTTTGTTATTAGCGAGGGAATCAGTTGAATACATAGATTTGGGATGTTAATATTCAAACATAAATGTCTTGAGGTTTTTATGAGTGGAATAATTGATATATCACAATTGAATACACCACCGGAAAAACATGAATTGGAAACTGCTAAGTATTTTTCAAAATTAGGGAAGGATGTTGTTTTTATTCTTCCAAGCAACATTCCGGGAGTATACAGACCGGATATAAAAATGGATGGAATTGAGTGGGAGATAAAATGTCCTCAGGGAAAATCCAAAAGAACTATAGAAAAAAATTACCATAAAGCCGCTTTGCAATCAAAAAATATAATATTTGATTTAAGGAGAATAGAATTACCTGAAAAAGATTGTATTTCTCAGTTAGAGCAAGAATTTTATGATAAACATACTAAAAGACTATACATTATTAAGAAAAATGGGGAATTAATCTCTCTGGAATAAACAATAAGTAATATTGACAATATAATTAAAAGTGTTATCATTAAAGCATAGAAGAGCTCGACCCACTGTTGGATAACGGAGGGCCCAGAGCTTTTTTCTATGTTATAACGTTGAAAAATAATGTTAAGAATAGTTGCCTGCAAAATAGCAGAATAAGTGCAAATCATTCGTATAACGTGAACTTTCTTTTGGAAGTTCACGTTTTTCTTTTATGATAAAAAAATTTTTAAAAAAATTATTGACAAATAAAAATAAATTGCATACAATTTAATTGCACACAATCGAAATACCAAAAAGGAGGAGCAAGGTATGGGATTTTATGATTTAAAGGTAACAGCAAGTGACGGAAGCGACGTTTTAATGAAGGACTTTGAAAATAAAGTTGTTCTGGTAGTAAATACCGCTACAGGATGCGGATTTACACCTCACTACAAACCCCTCGAGGAGATGTATGAGAAGTTCCATGACAGAGGATTTGAAATAATAGATGTTCCCTGCAACCAGTTCGCTGGCCAGACACCCGGAACCGATGATGAGATTCACGAATTCTGTACACTCAAATACAACACGCAGTTTCCTCAGATGAAAAAGAGTGATGTCAACGGTGAGAATGCAATCGAACTTTTCAAATATCTTAAGTCACAGAAAACCTTCGAAGGCTTCGGCAAAGGACCCAAGGCAGTGGCAATGTCCGCAATGCTTAAGAAAATAGACAAGGATTATAAAAACAATTCAGAGATCAAGTGGAATTTCACCAAGTTTATCGTAAACAGAAAGGGTGAAGTTGTAGCCAGATTTGAGCCGACGGCAGATATGAAAGCGGTTGATAAATTTGTAGAAGATCTTTTAAACGAGGGTTAAAAATGAGTAAATACGATTGTTTGAAACTTGAAAACCAGCTTTGCTTCCCGCTTTATGCATGCGCCAAGGCAGTCACAAGACATTACAAACCGCTTTTGGACGAATTTGACTTAACTTACACGCAGTACATCACAATGATGGTTATGTGGGAGAAAAAAAGCGCGAGTGTAAAAGAAATAGGCGAATGTCTCTACCTTGATTCGGGAACGCTGACACCTCTTATCAACAAGCTTGAGAGCAAGGGCTATATTGAAAAGCACAGAAGCGATGATGATGCAAGAGGAGTGGTGGTTACAATAACCGAAGCGGGAAAGAAGTTAAGGGATAAAATGGTCAAAGTACCGACCGCCATGGGCGGATGCGTAGCATTAAGCGAGGAAGAAGCAGGCGAACTTTACACTCTTTTATATAAAATACTTAACCATTTCGACGAAATCGACGCTGAGTAAAAGTTCCAATCGTAAAAAATATAAAGATTCCGGGTAAATCCCAAAACGACAAATATAAAAGGAGGAAAAAATTATGGCAGTTATTCATATTACAGAAAACGAATTCGAAGAGAAGGTTTTAAAGAACGAAAAGCCCGTATTTGTGGACTTTTTCGCGACATGGTGCGGACCCTGCCAGATGATGGCACCGATTCTTGAGGAAGCTTCCAACGAAAATCCCGATGTGGATTTCTTCGCAATAGATATTGACGATGCTGAGGAAACCGCTGCAAAATACGGAGTTATGAGCATACCCAATATGGTTCTTTTTAAGAACGGAGAGGCTGTTGACAGAATAATCGGCAGAACCGGTAAGCAGGGCATTAATGAATTTGTAAGAAAGTAAAAAGATTTAAGAGGCGTCGGGTTGGCCCGATGCCTTTTTTATTTGTCCATCACCCGTCGGTTTAGTGTTGAATTGACGGGAGTTTTGTTGTAAAATAAATAGACTATGTTTTTATTTAGTTATTAACAATTTCCAACGGAGGCTATTTGCAATGGAAAAAAACATGGAACAGTTTTTAAATAAAGCAGGTGTGCTGGTTGAGGCACTTCCATATATTCAGAAGTACAACAGAAAGATAATCGTTGTAAAATACGGCGGTTCTGCTATGACCAATGTGGAACTCCAGAAGAAAGTTATCGAGGACGTTGTACTTTTAAAACTCGTTGGTTTCAAGCCTATTATCGTTCACGGCGGCGGCAAGGAAATAAGCCGATGGGTTGACAAGGTTGGCAAGACTCCCGAGTTTGTTAACGGCTTAAGAGTTACCGATGCAGAGACAATGGAAATTGCCGAGATGGTTTTAAACAAGGTTAACAAATCACTCGTTGCAATGGTACAGGAACTCGGTGTAAAGGCAGTCGGTGTTTCAGGCAAAGACGGCGGTCTTTTAAGAGTTGACAAAAAATATGCGGACGGCAAGGATATCGGATTTGTAGGTGATATCAAGCAGGTTAATCCCAAGGTTATCTACGATCTTTTAAGCAATGATTTCCTTCCCATCGTTGCTCCTATCGGACTTGATGATGATTTCAATACATATAACATAAATGCAGACGATGCGGCATGTGAGATAGCAAAGGCTGTAGGCGCCGAGAAGCTTGCGTTCCTTACCGATATCGAAGGACTTTACAGAGATATCAACGACAAGAGTTCATTTATTTCAAAGATAAAAGTATCCGAAGCCAAAGAACTCATCGCTTCGGGAACACTCGGCGGCGGTATGCTTCCCAAGCTTACAAACTGCACTTCGGCAATGGAAGCAGGCGTAAACAGAGTGCATATTCTTGACGGCAGAATTCCGCACTGCCTCCTTCTTGAAATCTTTACCAGAGAAGGTATCGGAACAATGATTATGCCGGATACGGACGAAGAATAAGCAAAAGTTTTGAGGATTTGAATTATGATGCAGACTTATATAGATGAAGCTGAGAAATATCTGCTTCACACATACAACAGGTATCAGGTCGTATTCGACCATGGCGACGGTGTTAAGCTCTATGATACCGACGGAAAAGAATATCTTGATTTTGTTTCGGGTATCGGTGTTTTTGCACTCGGATACAACAACAAAGAATTCAACGATGCAGTAAAGGCACAGGTTGATAAGATTTTACACACATCAAATTATTACTACAATGTTCCGGCAATCGAGGCCGCAAAGGCGGTTACCGAAGCTTCGGGAATGGATAAAGTATTTTTTACGAACTCAGGCGCCGAGGCGGTAGAGGGCGCTCTTAAGGTTGCAAGAAAATACGCATATTTAAAAGACGGTAAAACCGATCATGAAATCATTGCCATGAACCATTCTTTCCATGGCAGAACTTTTGGAGCGCTTTCCGTTACAGGTACGGAAAAATATCGTGCGCCTTTCGGTCCCATGATTGGAAATATCAAGTTTGCCGAGATCAACGATCTTGACAGTGTAAAAGCACTTGTAACGGATAAAACATGTGCTATTCTTTGCGAGACTCTTCAGGGCGAGGGCGGTATCAGACCTGCCACACCCGAGTTTTTAAAAGGACTTCGCGAACTTTGCGATGAAATCGGCGCACTGCTTATTTTAGACGAAATTCAGTGCGGTATGGGTCGTACGGGTTATATGTACTGTTTCCAGAAATACGGCATCAAACCCGATGTTTTAACCACCGCAAAAGCACTTGGCTGCGGTATTCCCATGGGCGCATTTTTAATGACCAAGGAAGTTGCGGATAACTCACTTGTTGCAGGCGATCACGGTACCACATACGGCGGCAATCCTTTGGGAGGTGCGGCATGTGCGGCAGTTTTCAAACTTTACAAAGAACTTAACATCTGCGAAAACGCCAAGACTGTAGGCGAGTATCTTTTTGAAAAACTTGAAGAAGTAAAGAATACATACAGTGAAATCACAGATCACAGGGGAATGGGACTCATGCAGGGGCTTGAGTTTGACAAACCCGTTGCTGATATTATTAATAATGCCCTCGATAACGGACTCGTCCTTATCAACGCGGGAACTCAGATAATCAGATTTTTACCGCCGCTTATCATCACCAAAGATGATGTAGACAGGATGATAGTTATTCTGAAAGAGGCAATTGAGAATGCACATTAGAAAAAAATTGTTTTCAATTTTATCTATACTGGCAATGACCATTGTGGCTTTGCTCGGAGATTTATTCCCCGGACATTCTCTGATTGAACCGGAATCGGCCAGAGATACCGAGGATGTCTTAACAATCTGGTACACGGATGCATATCTGGAAGAATATATCAGAAATGCAGCTGTTGTTTACGAAGAAAAAACCGGTGTAAAGGTGGTTTCCACCAGGGTTTCCGGTTTGGAATATCTCGAACAGATACAGAAAGCCACAATTGATGACGGTTACGGCCCGGATCTTTTTGTTTTGAGCAACGAATCACTTGAGAAAGCATATCTGTCAGGATTATGCTATGAATTAAAGGATTCGCGCAGAGTGCTCAATTCCACTTATTTTCCCGAGGTTTCCTTAGATGCCATAAGTTATTCGGATTACAAGCTCGGTTATCCGCTGTTTTTTGATTGCTCAATCTTTTTGTACAATAAAACCTTACTTGATGAAATCGTTACGAATTATAACGAGAATGCGGTAAATTCAAACTCCGATTACGGCGAGGGTTCTACAGAAGAAGAAACGACCACGGAAGAGACTACCACCGAATTTGTGCCTGTAATAGCGGAAGAAATCCTTCCGACATCAATCGTTGAAATTACCAATTTCGCTCTTAATTACAACCTTCCGGAAGGATGTGAATCATATTTTAAATGGTGTGTTTCGGATGTACTTTACGATTACTGGTTTGCCGGTGCATATTTGGATGTCGGCGGTGAAAAGGGCGATATCAGAGACGAAATCGATGTTTACAATACCGAAAGTATGTACTGCCTGAATGTCTTCCAGGATTTTAAAGAATTCTTTTCAATGGATCTCGACAAGTACACTTATGACGATCTTTTAACTGATTTTGAAGCAGGAAAGATTCTTTTTATAGTTGCGGATACCAATGTAATCAACAAGCTTGAAGCGGATAAAAAATCCGAAGAAAATCCTTTTGCTTACGAGTACGGAATTACAAGTATCGGTATGCTTAACGATACATTAAAATCAAAGGGATTGTCGGTAACGAAACTTGTTGCCGTAAACGGTCTGTCGGAAAACAAGGAACTGGCTGAAGATTTTGCAAAGTTTTTGTCGGTTGATTATTCGTCAAACCTTTATTCAAGAACCGGCAAACTTGCATGCAACTATCAGAAAGAATATGTTTATCCCCAGATGGAAGATGCTGTCAGAACCTATGAAAACAGCGTATCCCTCCCCAAGATTGTGGAGACTTCCAATTACTGGGTACTCTGCGAAATGGTATATACCAAGGCCTGGGACGGCGAAGATGTCAACAAGCTTTTAAAGCAGCTGTCCGGACAGGTTAAAAAGCAGATTTTCGGCATTTATGTCGAAGAAGAATATATCGAAACACCTGTGATTTCGGAAGATTATGTATTTGATGAATAAACCCTGAATTTAGGGTAAAAATAAAGTTTAACGGATAAGTCGGCTCGAGGGTGAAAAGGAGTTGACTTATGAAAAAACTTTTAATCATTTTTATTGTTTCACTGAGTCTGTTTCTTATCAGCTGTGATAATAACGGGCTCGTCCTTTCCGAGATTCCGGAAAGCTTTCCCGAAGAAACCTTACAACTAAATACAAATGAAAACGGCGCAGACCCTGCGCCTTCTTTTGATGCTAAAAAAGAGGAGACAGCAGGGTGTGTGTATATTTGCGGAGCCGTTAAAAACGCCGGTATTTATGAGTTTTATGAAGGCGCACGTCTATATGAACTCATAAAAGAGGCAGGAGGCCTGGATGAAGAGGCTGACGCAGATGCAGTTAATCTTGCGATGGAGGTGAAGGACGGCGAGCAGATAAGGATACCGTATATCGGCGAAACGATTAATATGGCGGAGGATAAGTTAATTGATATAAACAAGGCTGATATAAAAGAACTCTGCTCGATTCCGGGAATAGGCGAAGCCAGAGCTACAGCAATTATCGAATACAGGGATTCAAACGGAGGGTTTAAGGAGATTGAGGAACTAAAGAATATCTCGGGGATAAAAGATGCGACATTCAATAAAATAAAGCCCTATGTCTGTGTGCGGTGAAAATGATGATGCGAATAAAAAGACCTATTATGTGGCTGGCTCTTCTGGCAGCAGGCTTTATGCTTATTTTTTTGGATACAGCCGAAAGGCACCTTTATATACCTCGGCATACAACAGTGGAAGGCGAGGTATGCGGTAAAGTTGCAGACATCGAGTACAGGAATGATAAGGCATATTTGTATCTTAAAAATGTAGAATTTCTATCTGATGAGTTAAAGGATTTTAAGGAAATAAAATCCTCTTCGTTTTTATGCGCGAAATTAGGCGCTGTATGCTCGTTTGACGTTGATTATGATAAAATATCCGACTATGGTGTAAATATCGGCTCTACGGTCAAAATACGCGGTAAAATCAACGTATTTGATAAGGCGAGTAATCCCGGCGAGTTTGACATGCGCAGATTCTATATTTCGAAGGGTTATCTTTTCAGTGCATATTCCTGTGAAATAGTTTCATGTGATTCGCATAAAAACGTAATCGCGGATACTTCATACAGAATATCTTCAAAAATTGGCGGACTGATTGACCGCAGTTTAAATACCAAAGATGCAGGCATGATGAAGGCGATTCTTTTAGCAGACAAAACCGATCTTGATAAAGAAACCAAAGACCTGTATAAAGACGCGGGAGCAGGGCATCTGCTTGCAATAAGCGGACTGCATATTTCCATGTTTGCGGCTATTACTTTATTTCTCCTAAAAAAGACGCCTCTTTCTTTTAAAGCCTCATACATAATCACGGTTTTTATATTGTTTTTATACGGATATCTGATTGGGTTTTCCGCATCCGCGCTAAGGGCCACTGTGATGTTTGCGATTCTCTGTATCGGAAAGATGTTTAACAAGTCCTATGATTCACTTAATTCAATGGCAGTGGCTCTTCTTGTAACGATTATGATTAAGCCTTTATACGTTCTGCAAAACGGTTTTCTGATGTCATATCTGGCCATTATTTCGATTGCGGTGGTGCTTCCGATTTTTGCGGTAATCGGCAAGAAAGCCAAAGGTGTAATCTCCACGCTTTCAATCAGTACATCAGTGACAATGACCACGCTTCCCGTAGTTGTAAATTCATATTATAAAATCCCTTTATATGCTCCTTTGATTAATATTGTTTTAGTGCCGGGAATGACGGTTTTGCTGATGCTCGGAATTTCCTGCATTTGCCTAAGAGCAATGATTGAGAGCAGCATTTTTATCAACATTTGCAAACTTCTTTTTGCAGGTTCCTTAATATCACCTGATTTATACATTTTTCTCCTATCCGGAAAATTCAATATCTTTGCAATAGGAATACATTTGTTTCTCGAGATTTACGAATGGCTGATGAAAACCGAACTGACACTTCCGAAAGCAGTTATTACAACAGGCGCCAGAGGAATTGCAAGATGTCTTATATATGAATTCATCCTGCTTTTAAGTGCTTTTATTATCAGAAAAATCAAGTTAAGTCTGTGGCGTAAAGACAAGCTCATTAACAACCGCATAAGGCAATACCCCGCATACAATCCAACGAGAGAAATACGAAGCATCAGAAAGAAAAGAGTATTAATGTTTGCGGGTTCGACGGCAGTTCTCGTGCTTAACATTGCTGCCTTTTTAATCTATTGGCGAAAGGATAAAATTGAATTCCTTGATGTCGGCCAGGGACTTTGCGTATGCGTCCAGTACAAAGGAAATGTCTACTGCTACGACGGCGGTTCAACTGACAGGAAAAACATCGATGAATATGTTTTATTGCCGTATTTTGCATACTATGGAATCGACAGCGTGGATGCATGGTTTATCTCGCACGAAGATGCGGATCATACGAGCGGAATTAAAGGCCTGCTGGCGGATGGCAGTGAAGGAAAAATTACCATAAAAGAAATAATCGTTCCGAAAACTCTTGAGGAAAAATTTTTCACGATAACAACTTTAGCCGAAGAAGCGGGAACTAAGGTAATTTATTCTTCAACAGGAGATGTTTTTATTTCCGACGACGGAATCAGTTTCACGGTTTTATCCCCCGATTCGGATTTTCCGCCTGACGATTCCAACGCCTGCTCGCTCGTTGTCTTAATGCAGACAAAAGAAGAGAAAGTTCTTTTTATGGGTGATGCGGATATAAGGGCAGAAGAGAAGGCCTTATCTTTTATGAGGGGTCCGATTGATATTCTTCAGGTCGCACATCATGGTTCAGCCAACAATACTAACAGTGAATGTTTTCTATGCACTATGAAACCGCGCATCAGCATTATATCCTGCGGCTTTGACAATCAATACGGTCATCCGCACAAAGAAACACTTGAAGCGCTTGAAAAATCGGGAACTTATATTTATCGCACGGATAAGGAAGAGTTTGCTTTCTTTTGCCCCGTGCATTAAGGACAGAAATAATGTATAATGTTTTCGTATGAGATTTTAAGGGAATCACAATGAAAACAATTAATGAGCACATAAAACAGAATAGTTTTGTTCATGTGTACCTCTTGTACGGCAAAGAGCAGCAGGCAATAAGAATCTACAGAAACAGACTTCTTAAAGCACTGCTTGGCACGGATTCGCTTGAGGAACTAAAACAGGATATGAACTTTTCGCTTTTTGTCGGAACACCGTTTGATGTTTCATCGGTGATCGAAATGGCGTCAAGTTATCCTTTCTTTGCGGAAAAAAGAGTTATTCTGATTGAAAACAGCAGGGCATTTTCAACTGAAAACACTGCGCTTGCAAATTGCATCAGAGATTTGCCCGAGACAACATACATCATATTCACGGAAGAAGAAATAACAAGCAAAAAAGGGCTTTTTGAAGCCGTAAAAGAAGTCGGCTACGCGACTGAAATAAATGAGCAGCCGCAGGGATTCATAGAAGGATGGATCATAAAAGAATTATCTCAGGCTGGAAAAAGAATATCCAGGACCGCACTTGATACACTTCTTACACGTACAGGTATGGATATGATGCGGATAAAAAATGAAATGGATAAGTTAATCGCTTACAAGGGCGAAGATACGGATATAAAAGTTGACGATGTACTCGCACTAGTCAGCGAAAATCCGCAGGAACAGGTATTCAAACTGGTTGATGCGATGTCCGACAAAAAAGTCGATCTTGCAATGCAGTTTTACACCGATTTGCTCGAACTTAAGGTCAGTCCGCAGAAGATATTAAGTCTCATCGAAAGACAGATGAGAATTCTTTATCAGGTTAAGGATTTGCGAAGCAAAGGCTTTGCAACGAGCGCCATAGCAGACAGCGTAAAAGAAATAAAATCAGCCAAATTTATAAATAAATATGCCAATCAGGCGTCAAAGTTTTCAATGAAAGAAATCGCAGACTGCATGAACGACTGCGTGGATTTAAACCTCAAATCCAGAACGGGAGCACTTACCGACAGAATGGCGGTTGAGCTGATTATCGTAAAATATTCGCAACGCAGCGCAAAGTAGATAAATACTAAATATTCGGAGTTTAATGACGGAATGAAAAAGTGGCTTGGCCTCGTAATGCTTTTTATGACGGCATTTATCTGGGGAACCGCATTTGTGGCCCAGAGCGTCGGAATGGATTACGTAGGTCCTTTTACATTTAATTTTTCAAGATATATCGTAGGTTCGCTGGTTTTAATTCCTTTCGTAATCATCAATTTTTCACGAAGGAAAAACAAAGAAAAAACCGAAGAAACACCCGGTAAAAAGGGACTTTTTAACAGTTACACCAAAGCAACAATATTTGGCGGAATTATTTGCGGCATTCTTTTATGCGTGGCATCAAGCCTTCAGCAGTTTGGAATCCTTTATTCCAAGGCAGTCGGTAAAGCAGGGTTTTTAACCGCTCTATACATCATCATGGTTCCTGTCCTCGGAATCTTTTTCGGAAAAAAAACCAAGGCTCTAATCTGGATATGTGTTGCACTTGCAACTATCGGTTTATATCTTCTTTGTGTAAAAGAAGGCTTGCATTTTGAAATCGGCGATATTTTCCTGATTTTATGCGCACTTGTATTTTCTTTTCACATCATGTTTATCGATTTTGTTTCTCCCAAAGGTGACGGCGTAACAATCTCGTGCATCCAGTTTGCAGTTTCCGGTATTCTTTGCCTGATATGCGCACTCTTTACCGAAAAGATAGTTTTCACGGAAATACTCAAAGGATATATTCCGATTCTTTACGCCGGTGTTATGTCCTGCGGCGTTGCTTATACACTTCAGATCTTAGGCCAGAAGTATGTTGAACCTACGAAAGCATCGCTTATCTTATGTTTGGAATCTGTATTCGCAACATTAGGTGGCTGGGTGATTCTTAATCAGGTTATGACTCTAAAAGAAACTATCGGTTGCATTATAGTATTTATAGCAATCATTTTGGCACAATTTGTTCAAAAACCCAACGAAGAAAACAAATAAAAAAAGCTGCTTTCAAAGCAGCTTTTTCTTTATATTCATAAATACTATTAGTTGGTATAGTTATCGAAGTAGCCCTGGATGAGGATAACGGGTGTACCCTTGTCACCTGAACCTGATGTAAGGTCGCAGAGTGAACCGATGAGGTCTGTGAGCTGTCTGGGTGTTGTTCCCTGTGAAGCCATGTTACCTACAAGGTTGCCTGATTTAGCTTTGATGCTCTCGGAAATTGCATTCTTTAACTCTTCGCCGGAAAGATCCTTGAAGTCGTTGTCTGCAAGATATTTAAGCTTAAGCTCGTTGGGAGTTCCCTTTAATCCTTCTGTGAAGAAAGGAGATACAACGGGATCTGCAAGTTCCCAAATCTTACCCTGAGGATCCTTGAAAGCGCCGTCGCCGTAAATCATAACTTCAACATGCTTTCCTGTCTTCTCGAGGATTTCTTTCTGGATTGCTTCTACAAGCCACTGGGAATCTCTGGGGAAGAGTTTGATTTTCTCTTCTGTGGACTTGTTTGATCCTAAAAGACCATATTTTTCGTTATATCCGCTGCCATTGACTGATGCGGTCATTATATCATCCATACCACAAACGACCTTGGCGCCGTTCTCTTTTAAGATTCTCTTGGTTCTTACTCTGGTATGAATGTCGCAGTTGATAACGCAGTCTGTGTATTTAAGAATTTCCTTAGCCTGGTTAGCGAAGATTACTTCTACGTCTGCGCCGGCTTCTTTTATGATATCTGAATAGTAAGCTACATAATCAACACCTGTGAACTCATGCTTGTTCTCGCCGAATAATTCACGGTATTTCTCGAGTGTAAGCACATCACTGTAAGGATTGATGCCTGCTTCATCGAGCTGATCGTATGTAAGAAGTGCGTTTCCTACTTCATCCGAAGGATATGAAAGCATAAGAACGATCTTCTTGCAGCCCATTGCGATACCCTTTAAGCAGATAGCGAAACGGTTTCTTGAGAGGATGGGGAAGATAACACCAACTGTTTCTCCGCCGAGTTTAGCCTTAACGTCTGCTGCGATATCGTTTACTGTAGCGTAGTTACCCTGTGCTCTTGCAACGATTGATTCTGTAAGTGCGATAACGTCTCTGTCACGAAGTGAAAAACCTTCGGATTCACAAGCTTCCAACACGCTTGTTACTGCCATATCCACCAGATTATCGCCTTCTCTGATAATCGGACAGCGGATACCGCGTGATACTGTACCAACTTTTCTTTCCATAAAAATCTCCTTATCTTAAAAACGCTTATAAAAAGCATAAAATTTCCAAAAATATTATACATACTGGACTTTTGAAGCGCAAGGAAAATACTAAAAAAACAAAAAAAGAATTCAAATCACTATATATAGTGTTTAAACTTCAACTAATATACAATAAACAGTAGAAATTGTAAAAATGTTGTGATAAAATAATCATGTTGAAAAAAAGGGGAGGGCATTTGATTATGTACGATCTTGTGATAATAGGTGCGGGACCTGCAGGTTTGGCAGCGGCAATATATGCTAAAAGAGCACGTCTTAATGCAATTGTAATAGAAAAAGAAGGCTGTGGCGGACAGATGGCACAGACCTATGAAGTGGATAATTATCCGGCATTACCCGGCATTTCCGGGTTCGAACTTGGCACGAAGATGAAAGAGCATGCCATGAGTCTCGGCGCCGAGATTATTTATGATGAGATAAAAAGCATCAATCATCAGGATGACCGCTTTATCATTCATTATGATACGGGCGGAGTGGCTGAAAGCAGGGGCATTATCATTGCATCGGGCGCTACACACTCGAAACTTAACGTTCCGGGTGAAGACAGGCTTGCGGGCAGCGGCGTATCCTACTGTGCGACCTGCGACGGCGCATTTTTCTCTAAAAAAGACGTAGCGGTTGTAGGCGGTGGCGACGTGGCAATCGAAGATGCAATCTTCCTTTCAAGAATTGCCAAATCAGTTACTCTTATTCACAGAAGAGGCGAACTTCGCGGGGCGGCATCCCTTCAGGAAAGCCTTAAAAAATGCGACAACGTAAATATCCTCTGGGATACCGTGGTTGAAAGCATAAACGGCGACAACAAGGTAGAATCCCTCTCACTTCGCAACGTAAAAGACGACGAAGACTTTTCGCTCCTTGTAAACGGCGTATTTATCGCAGTCGGTATTACTCCCGTAAAGAACGAAATTGACGGTCTTTTATGCAATGCGGGCGGATACATTATCGCTGATGAGGACTGCAGAACCAATATCAAGGGCGTTTATGCGGCGGGCGATGTCAGAGCCAAGAGACTTCGCCAGATTGTAACTGCTGTTGCGGACGGTGCCAATGCGGTTACAAGTTTTACGGAAGACTTCCGTTAACAAAATGTTCAAACTTATATACATTGAATAAGCATAATATTTTTGGTATAATATATCCGTAGTCAAAACTACAAATACTTGTATCGGAGGGTGGCTATATGAACATTATTATTATTGGAAAAAATATTGATGTTACACCGGGTTTACGCGAGGCTGTAGAGGAGAAGATAGGAAAACTTGAGAAGTATTTTACTCCCGACACAGAAGTACATGTTACATTGAGTGTTGAAAAAGACCGTCAGAAGATCGAAGTTACTATCCCCGTTAAGGGAAGCATCATCAGATCAGAGCAGGTTTCCAACGACCTTTATGTATCAATTGATTTAGTAGAGGAGATTATTGAAAGACAGCTTAAAAAATATAAGAGCAAACTTGTAAATTATAAGCAGAACAGTGATAATTTCAAACAGGATTACATTGAGAAGGATTTCGCAGATGATGACGAAATCAAGATTATCAGATCAAAGAAATTTGATATGAAGCCGATGTATCCCGAAGATGCATGTGTTCAGATGGAACTTTTGGGACACAACTTCTTCGTATTCCAGAATGCAGAGACAGATCAGGTTTGTGTAGTTTACAAACGTAAAGGCAACACATACGGAATGATCGAACCCGAAGCATAAAATTAACTTAATACCACGAAGGCCTGCATCAAATCGGTGCAGGCCTTTTTTATGAGATAAACGTAAACAACCACTCAAAAATTTTTTTAAAAAATTGTCACCTTTTCGCTTCGTCAGACGTATTTATAGTGAAAAGGTCATTCGCGAATACCTTTATACATACAAAAGGAGTTCATAAATGAAAAGCAAAGATGTTGATTTGGAATCAGTCATCGACAGATACAGCGATATGCTTTATAAAATCTGTTTTCTGATTCTGAAAAACGAACAGGATACAAAGGATGTGCTACAAGAGACTTTTCTGATTTATTATACAAAGCAACCTGAGTTTGAGAGCGAGGAGCACAAAAAAGCATGGCTCATAAAAGTGTCTCAAAATAAATGTAAAGAATTTTTAAGATTTCACAAAAGACATGTAAACATCTCTTTGGAAGATATGGAAGAGACTTTAGTCATCACGGACGGCTTAAGCGGAAACGACAAGGAAATCTTATCGCTCGTCTGGGACCTGGACTACAAACTTAAGTCCGTAGTTATTCTCTTTTATATCGAAGGCTACACCGTAAAAGAAGTGGCAGAAATCCTTAAGACCACACCTTCCGCGGTGAAGAAAAGATTACAGCGCGCCAGAGAAAAGCTCAGCGTAAAGTACAAAGGAGAGGTTGTTTATGGAAAATAAGATAAATAAAGATCTGATTTCCAATATCGAAATCAGTGACGACATGAAAAGATCTATATACAGAAACTGCATTAAGGGAAAGAGAAGTGCAGATTTCAGATTTAAGTATGCGACGGTTCTTACCGCGCTTATCATCGTTGCAGTTTTCGGTGTCTTCAGTATCGGAGCCAGTGCAGCTATTTTAGGATTCAGGGCAAGACTTGCGAATATGGACGTGGAAGAGTATCAGGGCTATCAGACCGAGGTTGACAACGATGTATTTATCAGCACCGACGAAGGATTTTCAAGAAGCCTGACCGATTCGGAGATTTTAAGATCCATCAAGCTTGAAAGAGAATATTACGACAACGGAGTGTTCCCCGAAAAGAGTATGGCTCACTATGAAACTAAGAGTGAGATGAAGGATGGCGAACTTGCGTACATTACCGAAAACAATATCGTATATCTTCCCGCAGACGAAATGAGCGACGAACAGCTCCTCGAATACATCGATCACGATGCCAAGAAGAGATATGTAAACGTTCAGGGACTTAAAGAAGAAGGCATTGAGCCCGGCGTAAATATGGCACTTGAATCAACCCCCATAAAAGAGGGCAGCAAAGATGCAAAGGCTAAGGCACAGGCCGACAAGTATTTAAAAGAGTTTTACGGTGTAACTACAGACGACTCATGGATTGTACTCGTGGACAGATTTGAGGATGTCGGAATCCAGAGCGGTGCAGAAGTTACAATATACGACATTGATTATTTCAGACTCGGACTCGGTTACGCAAATTCCTACACATTAAGAATTATCGAAGACGACATGTCTTTAATGATGATTTCAGAAAACGGATACGAAAACTTCAACGGCGTAAAACTTTACACATTTGACGAGGCTAAAGCCAAAGAGGCTGAAGGCCGGGCTTTTGTACAAGATTATCTTTCGAAGAACTTCGGTTATGGCGAACCTAATAAGGTTATAGCCGATTCTGAAAGATACAGCGATGACGGAAAAACTACTTCCTGCATAGATTATGAATTTGACTTCGACGACACCACAGTTTATGTATGCTACAGGATAGAAGATCAAAGAATAATCTGCTATTGCAAATTGTAGTATCCCCTTCGGGGGCGGTTCCCGAAAAAATAGAAACCTTTAAACAATAAAAAAATATACTAACATAAAATAAACCAAACATAGATAGACACAAAATCGTCCCACAAAACCCGAAAGAAACCGCCTCTTTCGGGCTTTTATTTATTCTTATGCAGCTTCGTTACTTACGGTATACAATGCGTGGAAGAAGCCTTTATTATCAATCAAATCCTCAAACTTTCCGACTTCTTCTACACGACCGTCGCGAAGCACTATGATTTCGTCATACCTTTTTAACAGTGCCTCGTCCAAAGCATGAGTTACAACGATTCTTGTCATGCCTTCAAGATCAAGGATTTCGTTTGAAACTTCAAATGCCGTTTTTGCATCGAGGGCTGCGGTTACTTCATCTGCAAGCAGTACCGATGACTTTCTTAAAAGACTTCTGGCAATGGAGATTCTCTGCTTTTCGCCACCTGATAAATTTTTTCCGTTTTCACCGCAGTTATATGAATTGCCGTGTTCTGCGATAAGCTTTGAAAGATGTGCTTTGGCAACGGCTTCGTTTATTTTTGTTTTGGGGAATTCCTTAAACATAGTAATATTGTCTTCAATTGTGGAATTGAATAAAAATACATTCTGTCCGATAACCGATATGTTTTCATATAGCGATTCTGCGCTAACACTGTTTATATCTTTGCCATCGATATAAATTTTTCCGGTGCGGTTATTTCCTTCTGCAGAGAGTAAAAGATTTAAAAGAGTGGATTTTCCGCTTCCGCTACCGCCGACTATCGCATAAGATTTTCCGGCTTTAAATTCAAGAGAAATATTGTGAAGGATTTCTTTGTTTTCCTCGTAGGAAAAAGATACGTCCTCGAGTCTTATGCTTTCATTGATTCCGTTTAATTCGCTCTTAATATCTTCATCCCTGTTTTTCTCAAGTTCAAAAGCGAGTTTTCCCATCAGTGCGTTTGCGGCTTTTTTCTTGGCTAGTATCATGGGAATATTTGCAACAGGTGCAATCATATAATTCATGAGCTGAACGAATACGATTACCATACCGGGTGTTAAGGCTTTGCCTGATAAAGCGATGGCTGCGCCTGCAAAGAATACACCGAGCTGGGCGAGGATTCCGCACATACCGCCGATGGAACCGATTACGTGAGTAATCTTTCTCATTTTGCTTTTGTTTTCTTCAAGTTCGGCATCGGTTTTTGAAAAAAGATCACTTACTTCATTTTCCGCCTTAAAGCTTTTTACCACGAAAAATCCTTTAAGAAAATCCGAGAGTGAAGAGGTAAAGTTGCTGTTGCAGTCCGATACTTTCTTTTGTATCGGAGCAGCTTTCTGACCGGTCAGAACAGATGCAAAAAGTGGCAGAAGTGTCAGACCGACAGAGATTAGAGTCAAAAGAGGAGAGTAATAAAGCATCAGCGCCATTGCAAGTATAAAAGAAACGCTGTGTGTAATAAGCTCGGGAATCTTTTCAAGGTATTCGGTTTCTATTGTTACTGCGTCATTGCTTAAAGCCGAGAGGTAAAGCGAAGTATCTTCTTTTCTGAAGGAAGAGATATCTTTTCCGGTTAGCTCTTTGAAAGCAAATTCTTTGTATTGTCTCATGGCCTTTTTCATAAATCCCGGCCAGGCATAGTATTTTATGATAATTACTGTAATGAATGCAAAAAAGAAAATCAGGCTGATAAAAAATAACTGCTTAAAAGAAAACAAATCATTCTTGCCCGAAGCCACATCCACGAGCTGCTGCATGAGCCAGGAAACTGCGATATTAAGAAATGCGGTTATTAATGCAGCCAGGTTCATAAAAATAAATGCAGTCTTATTTTTATAAAAGAACTTGTTATTAAGTAATCTGTAAATTGAATTTTTCTTATTGGCAGTATTGTTTTTCATATTAAACTCCTTTCATTTAGCCAAAATCTGCGTAAAAAAAGAAAACCATACATAATTCTCAATTGAATTATTATGAAAATAACCTTTTTTGTTTTAGAATTTATGAAATGGTTTTCTTAAGTGTTTTCTGGTATCTGTTCCTCTTATAACTTACCGTTTTTTATCTTTTCATAAAGGTCCGTAAATTTCTTATCATTGTTATCTTTTATAAATTTTTCTATAGCTCCGATTGCCGTTTCGCCGAGAGTATCGTAGCCCATATATGTTTTATCAAAATGAAGAAACTTTAAATTGTCTGAAGAATAATCGGGAGACTCATCAAAGGCCCTTGCTGATTTAAGCCCTTTTTTAAGTACCTTTTTACATTCCGCTATATCCGAATTCAGATATGAATAAGCGTTTATTGTGTAAAAGAGTGCAAGTACTTTATCAAGGTAATAGACTTTGTCTTCCTTTCGAAGATTCTCCATATAATTGATTACTAAATCCGTAATACCCCTTAAATTATCCATATCATTTCTGGACATGTATACAGAAATAAAACCGGTAACGATCTTCAGTAAATTTGAGATGTTGTCTGTCAATGCCCAGGAAAGATAACCTTCGGCTTCTTTCATATCTCCCATACATCCTGAAAGAATGGTTCCGATCAAAGCGTGATTTACTCTGGCGGGATTGTGTGCTTTCAGTATCTTTAATGATTTTTTGTGGTTTCCGAGGAAATCATGCGAACTTGCGATGTAATACCAAATTACGGATTCGTTTATTTCGGGATCCGTATTCTGTGAAAGAAGAGGAATGCATTTCTCATAATATTCAATAGCTTTGTTGAAAAGTTCCCTGTCATTTTTTACGATTCCGAAATTGAAATATAAGCCTGCTGCTTTGTAAATTATCTCAAAGTTATTCGGATATTTTTTAACTGCGATATCTGCTACTTCCAGACCTGCTTCATCTTTGGAATCACCGTAATCCTTTAATCTGGCAACCATTGTGGAAAGACTGTTGTTTTCAATCTCGTATCCGAGCAATACATCAACCGATACTTCGAAAAAAGAGGCCATTTTGATAAGCATTGAAAGTTCGGGTGCACAGATTCCGGCTTCCCACTTGTGAACCGCTCCGATTGTTACACCGAGAACCTCAGCCAGTTTTTCCTGCGTAAGATTTAAACGCTTTCTGTTATTTTTTATGTTTTCTCCGAGAAGAATCTTCATTTCTTATCCTCCTTCGTTTGTTTGCAAATTCAGTATAACCTTTTGTCTTTTATGAGTGAATACACCAACTATACCATTTGGATAAAAATAATTATACCAACAGTATAGCACAATATTTAAGAAACAGTTAAGAAATGCGCAAGATACAGATTAAGACTTCTAAATTTCTTTTTGGTAAATTAAGATTGCAGGACGAAAGAACTGCAGGGAATTAGAAAAGAAAGTTAATCATAAAAGAAAAGAGGGACTTAGAATGAGTATCTTAAAGAAAAAAACAATGGCAATCATCGGAGGCGCACTTGCAGTGGTTGTTGCTACAGGCAGCATCGCTTCTATATATGCGAAGGCAGCCGTAAAGGTCAGCTCATACACAATTGCCAAATCCGATATGCAGCAGGTGCTTGAATTAAACGGAACAGTAGTAAGCAATGATTCGGATATGTTTTTTGCAGACACGAATCTTAAAGTCGACAAAGTGTATTTTAAGGCCGGCGAAGAAGTTAAGAAAGGCGATTTGCTTGTATCCTTCGACAAAGCGGAAATCGACAATCAGATTGCACTCTTAAACTTGGACGCAGAAGCCAAGGAAGGCAGTTACCAGAACGCGCTTCAGGTTTCAGACAAATACTCGGCACTTTACTCAGAAGCAACTAGAAACTTAAATGTATTAAACCAGCAGATAAAAGACACTGAAGAAGCAATCATCAATAAGCAGAATGAAATCAACAAAAGATGTTCCGACCTTGCTTACGACGGAGCCAAAATCCAGGTTGCAATCGTAGACAACTCTGCAGACCCCGCATCGGACAAGTCAAAAGAACTTCAGAAACAGTTATACAACAACGCATATGTACAGAGCTACGACAGCGAACTTGTAAGACTTCAGGAAGAGCTTGGCAGATTAAATACACAGCTTGCAGGTTTTAAGGAATACAAGGCAGAAATGACCTCGCAGAAAGCAGCAAGCTACCCCGGCGTTTTAACAGAAGGCGGCAAGGCAGAGCTCGAAGCAAGCAAGGCGGCAGCAGATTTTACGATCGAAAAAGAAATCGCAAAACTCGAAAGCGCCAAGAACGGCATTAAAGCCGAATGTGACGGCGTTGTTTCCGCAGTATATGCAGAAGAAGGAAGCCTCTTAACCACAGGTTCACCAATCATTTGCGTAGACTCTCTTGAAGATGTAATCGTAAGATGTAACGCCAACAAATATGATATAATGAGTATCGAAAAAGGCCAGAGTGTAAACGTTAAAATTCTTAACGCAGATTACACGGGAAAAGTTACAAAGACCGACAAAATGGCAGGCATGGATGCAAGCGCGGCAAACGGCGTAGGCGTGGATGTATCACTTGATAATGCTGACGATGTAATCCTCGGTCTTGACGTAAAGGCAAGAGTAAATACAGCATCTCTCACAGAGGTTGTAAGCGTTCCCAAAGACGCAGTTATTACCGAAGACGATAAGAGCTACGTATTTGTTTCAAAAGATAAAAAAGCCATCAAAACAAGCGTTGAAACAGGAATCAAAAACGACGATTACGTAGAGATTACCTCAGGTTTAAACGAAGGCGATATCGTGGTATGGAGCGATGCAAAAGAATTATCAGACGGAGACGAAGTACGCTTCTAAAAAATAAAAAAGCAGGAAAGAAATATGGACGGCAAAAAAGTTATTTTATCAGCAAGCAATTTATCAAAAACATTCTCGAACGAATCCGTGCAGCAGCACGTTTTGAAAAATTTGAATCTCTCGATTTACGAAGGCGATTTCACCGTAATCATGGGAAACTCCGGATCGGGTAAAAGTACACTTCTTTACGCGCTCTCAGGCATGGATCGTCCGAGCATCGGAACGATAACATATTTTACGGACGGCAAAGAAACGGAAATCTCGCACTTTAACAACGACAAACTTGCAAGATTCCGCCGCGACCATGTCGGATTTGTATTCCAGCAGAACTACTTAAATGACTCCATGAGCGCACTCGACAACATCATGGTCTGCGGGCTCTTAAAATCAAACGGCAGAAAAGAACTCACTCAGAGAGCAAAAGGTCTTCTTGAAAAAGTAGAAATCTCCGAGAGTGATATGAGAAAATTCCCGACACAGCTTTCCGGCGGTCAGCAGCAGAGAGTAGCGGTTGTAAGAGGCGTCATCAATCATCCCGAAGTGCTTTTCGCAGACGAGCCCACAGGTGCTTTAAACTCACAGAATACCGTTAACGTACTCGACATTCTTTCTGACTTAAACAACGACGGACAGAGCATCGTAATGGTTACACATACCATTATGGCAGCAGAACGCGGCAACAGAGTTATTTACCTTTCCGACGGTGTTATTTCCGATGAAATTTATCTTGGCAAATATTTAGGCGACTACAAGGATGAGAGCAATCCCAACGTGGAAGAAGCGAAGGAGAGACATAACAGATTAAAGATCTTCCTTCAGAACATGGGGTGGTAATATGTATCGTTATTTCTTTATTGCAAAAAACAATATGAAAAAACAGAAAGGCGATATGATTACTTTCTTTATCATGACCTTTCTGGCTGCTTTTATGCTCTTTGTCTGCCTGAATCTTTTATCAGGAACATTCCGTGTAATCGATACGAACAAAGAGACAATAAACGGCGCGGATGCATTAATTTTTAAAGAGGAAGAGCCCGTTTCGGATTTCAAATTAAAAGAAATTTTTGAAGCGAACGAAAACTTTTCCAACTACGAAGAAAACAAATATCTGGCAGCCTCTGCCAAATATCGTAAAAAAGGCAAGAAAACCTGGTCCGATTACTGGTTTAATTTTGCATCATATGAAGACGAAAGGAGCATTCATACATCCAGCATTGATGTAAGCGGCTTTTCGGGAAACGAAATAGTCATTCCGGTTTCGCTTTCATCGTCTTATAAAATCGGCGACACAATTGAAATAAAAATCGATGAAAACATTTACGAATTTAAAGTAGCGGGATTTAACGAAGATTTTATTTTTGCTTCTCCGATGAATATGAGCACATATCTTGTGTATGTTTCCGAAAAAGCGTATCAGCAGATTGAATTCGAAAATACAAGCATAGTAACTTCCGGCAAAATGATAAAGTCCCAGCTTAGCGCAAAAGCCATTCGCCGGAATATATCCGGTCAGGAGGAACTTGAAAACGTATTCACCGAATGGAACACATGGCATCAGAACTATCGCGCAATGCATCCCGAATACACGGAGGAACTTTCCGGAAACTTTATTCCGAGCGATATGATGACGGTTGCAAGTATGATTCTCCCTTTTATCTTTATTGCAATCATCCTGGTGTTCGCATTTATCGTCTTCGTGGTTGCGCTCGTTGTAATCGATTTTTCGGTCAGAAATTTTATCATGGATAATATGCGAAATACCGGCATAATGGAGGCAGGCGGATACACCATAAAAGAAATGATGTTAATCCTTCTCGTTCAGCTCCTTTCGGTATCCTTTGCGGGAAGTCTTTTGGGAGCCCTTACAGGTGCACTGCTTCAAAAGAAAATCGGTTTTATCATGCTGTATCTTTTAGGATTGTCATGGAATCAGAAGCCCGACTGGATCGTATTCGCGTCAGTTGTCGGAGGCATTTGCGCAATCATTACGGTGTTTACATTATTCCTCGGAAGACAGTATAAAAAGACCAGCGTACTGGATGCGTTAAGAGGCGGAATCAATACTCACAATTACAAGAAAAACGTATTTCCTTTCGACAAGACGAATCTTCCGATTATACTGACATTGTCCCTAAAAGAAACATTCGGCAAATTCACAAGCCAGATAGGCGTTATCTTTATCATGGCAATTCTCGCATTTGCCGGAGCTATGGGCTTTGGAATATATGAGAATATGGGCAAAGACGTGGATGCGCTTTTAAGAATATCCGGCCTGGAAATATATGATGCGGATTTTACCGGCGATGCCAATATGGAAGAAACCGTAAAAGGATTTGAATGCGTTGACAGTATTCACCATGAAATCTGGATTGGACTTGATTATCAGAAGGGCAGAAAATCCAAGAACTATTCAACCAGAGTTATTTCAGACACATCAATCATGAAACCCGAATCGATGGTAGAGGGAAGATGGCCTAAATATGAGAACGAAGTGGCACTCGGTACTGCTTCAGCCAACGCAATGGGAATAAAAATCGGTGACAGTATTACAGTTAAAAACGGTGAAAATGAAGCTCAGTACTTAGTGTGCGGAATCATGCAGACCTTTAACAACATGGGTCAGATGGGCTATATGACGGAGGAAGGCTACGAAAGAATAGGCAGCATGCCAAAAGAATACATGATAACAGTTAATTTGAAAAAGGGATATAAATTCGCGGATTTGGAAAAAGTATTCAAGGATGTTTATCCTGACACAGAATTAACCGATGAGTATGCATCAACCGGCGGCCTGTTCTCAATGCTTAAAATCTCCATTGCGAGCATCCTCATGATAATCATGATAGTTACCGCATTTGTGGTAGGACTTGCAGAGGCGCTTTTAATCAGAACAAGAATCACAAAAGAGTGGAGAAATTTAGGAGTAAACAAAGCGCTCGGATTTTCCTCCAACCAGCTTATTGCACAGCTTATGCTTTCAAACATTCCGGCAATTTTAATCGGAATTGTAATCGGACTGGTTGCGGTAACACTCTTCGGCGACAAACTCATACTCCTTATGTATGCAATATTCGGTTTCAGAAAAGTTGCATTTGATTTATCGCTTTTCTCATACATCTGCGTGGTGCTCGTTATCGTTGGCGTGGCCATGATTGTTTCCTGGCTTAACGGCAAACGTATAAGAGACCTTGAACCCGTAAAGATGATTACTGAAGAATAAAAAATATGCTCGGCAGGGTAACCTTCCGGGCATATGTCTTTTGAAACGTACAACATTGACAAAGTGTACACTTTGTACATATAATAAAATCAGAATAGAACCCGTGCTTATTTTAGGAGGTTTATTATGGATTTATTAAATGCTACAGACGTACGCAAAAACTGGTCGGTTACTCTAGATAATGTGGCACATGAGAAACCTGCATATATAAAAAGAACACATGACAATGTGGCTATTTTTAGCGTGGAAACCGTCAATGCAATGCTGGCCGGCTATCATTTCAATGCTAAAAGGTTCAAGGAAGCAGACGGCTCGATTACATTAAGCGCCGTAGATCTTGATATTGTCGTAAATGAAGCGGACGAAAAGACCGCAAAGCTCAGACTCGCTGAGTACATAAAAGAATATGCAGAGGAATTTTATTCAGACTATGCCTATTGGAGCAAAGCCCCCAATAGACAGTCGCATATTCCTTATGTTTTTAAAGCACTTACTTTGGATACAGAATCTGTCATGAACAGTATTGTAATCCGAAATGGAAGGAGATAATTATGCATTATAATTGTCTGATAGTAGATGATGAAAAAGAACTGTCTCAGATGACAGCCGAATATTTCAATATGTTTGAAGTTTCGACAGCGGTAGCGGAAAGCAAGGCAGAGTGCTTTGAGTTCCTGCAGAAAAACGATGTCGACCTCATCCTTCTCGACATAAACTTAGGTGATGGTACCGGCTTCGAAGTCTGCAAAAAACTCAGAGAAGAAATGCAGCTTCCGATACTTTTCATAAGTGCCAGACAGAGCGATGATGACGTACTTGTGGCGCTTTCATGTGGCGGAGACGACTATGTCAAAAAACCTTATAATCTATCGGTTTTATTAGCCAAGGTTAAGGTAAATCTTAAAAGACTCGTGCAGATGAATCCCACCATAAAAGAAACAAAAAGCGAAGACAAAGAAAGCAAAATTCTTACCCTTGATGCATCCACACTTTCCGCAATTTTTGAAGGAAAAAGAATACAGTTAAAGGCTAAAGAATTTGCGCTTCTTGACTGCCTTTACAGACATAAAAATACGATTGTAAAAAAGGAAGTACTCTTTGACGAAGTCTGGGGAGATACATTTTTTTCGGACAGCACGTTGAATGTTCACATCAGAAAACTCAGAGAAAAACTCGAGGACAATCCGAACGAGCCCAAACTTATCAAAACAGTATGGGGAACCGGTTATTATCTTGAAATGAAATAAAGGATTCATTTAATGAAACAATTATTCAGAATAGGATTTATCTTTACAATCATAATGGTTATTGCTCTGGGAATTTTCATCATTTTCAACTCAGAGAACCATTTTGAAGAAAGAGATCTTCTCTATTACAACGAACAACTTCATATCATCGAAGAAGCACTCGCAAACGGCGAAAAAGAAGGGAATCTTGAAAGTAAATATAAATGCCACATCATCTACGCCAAAGAAATCGAAGACGAAGAACTTTCGCGTTTATACAAAAACAACGCGCTCGTTTTAGACCTCACGGTAAATGGCGAGTATGTCGGAAAAGTTGCCTGGGATGACAACAGAAGCAATTACGATTTGATTAAAAGAGGCTTTTTCGGTGGCTCGGTATATCTCTGGGTAATCATGCTTTTATCAGGATACATCCTCCTTATTCTTTTCCATTTATCGTTTGTAAAGCCCGTAAAAGAATTGCAGAAATTTTCCGAGGAAATAGCTAAAGGAAATTTGGATGAGCCGCTTCCGATTAAGAAAAACAATCTTTTCGGAAACTTTGTCGAAGCATTTGATCAGATGAGGGAAGAACTCAGAGATTCACGCAAGAGAGAAGTAAATGCTGAAGTAGCCAGAAAAGAAATGGTTACGGATTTAAGCCACGATATCAAGACACCAATTTCCGTAATAAAAGTTGCGTGCGAGGTTTTGGAGGCTAAGAGCAACAAAAAGCTAAAAGAAAATTCAAACAGCGAAGAAGAAAAGAAAGATATCGAGTATACTCTCGAAAAAGTTTCAACCATCTCACAGAAAGCTGATTTAATCAGTTCGCTAATGACGAATGTTATGCATTCCACATTGGATGACATCGATAAGATCTCGGTCAATCCGGTTGAAACCGATTCAAGAATCATAAAAGATTTCTTCGTCAATCTTAAAAACTACGGCAACATCATCATCGAAAACGAAGTTCCGGCAGGCATAGTCTATATGGACAGACTTCGTATGGAGCAGGTAATTGACAACGTGGTCGGCAACTCGCATAAGTATGCAGGCACCGATATCAGAGTCAGTTTTTCGGAAACATCTGCGCTTTCATCCGACGGCGAAAACAAAGAGGATTTTATCCGCATCACCATAAAAGACAGCGGCAAGGGTGTAAAAGAAGACGAGTTATCGCTAATCACGCAAAAGTATTTCAGAGGCAGCAATTCAAAGGAAAGCTCAGGCTACGGACTCGGTATGTATCTGGTTAAAAGATATATGGAATTGCAACTTGGCGGTATGGAGTATTATAACGATGACGGTTTCACGGTACAGCTTCTTTTAAAGAAGGTGTAGAACGGTGCCCGGCTCACGAAGTGTGCCCGGCTCCACAGATAAATACCTTGATAGATTAGCCGTATTTTAGTATAATTTATGCGTATGGGTTATACTAAAAATTATGAAACAAGAGGTATATGAATATGGACGAAATGAATGCGAATGCTAATGTTTCACAGGCTTCGACCCTAAAAGAAACCGACAAGAAATGTCCTCAGTGCGGCGGTGTAATGGATTTTGATCCCAACATCGGCGGAATGGCATGTCCTTACTGCGGATATGAAGAGGAAATTGTTCAGGAAGCGGCCAGTGCGGCAGAGCTTGATTTCGAATCGGCCGAAAAGACCGACAACTGTGACTGGGGTGCACAGAAAAAACAGATTATATGTAAGAGTTGTGGCGCAGAGACCATTTATGATGCTCTCGACGTTGCAAGCGAATGTCCTTACTGCGGTTCCAACCAGGTAATGGAAGCAGCCGATGAAAACACACTTGCTCCCGGCGGTGTAGTTCCTTTCGCTATTACAAACGAGCAGGCAAGTGCTAACTTCAAGCAGTGGATCGGCAAGAAATTCTTCTGTCCCAAGCTTGCAAAGCAGTCGGCTGAACCCGATGCTTTTACGGGAATTTATCTTCCTTACTGGACATTCGATACAGATACAACATCAAGATACTCAGGTAGATACGGTATCGACAGAACAGAAAGATACAAAGATTCCGACGGTAATGTACAGGAAAAGACGGTTACAGACTGGCATCGTACATCAGGTATCTTTAAACTTGCCATTGACGATGAACTCGTACAGGGCAGTGAACGTCACGACAGCGCAATGCTTAAAGGTCTCGAGCCTTTCGAAACCGAGAAGAATGTTCCCTACAAGCCCGAATATGTTGCAGGTTTCGCAGCAGAAAGATATTCCGTAGGTCTTAAGGCTGCATGGGAAAAAGCAAAAGCATCCATCTCAGGTAAGATTAAGAGCAAAATCACCAATAAAATCAGAGATGATTACAATGCTGACCACGTAAAAGACGTAAAAGTATCCACCAAGTTTGAAAAGATTACCTACAAATATCTGATGCTTCCTATCTGGTGCTCATCATTTAAGTATCAGGACAAGGTATATCAGTTCATGGTAAACGGCCAGACCGGTAAGGTTTACGGCAAGACACCTGTTTCGGTTGGAAAGATTATCCTTGTTATCGCTATAGTTCTTATCGTTATATTACTTTTCCTTTGCTGCTTTGGCGGTATTGGTTCAATCCAGGATATAGCAAACAATTTAGGCAACTAATATTTCTCATAAAAAAATTAGGCACCGGACTTGATATGTACCCAGAATTCTGGACACATGTTTATGAATTAGGTTGAACACATGGATGCTTTCCTGTAAACAGCAGGAGGCATCCATTTTGTTTTTGCCTGAATTCTTTTGTTATTATAATAATCTATATATTCTTCGACTG
>JAFZUY010000004.1 GCA_017618075.1 Lachnospiraceae bacterium
AACATCGATGTCAGGTCTTTCGGAGAAGCCCCTCTGGATCAGATCGGCAGTCTTTTCAACCACCTCAGCATAAGGCGTTCCGTTGTCGAGTGCACCGTAGACTCTCTCAAGATCGATGTTCACACCGATGTTGCTTCCTTCGGGTGTAATCGTGATCGCCTCATAGCTTTCATTCAGCTTTTTAACATCGGTAATACGTATCGATACCTCTTCGCCTCTTCCGTAGAGCTCATCCTTCAGATCCTCTACGATCTTCTCTTTGAAATTTTCATAATCCATATGATTTTGTCCTTTCGTCTGTTATGTAATTGGTTTGGCCGGAAGCTGTGTTCCGGCAGTTCTTAAAATTGGGCATAAAAAAAAGCCCTGGGCCGTCGGTTCGTACGCAGCTGACAGCAGGGCTTATGTTTTTCATACCCGCGCGGGGATAAAAGAAAAACGAATGAAGATTTTCACCGATTTCCATCAGGTGTTCCCCATTCGTTTTTCCATTCTAATAATATCACGGCCGTATTTAGAAGTAAAGGTACAAGAGTGGTCAAAACTGGTAAACATCTGGTCATAAGTGGTCAGGACTGGTCAAAAGTGGTCAAAATCTGTCACAGCTAAAAACGCATTTGGGAAATGGATATGGAAATCTATGCATAATCTATTTCATATGATTTGAAATCATGTTATAATCAGATAGTTTAACAATCATGAGAAAGTCAGGGAAAAATATGGCAGAAGAGTTTTTGACGCTAATGGCTGATTTAGATGATGAATCACAACAGACTTTATCCGAGTGGTATCAGAAGCTGAGAGAAGCAGGCTTTACCGGGACTCAGACCCCAGGATTGCCCTTTCATATCAGTATGGGTTGTTTTTCATTGGATAAAGAAGGCGACGTCGTTAAGGAAATGGACAAACTTGCTGAAAGGTTTTCTTCGATTCCGATACATATCAGCCATATAGGTCTTTTTGCCGGCGGGAAGGTTCTTTATGCTGCCCCGGACATGAATCCTGCTGATCTTTTGTCTTTACGTCTGGCTATTAAAACAGAAACTCAGGAGAGTTTCCCCTGGACACCACATTGTACAGTTATGATAGATGAAGCTGAAACAATACAGAGAGCATTACCGGTTTTGATTGAGCATTTTCATCCCTTCATAGGCAAGATAACAAAGCTGCATCTTTGTGCTTTCTGGCCGACAAGGGAAATTGCTACAGTTTATCTCGGAAAATGATTAAGCTTTAAAATATAATGCTATGTTACAATCGGAGATTGTGAGGATAATATGCATAGTAATAGGGTAAAAGAATACGTAGCGGAACACTCTTTTTGTTCAGAATACCTGTTCAAAGATTGGGTGACTTTTCTGGAGGTTCTTTATTCGGAAGGTGGACGTGTTTCGGCTATTCTTTGGTGGGATCATTGTAAGAAGAATATGCAGAATATGTCAGTAGGCGGTGGAGGATATTCTGATCCGGATGATACTGATTATATGTATGCTGAAACTCCGTTCTATGAAGATGGATTTGAAACAAAGACTCTTGATGAGATCAAGGATCATATCTATGCAACGAGAAAGTCTGGTCTTATTCTGGGTGATAAGTATTTTAGTTTTGATCTTGTTCCATCATTCTATTTTGAGGAACGGTAATTTACAGTTTTTAATTTTTTATCTTTAAACATAACTTGCTAAGCGTTAAGGAAAATGCATATGACAAATAAACGAGATAAGGCAATAGAATACTTCTCACAAAAGATGCACTGTTCACAAGCAGTATTGGCGACGTTTTCTGAGAAATGCGGAATATCGGAGGAACAGGCCTTTAAACTTGGATCCTGCTTTGGGAGCGGTATGCGTAAAGGCGAAGTCTGTGGAGCGTGTACCGGGGCTCTTATGGTTTTGGGATTATTGTATGGACAAAGCCATATCGGAGATCAGGATGAGCGGCAGAGATCAAACAGAATCAATGATCTTATGATGGAGCGGTTTGAGAAAGCTAACGGATCGTATATATGCAACGACCTTCTTGGGTATGACGTCTCAACCCCGGAAGGTGCGCAGAGAGCAAGAGAGGACGGGCTTTTCAAGAATTTCTGTCCCAAGATGGTTGCAAGTGCAGTAGATATACTCGAAGAGATCATAAAAGAAATGGAGAACGACGGAATTGCTAAGCATTAGGGAAGTTCAAATAAGCGATGCCTCCAGGCTGGCGGAAATATATTCATATTACGTTGAGAATACAGCGGTCTCGTTTGAATATGAAGCGCCTACAGCAGATGAGTTTGTGATGCGTATCAAGCGCACAACAGAAAAATATCCGTATCTGGTCTGTGTTGATGACGGGAAAGTGGTAGGCTATGCTTATGCCGGAGCTTACAGCACAAGGCAGGCATACGACTGGACCGCAACCTCATCGATCTATGTTGATAAGGAATATCGTAGGAAAGGTATAGGGATTCTTCTTTACGATGAATTAGAAAGAAGACTTAAAGAGCAAGGAATCGTTAATCTGTTGGCGGGGGTTGCTTCATGTGATGTTGAGGATGAATATCTCACACATGACAGCAGCAAGTTTCATATCTGCAAAGGATATGTACAGGTAGCTCATATGAAGGCCGTCGGCAAGAAGTTTGACAGATGGTATGACCTTTTGTGGTATCAGAAGAGGTTATGAGCGAGGACGAATTATGAACGATGAATGCATTATTTGCAAAGCTCCTCTCGAATACCTTGAAAAAGAGGAAGAGATGGAGTGCGCAATATGCCACAAGAAAGAAAAAAACAAGACACGATGCATAAAAGGACATTATGTCTGTAATGACTGTCACACTAAAGGGATTGATACGATAATCGGAATTTGCCTGAATACAGAATCCAAAGACCCTGTTGAAATCATCCGAATGATGATGGCTGCGCCGTTTTGTCATATGCATGGGCCGGAACATCATGTGATGGTCGGATCCGCTCTTTTGACTGCTTATAAGAACGCCGGAGGAGATATCAACCTGGAAGATGCTTTGATGGAGATGCAAAGCAGAGGAAAGAGTGTACCAGGAGGTGCCTGCGGATTCTGGGGTGCTTGTGGCGCGGGGATAAGCGCTGGAATGTTTGTATCCATCATTACCAAGGCTAGTCCGCTGACACAGGAATCATGGGGCCTGTCTAATCTGATGACTTCAAAGGCACTCGGAGAAATAGGAAAAATCGGTGGCCCAAGATGTTGCAAGAGAGATTCTTATTTGGCGATTCTTTCTGCGATTGATTTTGTTAAGAAACATTTCGACGTTGAAATGGAAAAGAACAAGGTGGAATGCATCCATTCCGATATTAATAACCAGTGTATCGGAAGCAGGTGCCCATTTGTTCAAAGGATAGAGTAACTATTTATCTTTTAAAATAATTCACTATAGCCATATTGGAAAGCAGGTGAGTCATGAATCAGGAAGAGCGGCTTGGATATCTTGTAGAAAAATTCAAAGAAGATTCGGTTG
>JAFZUY010000029.1 GCA_017618075.1 Lachnospiraceae bacterium
ATCTTAATATTTCCCTGATAACCGATATCCTCGAACTTGTAATTCAAAATGTAACCTTTTTCGAAAAGCACCTTAGTGATTTCCCTCTTAAGGTTAGAACCAGGAACTTCGACAATCTTATGTCCTGCCATTACGGCATTTCTAATTCTGGTCAAATAATCTGCAATTGGATCAGTCATTATTCAAAAATATTTAATTAATAAAAATTTAGTTTACCAACTAGCCTTCTTTACACCTGGAATTAATCCGGCAGATGCCATTTCGCGGAAAGCGATACGGCTGATTCCGAACTGGCGCAGGTATCCTTTCGGACGACCTGACTGGCTGCAACGGTTGTGCAGTCTAATCTTGTTCGAGTTCTTCGGGAGCTTGTGCAAAGCCTCGAAGTTGCCTTCTGCCTTATACTGTGCTCTCTTAGCAGCGTATTTTTCTACTAATGCGAGTCTCTTGACCTCGCGAGCTTTCATTGATTCTTTTGCCATACTAATTAATTCTTTTTAAGATTCTTAAATGGAACTCCAAAATGTTTCAGAAGTGCGTAACCTTCTTCATCGGTCTTAGCCGAAGTAACGAAAGTGATATCCATACCCATAATCCTATTAATCTTGTCGATATCGATTTCTGGGAAGATAATCTGTTCGTTTACGCCAAGGGTATAGTTTCCTTTGCCGTCGAACTTATAGTTAACGCCGCGGAAATCCCTGATACGTGGCAATGCGATTGCTACGAGTCTTTCAAGGAATTCGTACATTCTGTCTCTTCTCAAAGTTACTCTTACGCCAATCTGCATTTTCTTACGCAGCTTGAAGTTTGATATATCCTTCTTAGAAGTTGTAGGAACTGCCTTCTGTCCGGTGATGTTTGTCAACTCGTCGATAGCGATGTCAATCAACTTCTTGTCGGAGATTGCCTGGCCCAAACCTTCGTTAATAACTATCTTTTCCAATCTAGGAACCTGCATTACGGTCTTGTAACCGAATTCCTGCATCAGGGCAGAAACTATTTCTTCCTGATATTTCTTCTTTAATGTAGGAACGAATTTTTCCATTACTTAATCTCCTCTCCAGACTTTTTAGCATAACGAACCAACTTACCATCTTCGTTTTTCTTACGACCGATTCTTGTAGGCTTTCCTGTCTTAGGATCTACAAGCATGAGGTTCGAAATATGAATTCCTGCTTCCTGTTTAATAATACCACCTTGCGGATGTGCAGCATTTGGCTTCTGGTGCTTTGATATCATATTAACACCTTCAACGATGGCGCGGTTCTTCTTTTTCAAGATTTCCAGAACTCTACCCTGCTGACCCTTGGATTCGCCTGCATTTACGTAGACGGTATCCCCTTTCTTTATGTGCAATTTCTGAGTCATAGTAATTTCGATTTATAAAACTTCTGGTGCCAATGATACAATCTTCATATACTGCTTTTCACGCAACTCGCGAGCTACCGGGCCGAAAATACGGGTACCCTTCAGTTCGCCTGCAGCTGTCAATAAAACGCAAGCATTGTCGTCGAATCTGATATAAGATCCGTCCGGACGTCTGATTTCCTTTTTCACTCTCACTACAACAGCCTTGGAGACAGAACCTTTCTTGAGGTCGCCACCCGGCAATGCGCTCTTTACGGTAACAACTATCTTGTCGCCGATGGTTGCATACTTCTTTCCGGTACCACCGAGTACGCGGATGCACAATACTTCCTTTGCGCCGCTGTTGTCTGCAACATTTAATCTGGTTTCCTGTTGTATCATGACTATTTAACTTTTTCAATTATATTTACTAATCTCCACCTTTTGTTCTTGCTCAACGGACGAGTTTCCATAATGAGAACGGTATCTCCTATGTCGCATTTGTTTTCTTCATCATGAGCAACAAACTTCTTGGTCTTATTCACAAACTTTCCGTATTTCGGGTGTTTTTCCTTACGCTTTACAGCAACTACGATAGACTTTTCCATCTTATTGCTTACGACAACACCTATACGTTCTTTTCTCAAGTTTCTTTCTTCCATGGCTGCCCTTATTTATTAGATGTTAATTCTCTTTTGCGAAGCTCTGTGTTAAGCCTTGCGATGGTTCTTCTCACTTCCTTCAATCGCTGAGGATTTTCCAATGGAGAAACAGCGTGGTTAAGTTTCATCTTGTTAAGATTAAACTTTTCCGTTGCAATCTTCTCAACGATTTCCTTTGTTGTCAATCCTACTATTTCTTTATTTTCCATTGTCTGTAGTATTATTCGTTAAAATCATAATCGCGACGAACGACAAATTTTGTTTTGATTGGAAGTTTTTGAGCGGCTAATCTCAAGGCTTCTTTTGCGAGGTCAAAAGGAATACCTTCTGCTTCAAATAAAATTCTTCCAGGAGTAACTCTGGCTACGAATCCTTCGGGAGCACCTTTACCTTTACCCATACGAACTTCGGCTGGTTTGCTGGTAATCGGCTTATCCGGGAAAATTCGAATCCAAATCTGTCCTTGTCTTTGCATCTTTCTTGTAACAGCTACACGGGCAGCCTCAATCTGACGACCAGTAAGGAGGCACATCTCCATAGCCTTGATTCCAAAGGAACCGAAAGCTATCTGGTTGCCGCGCTGGGCATTACCTTTCATCTTGCCCTTTTGCTCTTTTCTAAACTTTGTTCTTTTCGGTTGTAACATAGCTTTCTGATTTTAC
Organism: Lachnospiraceae bacterium; assembly: GCA_017618075.1. GTDB lineage: Bacteria > Bacillota > Clostridia > Lachnospirales > Lachnospiraceae > UBA3766. The sequence goes on from JAFZUY010000029.1 coordinate 2,675, forward strand.
TTTGTTGTTCTTCTTTGTCTTTTATTACCACTAGGATTCATGCTGCCGCCTCTCGGAGCTTGAACTTTCTTACCGAAATTCGGTGACAAGTCAACCTTACCGTACTTTTCGCCTCTGCAAATCCATACCTTAATACCGAGAAGACCGGTCTTGGTGATTGCTTCTGCCAATGCGTAGTCGATGTCGGCTCTCAGAGTGTGGAGAGGAGTTCTTCCTTCCTTGTACATTTCAGAGCGAGCCATTTCGGCACCGTTCAAACGACCTGAAATCTGAATCTTTATGCCTTCTGCACCCATTCTCATTGTCGATGCGATAGCCATCTTTACAGCTCTTCTGTAAGCCATCTTGCCTTCGAGCTGGCGAGCGAGAGTATTGGCAACCAATTCTGCTTCAAGTTCGGGACGCTTAATTTCATAGATGTTGATTTGAACGTCCTTGTTAGTTATTTTCTTTAATTCTTCGCGAAGCTTATTTACTTCGTCGCCATCCTTACCGATTACGAAACCAGGACGTGCAGTGCTGATTGTAATGGTTATCATCTTCAAAGATCTTTCGATAGTAATCTTCGAGACGGAGGCCTTATCTAAACGAGTATTCAAATATTTACGAATAACTGCGTCTTCAGCAAGTTTGTCAGCATACTTCTTTCCACCGTACCAGTTAGAATCCCAACCTTTGATTATGCCTAATCTATTGCTTATTGGATTACATTTTTGTCCCATGAGATTATGCGTTTTCTTCTTTTACTAATTCATTTTCTTTGCTACCTACCACTAAAGTAACGTGATTAGAACGTTTTCTAATACGATATCCTCTTCCCTGAGGTGCAGGTTTGATTCTCTTCAGTACTCTTCCGGAATCAACATAAATCTCCTTTACTACGAGACCAGCGTCTTCCATCTTAGCACCTTCGTTCTTAGCCTGCCAGTTTGCGATTGCTGACATTAATAACTTTTCAATATCACGTGATGCAACCTTAGAGGAATACTTCAAAATATTCAAAGCCTTTTCAACTTCAACTCCTCTTATCTGGTCTGCCACGAGCCTCATCTTTATAGGAGATGTCGGACAATTACGGAGGATGGCGAAGCTTTTTTGCTTTCTTGCTTCTTTTATGCTATTAGCTCTTAATCTTTTACGTGCGCCCATAATCTTTTACTTTTATTTGTTCTTCTTACCACCGTGACCACGGAATGTTCTTGTGGGAGCAAATTCGCCCAATTTGTGACCTACCATGTTTTCTGTTACATAAACCGGAATAAACTTGTTTCCGTTGTGAACAGCGAAAGTATGACCTACAAACTCAGGCGGAATAACAGATGCTCTAGCCCATGTCTTGATGGCTGTCTTCTTACCGCTAGCTTCCATTGCTGTGACTTTCTTCTCAAGATTGAAGTCAATGAACGGTCCTTTTTTAAGTGATCTACTCATACCTGATTACTTTTTCCTTCTTTCAACAATATACTTATTGGATTCCTTCTTAGTGCTGCGAGTCTTATAACCCTTAGCAAGCAATCCCTTTCTCGAACGTGGGTGACCTCCAGAGGCTCTACCTTCACCACCACCCATTGGGTGATCTACTGGGTTCATTACGACACCGCGGTTGTGCGGGCGACGACCGAACCAGCGTGAACGACCTGCCTTACCGTCGCTCTCAAGAGCATGGTCTGCGTTAGAAACGCTTCCTATGGTTGCCTTGCAGGTAACGAGAATCTTTCTTACTTCACCCGAAGGCATTCTTACGATTGCGTACTTGCCTTCCTTTGATACTAACTGGGCATATGAGCCTGCACTTCTAGCGATTACTGCTCCCTGGCCCGGTCTCAACTCGATGTTGTGAACGATAGTTCCCAGAGGAATATCACCCATAAACAAGGTGTTACCCAATTCTGGAGCTACATTCTTGCCAGATTCGATAACCTGACCGAGCTGAAGTCCGTTAGGTGCGATGATGTATCTCTTCTCACCATCTTCATAAGCTACTAGGGCGATACGGGCTGAACGGTTCGGATCGTACTCGATCGACTTTACCGTTGCCTTCATGCCATCTCTATCTCTCTTGAAATCAATCAAACGGTACTGTCTCTTGTGACCGCCGCCGATATAGCGCATGGTCATCTTACCCTGATTGTTTCGTCCCCCGGATTTTCTTAATGATACCAACAAAGATTTTTCCGGCTTGCTGCGTGTGATTTCGTCAAACGCGCTGATAACCTTGAATCTTTGACCCGGTGTTGTCGGATTTAATTTTCTTAAAGCCATCTCTACTTTACTTAATACTAAATATTGCTATAAAAATCAATAACATTTCCTTCTACGAGAGTAATAACTGCCTTCTTGTAGGAGTTCGATCTGCCACGCTGTACGCCGCTCTTTGTGTAGCGAACTTTCAGCTTGCCAGAATAACGCATGGTGTTTACAGCTTCAACCTTAACATCATACATCTTTTCTACTGCTTCCTTAATCTGCAGCTTGTCTGCTCTCTTGTCTACCATAAAAGCGTAACGGTTGAGTTTTTCACCCAACTTTGTCATCTTTTCGGTCAATATCGGTTTAACTAATATTTCCATTTTCTTAATACCGTTACGATAAAATACTTTCAAAAACACAAATTGACTTCTCTTCAACCATAAGAATCGAAGCCCACATAATGTCGTATGTAGTTAATTCACTAGCAGTTACAACATTTACGTCTTTCAAATTTCGTGCGGACAAATATACATTTTTATTTGATTCCGACATAACAATTAAAACTTTTTTATCATCAAATTTGAAATTATTTTTCAAACCAACGATATTCTTAGTTTTAATTTCATCAAAATTCAGATTATCAAGAACATAGATATTGTTGTCCTGCATCTTGTAAGTCAAAGCCGACTTTCTTGCCAATCTCTTAACTTTCTTGTTGAGCTTGAAGTCGTACAACCTTGGTTCCGGACCAAAAACTCTACCTCCACCTCTGAAGAGCGGGTTCTTGATGCTACCGAAACGAGCGGTACCTGTTCCCTTCTGCTTTTTCAACTTCTTTGTACTACCGGATACAATACCCCTGTGCAACGACGAGTGGGTACCCTGACGATTGTTTGCCATGTACTGCTTGCAGTCGAGGTAGATGACGTGATCGTTGGGTTCGATAGCAAATATGGAATCCTTCAATTCTACTTTGCGTCCGGTGTTTTCTCCAGATTTGTTATATACTGCTACTTCCATTATCTTTCAATTATTAAATATGAACCTTTGGCACCCGGAACAGAACCTTTAACAATCAGAAGATTGCTTTCCGGAATAACCTTCAAAACTCTCAAACTTGTAACCTTTACGGAGTCACCTCCCATGCGGCCACCCATGCGCATTCCCTTGAATACTCTTGAAGGAGTTGAACATGCGCCCAAAGAACCAGGAGCTCTCAAGCGGTTGTGCTGACCGTGTGTCTTGTCGTTTACACCGCCGAAACCATGTCTCTTAACTACGCCCTGGAAACCCTTACCTTTGGATGTTCCGCTAACGTCACAATATTCACCTTCGATGAAGATATTTACATCTACTACTTCACCCAATGTCACTTCCTTACCAAAGTCCTTGAACTCTACCAAACGCTTCTTTGGTGTGGTTCCTGCCTTTGCGAAATGACCCTTCATTGCTTTGGTCGTACGTTTTTCCTTTTTCTCATCGAATGCCAACTGTACTGCTTCGTAACCGTCCTTTTCAACAGTCTTCAACTGGGTTACTACGCAAGGTCCTGCCTCGATAACAGTGCATGGAACGTTCTTTCCCTCAACACTGAAGATGGAAGTCATACCTACTTTTTTACCAATAATTCCTTGCATTTCAATACTTTTTTAAAATTACTAACTTGCTTTAATTTCCACATCTACGCCACTGGGCAATTCCAATTTCATCAACGCATCAATCGTCTTCGATGTCGTGCTATAGATATCGAGCAAACGCTTATACGAACTGAGTTCGAACTGTTCTCTCGACTTCTTGTTTACGAATGTCGAACGGTTGACAGTAAAAATACGCTTGTGAGTTGGCAGAGGAATAGGACCTCTTACAACAGCTCCGGTTGTTTTTACCGTTTTCAGAATCTTTTCTGCCGACTTGTCAACCAAGTTGTGGTCGTAAGATTTCAGCTTAATTCTAATTTTCTGATTCATACTTAATTACTATAATTAAAAAATAAATTTTCTATTGTCTATTAATTTCTGTTGTATATCTG
>JAFZUY010000030.1 GCA_017618075.1 Lachnospiraceae bacterium
GGACATAAATATAGAAAAAGACCTTCTGAATTACATATATCCCGGAACTGATGTGCACTTAGCACAGATGAAGGCGAGAGAAGCCTGGCAGGATGTGAAGGAGTTTACGGTCCCGTTACCGGAGATACCTGAGATAACACCCGCCCTAGAGCCTGATTTTGTCTTACCGGACAGTGATAAGAGATATATAGACGAAAGCGAACTGGACAGGCTCTCCGCATGGGGCTGTAAGGTAGCCAGAAACGAGATATATGCAAGGCACGGCAGAAAGTTTAAAGATAAAGACCTTCAGGCCTACTTTGATGAGAAAAGCTGGTATAAAGGCACCATAGATCCTGATGATTTTGATGACAGTATTCTTAATGATTTCGAAAATGTAAATAAGAATATCATCACGAAATACGAGAAGGAGAAGGGGTATCGGTAGTTCAACCGTCGGGACGGTTCTCTGATCGAGCACAAAAATATCCTTGCGTGAAAGCTTGTTTCATGATAAAATATACTCATAAGCAAGAAAAAAAACTATCAGCAGCTTACTGCACTTCCCGTATGATACGGAACGATCGGTTATTTTATTTCTTTTAAGTGTGATTTTTGGTTTTGTTTCAAATTTGAGAGTATTTTATTTTATTGTTTTTGCCCGGTTCCGCATCAGATTTACTCGGATGATCTGTTTATTCCCTGCTTAAAAAACTAAAGATGTTGATGCAGGGATAGTGACATATAAAGTTTCATTATTATATATGCCTTTATTTCTGTTTTCAACACAGAAAAGGAGGCACATGGGTAAAAAAGACATTACTCAGATGAAGTTTTTAAGAGACACCGGACATTTTGCCGACATTTGGAACGGTCTTGCCTTTAACGGTAAGCAAGTAATACGACAGGATGAACTTGAAGAGATCAGTCCTGTTGGATTAGCCATACATGGTAGTCAAAAGTCTAAAAAGACTTCCGACATGATCATGGCAAGAACTAAAAATGGTGAAAAACTTGCCATATTGATTGCTGAAAACCAGCTAGAGATTGACTATAGCATGATAGTAAGGATTCATCTCAGAGAAGCAATGGAGTACGATAAACAAGTATCCGAGATAGTAAAAAGAAACAGAAAATCTCTAAAGCAAAATGCTTCAAATGAATCATACACTATATCTTCCGCTATTGATTCCTTATCTCCCGGAGAGTATATGTACTCTTTCAAGAAATCCGATCGGTTAAAACCGGTATCTACTTTGGTCCTGTATTGGAACAGTAATACCTGGGATGGAGCTAGATCTATGTACGAGTTGTTTGATTTTAACGGTATAGAAGAAATGAAAAATCTTGTATCCGATTTTAAACTTAATATCGTAAATATCAACAATATAAAAGAAGAGCAAAAATTATTTCAAAACCAAGAGGTGCGAAATGTAATTGCGCTTTATCTCAGAAGAAACGATAAAGATGCCTTTAAAGAATATGTTGACAACTATGGTAGTGCTATTAATCTTGAAAGTATGGAATTTATTACAGAGATGATCGCATCAAAAGAATTGGATGATTATATCAACAAAAACGTATTAAGTGAAAGGAGTAAAGGTGAAATGTGCAAAGCTATTACAGAACTAATAGAAGACGGAAAAATTGAAGGCAGAGCCGAAGGTAGAGCCGAAGGAGAACTAAAAATCGAATTACTTAATCAATTAAATCTTAAACTTATTTCATCAAACAGGATTGAAGATCTAAAACGTGCAGCTGTTGATGAAGCTTATAGAAAAGGTCTGATATTGGAATTCTTCCCTGATCGGGCAGATGATTACAAATAACATGACGCGAATACTATTTGTTTATTACAATCAGCGGGACGGTTCTTTGATTGACTTTAGATAACAAAAAAAGATTCCTCGAAAAGGAATCTTTTTTTATGCCAGGGGCAGTAGGATTCGAACCCACGACCTGCGGTTTTGGAGACCGTTATTCTACCAGCTGAACTATACCCCTATATCTGTTACGCATCGCGTACTTGAAGATAATACTACAAAAAATAATGCTTGTCAACATTTTTTTATGCCGGATGCATATGCCGGATGTATAAGGAAACCCGGTCGTTATCTTAAAAGTTAATAAAATGCTTGAAATTTTGAGGATTTGCATATATACTATATATTGCACTGCTCTTTTCAAGCCATGGGAGGTTATTCTTCGTGGTGAGATCTCGAGGGTAACTGCAAAAACCTATTATTTAGTCAGTCAAATCAGAAAGCAGGATCATAGTGTTTAAGATAAAAGCTAAGGACGGAAAAGCCAAACGGGGTGAGTTTGAGACCGTACACGGGACTATACAGACTCCCGTATTTATGAATGTAGGGACGGCGGCAGCCATAAAGGGTGCCGTATCCACGGAGGATCTGAA
>JAFZUY010000031.1 GCA_017618075.1 Lachnospiraceae bacterium
CAGAAGATACACCTGCAGGTACTATCGAGCGCGAGGATGGATGGAACGGATTTCGGATTCAGGGAATACTTGATTTTTCACTGATCGGGATACTGTCTAAACTGTCAACCATCCTTGCAGAAAATGAAATAGGTATTTTTGTTGTCTCGACATACAATACGGACTATATACTTGTTAAGTCAGAGAATTTTGAAAAAGCAATGAGTGTTTTGGAAGAACAAGGATATAGGGTGGTTTGATTTTATCTTTGAATATAAATGGTTAAGCAATTTTTATGGAGAATCATTTTTGAAAAAGTACAGGCTGACATATGATGAATGGAAATGCATAACGAAGAAACAACAGAAAATCCAATTTGTTTCTAACGATTTATTCTGCGGATATATAGGCGTTTTAGAAATTGAAGAAGTTACGGAGCCACAGGTTTGGAATTTTAACGGAAAAGAACGGATTGTCTGCGACAAAGGCATAAAATGGATTTCAATTCTTCCTAAGAATAAATACTACTGCATTACCGCTATGCTTGATTCAAATGATGAGGTTATTGTATGGTACATCGATATGATTGCCGGCCAGGGAGTGGAAGATGATATACCATTCTTTTATGATTTGTACTTGGATTTGATTGTTTATCCTGACGGAACAATACTCACGGATGATATGGATGAACTGGAAGAAGCACTGAAGAGTGGCGATATTTCAAAAGAGCTGTTCAAACTTGCAATTGATACCAAAGAAGAATTAGAGAATACTCTGCTTTCCGATATAGGTTCATTTGAGAGATACACGAAAGAGTTATTTGATGAGACGATTATTTGAAATTGATTTAAAAGACTATAAAGATACATATTCAGTTTTTCGCAGACCGTCAGCAAGAGCAATCATCATAAAAGACAATAAGATAGCTCTTGTTTACAGCAAAAAAGAAAAGTATTATAAGTTCCCCGGAGGGGGAATCCATGAAGAGGAAGATAAGAAAGAAGCGCTTATCAGAGAAGTTAGAGAAGAAGTCGGACTTGTTGTAATTCCTGAAACCATTAGGGAATACGGAAGTGTGCTGCGAAGACAAAAAAGTACAGTTGAAGAGAACGTGATTTTCGAACAGGAAAATTATTATTACTTCTGTGATGTGCAGGATGAGGTAGTTAATCAGGAACTTGATGCGTATGAAGATGAGGCTGAATTTGTTTTAAGAATAGTGGATATCAACGAAGCTATAGTAACTAATGCCGCATATACCAGTGATGATTATTTTAATGAAATCATGATTAAAAGAGAAAAGAAAGTTCTTGAGATGATAAAGCAGGGGAGCAAATAGTTTATTGTGAATAAATGGGGGTTTATAAATGAAGTCAAACCCGAGAACCGCATTAGGAATTTTTTTCCTGGCAATTATATGTTTTTTAGGATTTTCATATTTTAGCGTAAAAGGAGCGGTTTTAAAAAAAGATGCAGTTGATATTTCGAAAGTTAATATCAGTTCACTCAGACCCAATATGCACGTGACAATGAATGTAGATAAGTGCATCGGATATTATTTGAGTGAAAGCCGGGGACCAAATTATCCCGATAAATCACGACATTATCTCGTTTTACGCTATAACAAAGAGATTGGGAAATATGATCATTTAATCGACGTTAAAGTAGATTCTGATGATTTTGATCAATGGGAAAAACTGGTTGAAGATGTCAGAAATAACAATGAGTCAATTGTTCCGATACATATAGATGCCTATGTAACCTACATGGATCCCGATCAGGCCAATACGTATCTTGCGACGCTTACAAAATGCGGGTTTTCTTCAAATTACATTACGTCGTATTCTATTGTTGTAATAAATGAAAAACAGATTAACCGTAATAAATTCATTTTGTTTGGTTGCGGAATATTATTCATCATCCTTGGGTTATTGTATTTGAACTGGGTATATCATCCGTTCAACAGAGATTATAGTTCGTTATTGGAAACGGATATTACTTCAGATGTTGAAACAGAATGTTATGACGTAGAATTAACAGAAGAAGAACTCTTGGAAGAAAAGACCGGAGAAGAAAAATAAAAGAAGACAAAAGATATGATACAGGATATTTCACCAAGTAAATTAAGAAACGAATATATCGCCTGCAGCCCCAAAGTGGGCGATAAAATTTTTATATTTAGCAAAGACGGAAAAGTGTTGCTCGGAGAGGACGAAGGCCGAATTGTTTTTACGGACATATCGGATATAAAAGAAGCAAAAACAGTTTATCTTTTTTCTGTAGACGAGGGCAGATTTTTCTTAAGCCTTAGTGATTCAGATTATTCCAAAGAAGGTTTCGAATACTACACAATCAGAGAAGTGCGCGACAAGTTTTCAGAGGTTTCCCTAAAAGAAATATATGCGGTCTTTACAGCATACCATCTTTGGAGATGGTATGCTGACAATAAATACTGCGGCAGATGCAAAGGAGAACTTATACCCGGCGAAAAGGAACGTTCACTAGTATGTCCCGACTGCAATAATATTATTTATCCTAGAATCAATCCCGCAGTTATAGTGGGAGTTACTAAGGGCGATTGTATTTTACTTACAAGGTATCGCAGAGGTTATGGGCATAACGCACTCGTAGCAGGCTTTACGGAAATCGGTGAAACATTAGAAGAGACCGTCAAACGTGAAGTGAAGGAAGAGACCGGAGTAGAAGTCACCAATATCAGATATTACAAATCACAGCCCTGGGGAATGGCGCAGGATATGCTCGTCGGATTTTACTGTGATGCGGCAGGCGACGGCGAAATTCACATGGATGAAGGCGAGTTAAAATACGCAGAGTGGGTTAAAAGAGAAGACATTGAACTTCAGCCAAACAACTTAAGTCTTACCAATGAAATGATGAGAATGTTTAAAGAAGGTAAAGAGTAAGGAGACAAATAAGAATGCTCGAAAAAATGGATGATTTTTTTACTGCGCGCGTAGACGGATATGACGAGCATATGAAAAGCAATATAGAGGGAGCGTCGAAATTTTATAATTTTACGGCCGCTCTTTTACCGATGGAAAAAGATAAGAGTATATTGGATTTAGGATGCGGAACTGGACTTGAATTGGAAGAATTATTTCAAATGAATCCTTATGCCAAGGTTACGGGAATTGATTTGACGGAAGCGATGCTGGAGACGCTTAAGGCTAAGTTTCCGGACAAAGATATTACTACCGTTTGCGGATCATATTTTGAAGTTCCGTTTGGTGAAGAAGTATTCGATGCAACTGTTTCTGTTGAATCGCTTCATCATTTTACGAAAGAGCAGAAATTGCCACTTTATAAAAAACTGAATAAGGCACTTAAGCCCGGAGGATATTTTATTCTGACGGATTATTTTGCGGAGTCCGAAGAAGAGGAAGTTTTCTACGGACAGGAATTAATCAGAATCAGAAAAGAACAGGAATTACCCGACGGTGTCTTTTATCATTACGATACTCCGCTTACTGTTGAGCACGAAAAAGAAGCCTTGCTGGAGGCAGGATTCGCACGCGTTGAAGTGCTTAATAATTGGGAGTCAACATCTACTTTGAGGGCAATAAAATGATGTATACATGGTGAAGGTGACATTGGGAAAGGATGATATATGGCAGAACAGTTTTTAACGTTAATGGCAGATTTGGACAATAATTCGCAGGAACTTATGTCCGGCTGGTATAAAGAACTTCAGGATGTGGGATTTACAGGTGTGCAGACACCCGGACTTCCTTTTCATATAAGTCTGGCAACGTTTTCTCTTGATGATGAAGATAAGGCTGTAGAAGAGATGCATAGATTGGCCAAAGAATTTACTTCAATACCGGTACATTTTAGCCACATCGGAATGTTTGCCGGCGGAAAGGTTCTTTTCTGTGCACCGGATATGAATCCGCCTGAATTATTAAAACTTCATGATGCAATTAAATTAAACACAATTGATGAATATACCTGGACACCGCATTCAACCATACTGATTGATGAGCCGGAAGTTGTAAATGATGCGCTTAAGGTTTTTGTTAAATCTTTCAAACCTTTTATGGCGCGAATCACCGGATTGCATTTATGTGCTTTCTGGCCGACAAGAGAAATTGAATCCGTTAAATTAAAAGAAAAAGGAATAGGAAAAACCGAGCTATCAACAGAACTGGGGCTTTCAACTCGGACAGTTGCTAAGATTGCAAAGGGGGAGAAACTTTCTAAAAGAAGTATTCAGAGAATCTCTGACTACATAGGAGTTCCTTCTGAGCAGTTAATGAGAGAAATCAGCAACAACAAAATCCTTCAGATTCTTCGCGATGAAAAGGATATGAATTTGCCGGGCGGCCTTTATCACGAACTTCAGGTTAGAATGACTTATAATTCAAACCACATAGAAGGCAGCAAACTGTCCGAAGATCAGACAAGATATATATTTGAGACAAATATTGTTGATGTAGGAGACGGAATACCTGTTGATGATATTCTGGAAACAATTCATCATTTTCGTGCGGTTGATTATGTGATAGAAAACGCAGAGGAAATATTAACAGAAGATATCATAAAAGAACTCCATTATATTTTAAAGCATGATACGAAAGACTCGACTTTATCCTGGTTTGCGGTTGGAGAGTATAAGAAAAGGGCGAATGTAGTCGGCGGAAAAGGAACAACCAAACCTGCTGATGTTCATAAGGCCATGGAAGCTCTGCTTCGCGAATATAATGAAAAAGAAAAGGTAACCATAGAGGATATAATTGCATTACATGCTGAATTTGAGCTGATACATCCATTTCAGGATGGCAACGGAAGAGTTGGGCGTCTGGTAGTGTTAAAGGAATGCTTACGTCATAATTTGATTCCGTTTATCATAGAAGATTCAAAGAAGAATTATTACTATCGAGGTCTAAGCGAGTGGAGAAATGAGAAAGGCTGGTTAATTGATACCTGTCTTGATTCGCAGGATTCTTTTAAGAGGATTTTAGATGCGCTTGAGATACAATACGATGAAGAATAAAAAATTTAAAATCATGTATTGACTCTCCCCTTAGGGCACCCGTTAAAGTGGAATCATCAAATAAAAGGAGGTTCCCCAAATGGAAAAGAAAATGACGTCCGGCGAGATAGCAAAAAAGGCCGGCGTATCACAAAAAGCAGTTCGCCTCTACGATGAAAAAGGATTATTAAAACCTTCAGATTACTCTGAGGGAAATTATCGTTTGTATGATAGAGAAGCACTTCAGGTTCTTGAAAAAATCGTTGCTTTAAAGCAGATAGGTTTTTCTCTCGAGGAGATAAGAGACAATCTCATAAAAGGAGAAGCAGGAAACGTTGAAGAGGCTTTGAGAATGCAGCTTAAAGCGATGGAGGAGAAGCGTTATCAGATTGATAAGGTAATAGATTCCATCAACAGAACTCTTGATCGCAAGGGCGGAAACCTTGACTGGGACGATGTTGCAGGAATAGTTCAGAATGTCAGTATTGACCAGAAAGCAGATGAGTGGCACTGGGATGCACTTAAACATACTTCTGAGGATTGGCATGTAACTTTGTTTAATGCCGTAAATGTAAAAGAGAATGAAAAGGTTTTGGATCTCGGATGCGGATATGCAAAAATCTGGAGAAACAACTGGAAGAGAATTCCAAAGGGAACCAAGGTTTTCGGATATGATGTACACGGAAGCTGGGCCGATGATTTTGCGAAATTTATTCCCGAGAATAAGAGTGAACTTGCAGACGGCGTGGAATTTAAAATCGAGTTTGAAGACCTGACCCAGGAAGCTGCATGGAAGAAAATAAAAAAAGAAAAAGAGTATTCGCTCATCCTTGCTCACTACCTGTATTTTGAAGTTAAGAACATTGAAGATATCGTTGCACGTGCAAGCAAAGTCCTTTCAAAAGACGGAGTATTTTCATACAATGGTTATGCCGTAAACTGGTGGTATGTGTTCTTTAAGAATGATTTCAAAGCAATGGGGCTTGATACTTCTTTTATGGACGAAGGTATAAAGGCACAAAAGAAAGCACAGGCTGACAGCGAAGCAATGCTTAAAAAATATTTTTCGAAAGTTGAAACTGTCGAACTGACCAACTCCTGGCATTACAGCGATTCGGAAGAACTCATCAAAAAGATGCTCGAGAACTTCGAAGAGAACAGAAAATATATTCTCGACAACAAGAAAAAAATCAAAGATTATTATGATGCAAAAATCAAAAAAGACGGTGAAGTTGTTTGCAACAGAGTATCGGTATTCTGGAACTGTTACAAATAATTGTTGACAAACATTATTTACGGGAGTAATCTAAACACAATATTTTTACGAAAGGAATTCTTCTCATGTTTAGGAGTAAGTATCATTCAACATACACTAAAAATGCTACCATGGACATTTATGGATATGGTCATATTTATGTATGTAAAAATGGTATTTGTTGAGAAGGATAGATTAATAAATTTACAAAAGATTAAAGACCATCTATCTTTTTCGATAGGTGGTTTTTTTATAAATTTATGAATGGAGGGAATGTCATGAATCTTAGATTAATCAAAGCTTCCGAAAACTATGAAAGACAGATTAAAGATATGCTTGAGGAGTGGTATGCGACAGGAGAAAAAATAGTTCCGTATGCCATTCGAAGATTGGATTATCATGATTTCAAATATTACATTGATAATCTGGAAGTTAAAAATCCTCCTGAAAACTATGTTACAGATTCGACCTTCTTCTGCATTGACGAGGACAGAAATATTGTTGTGGGTGCAGTCAATATCAGACATTACCTGAATGAGCAGCTTCTTTTAGACGGCGGACATATCGGTGATGGAGTCAGACCTTCCGAGAGAGGAAAAGGAATCGGCACTCAGATGATTTCACTTGCCCTTGAAGAATGTAAGAAGCTTGGAATTTATCATGTATTGATGGTCTGCGACAAAGATAATATTGCTTCCGCGAAAAGCATAATAAATAACGGTGGAGTTTTGGAAAACGAAACTGAAGTTGACGGCGAAATCCAACAGCGATACTGGATAGATTTGATTAAAGATGAGGATAAGGAAGCGCTGCCTGATTTAATCAGACGAATGTCGTTGGAAGAAATTCCCGAGTGCGTAAATGTTATCAGAGGCGCATTTAAGACTGTAGCGGATGAGCTTGGGTTTACCGAAGAGAATGCTCCGAGATTTACTGCATTTGCAACAGATACAAACAGACTCGGATATCAGTTCTGCATCGAAAAAAAGCCAATGTTCGTCTATCTTCATCAGGGTTCGATTGTAGGTTATTATTCACTGGCTTTGCTTGAAAACGGAAATGTAGAACTTAACAATCTTTCTGTGCTTCCGGAGTTTCGACATTTGGGAATCGGAGAAAAACTTGTAAAAGATGCGTTTGAAAAAGCAAAAGCTTTGGGCAAAGAAAAAATGGAAATCGGTATAGTGGAAGAAAATGTGAAACTTCGCAAGTGGTACGAAAAGCTCGGATTCATTCACACAGGCACAAAGAAGTTTGATTTCTTCCCCTTCACATGCGGATATATGGAAAAAATTTTATGAGGAAAAAGTAATGAAATATTTTCGAATACACACAGCGGATAATGCGTATTTAACAAAACAGCCGAGAGGTATTTTTACGGCAGTCTGGAGACTGGTTGAATCGGGAATCCTCAATGAAGAAGAGATAAAAGAATATTGGCGTAACAGGGAATACTTTGAGAAAGTTCTTCCGGTCCCTCCGATTTATGATGACGGCAATCCCGACGGCGCAATTACATGGTTTAAAGACACAGAAAAGGGCAGAGAGATTTATGCTCAGATGTCATTTTACAGGGAGATGTTATCAAAGTACGGAGTTGAATTATTCAGGTCCGAATGCACGGAAGTTCCCGGTGAAATCATCTACGAAGACGAGTTTCAGATAGCCGTAAAAAATGTCAGGGATGACATTGAGATTACTACGAAAAAAGAATTGTATTTGAATAAAAAAGACTCATAATTTATAATTATTTTTTGGAGATAAAAAATGGATTTAATAGTACTAATAGGTTCCGGCGCAGTCGGCAAAATGACCGTCGGTCAGGAACTCGTGAAAATAACCGATTTCAGGCTTTTTCACAATCATATGATGATAGAGCCTGTGCTTGAAATATTTGGCAAGTTTGACGGAGAGGTAGTTTCAAAGCTTAGAGAAGATATTTTTGATGCTTTTATGAGAACAGAATATCAGGGCCTGATATTTACTTTTATGTGGGGCTTTGACATGCCCTCCGACTGGGATTACATCAAAGGCGTGAGCGATAAATTCGAAGCCACGGGCGGTACTGTTTACTATGTTGAACTTGTGGCAGATCAGGCGGTGCGCCTTGAGCGAAACAAGACCGAAAACAGACTTTTAAACAAACCTTCTAAAAGAGATATTGCGGTTTCAGACGAAAGGTTAATCAGAGAGGAAACCAAGTATCGTTTAGTAAGCCGTGAAGGTGAAATTCCTTTCAAAAATTACATCAAAATCGACAACACAAACCTTGCGCCCGACGTGGTTGCAAGGAAAATTAAAGAGCACTTCAAGCTTCCCGGGAAAAGCAATGCGGAAATGATGAACAGAATGTTTCTGGAGGAAGTAAGGGAAGAGGAACTTGAGCAGCTATTGGAGATGCAGGTTGAAAGTTTTATGCCCCTGTACGAAAAGTACCATGACGAGTGTTCGCCTGCAATCGAGTCCATCGACAAGATAAAAGCAAGGGCAGCAGTCCCGAGCAGAACATACTATTTTATCGTTGTGGACGGTGCGAGAGTAGGAGTTATCAATATCGGAAACAATAATCCGAACGAAAAAGACGTTTCTTTTATCAGTCCGATTTTCATACTGCCCAAGTATCAGAACATGGGCATCGGATACACGGCGATACAAAAAGCATTTGAAATGTATCCTGAAGTGAAGACGTGGAAACTCGATACGATTCTTCAGGAAAAAGGCAACTGCCATCTGTACGAAAAATGCGGCTTTGTCAGAGTCGGCGAAGAGAAAGTCATAAACGATAAAATGACACTTATCGATTACGAATACAAAGTAAAATAAAAGGATGAAACAATGAAAAAATTCGAAGAGAAAATCTGGCTTGACGGAGAATACAACTACAGAACGGCATACGGATTTGTGCCCAATATTCATGCATATCTTCATGACGATGACGAAAAAAGAGACTGTATGATAGTACTTCCGGGCGGCGGATACTGTATGGTTGTACCCCCTGAAGCTGAGGTTCCCGCGATGGAGTTTTACAACCGCGGAATGAATGTTTTCATTCTTACATACACTACCGATATCACTTTCTCGGTACCTCTAAAAAAACAGCCTCTTAATGATGCTGCACGTGCGGTAAGATTCGTAAGAAAGAGAGCTTCCGAATACAATATAGACGGTAAAAAACTATTAATCTGCGGTTTCTCCGCAGGCGCACATGTCTGCGGAACTCTCGCAGTTCATTTTGATGATGTGGCTGACGAAAACGAAGATTACAAAGATATTTCCGCCAGACCTGACGGAGTTATTTTATCCTACCCTGTTATTACTACCGGTGAATTTGCGCATATTTATTCCGTATGGGCACTGCTTGGCAAAGATGCTCCCAAGGAAGAACTGGATTATTTCTCACTCGAAAAACAGGTTAAGGAAAATACTCCTCCCTGCTTTATCTGGCAGACCGCAACCGACAATCTTGTGCCGGTTGAAAACAGCTATTTAATGGCAAAGGCCCTAAAAGAAAAAGGCATAATGTATGCGCACTATGTATTCCCCGAAGGTTTCCACGGATTAAGTGTTCCGAATGAAGATTTCTTCTCAGGGAAATTTGATTCTTTTACGATGGATCAGGTAATGAGAGCCGTTGCTGCAGTTAAAAACGGCGAAAGTATAGATGTATCAGAAGAAAGAATTGCCGAACTTAAAGAGCAGTTTTCAGATAATAAAAAAGAGGAAGCACCGCCGCTTCCTCCTAATCCTGTATCTCTTTTTGCCGATGTTGCCAAATGGCCCGATCTTGCTATGGAGTGGATGAAAAGAATTGTCTGAGCAGCTGTTACTGTTCGGACAGTGTTTCCAGCAATTCATCCATATCGACATCTGATTTGATATTGTATCTCTGCATAAAATCCTTCATGCATTCGCAATATATTTTTAAATCTTCCATAGCGGCTTCCAACTGCTTTTCGCCCTGATCCATTTTGGATTCGTTTTGTTCGTTCAGGCCTTCCTGCATCAGCACATAACCGTTTCTTAATTCTTTTAGGGCCTTAACATAATAATCGTCAAAACCTTTTATTTCGTAATCGTAGATTCCTGCATTCCTGTTTTCCGCATTAGTCACAACGGTATCCATATATCCGATAATTGTTCCGAGATATGAGACATATGATCTTATGTCGCTTGACTGAAGCATTTGCTCGCTCGTAAGCTGCATGGCCTCCCAGTAAACCACATCGTTATGCAGGCTTTCGGAGTATTCTGCAAGCGCTTTCTTTTTTTCGAAGCCGGTACAGCCTGTAAGTGTTGCGATAGCGACAAGTGACAAAAGCACGTACGTTATTGTTCTGATTGTTTTTTTCATTTTCAAATCCCTCTCAATAAATTTTATAAACATATACTCTCCAGTAGCTGACTGAAGAATCAAATGCGCCAATGGCCGACAAACCGTACTGTTCGCAGTCATTAATCGGTGCTGCGGAGAATATATACTTACAGTTCATCTCTTTCATTTTATCAAAATTAAGATGTAAATCGTCAATACTTCCCTGATAATATTTGCTTAACATGTATGCGTTTGCCCATTCATGATAAAGAATATAGCAGCGGTTTCCCCAGTCATCAAAGTAGGCTTTGTTAAATTCACTTAATTCGAGTTCGTCTTTTATGATTTCACGGAATTCGTGTTTGTATGAAAGAGGATAGTTGTTGGAGTAACCGTCTATCGTGCCAAAGCCGTGGATAAGCGATGCGACGGGACACATGCCTATATGCGCCACGCGGTAGGTATCGATATCTTCGCCGATGGCGTCTTCAATTTCCTGCATCACGTCTTCCGCATAAAGGTTTTTCATGCTGACATAGTAGGATCTTTTTTCATTGCTTAGTGAAGCCACGAGGTTCTGGTGGAAGATGCCGTCCTGATCTTTTACGAGGAAGGCGAGAACCGCAAGGAAAATAATGTCTGTCAAAATGAATGAGACCACTTTTCCTTTTTCGGGGAAGGCTTCGAATATGGCTGCCAACGACACGCCGGATAAAATATACCAAAGCGCCGGGAGGAAATAGTACACTCTTGAAAACTGAAAAGATGTAAACATTCCGGGGAGCAGGCTTTGTACGCGGATAAAAAATGTTGTGTTAAAGAATGCGTAAAGAATGGCGGTTAAAAGTATCGCTCCTAAAAGAGCCCCGAGTAAAGGAAGATATTTTCTTGCATTTTTGTTAAAGGCGGAAATGATGAGCGCGATTGCAGCGACAATGATAATCGGCTCATGCTTAGAAACCGCTTCGTATTCGGACGCGCCGTCAAGCAGGATGTTTTTAAGAGATACGAAGAAATTAACGCCGACGGTTTTTAAGTCAAATTCGATTCTGTGGCTTACGAAGCCTGCGCCTGTCAAAGCATTTATGATAAGGTCTTTGTTAAGCAGAGCATATAACCCTAAAAGAATTCCGAATGCGATAAAAAGCGGAGCCTGAACTTTCTTTTTTCTGATGCTTTCTTCAATGGCGAGAACAAGCATTATTCCGAGAACCGCCCAGCCGGAGAGCGAAAGGCTCGTGGTTAATGCAAGGTAAGCCAAGAGGAAAAACGGGAAAATAAGATTTCGCTTCTTTTCCGCTTTAAGTATCTTTAAAACGCACCATAGAAGAAGAGGCATGCCCATAACGATGTTTCCGTAGATACTGTGCACGGGGAGCATCGCAAAAAGAATTGCACTTAAGAATGCAGCGAAATTATTTTTGGAAGTCTGCTTTACGCATGCATACATTCCGAAGAACGCGGTGATTATAACGATGATATGCTGGATTAAAAATGCGGTATACACATTGAAGATTTTATAGAGAATCACAAAGCCGGGAGCGAAGGGAGCAATGCTTGATGCGGGAATTCCGCACATCATTTTGTCGTATACGTCGGCTCCGAAATATCTGGCCGCGAAAACGTAGTTGATAATGGTCTCGTCGAGCTGGTCGTGCACTACGAAAATGGCGCTTCCGACCCCGTAACGGAGAGTAAGAAACAAGACCGGTGAAAGTATTAAGATAATCGCCGGTACCCCTAAGTATTCAAATTCGAATTTCTTCAGTTTCTCGCTCATACAAGATATTGTATCAAATGTATAAAATGTTGGAAAGAAAAGAATTTGGAATTATAATTAAACAGAAGCAGGTTATATTTTTAAAGTATTTTGAAAGAGGGTTATTATGTCGGTTCTGGCAGCTTTTATGGTACCGCATCCTCCGCTTATCGTACCTGATATCGGCAGGGGAAGCGAAAAACGTGTTCAGAAAACTATTGACAGTTACGAAAAGGTGGGACGTGAAATCGCAGAGCTTTCGCCTGATACTATCGTGATTTCAAGTCCGCATTCCGTGATGTATTACGATTATTTTCATATTTCTCCGGGAGAGGGGGCGTATGGCGATTTTGCAAGATTCGGCGCGCCGCAGGTTTCTTTTACGGAGGAGTATGATTTGGAACTCGTAAAAGAAATAGAAAAAATCTGCGTAAACGAAAACTTTCCCGCCGGTACAAAGGCAGAAAGAGATCCTGAGCTTGACCACGGAACAATGGTACCGCTTTATTTTATCAGAAAAGCGTACAAGGGCGGAAAGATAGTCCGTATCGGACTTTCAGGGCTTCCGTACGAGTCGCACTACAGACTGGGTGAAATAGTAAAGACCGCCGCAGATAATTTAGACCGCCGAATCGTATTTGTGGCAAGCGGAGATTTGTCTCACAAATTGCAGGAGTACGGTCCTTATGGATTTGCCAAGGAAGGCCCTGAATATGATAAAAGAATAATGGACGTCTGCTCGCGTGCAGATTTTGCGGAACTCTTTAATTTTGATGAAGACTTCTGCGATAAAGCAGCAGAGTGTGGCCACCGTTCGTTCTTAATAATGGCGGGCGCTTTGGATGGTATGTCGGTTAAGCCCACAGTATATTCGCATGAGGATGTTACAGGCGTCGGATACGGCATTTGCAGCTTTTATCCGCAAGAAGACAGGGGGTAAAATATGGATGAGTATGTAAGTCTTGCAAAAAAGACGATTGAATCATATATAAAAGACGGAGTCACGATTTCACTTCCCAAAGATTTACCTTCTGAAATGACCGAAAAAAGAGCGGGAGCCTTCGTTTCACTTCATAAAAACGGAGAACTTCGCGGCTGTATCGGAACGATTCTTGCAACCACAGACTGCGTGGGCGAGGAAATCATTCAGAACGCAATCAGCGCATCAACCCGTGACCCGAGATTTTCGCCCGTTAGAGCAGACGAGTTGCCTTTATTGGACATCTCGGTAGATGTTTTAAGTGAACCCGAAGATATTCAGTCACCCGACGAACTTGATGTAAAAAGATACGGCGTTATCGTTTCCAAGGGCTTCAGGCGAGGGCTTCTTTTACCCGACCTTGACGGAGTCGACACCGTCGAAGATCAGATTTATATCGCCAAAAGAAAAGCCGGCATTATGCCGGACGAAGAAGTCAAACTTCGGAGATTTGAAGTAATAAGACACCACTAAAAAATCGCCTGCAGAATACTGCAGGCGATAATTATTTTATTCTTTCTCAAAAGCATCTTTGCCGATACCGCAGATGGGGCAAACCCAGTCATCGGGAATATCTTCAAAAGCTGTTCCGGGAGCGATACCTGAATCGGGATCTCCGATTTCGGGATCATAAACATAGCCACAGGGGCATGCGTACTTATCCATAGTGTAATCTCCTTTCCAATACAATATAAATATTATACTATATCTTACTTAACAAAGAAAGCGAAATAAAGTATAATTAAATGGTCTGTAAATATATAAAAAAATTAAGGCGGGAGGGTATTATGACAGTAACAAACGATATTAAATATGTTGGCGTGAATGACCACGCAATAGACCTTTTTGAAGGACAGTACGATGTTCCGAACGGTATGGCATACAATTCGTATGTGATTATGGATGAAAAGATTGCCGTAATGGACACAGTCGATAAAAATTTCACTCATGAATGGCTTGATAATCTTGCAAATGCATTAAACGGCAGAAAGCCCGATTATCTCGTGGTTCAGCATATGGAACCCGACCATTCCGCAAATATAGTTAACTTTGCAAAGAATTATCCCGAAGCAACAATCGTTTCTTCCGCAAAGGCTTTTACGATGATGAAAAACTTCTTCGGCAAAGATTTTGAAGACAACAGAATCGTAGTGGCAGAAGGCGATACACTTTCTCTTGGTAAGCACACACTTAATTTCGTGGCTGCACCCATGGTTCACTGGCCTGAAGTTATTATGACTTACGATTCCTGCGACAAGGTTCTTTTCTCGGCAGACGGCTTCGGCAAATTCGGTGCACTCGATGTTGAAGAAGACTGGGCTTGCGAAGCAAGACGTTACTACTTCGGTATCGTAGGCAAATACGGCGCACAGGTTCAGGCAGTGCTTAAAAAGGCAGCAGGACTTGACATTCAGATTATCTGCCCTCTTCACGGTCCGGTACTCAGCGAAAACTTAGGTTATTATCTTAACCTTTACAATATCTGGTCATCCTACGGTGTTGAAAGCGACGGCATCGTTATCGCATACACATCTGTATACGGTCATACGAAAAAGGCTGTTGAACTTTTGGCAGATAAGCTTAAAGCAAACGGCTGTCCGAAGGTTGTGGTTACAGACCTTGCAAGAGACGATATGGCAGAGGCTGTTGAAGACGCATTCAGATACGGCAAAATCGTTCTCGCTACAACAACATACAATGCTGAAATCTTCCCTTTTATGAGAGAGTTTATAAACCATCTTACTGAGAGAGGATTCAAGAATAAGACAGTCGGACTTATTGAAAACGGTTCATGGGCACCTCTTGCAGCAAAGACAATGAAGGGTATGCTCGAGGGCTGCAAGAACTTAACCTTTACAGACACAACGGTTAAGATTCTCTCTGCACTTAATGACGAAAGCAAGGCTCAGATTGATGCGCTTGCGGACGAACTCTGCATGGATTACAAGGCACAGAGAGACGAGACAGCCAACAAGAACGATTTAACGGCACTCTTTAAGATTGGTTACGGCTTGTATGTGGTTACATCGAACGACGGTAAAAGAGACAACGGCCTTATCGTAAATACCATTTCGCAGGTTACCAGCTCGCCAAACCGTGTGGCAGTCTGCATTAACAAGGACAATTATTCGCATCATGTCATCAAGCAGACGGGCATTATGAATGTTAACTGTTTATCCGTTGAAGCACCATTCTCGGTATTTGAATGCTTCGGCTTCAGAAGCGGAAGAAACGTGGATAAGTTTGAGAATGAAAAAGACAATCTTCTTCGTTCGGACAACGGCCTTGTATTCCTTTCAAAATACATCAATGCATTTATGTCGCTTAAGGTTGAACAGTATGTTGACCTCGATACTCACGGTATGTTTATTTGTACCGTAACCGAGGCCAGAGTTCTTTCCGACAAGGAAACAATGCCCTATACATATTATCAGAGCAATGTAAAGCCCAAGCCCGAGACAGAAGGCAAGAAGGGCTATGTATGTAAGGTCTGCGGATACGTATACGAAGGCGACGAACTTCCCGAAGATTTTGTATGTCCTCTCTGCAAACACGGAGCGGCTGATTTTGAACCCATCTCATGAAAAAGGCTATAATTAAAAACCTGATAATACTTTTACTCATGCCTTTGGCAGGACTTATACTCCTGCTTTTGGTTCATTTGCTTCCGGCAGGCAAAATTGCGACAAATGTTTATGCTTCCGAAGAATCAATCAAAGCCGAGTGCGAGGACGAACTTATATTAGATGATTATAATGCTACGTTAACCGGCAATTTTACCGATTGTCTGATGCTTCAGTTTTCGGTTTATGACGGCCCGCATTCGGCCCTTGATCAGGCTCTTAATATGTACAGAAACGAAGTGGGAAACGAAACAGAGTGGTGTCCGGGACTTTCTTTGACGGAATATTTATACGGTGGCACGACCACTCTTGAAGTGGCTTACCCCAGATACTGGCACGGTTATCTCGTGGTTTTAAAACCGCTTCTTTTGTTTACTTCGTTTAATTCAATCAGACTTTTAAACGCAGGTTTGCAAATGATTCTTCTTGCGGCGTCCATAATTCTTTTCTCTAAGAAAGGACATTCGAAACTTGCGTTTTCTTTTGTGGCATCGCTTCCTTTTATGTTTTTCTTTTCATCCTTTGCATCACTTTCCCTAAGTATCTGTATGTACATCATGCTTTTGGAAATGCTCATCATTTCGCTTTTTAACGAAAAACTGGCTGAAAACGAAGGATATATTACATTCTTCCTTGTGGCAGGATGCGCGACGGCATATTTTGATTTTCTGACCTATCCGCCTGTGACACTCGCATTTCCGCTTATCGCGGTACTTGCCATTGCAGAAGAAAAAACTAAAAAAACATATTTATCCATTCTTAAATATTCTTTAACCTGGGGAATCGGATATGTATTTATGTGGGCATCAAAATGGATTATTGCTCTTATCTTTACCGGCAAAAATACCGTATCCGATGCGGTAAATACCATTTCGGCGCGAACAGCATCCGCGACCGACAACGGAAGAATCTCAGGATATTTAAAAGTACTTAAAGGCAATTTATCACCTTATGCAAACAGAGCATTTGCTTTGCTTATAATTCTTTTAGGAGCAATTGTTTTGGTGCTCATCGTAAGGAACGGGCTTAAAAACTTCGGATTCGCTCAGAGGATCCCCGTTCTTTTAATAGGTTTGATACCTTTTGTGTGGTGGTTCGTGGCTTCCAATCATTCGTTTGAACATGCCGCATTCACCTGCAGAAACTTTGCAATCTTTGTATTTGCGATTGTTTTTGCGCTCATAAAAGACGCAGCCGGCAAAGAAAAAGAAGAAAGCGGTAACACTAAGTAATGAAGAAGAAAAGAATTTCAACCAGAAATTTAGTTCTCGTTTATTCGGTCATGATTCTTATAGTGGCTGTTATTTTTGTTGCCGTTGCTTTATATTTTTCGCGTACGATAAGAGCCGCCAGACACGCGGGCGACACCTACAGTGCCGTAAGCAGTTCGGATGTTAATTTCAGCAAATACTATGTAATGATTTCGTCCGACAGAGAACTTGATTTCTGGAAATCGGTTTATAAGGGCGCATACGAGGAAGGCATCAAAAAAGGCGTATGTGTCGAAATGATGGGCGAAAATCTGTCGGAGGATTACAGTAATACGGAACTCATGGAAATTGCTATCGCATCAAAAGTGGACGGTATCATCGTCCATGCGGATGAGAGTATAGAAATGAGAGATCTGATAAATGAAGCGGTATACGAAGGCATTCCTGTAGTTACCGTTTACGGCGACAGCGCCAATTCGCTTCGATGCTGCTATGTCGGTGTCGGAAGTTATAATCTCGGACGTGAGTACGGCAAGCAGATTGTAAAAATCGCAAGAGAGTACGAGCTTTCCAATACCACGGCTTCAACTCACATGAACGATACATTAAATGTTGTCGCACTTGTAAACTCTTATTCGGATAACAACAACCAGTCCCTTGTATGGTCCGGTATTCAGAATGTTGTTTCCACCGAAAACAATTCAGAGATTCAGATTGAATTATCCCAGGCTTATGTGGATAACAGAAATACATTTACCACTGAAGAATCCATTCGTGATATTTTCAGATCGCAGGAAACTCCCGACGTTATTGTCTGCCTTAACGAAACTGACACCAACTGCGTATACCAGTCACTGGTTGACTACAACAAGGTAGGTAAATCGGCAATCCTCGGATATTACGATTCCGAGTCGATTTTAAAAGGTATTTCCAGAAGCGTCATTTACTCAACCATTTCGGTTGATACATATCAGATGGGTGTTTACTGTGTAGACGCCATAAAAGAATATGAAGAATACGGCTACACCAGCCAGTATATGCTTACGGACGTAACTCTTATCGACAAGAGTAACGTATCTGATTACTTAAGCGAAAACGAGGAGGTGACTGAATGAGAGAAAAGTCTACCAAACCCGCCAATTCGCTGCAGTTAAAGTTAAGTATTATCTTCATTATGGCGAGTATCCTTATCTTTATCGTTAACGCCATGCTTATATTCGGTATCAATACGATGACAAGGGAAATGGATTCGGTTTACCGTGATAACTTAAAGCTTAACGAACTCGCCGAAGCGCTTGCTTCTGTTCAGAGCAACATGACCGACTATCTTAATACAAAGACCTCGGATTCGCTTGAAAGATACTATAAGAGTGAACAGGATTACTACAAACTCGTATATGAATTAAACAATTCGGTTACCGGCGATACATATGACCTGATGGAAAGAAATATCAGAAATATGTCGAACGAATATATTCAGACCACGGGTTATGCCATCGAGGCAAAGCGTGGTCGAAACGTAGAAAGATATTCTGCAGAGTTTGACAAAGCGAGCAGACTTTACAATTATATAAATACCTACATCTACAGTCTTAACAACGAAAGATTTAAGAGTAACTCTTCGAACTACTCGGAACTTCTTTCCGCCTTCAGAATTTTCGAAACCATTTCGATTATCATGATGGTGGCGGCGCTGCTTGGAAGTTCGGTTTTCGTTATCGGTTTTACGAGCTCTATCATCGATCCTATCAGAAAGCTTGCAAAATCTGCGGATGAAGTGGCAAAAGGTAATTTTGAAATCGAAACTCTCGAAATCAGAACGAACGATGAAATCGGCGTCGTTACCAAAGCCTTCAACAAAATGGTTGCAAGTATCAAAGATTACATCGAGCAGATAAAAGAGAACATGGAACATGAGCGAAAGATGCAGGAGAAGGAATTAAGAATCGAATCCACCCTAAAAGAAGCACAACTTAAATACCTGCAGACACAGATTAACCCTCATTTCCTTTTCAACACTCTTAATGCCGGCGCGCAGCTTGCGATGATGGAAGAGGCGGAAAAGACCTACGATTATATTCAGAACACCGCGGAATTCTTCAGATACAATGTACGTGAAGGAAATACAACGGTTAAATTAGCAGATGAAATAAGCCTTATCGACCATTACATTTATATTTTAAACGTGCGTTTTTCGGGCGATATCAAATACGAAAAAGACATCGACGAAAGCCTGACCGACATCCTTATGCCCAGCATGATTCTCCAGCCGATAGTTGAAAACTCCGTCAACCACGGCATAAAAGAAATGGAAGGCAGGGGCAAAATCGCTCTCCGCGTTTACGGTGAAGACGACAACGTCTTTATAAGTGTTAAAGATAACGGTATCGGTATGACGCAGGAGATGATAGACAAGGTTTTAAGCGGAGAACTTACCGAAGAAGAAAAGGCAGCACCCGTCGGAGCTCACGGTATCGGAATGGATAACGTCATCAAGAGATTAAGGCTCTTTACCGACAGGGAAGACAGCGTATCCATCCAAAGTGAGGGCGAAGGCAAGGGTACGGAAGTTATTATAAAACTGACCAACGGAGGCAGTGAGAATGTATAAGATAATGATAGCCGATGACGAAGGCATTGTAATCGATTCCTTAAAATTCGTGCTTGAAAAAGAATTTGGCAAAGAATGTACGATAGAATTCGCCAAGACAGGACGAAGCGTGATTGAGCTGGCCGAAAACTTCAGACCTGACATTTCCATCATGGATATTCAGATGCCGGGAATAAACGGTATCGATGCGATGAAGGAAATCCGCGAAAAGAACAAGGACGTGATTTTTATCGTAATGAGTGCTTATGATAAATTCGACTACGCGACAGAGGCCATCAAGCTCGGCGTACTCGATTACATCACCAAGCCTATGGAAAAGAACAGAATCATCTCCGTTGTTAAGCGCGCCATGGCCATAATAGATAAGGAAAGAGCCAGAAGAAGCAACGACCTTATGATAATGGAAAAGATGGAGATGGTTATTCCGATGCTTGAGAGCGGACTCATCTACAGTATTTTCCTTCAGAACAAGTTTTCAGAAGATGCAATCAATTACAAAAACATCCTCGGCATAAAAGAAGAGTACGGATACATGTTAACCGTAGTTTGCGGCGAAAGAGACGAGGATTCCAATCTTACGAACGCCGTCGGCAGCAGTGTAAGACTTCAGAATCACTATCCCGAGCTTCGCTCGTACATAAAAGATTTCTGCGGCGGTATCGTCGGAAACGTTATGTCCAATAAAATCGCGGTGCTTGTACCTTACGACAAGCCTGAAATGGATTATTCCGAAAGAAACGCGCTTATCGAGAAGACCAGAGAATTTACGAGAACGCTTCAAAGAAAGCTTTCCGGTGATTTTAAGATAGGTATCGGCGGCGTAAAAGAATTCGCCAAGATGAACGAGTCCTACGATGAAGCCTTACAGGCTCTTTTAAACGCAAACGGTCGTGTAGCACATGCGGACGACCTTGATATCCGTTGCGATTACGAGGAAAACTATCCTGTCGAAACCGAGAAGAGACTCTTCGAACTCGTTGAAAAGGGCGACTATGTCGGAGCAGGCAATGCTGCAGGCCAGTACTTTGACTGGATGAGCGACAATTTCGCTGACAGTATCATGGATATCAGACTTAAATCTCTTGAGTTCGTGCTCTACGCAGAGAGGCTTCTTTATATAAAGGGCGGTAACAGATACGAATTTAAGAGCCGTACGGATTATCTTCCCGTGGTAATGGGCACGGATGATTTAGGCGAATTAAAGACATGGTTTTTAAATAAAATAGTAGAAGTAACGCAGAAGGTTGAGAATAACCGAAGCGAAAAATCCGAGAGTTTGATCGAAAAAGCGGAGTCCTTCATTAATAAGAATTACATGAAAGACATTTCGCTCGACGATATCTCAAGATACTGCAATATCAGTTCTTACTACTTCAGCAAGCTCTTCAAGCAGGAGACTGGCGAAAACTATGTCGAGTATTTAAGCAGGGTAAGAATCGAGAATGCAAAGAAAATGCTCTCCGATTCGGAAGCATCCATAAAAGAGATAAGCTATTCGGTAGGATTTTCCGATCCGAACTATTTCTCGAGAGCATTTAAGAAATACGAAGGCGTATCTCCGACGGAGTACAAGGATGCATTGTAACAGACACAGGCAGTTATATATTTTAGGAACAATTTTATGAACAATTCTTTTATGAGGAAAGCAAAGTTAATAAGCGCACTTTTGACACTGGTAATGATTTTAATGCCGGTATCCGCGTGTACGCCGAGTGAAGGCGAAACAGGGGAGAATACCGAAAATGTTCAGGACGGCATTAATATAGGAATGTCCTTTGACTCCTTCGTTATTGAAAGATGGCAGAGAGACAGGGACGTATTTGTTTCAACGGCCAAGGAAATGGGGGCGGAAGTTAATGTTCAGAACGCAAACGGTAATATTGAAGAGCAGAAAAAGCAGATTCTTTATTTTATAGAGCAGAACGTTGATGTAATTGTAATTATCTGTATCGACGCCGACACTCTTTCGGAAGAAGTTAAGAAGGCAAAGAACGCAGGCATCAAAGTTATTGCATACGACCGTATTATAAGGGATGCGGATATCGATCTTTACGTATCGTTTGATAATGCTACCGTAGGAAAGATGATGGGTGAGACTCTTGTCGATTCAGGCATCGGCGAAGGCAGCAACATTGTTATGATTGGCGGTTCTCCCGCAGACTACAATGTTCCCGCACTTGAAGACGGTTTTATAGGCGTAATGGAAGAAAACAAGGTAAATATCGTCGACAGAACTCACTGCGAAGCATGGAGAGCGGAAATTGCCTACGATTATGTATATGAAAATATGGAAACGATTTCAAATGCGGACGCAATAATGTGCGGTAACGACAATATTGCAAGTAAGGTCGTATCTGCCTTATCCGAGCAGAGACTCGCAGGCCGTATTCCCGTGACAGGTCAGGACGCGGACCTTGAAGCCTGCCAGAGAATAGTTGAAGGCACGCAGCTTATGACGGTGTACAAACCCGTGGATAATCTGGCAAAGCAGGCTGCAGAGTGTGCAATCAAACTGGCTAATCACGAAGATCTCGGAACGGACCAGACCATGAATAACGGAGCATATGATGTTCCCTGCATTTTGCTGGAGCCCATTCCCGTTACAAAGGATAATATTGACGATGTGATTGTAAACAGCGGTTTCCATACAAAAGAAGATGTTTATTTAAACGTAACCGAGTAATATAGCATTTTTTTGTCAAAGATAAGTGTATGCTGACAATTTTTTGATAGCATACACTTTTTTTGATTTTAAAAGTTATCAAAAAAATGCAGAATGTAACAAATTATTTTGCAAAAAGGTGTGTTAATGTGTATTTGTATTCATGAGACCAACATCATGAGAAAAAACATTTCACACTATTTAATGGGAGGTAAAGAAATGAAAAAAAGATTACTCAGTGTTCTTCTTGCATCAGGTATGGTAGCAACTACACTCGTTGGTTGTTCAATAGGTGGTTCAGGAAATAAGAAAGTCGGCGTTGCAATGCCTACAAAGGATCTTCAGAGATGGAACCAGGACGGTGCCAACATGGAGAAACTTCTTAAGGAAGCAGGATATGATGTAGACCTTCAGTATGCATCAAACGACATCAACACACAGGTTACACAGATTGAAAACATGATCTCATCAGGTTGCGACGTTCTCGTTATCGCTTCTATCGATGGTGATTCACTCGGAACAGTTCTTGAGCAGGCTAAGCAGAAAAAGATTCCTGTAATTGCTTATGACCGTCTTATCATGAACTCTGACGCTGTTACATACTATGCAACATTCGATAACTACATGGTAGGTACAAAGCAGGGTCAGTACATTGAAGAGCAGTTAGGCCTTAAGGAAGGCAAGGGCGGCTACAACATGGAAATCTTCACAGGTGACCCCGGTGACAACAACGCTAGATTCTTCTATGGCGGCGCTATGGACGTTCTTAATCCTTACATCGAAGCAGGTCAGATCACAGTTCCTTCAGGACAGATCGATTTCGATACAGTTGCTACAGCTAACTGGGCATCAGATGCAGCACAGGCTAGAATGGAAGCTATCATTTCTTCCAACTACGCTGACGGAACAAAGCTTGACGCAGTTCTCTGCTCAAACGACTCTACAGCATTCGGTGTTACAAACGCACTCGTAGCTAACAACATCAGCCCTTATCCTATCATCACAGGTCAGGACTGTGACATCGCTAACGTTAAGAACATGCTTGACGGAAAGCAGTCAATGTCAATCTTCAAAGATACACGTACACTTGCTAAGAAGACAGTTGAAATGGTAGACGCTATCCTTAAGGGCGGCACAGCTCCTACAAACGATACTTCTACATACAACAACGGTGTTAAGGTTGTTCCTTCATACCTTTGCGAGCCGGTATTTGCTGACGTTAACAACTACAAGGAACTCTTAATTGATTCCGGTTACTACACAGCAGATCAGTTACAGTAATTCCCCTATGAGTAGATCGTTAAAAATGATTTAACTCATTCCCTACATAAAGTTAAGTCCCCTTCGAATAAAAGGGGACTTAACTATGTAAAAACAAAATTGTGACACAAGTAAAGACAAATAATTTTAGTAATCTGAACAGGAGGGATAAAATTGGCCAAAATATTACTTGAAATGCAAAATATTACCAAGATATTCCCGGGCGTTAAGGCACTTGACAATGTCAACCTTCAGGTAGAAGAAGGTGAAATCCATGCTCTTGTAGGTGAAAACGGAGCAGGCAAATCGACATTGATGAACGTATTAAGCGGTATTTATCCTTACGGTACTTACGAAGGAAAAATTATATACGACGGTCAAGAATGTAAATTCACTAACATAAAGGACAGTGAAGCACTGGGAATCGTCATTATCCATCAGGAGCTTGCACTTATTCCTTATATGACAATCGGAGAGAACATGTTCCTGGGTAATGAACAGGGAAAGTCCTGGAAGATTGATTGGGCTGAAACTTACGGTAAGAGCGATGAATATTTAAGAACGGTCGGATTAAAAGAATCATCGCGTACCTTGATTAAAGATATAGGCGTTGGTAAGCAGCAGCTGGTTGAAATTGCAAAAGCGCTTGCTAAGAATGCCAAACTTCTTATCCTTGATGAGCCGACATCATCACTTAACGAAAATGAATCAAAAGACCTTTTGGATTTGCTTCTTAAATTCAAAGAGGAAGGTCTTACATCAATTATCATTTCTCACAAGTTAAACGAGATTTCATACGTAGCAGACAAAATTACGGTTATCCGTGACGGTGCTACAATCGAAACTCTTAACAAAGAGACGGATGATATTTCCGAAGCAAGAATCATAAAAGGAATGGTTGGACGTGAAATTTCCGACAGATTCCCTAAGAGAGAAAAGAACATCGGAGAAATTAACTTCGAGGTTAAAGACTGGAATGCATATCATCCTATTTACAGTGAGAAAAAGATTATCGATCATGTAAGTATTTATGCAAGAAAGGGCGAAATCCTCGGCATCTGCGGTCTTCAGGGTGCAGGCCGTACCGAATTTGCAATGAGTGTATTCGGTAAGAGCTACGGCGAGAAGATTAAGGGAACTATCATTAAGGACGGCAAAGAAATCCACCTTAACAATGTTCAGGAAGCCATCAAAAACAAACTTGCATATGTTACCGAAGACAGAAAAGGTAACGGACTTATCTTAAGTAACTCGATTAAGTTCAATACAACACTTGCTAATCTTGGTGAAGTAAGTAAAAATTCGGTAATCAACAAAGACAAAGAATATGCCGTAGCGGTAGAGTACAAAGAAAAACTCAAAACAAAATGCCCTACAGTAGAGCAGAATGTAGGAAACCTTAGTGGTGGTAACCAGCAGAAGGTTCTCCTTGCAAAATGGATGTTCGCGGATCCGGATATTCTGATCCTTGACGAGCCTACCCGAGGTATCGACGTAGGTGCGAAGTACGAGATTTACTGTATCATGAATCAGCTTGCTACAGAAGGTAAGACAGTTATCATGATTTCATCGGAAATGCCCGAACTTCTCGGAATGTGCGACAGACTTTACATCATGAACGAAGGCAGAATAGTCGGAGAAATGCAGGCCGAAGAAGCGACTCAGGAAGCAATTATGGCACGCATTATTCAGAGTGAAAGCGAATAAAAATAATTTTTAGGAAAAGGAGAAACGTGATGGAAAAAAAGAATGACAGCGCAAAAGTCATTGAATTTATCAAAAAATATGCAATGGTTATCGTGCTCGCATTAGTTTTGGTATTTTTCTCAATTACTACAGGTGGTAAAATTCTTTTACCCAATAACATAAGTAACATTATTTCACAGAACGCATACGTGTTCGTTCTGGCAACCGGTATGCTTCTTTGTATCTTAACCGGTGGTAACATCGATCTTTCGGTCGGCTCGGTAGTATGTTTCGTTGGTGCGGTAGGTGCCACACTTATGGCTTCCTTCGGAGTTCCCTGGCCGATAGCAGTAATCGTTATGTTTACGGTAGGTATTGTAATCGGTGCAACACAGGCTTTCTGGATTGCATACGTAAGAATTCCTCCGTTCATCGTAACACTTGCCGGAATGCTTATCTTCAGAGGTTTAAGTAACGTAGTTCTTAACGGTCTTACAGTTACAATTAACGACAAAGTCGGCTTCCTTAAAATGTTCGGCGGCGGCGCTGACTGCTTTATCCCCGACTTTATCGGAAAACTCTTCGGAGATGTATTTACAATCAACGTTACATGTCTTGTAGTCGGATTTGTTGCAGTTATATTATTCATCGGCCTTGAAATCTACGGAAGATTAAAGAGACTTAAAAAAGGTTATGAAGTAGATAAGATGGTTCCCTGGATCATCAAGCTTGTGCTTATCTCTGCAGTAGTTGTTGCAGTAACAATCCTTCTTTCATTATTCAAGGGTATTCCTTCGGTTCTTATCATTGTAAGTATTGTAGTTCTTATTTACTCCTACATTACTTCCAATACAACGACAGGACGTTACTTCTACGCAGTAGGCGGTAACGAGAAAGCAACAAGACTTTCCGGTATCAACACAAACAAGACTTACTTCCTTGCATACATGAACATGGGCTTCCTTGCAGCTTTGGCAGGTATGATCACAATCGCCCGTATGACATCTGCTCAGCCTACATACGGACAGAACTACGAAATGGATGCTATCGCTTCATGTTTCATCGGTGGTGCTTCCGCATACGGCGGAATCGGTACGGTTCCCGGCGCTATCATCGGTGCAACCCTTATGGGTGTTATCAACCTGGGCATGCTTATCATGGGTGTAGACCAGAACATGCAGAAGGTTGTTAAAGGTTTGGTTCTTCTTGCAGCCGTTATCTTCGACGTAGTTTCCAAGAGAGGCTTCAAGCTTATTGCTAAGAACTAATCATAAAATAGTGTAAATAGGTGTAATAACATAGAGGAGCCAGGCACGCTTTGCGAGCCTGGCTCCTTTTTATATCAGTGCCTGGCTCACGAAGTGTGCCCGGCACTGTTTTTTAGGCATTAAAAATAGAATTTGTAAGGTAGAATATGCAATTTAAATGTGTTACAATCATTTAGTGTTGTTTTCCTTATCTTTTACGAGGAAAGATTTTAATAAACGGAGTAAACGATGAAATATACAGCCGATCTTAAAAAGACCGTAGCATTTAACAACAAAGCGACTCACTGCGTGGGTACCGGCAGAATGGATTTGGCCCTTCACAAGGAGTACCTCGACCAGCTTAAACTCACACAGGATGAGATTGGTTTTTCATATATCAGAGGTCACGGCCTTTTCTCAAAATACATGGGTATTTACAGAGAGTTCAGACACATGGAAGGTAAAACGGAATACTGCTTTACCTATCTTGACATGGTTATGGATTCATATCTTGAGGTGAATATCCGTCCTATTCTTGAACTTGGATTTATGCCTGACGATCTTGCATCAGGCACGGAGACCACGTTCTTCTGGAAGGGAAAGATTTCTCCTCCAAAGGATTATAAAAAATGGACCGACCTTGTTCAGGCCACGCTTCGCCATTTAATCGAAAGATACGGCATTGACGAAATCAGAAACTGGCCCGTGGAAGTCTGGAATGAGCCCAATCTTCCTTCTTTCTGGAAGGATGCGAATATGGACGAGTATTTTAAACTCTACGAACTTACATCAAAGGCTGTAAAGGAAGTCGACGAACAGATTAAAGTCGGCGGTCCCGCAATCTGTGGTGTGGACGATGAGAGATGGCTCAAGGCTTTCCTTGATTTCGTAAAAGAAAATAATCTCCCGATGGATTTTGTTTCAAGACATCACTATACAAGCTACATGCCCAAACTCGAGGGACATTATTCATACATCGACCTTCATGAGCCCGAGAATGCATTTAAGTGGCTTGAAAGATCGAGAGATATCGTTGATTCCTACGAAGAGTTTAAGGGAATGGAAATATTCATTACCGAATTTAACACTTCCTACGTTCCCAATGCTCCAATTCACGATACAGTTTTAAATGCGACATACGTGGCGCACATGCTTTCACGTCTCGGTGATAAGCATGAATCATATTCATACTGGACTTTCGGAGATCTGTTTGAGGAGTTCGGAGTTCCCTTTACTCCTTTCCACGGAGGCTTCGGTCTTGTTGCAAACGGTCTTATCAAAAAGCCGACATTTTATACTTTTGAATTTTACAAAAAACTTCAGGGCGAGTGTCTTTTACGAGCTGAAGATGCTATAGTAATAAGGTGTGCAAACGGTGATTTAAGGGGTCTTTTATGGAACGCCGATTTGTACAACGAAAACAACAACAAGGCTATTGAAATAGATATTGACAATATCGACGACGGCGAATATTTTATGATTGAAAAATTCGTCGACGAAAACCATGCAAATCCTTTGAAGATGTGGCATGAAATGGGTGAGCCCGCTTCCCTTGACAATGAGCAGAAGGCTCTTTTAAGACAGGCAGCGGAACCCGGAATTACCTCATCCGACAAACTTGCAAATGACGGAAAGATGAATCTTTCATTTAATCTTAATCCCAACGAATTAAGATATTTCGAAATAAAGAAAATTAAGAGAACACCTGATACCGGCTATAATTACGAGGCTGTAATTGCACAGAAATGTGTTCCGGACGAAAATCAGGCGTAATCGGAGGATGTTATGAGCCAGAAAAAAAGAATGCTTGAGAGAAAAAGAAGAGAAGCAGCATTAAAAAAAGCTGAGCGAAATCAGGCAATCGGAAGAGTAATCGGAGTAGTTTTTATAGTACTCATTATTGCGATTATTGCAGGAGCACTTATCTTTGATTCGGTTAAAAGATCCGAAAAGGAACTTAATTATTCCATCGGACTGGATGCAACCGGAAAGATAAAAGGAGTAAAGGTTGAAAACTATGTAGAGCTTGCGGACTTTAATAAACTTAACATGAATAAGAGCGATTATTATCCTACTGAAGAGGAAGAGCAGACATATATTAACGCAATCGTTGAGTCCTATCCCGACCTTTCGGACAAAAAGAACGTGGAAGTAAAAGAAAAAGATACCGTCAGCATCGATTACATCGGACGTATAGACGGCGAGAAGGAATACGAGGGCGGCAACACCAACGGAATGGGTATCAGAGTTACGCTTGGTACAGGAACCTATCCTACTGAGTTTGAAGAAGGAATCATAGGTCACAAGACAGGCGAGACATTTGATGTAACCGTTCCTTTCAGAACCGATTTTGAAAACGAGGAACTCGCAGGAAAGATTGTAATTTATACGGTTACAATAAACGGTATATATGAGCCCGCAGAGTTTAACGACGAGTTTGTTGAAAAGAATTTCGGCTTAAGCGTTTCTTCTGCCGAAGACTTCTTAAACAAATACAGAATGAGTGCCGCACAGGATAATTTTGACGAGTACGTTCAGGAATATGCAATAAGCGAATCCAAAGTAAAATCCTATCCTGCAAGTTATCTTTCGAAGATGAAGAAGTATATGAAAGCGAAAGATTACAAGCAGATGGAAACCACCAATTCCACATATCAGAGCCTCTACGGAAACGATGCTTACAAAGATGTGCTCGATATGAGAAAGATGACTAAAAAGGAATACAAAGAGGAAGTATTAAATTCCGCCAAAGAACAGGCTGAAAAGAACCTTATCATGCAGGCCCTCTTCGAAAAGTTCAATCTTTCCGTATCTGAGGAAGATTTAAAGGCAGTTTCCACATCGTTAGGCGTTTCTGAGGATGAATATGATCAGGCGGTTGAAAGATTCGGCGAACCTTATCTTTACCAGCAGGCTATGATTAAAGCCGTGAACAATTACCTTGCAGAGAATTACAATCTTATTGATAACTAAGCAGGTTTTGTAATATATTACTTAGAGAAGTACCTGAAAGGAGATACTAAAAATGGCAAAACAAAAAGAACCTTTGGTAACACATATTTATACCGCGGATCCTTCCGCTCACGTTTTCAACGGTAAAATATATGTTTATCCTTCACACGACCTTGAGCATGACGGAGAGGATAATGACGAAGGCGATGAATATCAGATGGAGGACTACCACATCCTTTCGATGGATAATGTGGATGCTCCCTGTATAGATAACGGCGAAGCTTTAAACATGAGAGATGTTCCCTGGGTAAGCAAGCAAATGTGGGCTCCGGACTGTGCAGAAAAGGACGGAAAATACTATCTCTATTTCCCTGCACGTGACAAGGATTTAAGATTCCATATCGGTGTAGCTGTATCTGACAGCCCTGTTGGACCTTTCAAGCCCGAACCCGATTACATCAAGGGAAGCTTCAGTATCGATCCCGCAGTTCTTGTGGACGATGACGGTGCAGCTTACATTTATTTCGGCGGACTCTGGGGTGGCCAGCTTGAAAAATGGCAGACCGGCGAATTCGTTGAAAATCCTGCAGAGATTCCTGCAGACGCAAAGGCACTCGGACCTCAGGTAGCAAAGCTTACAGACGACATGCTTCAGTTTGCTGACGGCCCCGAAGAAATCACAATTCTCGATGAAAACGGTGAGCCCTTAAAAGCAGGCGATGAAGACAGAAGATATTTCGAAGGTCCCTGGATGCATAAATACAACGGAAAGTATTATCTTTCATACTCCACAGGTACAACACATTACCTTGTTTATGCAATCGGTGATTCACCCAAAGGACCTTTTACATACGCAGGCAGAATACTTGAGCCCGTTATCGGCTGGACCACACATCATTCAATCGTAGAAATCGACGGCAAGTGGTATCTCTTCTATCATGATTCTTCACTTTCGGGCGGAGTTAACCACAGAAGATGTGTTAAATTCAGAGAGCTTAAGTATGATGAAAACGGAAAGATCATCACAATGAAGCCTTACGAAGACTAAATAAAAAGGAGTCAGGCACCCTTCGGGAGCCAGACACCTAAAAAGGGGCGGTGCCAGGCTCACAAAGTATGCCAGGCTCCGTCCCTTTTCTAATTGTTTTCTTCGGGCTTTAAGTGGTAGATGTCTCCGATGCTGTCAAGAACAATGCCTTCCTCTTTGGAAATCATGTTTTTATACTGCGTCGGTGAGCAGCCGGAGTATTTTTTAAAGCAGCGGCAGAAAGTGGTTAAGTTGTTAAAGCCTACCTGGAACGCAACATCCGTGACCGGAGTATTGGTTAAAAGAAGCTTCTTGGCTTCGAGAATTCTTTTGCTGCAAAGATAATCGTAAAAGGTCGAATCCGTGTACTGCTTAAAGAGCCTTGAAAAATGATATTTCGAAAAGCCTGCGGTCTTTGCCACACTCTCAAGATCCATATCTTCCGAATAGTTGTTTTCGATATAAGTGAGGACCCTGACAAATTTATTGTAAATTTCGGAATGAGTGATTATTTTCTCATCTTCTTCATCGGTTGCTTCCGTCGAATGCGTCATCAGACTGACAATCTTTAAAAGTTCGGAATAAATTTCAACTTCATTTAGTTCGCTGAAAGCAAAGTAGAGCTGTATTATTCTGTTTAAGGAAGAATACACAAGCGGATAAATATGCGTCGTACTGTTGATTCCGATGACCTTTGTCGTTGAAAAGAAATTTAAGATTTCTTTTTTGGACTTAAAATAGTCAAAAAATTTCGTATCAAAGAGCATGATAAAACGCTCTCCGGTCTCGGGAGCCGTGATGGAATGAACCGACATAGGAGGAACGAAGATGATATCTCCTTCGTGAAGCTTATATACTTCGTTTTCAACCGTAACCGAGTAGGTGTTCTGCGTACAGAGAATAATTTCTAAAGCCTTGTGTTTGTGGTCTCCGTAGTTGGCCGGCTGGTCGTTGTGCCAGATACGATAACGGTACCCCGGAAGGTAATCTATGGTCTCTTCGTCATGCTCGACTTTTCTTGAGATAAATTTACCGAAAGGCTGCGAAAAATCCGATTGTGTATTTTTTGATGAGGGCATTTTTACCTCCGATTTCTTTTATGAGTTCATGTACAAATATATTATATAACAGACTGACGGATTGTAGCAATATCTGTCAAAAAAGCAATATTTGTAAAATACAAAAACGACGTGAAAAATACGTGTTTTGATTGAGATAATCGGAAAAACATAGTAAAATAAAAGGTACAATTTCTTTTAGGAGGGTTGCAAAAAACTATTAATGGAGATGTATGTAAAAATACAAAAGGAGAGGGATTAATGAATAGGAAAGAAGCAAAGAAAAGAGCAATCGAACTCGTGGATAAAATGACCATAGAGGAAATTGCTTCACAGTTAAGATTTGATGCACCTGCCATCGACAGACTCGGCATTCCGGAATACAACTGGTGGAATGAAGGTCTTCACGGCGTTGCAAGAGCAGGCGTGGCAACCATGTTCCCTCAGGCAATCGGAATGGGTGCAACCTTTGACGAGGAACTCCTAAAAGAAGAAGGCGACGTTATTGCAACGGAAGCCAGAGCAAAATACAATTTCCAGTCTGCGGAGGGCGACAGGGATATTTACAAGGGAATCACATTGTGGTCTCCAAACGTAAATCTTTTCAGAGACCCGAGATGGGGCAGAGGACATGAAACCTACGGCGAAGATCCTTATCTTATCAGCCGCATGGGTGTTAATTTCATAGAGGGCTTACAGGGCGACGGAGAGTATTTAAAGACTGCCGCTTGCGCCAAGCATTTTGCGGTACATTCCGGACCTGAAGCTTTAAGACATCATTTTGATGCAATCGCAAATATGAAGGATATGTGGGAAACATATCTCCCTCAGTTTGAGGCATGCGTAATCGAAGGCAAGGTTGAATCCGTAATGGGCGCTTACAACAGAACCAACGGAGAGGTTTGCTGTGCGCATTCATACCTGATGGAAGAAGTTTTGCGAGGCAAATGGGGCTTTGAAGGCCATTTTGTTTCCGACTGCTGGGCTGTAAGGGATTTCCATGAGAATCACAAGGTTACCGCAAGTCCCGAAGAGAGCGTAAAGCTAGCTTTGGAAAAAGGCTGCGATGTAAACTGCGGATGTACATACCAGAAGATAATGGATGCATATGATGAAGGTCTCATAAACGACGAGCTTTTAAAGAGAGCAGCCGTTCGCCTTTTCACTACAAGATATCTTCTCGGAATGTTTGATAAAACAGAGTTTGATTCGATTCCTTTTGATGTTATCGAATGTAAGGAACATTTAGCTGTTGCTTCACGTGCGACAAAGGAAAGCCTTGTTCTTCTTAAAAACGACGGAATACTTCCGCTTGATAAAAACAAAATTAGAAAAATCGGCGTTATCGGACCCAATGCCAACAGCCGTGCATCACTTATCGGCAACTACCATGGCACGTCTTCAAGATATATTACAGTTCTTGAGGGTATTCAGGATTATGTGGGCGACGATGCGAGAGTTTACTTCTCTGAAGGCTGCCATCTGTTCTTGGAAAAGACAGAGTTTTTGGGCAAGAATTATGACAGACTCTCCGAAGCAAAGGCGGTTGCAGCAAATTCTGATGTTGTAGTGCTTTGCATCGGCCTTGACGAGACTCTCGAAGGAGAAGAAGGAGATACAGGTAACGCATACAGTTCGGGCGACAAGAAGGACTTAAAGTTCCCGCCTTCGCAGATTAAACTTCTCGAAACGCTTATTGAGACTAAAGTTCCTCTTATAGTAATTTCGATGGCAGGAAGTGCAATGGACTTATCACTTGCAGACGCTAATGCCAATGCTGTTATTCAGGCTTGGTATCCCGGCGCAAGAGGCGGCAAGGAAGTGGCAGAGCTTCTCTTCGGCGATTATTCACCATCGGGCAAGCTTCCTGTAACCTTCTACAGAGACGAAGATCTAAAAGATATGCCAGACTTCGAAGATTATTCGATGAAAGGCAGAACCTACAGATATATTGAAAAAGAGCCACTTTATCCCTTTGGATACGGACTTTCATATGCCGATGTCAAAATCGCGGATGCATCATTCAAGGATGCAAAGAACTTCGACGCGGCATCCAAAGAAGGCATTACTGTTAATGTAAAGGCTTCAAACGCAAGTGAAATCGATACCGAAGAAGTACTTCAGGTATATGTACATGTAAACGGAACCAGGGATGAAGTATTAAATACCAAGCTTGCGGCATTCAAGAGAATTAAACTTGCAGCAAAAGAGGGAAAGGTATTTGAAATCACAATCCCCGCATTCGCCTTTACAACTGTTGACGATGATGGTATAAGAAGTGTGACCGGAAACGGTGCAGACATTTATGTGGGCTTCAGTGCTCCCGATTCAAGAAGCGAAGCACTCACAGGCAAGAAAGCAACAGCATTAAAGCTTTAATATTTTATGAGTAATAAAGGAAAGTAACGGATGCCGTACAACCTGCGGCATCTGTTGAATGTTTAAGAAAGATGGGCAAAAAGAAAAAGAGCGAAAACGAACCGAATATCGAAGAGAAAATCACAGATGTTGAAGAGCAGAAAACCGACGAATACGAAGGCCTGACCGATGCCGAAAAACTTCTCCTTGCAAAGGAGGAGCGCTTCCTCGACAAGGAAGAGGAAGAAGAGGAGCCTGAAGAAGAGGAAGAAACCACTTTAGGAAATGTTAAAAAGAGCATAGGCTTCTTTATAGATTACTACAAATGGTTTGTAATCATTCCTGCCATAATCATTGTAATCACGATAATAATGATTACTTCGTATTTAAGTGAAAGCAGGGAAAGAGCACTTGAACTTAGCATTGTAAATGCGAAATTCGAAATTCCGGATCTGATGTATGCGGTAGAAAACGATTTCATCGATTATACGGGTGAAAACATCACGGGAGACGATATAAGAATCGTTTACGATCTTCAGTATCCCGATACTTCGTCCGGTT
Organism: Lachnospiraceae bacterium; assembly: GCA_017618075.1. GTDB lineage: Bacteria > Bacillota > Clostridia > Lachnospirales > Lachnospiraceae > UBA3766. Next base: position 34,535 of record JAFZUY010000031.1, read on the forward strand.
CGGAAGCCTTTTCAACAGCAGAAAACATTTCGATGCAGAAATTCAATGCCTCTGTTATCGCGGGCAGAGTTGATATCGCACTCACGGAGTCATGGGTTGTAAACGATTATTCTGTGACGAACGCCACTTTGGATTTAAGGGAATTATTTGACGAAGATTTCCTAAAAGACCACGAAGACAAGGTTTATTACGCAAGGGATGCGTCGGGAGAGAAAATACCCGTAGCCTTTTATATTGACGCAAAAATCGTAAAAGATGCTTATCCCGATGATGCCAAGCCCCTCGCGGTTTCGTTTGATTCGTCCAAACATAGAGAAGAAGCCAGACGTTTTATGGAGTGGCTTCTTTCTCAGAGTGAATAATTTCGAATTATTAAATAATAGGAAGATCGTCTTCAGGATCTTTTTCTCCGTCGAGCAATCCTTCTGTTTCGGCGGATTCTTTTTCTTCGGGAGCATCCTTTTCAAGAACCTTCATGAATATTCTTCTGTAAAAGATGCAGAAGAACCATGCAAGACCTGCGATACCGAAGAACAATAATATGGAAATGACAATCATTTCGGCTTTGGCGGACAGGTCGGCCAGTAAGAATATGAAGATATGTATTACGAATACCATTCCGATGATGGGGAAGTTGACCAGTCCCAGGATGGCGGAGTTTTTTATGATCTGACGTGTGGGAGATTTAAAAAGCGCCATCTGCGGGAAAACAAGTACTGTTGCCCATAAAAGAACGAAAAGTGCGATAGATACGGGATACTGCATAAATCTGTATTCTTCGGGCAGAATGTTATGCGAAATGTAAATATCGGCCGCGAGGAATGCTATTATTAAAAAGTAGGGAATCCAGAAAAGGGTAGCCTGCTTGAAGTTGGCCTTGAATTCCGCGAAGTAGGTTTTTCCTATTTTAAGATCTTTGCCGCGGAGTCTTTTAAACAGTACGGCGTACAAAGCGGTGGTCGAGGCGCCGATTGTAAAAATCGGAACACTGCAGATAAGGAACAGCAGGTTTAAAAACATAAGGTCACATAAAAGGGTAAGTGCCTTAATTAACAAACTGTCCGGTGAAAATATATTTTTCATAAATATATGCTCCTGAATAAAATATTCTTATTTATATATAGTAGAAAAATGGTTTTTTTCCGACTCAAATTATGTACGAGTATATCATAAAATAAAGGACAAAACATGCTTTTGTGCGAATTTTATCTTATTTAGTGCAAAAAATATGCAAAATGAAATGCATAAAGCAATATTTGTAAAAAACGAAGCAAGATTTGTAAAGTAATAACCTTTCATAACGATTATAATTGGGTTGTTATTACAAAAGTCGACATTTTTATTGTTCGAATTGTACATTTTGCATACAAATTGAACAAAGAGAGCAATAGGATGTCTAAAACCTATTTAAGGAGGAAAAAGTAATGAAAAAATTTATGGCTTGTGCATTAAGTACATGCATGGTTGCTGCTACTTTAGTTGCTTGTGACAATGGTACAACTACAACTACCACAACTACAACAACTGATCCCGGCACAACAACAACTACTACAACAACAGCTGATCCCGCTCAGACTTTCGAGCCTATCGCTGCACCTACAGATGGTACATACGGTGATTGGGCTATCACAGAGTCTCCCATCGGTTTCTTCTGGGGTGGTACATGGGTAGTTTCCAGCCAGGCAGCAGTTGACGCTGGCAAGGCTGATGGCGTTAAGGCTATCATGGAATACATCACACTTGATGATTCTGAGAATGGTCTTCAGTACGCTTGGGCTAATGGTACATTCAATGTATCTGATGATGTTGATCTTGAGAACATCAAACCTGCTAACGGTGGTAGCAAGGGTACAATCGAACTTTGGAACTTCACAAACGAAATTCCTAAGATGGTTTATCAGTACGTACAGGATCATCCCGACTTTGATTACAATGTTCATGTAACAATCAAAGGTACTGGTGATGGATACCAGGATGCTCTTGACCAGGCTCTTATGAATGGTCAGGTTGACGTTTATGGTTGTGAGTCAGCTTTCGTTCTTAAGTATACACAGGGCGACATGGCTAAGTTCGCAGCTCCTTACGAATCACTTGGTATCGATGCAGCAGCAGCTACAAAGGCAGCTGACATCGCTGGTTACACAATTGATATCGGAACAAGACCTTCTGATGGCAAGTTAGTTGGTTTAGGCTATCAGGCTACAGGTGGTGTATTTATTTACAGACGTTCAATCGCTAAGGACGTTTGGGGTTCAGATGATCCCGCAGTAGTTAAAGAGAAAATCGGTGGCGGTACAGGTTCATGGGATACATACTGGGCTGCAGCTGAAGAACTTAAGGCTCATGGCTACGGCATCTGCTCAGGTGATGGTGATATGTGGCACGCTATCGAGAACAGCTCTGACAAGGGTTGGATCGTAGATGACAAGCTTTATATCGATCCTAAGAGAGAAGCATTCTTCGATATCTCCAAGAAGCTCAAAGACAACGGATATCATAACGATACTCAGGACTGGGGCGATGCTTGGTTCGCAGATATGAAGGGTCAGGGCGAGAAGCAGGTTCTTGGTTTCTTCGGTCCCGCTTGGTTAATCAACTACACAATGCTTGATAACTGTGGTAATAAGCCTGAAGGTTTAGGCTCCGCTGGTGACTGCGTTGCTTCCGGTACAGTTATGGCTAAGTCAAAATGTACTCCTGATTTCTTAGCAGGTCAGAACATGTTTGATGTATTCGTTCCCGCTAACGCATTTGCAAATGGTAAGAACCTCACTCAGTACGATGAGAAGATCAACAACATCTTCAGAGATAAGGTTCGTGAATACACAGCTGGTAACCTTTCTAAGGACGAAGCTATCGAAGCATTCAAGACTGACGTTAACGAGCAGTTAGGTATTGCTATCGACTAATTACAGTTTCGATTGTAGTTAAGTTAAATTGAAATAAGAGCAGGGCGGACTTTCGTCCGACCTGCTCTTTTCAAGGTTTTTATTTTCACCACACTTGATTAGATTCGGCATTACGAGGTATATTACGGGTGTGTAGCACATTAAATTAATTCGAGGAGGTTGGGCGTATGAAAAAGAAGAGAGCTTACGATTATGCAAGATTCGGCTACATATTCAGCATTCCCTTTGTTCTTGCCTGGTTAGTTTTCCAATTATACCCTATTTTCTATACACTCCTTTTAGGTTTTACAGACCTTAAGGGTGCTGGTAATACAGACTTCAATATTATGTGGAGCGAGCCTTTTAAGAACTTCATCACAGTTCTTAAAAACAAGTCATTCAAAGTTGCTTTCGGTAATACTCTTGTTATCTGGGGTCTTAACTTTATTCCTCAGATTCTCCTTGCTTTGTTAATCGCTGCTTGGTTTACCAACAGAAGATCCACAATCAAAGCTCAGGGTATTTTCAAAGTATTATTCTATCTCCCCAACATTATTACACAGGCAACCGTAGCTATGTTATTCGCTCAGTTGTTCTTATATCCTAAGGGAGTTATCAACGATTTACTTATCACGTTAAAGATATTCAAAGGTCCTGTCGAAATGATGAGAAATGCGAATTTAACGCGAGGAGTCGTTATCTTTATTCAGACATGGATGTGGTACGGCTATACAGCTATCGTTCTTATATCCGGTGTCCTTGGTATCTCACCCGAATTGTTTGAAGCTGCCGAAGTTGATGGTGCAAACCAGTGGCAGACATTCTTCAGAGTTACAATTCCCAGTATCAAGACAATGTTGTTGTTCACATTAGTTACATCACTCATCGGTGGTTTGAATATGTTCGATATTCCTAAACTGTTCCAGGATGGTGGTCCTAACAATGCAACACTTACCACTTCATTATATATTTACAGAAAAGCTTTCCAGGGTGGTTATCTCTATGGTGAAGCTTCTGCAGCAAGTATGATAATGTTCTTTATTATCGTATTCCTTTCATGTATTGTATTCTATCTGTTAAGAGATAAGGATGAGGTTGAACTCAGACGTCTTGTAAGAAAACAGGAGAAAGAATACAGACGTAAAATGAAAATGAGCAAAATGTAAGGAAAGGAGGAGAAAAATATGTCTAATAATTCTAATTTACAATTAACTGTAGAAGGAAGAGAAAAAGGCAAGGGTGGTTTATTTCAGAAAATAATCATCTATATCGTTAGTATTTCACTTTCGATTTTAAGTATTCTCCCTTTCTGGTTGATGTTTGTTAACGCAACAAGATCAACACCCCAGATTCAGTCGACAGCGATTTCTTTCCTTCCTTCGACACATTTGTTTGACAATATTAAAATTCTTACATCGAAGAATATGTTCAAACCTTTATTAGGTTTCCTGAACTCCTTCATTTGTGCAGGCGGTTCAACTATTCTTGCTGTATACTTCTCGTCATTAACAGCATATGCACAGGTTGTATATGAGTGGAAATTGAGAAATGCATTCTTCTCATTCATTATGGCGATCATGATGCTGCCCGGTCAGCTTACATTAATCGGTTTCCTTCAGATGTGCTACAAGCTTCATCTTACAGATAACCTCTTAATGCTTATTATTCCGGCTATCGCAGCACCTTCAATGGTATTCTTCATGAAGCAGTACCTGCACCCCGCACTTCCGATTGAAATTGTTCACTCGGCTCGTATCGATGGTGCAAGAGAGTTTTACATCTTTAACAAGATCGTACTTCCCATCATGAAACCCGCTATTGCTACACAGGCTATTTTCGCTTTCGTAGGTAGCTGGAACAACCTCTTCACTCCTATGGTACTTATTAACAGTACCAAGAAGTACACAATGCCCATGATGGTAAGTTTGCTTAGAGCTGATATCTACAAAACAGAGTACGGCTCAATCTACGCAGGTCTTACACTTACGATTTTACCTTTGATTATCGTTTACATCTTCTTATCAAAGTACATCGTAGCAGGTGTTGCTCTCGGTTCAGTAAAAGGTTAATAAATCTATTACGTATACAAAAAATACCACATACGAAAGTATGTGGTATTTTTTTGATGCTATGGTGCTCGGTTTGCGCGTGACACTACACCCCCGTCCCCCTGTGTCACTTAGTGTTCCCTATCGTATTTCCTCTTAACTATGATGTAACATACCACGTGAACGGAGAAAGTTAAAAGCCATGATATGGGATATGAATAATAAATGGTCTGAACGCTGTGCCATTTATCAAACTGAAAGACTGTAGCGAGCCATATAAGCCTGAAAACGCATGCACCGAGCAAAGATACTATCGCAGGCATTGTAGAGTAGCCAAGGCCACGTAAGGAGCCTACAATTACGTCCATAATACCGCAGAGAAAATAAATGGAACAGATAATGCTTATACGAATGTAACCTGCTTCGATAATGGCGGGATTTCGTGTGTAAATGGATAAAAGTTCACGGCCGAAGTAAGTTGCGAGAGAGCCTAAGAAAAGGCCTGTCGCACTGACTAAAAGAAGTCCGATAACTGTGATTTTGTTAATCCTGGATTTCTTTCCTGCGCCGATATTCTGGCTTACAAACGAAATTGTAGCCTGATGGAAAGCGTTCATTGCAACATATACGAAACCTTCGATATTAATGGCCGATGAATTGCCGGTGATTACGATATCTCCGAACGAGTTAACGCTCGACTGTATAAAAACATTCGAAAGAGAGAAGAGCGTACCCTGCAATCCTGCGGGAAGTCCTATCTGAAGGATTTTAAGGAGAATGTCTTTGTTGATGTATATTTTATGAATATCGAAATGTATGGTTCCCTTGTCGAGCATCAGGCAGAGAATAACCAGGATAGCGGATATTGTCTGTGAAATAACCGTAGCAATTGCAACGCCGGCAACATTTAAATGAAAGACTATTACAAAAAGAAGGTTTAATCCCACGTTCACAATACCTGAAATAATCATGAACAAAAGAGGTCTTCTTGTATCTCCGACTGCCCTTAAAACGGCACTTCCGAAGTTATAAATCATAACTGCCGGCATTCCAAGAAAATAAATCCGCAAATATATGGATGCAAGTTCGAGTATCTCACCTTCGAGTTTCATCCATCTTAAGAAAACAGGCGTGAAGATAAATCCGAATACCGCAACGACAAAACCGAGCAATGTGCTCAAAGCAACAGCGGTCTGAACGGTATTGTGCAGGTTTTCTTTCTGATTTGAACCGTAATATCTGGCCACAAGAACATTAACGCCGACGGAAAGTCCTATAAAAAGGTTGGTTAAAAGATTGATAAGCGAACCCGTACTACCGACGGCACCGAGTGAATTATCTCCGGCAAAATTTCCTACTACAACGATATCGGCCGCATTAAAAAGAAGCTGAAGCATGCTTGAGAGCATCAGCGGTATAGTAAATATAAGCATTTTGCCGAATATGGATCCTGAACACATATCCATCTCGTTTTTGCTTTTCATGCGGACCTCCTTCGATAATATGTGGAGCCGGGCACACTTCGTGAGCCGGGCACCATCGTTTCCATTTTAAGTGAAATTAGAGAATATCATATCTCAAAAACATTTTATATTCAATAGATGTAGGACAGATACTTCACAAAAGTGCCTATTTATCATATAATCAATATGTGCGTTAACGTATTATTTTAAAAGGGGTTAGAAATGGGCAAAAAATCTATTAAAGAAAACAAAAACATTTACCAGGTTTCCAGAGAAGAAGCGGGTTTAACACGTTCTCAGGCAAGTGAAGCTCTTGTTTTCATGAGCGATTCACGAATCGAAAAAATCGAGAGTGAAAAGTGCGAACCTCATCCCGATGAAATTCTTGCGATGGCAAAGGCTTATAAGAAACCGTTTTTATGCAATTATTACTGCTCTAACGAGTGTCCTATCGGAAAGGTTTCCGTTCCCGAATTAAAGGAAAAAGATCTCGCTCAGATTACTCTGGAGATGCTTTCGACCATAAATATTTTATCCAAGCAGAAAGACCGTCTTGTCGAAATTACTGTTGACGGAAAGATTACCAAGGATGAAATGAATGATTTCCTTTTAATCAAATCCGAACTCGACAAAATGACCGTTTCCATCGAGTCTCTCAAGCTCTGGATTGATCAGATGGTTGCCGACGGCAAATGGGTTGAATAATATTTGCCCGGAGTGATTCCTTCGTACTTTTTGAATACTTTTACAAAATAACTCTGGCTGCCGAAAGCCAGTATATTCGCTATCTGCGACAAAGAATAACCGGAATAGTCTATCATATTACGGGCTGTTTCGGTTTTTTTGCGCATTACGTACTCGTTAAAGGTCATTCCGGTTTCCTTTTTAAAAAGCCTCGAAAGATGCCCTTCACTGATGCCTGTTTCTACTGCTGCATCGGTAATCGTTATCTTTTCATGCAGATGATCGTAAACATAGTTTATGCAAAGGACCACATGCTTTGAATAAACCTTGTCTGTTTTAAGATTAATCATACGTTTCAGGTAATCTTTTACCATTTTTTTATGAAGGGCTGAGAGCTCTTTTTTTGATGTGCAGATATCTGCCTTATTAATGTAAAGATCGCTTAAATGGTAGGCTTGCTCGTGCTCCATTCCGCCGTCGATGCAGTATCTTGAGAGCATGGCTGCGGTGATGACGAAATGATATTTAAAGCTCTGAAGAGAGTTAAGCGAGAGTTCGCCGAGGCCCTTTTTATCGCAGAAATCAACTGCCAAAGCCCTGTCGACGGTCTCTTTGTTTCCGTCCCTTACAGCCTCGTAAAACTCAACTTCCGGATTGTACGGCGCGTGAAAAGAATAATCCTCACGCATGACATATTCTTTATAACCTAATTCCTGAGAAATAATATCCATAAAACTCCCTTTTTTAAAGCATTTGCCGCCGCTAAATTTTTTTATAAATTTACTCTTATTATATCATTATTTTGCTAAAAAAATCATAATATTAATATAAATCCTAAAAGATTTGTTTTATTGTTAAGTTAATGTAGCAAAAAACATTGTATTAATTTTAGGAGTGAAGATTATGAAAAATTTTAAAAGAGTTATTTCAGTTGTTTCGGTAATGACACTTTTGGCTTCCCTGTCTGCCTTTGCAGGCTGCAATAACGGTGCATATCAGCCTGACATCGACCTGGTTCCTAACCCCGATGTGGATTTGGTTGAAGCAACACCCGCGCCCGAACTCGAAGGCTACAACCTTCTCTGGCACGACGAATTCGACGGAACAGGGCTTGATTTTAATACCTGGAGTTACGATCCCCATGCTCCCGGCTGGACCAACAATGAACTTCAGGAATACACACAGTCTACGGACAATGTGTTCGTAAAAGACGGAAACCTTGTTTTAAAGGCAATTAAAAAGACCATCGACGGAAGAAATTATTACACTTCCGGTAAGGTAAAAACCAAGGATAAAGAGGACTTTATGTACGGCAAAGTTGTTGCCAGAGCAAAAGTTCCCGAAGGTCAGGGACTCTGGCCCGCAATCTGGATGATGCCTACCGAAGAAATGAAGTACGGACAGTGGCCTAAATGCGGTGAAATTGATATAATGGAAGTGCTTGGAAGCGATGTAACCACAGCATACGGAACCGTTCATTACGGCGAGCCTCATGCAGAGCAGCAGGGCGTTGTAACACTTGATTCAGGTTCTTTTGCAGACTCTTTCCACGAGTACTCTGTTGAATGGGAACCCGGCGAAATGAGATGGTACATCGACGGCAATTTGTATCTTACCGTAAATGACTGGTTTACAGGTGATGCGGGCGCAGACGAAAAGCCTTATCCCGCACCTTTTGATCAGACATTCTATGTTCAGTTAAACCTCGCAGTCGGCGGAACATGGCCCGGAAATCCCGACGAAACCACTGACTTCGACAATGCAGAATTCTTAATTGACTACGTTCGTGTATATCAGAAAGACGAGTATGATACAAATGTAAAGAAACCCGAAAAGGTATTCCTGGAAGCTGACGAAACAGGCAACTTCATCAGAAACTGTGATTTCAGCGTAGCAGAAAATCTCGATGATGACGAAGACTGGAAATTCCTTCTTTTCGAAGGCGGCGAAGGAAGCGCGGAAATCAAAGACAATACAATGATTATTTATACAGATGCAATGGGTACGGTTGATTATTCTGTTCAGCTCGTACAGCCCGACCTTCCGATGATAAAAGGCAAGAGCTACCGCATCACATTCGACTGCTGGGCAGAGGCAGACAGAAATCTTATTGTATGTATTTCGGCTCCCAATGCAGGCTGGATCAGATATTTCCCTGATACACTTTTCGATGTAACCACCGAGCCTCAGACCTTTGTATATGAATTCACCATGACCGAAAAGAACGACAACAACGGCCGTCTTGAATTCAACATGGGCAACAAGGGTTCGGACGCAACAATCTATATTCAGAATGTTCGCGTGGAGGAAATCGAGGAACTCACACCCGTGGAGGAATAATTATGAAAAAATTTGAAGGATACGAACATGGCGTAAATTTCGGCGGATGGCTCTCACAGTGCGACCATACCAAAGAAAGATACGATACTTTTATCACAGAGGCTGATTTCGAAAATGTTTCTAAAAGATTCGACCATGTCAGAATACCCACTGACTACGATCTTATTTTGAATGATGATTATTCTTTTAAGGAAGAGGGATTTTCATACATAGATTTTGCAATTGCAATGTGTCGTAAATACGGCCTTAACATGATACTTGACCTTCATCGTACTCCGGGGTATTCTTTCGATCCCGCACACGGCGAAATGGGCTTTTTTGACAGCGAAGAGTACCAGAATGTGTTTTATAAAATCTGGCGTGAATTTGCGAGAAGATACGGCAAAGAAAAAGACATGCTGACCTTCGAGCTTTTAAACGAAGTTACCGACAAAGCATTCTGCGACAAGTGGAATGAAATATCGGTTAACTGCATTAAGATGATTCGTGAAACGGCAAAGGACATCAGGATCATCGTTGGCGGCTATTACAACAACAGCCTTGAAGCCATAAAAGATCTGGCAATGCCTTACGATGACAACGTAGTATACACTTTCCACTGCTACGAGCCTCTTCTTTTCACACATCAGGGCGCACACTGGATTCCCACAATGGATGTGTATTTCAGATGTGATTATAAAATGCCTTATGAGAAATATGACGAATACAGCAAGATTCAAACCAAAGACGCTTACAGGGCGTTTCCTCCTTTTGACAAGGATGAATGTCCCGATGAAAGATATTTTGAGTATCTTTTAAGCGAAGCCATCGAAGTGGCAAAGGAAAGAAACGTTGCTCTCTACTGTGGCGAGTACGGCGTAATCGATCGAGCAAACAAAAAAGAAGCCGTAAAATGGTTTCACGACTTCCATGCAGTAATGGATAAATATAATATCGGACGATGCGTCTGGACATACAAAGAAATGGATTTTGAAATAGACAAAGATTTTAAGAATTAATTATTCGCTTCCGCTGTTAACGTAGCGTGAATAATCGACACCTTTTATTTCAAACCAGTTAGTCCAGGTTTCGTATTCGACGGTATCATAACCGATACCGGAGTTTTCAGTTCTTGCATCAATAACCATTCCGTCCCCGACATATATACCAACGTGGCCGAAGGTGTAAACACCAAGGCCCGGTATGTCGGGGATTGTTTCTATAGGTCCTGACAGCGGTGATTCTGCCAGCAGTTCTTCAGTGCCCCTCGCACATACCTCAACTTTGGATTTTATAAGGCCGGAACAGTCGACATGACCTTCCTCGCAGCCGCCATATACATATTCCCAGCCCTCGTAATATGCTCTGTACGCCCATTTTACGAGGTCGTCGGCTGTGGTGGTTAATACATCGTCTTCAAAAGTATAATCTTCATTTGCGACAACATATATATCTTCACCGTCAATGGTTATTACCATCATATCTTCAGGAACTTCAGTGGTAGTTATTTCGATTTCCTGCGATACGTTTTTGATATTGGAAGAGCGCGTCAAAATAACCGTCTCACCCTGGTAAGACGCTGTATCCTCCTCCTCTTCTTCAATTATCTCAGGCACTTCGGGTTCAACGTTTAATGTGGCTACATCAACCCAGTCGACTTTATTTTTCTCTGCTATTATTCCCGGCAGTATAGCAACGGATAAAACGAAACAAAGAAACGTTAAAACTGCGACAACGCTTATAACCCTCGATGTCTTTAATTTGAAGTTCATACATCTATTTTACAGTAAAATTCGACATTTTTCCATCAAAAACGTTTTGCGGATTTTAGTTTGTGACCGAATGTTTGTCACACGTCTAACTTTGTTGATTTTAAGGGTGGCCTCAGATATAATATTTTTATACGTTTGAGAGGCTGGAAGAGATGTCAAACACTAAGAATTTTAAGGGCTTAAACCTGTTTACTTTAAAGTTTATAGCGATATTTGCAATGACCATAGATCATGTTGCGTGGGCCTGCATTCCTTTTGATTCCGTGCTCGGTCAGATAATGCATGTGGTCGGAAGATTTACGATTCCGATTATGTGCTTTGCGATCGTGGAGGGCTATATTCACACGGGCAATGTCGTAAAATATGCCCTAAGGCTCCTTATCTTCGGAATCATTTCAGCAACTCCTTTTTATATGTTTTTTGGGTCTATGTACGGCTACAGGCAGAACATCATCATAGACCTTCTTATAGCGCTTTTGACAATCATGATTGCGGCGAGCGAGAACAATTCGCTTTCGGCCAAAATCATTGCAATCATATGCCTCGGAATCATTTCGGCGACACTTGGCGGATGGCCGATTCTTCCTATGGTTTATGTTCTGATATTTTATTTTTTCAGAAACAAATTTGGCAAAATATGTCTGTTTTTCTCGATTGCAACGGTCGTTATGGTCGTTGTCGTCACCCTTTTCAGCGTTATCAACGGCAATACACATATCCTTAATCTTGACTGGAAATGGTATGACAAGCTGTATCTTTTAGGATTTGTTCTGCCACTCGGACTCATATATTTTTACAACGGAGAAAAGGGCGGAAACCGTTTTTCATCCACATTCTTTTATGTTTACTATCCCTCACACCTTTTGGTTTTGTCGATTGCGTTTTCCACGATGACGGATATTAGAAGCATCTTCATCATAGTGCAGGGAACTTCTATGTTACTCATTGCGGTTTTGCTTGCAATGGCTGCGGTTCAGAGCAAAAGGTCTTCCAACGCATCGATTATCGCAACGCTCATATTCGGACTCCTATTTATGGTCGGATTTTTCGGAGAGATTATAAATCCTACGTATGAGACCATAAAAGAAGTAGTCAAAATCGAGTACGTTGCAGACTGCGGATTCTTAATCTGCTTCACATGGTTTGTGGCGGATTTCCTTAGAATGAAAGTTCCGGTTACGATTTATATCATAGAGGGTTGCGTGAGTGCGCTGACCATATTCGGCGTATACACGATGGAAAGCAATACGCTTTTCTACAAGAGCTTTGAGGTCGGAGGAGATCTGGCGTACCCTGTGGCAATAATTGAGCCGGGTATTCTTTATATTGTCTTTTATATCTGCATTGTGCTGGTGTTCGCGGGCTTCTTAATAGCCAATTATATTTCTAGCAGGGAGACCTCGTATATCGAGCATCAGAGAAGAATGATTATAAACTACGCAGTCTTTGCGCTCTGGTTTTTCATTGCGCTTAAAGTAGTCGGAATTTCACCTTACGATCTGATTGCATTCGGCGTTATCGCCGCCATCTGCATAGTCTCGTACGGCACATTAAAATACGGCTTTAACAACAATACGAAAGTTATCGCAGCCAGTGCACTTAACCACACTTCGGAGAGCGTAGTTGTAATAGATATGACGGGCGAAGTTTTGATGATGAACGAAAACGGAAAGGCACTTTTCCCGTATGTCCAGACCGGCAAAAATGTTAAAAGATACAGAGTCTTAAAAGACATTCTCGATGATAAAAGAAGCACAATGGAAAAGGACGACCATGTATACGGATTCAGAAAAGAACCGCTCAATGAAAATGGCGTCATCCAAGGCTATATGGTCTGGGCTTCGGATATTACCAACCAGGTTGAAGTTTTCAACGAGATAAAGAACCTGGCCGAAACAGACGGACTTACAGGCCTTTACAACAGAGTATATCTTGAAAAAATCGTTGATGCGGAAATTGCCGCAGGAAATATCGGAACGCTCTTTATGACCGACCTTGATAATTTTAAGAGCGTAAACGATCTCTACGGACACTCAACCGGCGATGCTGTTTTAATTGCATACGGAGAACATCTGATAAATTGTTTCAAAGATACGGACGCTATCGTATGCCGTCTCGGTGGTGATGAATTTACGGTTTATGTAAAGAGTGATACCGACAGGGTAACCATGGCGGAATACGCAGGCAAAATCATCTCAGGTCTTTCTGATAAAATGTCGCGTTCAAGTTTGCCTCCGATAGTCGGTTCGTCTATAGGAATAACCGTAAACGACGGTCAGATTGTAAGCTTTGAAGATATGTACGAGAAGACCGACAAAGCACTTTATTATTCAAAGGAACACGGAAAGAACAGGTACAGATTCAGTGAGTAGGTGACTTATGGGATTATTTAAAAGCCAGTACGAAAAAGCAATGGACGATATCATAAAACATATCGACGCCAACATGAGCAACAACTACAAAGATGCCGCACAGGCTAATTTTCGTGAGTTCGAAGAACTCTATCAAAAACTTTGCGACGAGGGTGTGCTCAAAGAAAAAGTGAAGACCGCATACGGCGAAAAGCTTGCGGAATACAGAACAAAAATGCAGGGTTTCACCCACAAAGACCAGAAGCCTTACTGGACTTGATTTGCGGGCGGGCTATGCATTTTTTAATATACTGAAAATGAGATAAAAGAGGTTTAAAGATGGGACTTAACGACACTCCGGGTTCGGAGAGAAAACACATAGCGTTTTTTGGATGCAGAAATGCAGGTAAAAGCAGTTTGCTTAATGCGGTAACAGGGCAGAATTTTGCCATAGTATCTGACGTTGCGGGAACCACTACCGATCCCGTATATAAATCAATGGAGCTGCTTCCTGCGGGTCCCGTGGTTGTGATTGATACACCGGGTCTTGATGATGTCGGAGAACTAGGACAACTTAGAATCGAAAAGGCTAAAGGTGTCTTAAGAAAAACGGATCTTGCGGTTCTTGTAATTGATACCGAAAAAGGATTTGCACCCGAGGATGCAGAGATTTTGTCTCTCATAGAAGAAAGAAAAGTACCTGTTATCAAGGTGTACAATAAATCGGACATAGCATCGAACAAAGACATTCCTAAAAAAGACGATGATTCCGAACTGTCAGCCACACTTTCCGTAAGTGCTCTAACCGGTGAAGGCATCTTTGAACTAAAAGAAACAATTGCGAAGCTTTTAAATGATACCAAAGACGATAAAGTTCTCGTCGGCGATTTGATTGAACCAAACGATTTGATAATACTGGTAGTACCTATTGACAAGGCAGCACCTAAAGGAAGACTTATTTTACCGCAGCAGCAGACAATAAGAGATTTGCTTGACCACGGTGCAATTCCCATCGTCTGCAGAGACAGCGAACTTGCGGATGTTATTGAAAGATACGGAAGCGATGCCAAACTTGTAATCACCGACAGCCAGGCATTTAAGAAAGTATCGGCCATAGTACCCGAAGAGATACCTCTTACTTCTTTTTCAATTCTTTTTGCAAGATACAAGGGCGAGCTTGATTATCAGCTCGATGGCATAAAAGCAGTCGAAAGCCTTAAGGACGGAGACTATGTGCTGATAGCCGAAGGCTGCACACACCACAGACAGTGCGGAGATATCGGTACCGAGAAAATTCCCGCCATGCTTCGCAAAAAAGCAGACGTGCAGATTGATTTTACACAGGGAACCGAATATCCCGACGACCTTGAAAAGTATAAAGTCATCATCCACTGCGGCGGCTGCATGTTAAACGAAAAAGAAATGAAAGCACGTATCGAAGCAGCGAAGAAACATAATATCGCAATTACAAATTACGGCATGACGATAGCTTATCTTACCGGCGTGCTTGAAAGAAGTATGAAACCTTTGAATAGATAAAGCTTGTTTAGAAAAATCGCAATTTTTCTAAATAGATTAACTTTCAGAATAACTCACGTTGACAAATGAATGGCTGGGACAATTCAAGTATATTGGGAGGCAATCAGATGAAAAAATACAGAGTTTTATCGCTGAGTTTGGTTTTATTGCTTCTTTGTGGATGCGGAACAGGAGGACAGGTAATGGATGGTGACGGTATGCTGCAAATCGACCTTGATGAAGAAACAACCGTAGAATCAAATGAAACTCCTATGGAAGATCCTAAAGAAGAAGGAACAATCAATGAGAGCAGCGATGTATTTATTATCGGGCCATATGGAAAGATTTCCGTAACTGTACCTGATGGATGGGTAGCGGAAAAAGCACCTATGGATAGCAATAAAATGATGTACGGGCTGTATGGTCTTATCTTGAAACCGGAAACTGCAAGTGCGGGACAGATTGAGCTTTTCTGTATCGACATGTTTGGAGTGTGCGGAACGGGGCTGGATTCCACGCAGATGGAACTTGCCGGTACTACAGTAAATGTGGGCACATATGATAATAACTCTCATTGGGATTTCATCACATTTAGAAACGATAAGCCTCAGATAGTGGCACAACATACGGATTGCTCTTCCTGGACGGATGCTATGTGGGATGAGGCTATCACTATACTCGATACTATGAAATTTGATGAGGGTGTTGTAGAAGGCGGAGTTGGGCAGTTTATCCCTGAGTCTGAAAATGATGAGATTGCAGTGATTATGGAAGTCACAGATGTAACAGTGTCCGGACTGAGGGTGCATCTTCGTAAATATGATAAAAGAGATAATGGGGAACTGATCTGCGGTGAAGGATACAGTCTCCAGGTGCTTAATGGTGATACTTGGGACAATGTTCCGACTATCATTGATGAATGGGCTTTTACCTATGAAGGATTTATCATCCCTGATGACGGTGAAATTGTGATGGATATCAACTGGGAATGGCTGTACGGAAAACTCTCGCCGGGAACATATCGCATTACCAAGTCGGTGATCGATAGCAACGAGAATAATCCCAATGTCAATATTCATTTATATATGTTGGTATCACAGTTTGTTATTGCGGGATAGTATGTCGGGATAATGCGATAGTAATTTAAATTGGAAAATAATATAGTTGAAATATTTCAGTTTTACTGAATAGACAAATTGGGGTTTGAGAGAATGTTCAAAAAATATAAGATAGGTTTTGATATTTGGGGACTATTGTTATTCCTCATTATAATGATACCTAATTTTATTTGGTTTGCAGTCCCTGCGCCTAATGACATATTGAGGGTTGATTCGATTACAAAGGCAGTTGATACAGTAGGCTCTGTATGTCAGGTCTTTATGATCATCCTTCTATGCATATTGATTCGAAAAGAGCGTAATAAAACGAAGTTCCCTTTGATAATAGCAGTAGTTATCAGTTGCTTGCTATATTTTGTGAGTTGGGTGCTTTATTATTGCGGATTTACTAATGCGTTTGTCATTTTAGGATTGACCATTCCTCCGTGTTTGGCATTCATATTTTTCGCTATCGCCAGAAAGAATATGATAGCGATTATTCCAATTTCAGTATTTACAATATGCCATTTGATATATGCGATAGTAAATTTTGTTATTTAGTAATTTAAGTTTGTAAAGTGAAAAATTTCAGTTTTGCTGAATAATGTATAGGAGAGCGAATAATGGATGAATGTGTTTTTTGTCAGATTGCTACCGGCAAAATACAAGGATTGAGAGTATATGAGAATGATAAAACGCTTGCATTTATGGATATTGCAAAAGATGTAGACGGTCATGTCCTAGTTATTCCTAAGAGTCATTGTAAAAACATTCTTGATTGCGATTTGGAAACTTTGTCTGCTGTAATGCAAACGGTTAAAACAGTTTCTAATTACCTGACAGAGCATTGCGGATACGAAGGCGTTAATTTGCTAAATGCCAGTGATGAGAGTGCAGGACAGTCGGTACCTCATTTTCATATTCATATCATACCAAGAAAAAAGGATGACGGAATAGATGCTTGGCCAAGATTTGAAGGGGCAAAGGAAGATATTCAAACAGTGTTTGAGAAAGTAAAGATGTAGAAGAATTACAGTCTGAATAGACAAACAATAGTTGGAGAGGATGAATATGCTTGAAACAGAACGTTTAATTCTGCGCTGCTGGAATGAAAGCGACGCCGAAGATTTATACAAATATGCAAGTAATCCTGATGTAGGTCCGATTGCCGGATGGCCTGTTCATACCAGCGTTGAAAATAGTAAAGATATTATTAAAGGCGTGCTTTCGGAACCTGATACTTATGCTGTGGTTTTGAAAGAAACAGGGCATCCAGTAGGTAGTATTGGACTTATGCGTG
This sequence comes from Lachnospiraceae bacterium, assembly GCA_017618075.1. GTDB lineage: Bacteria > Bacillota > Clostridia > Lachnospirales > Lachnospiraceae > UBA3766. The sequence continues at coordinate 51,975 of JAFZUY010000031.1, forward strand.
GTGAAGCCAGTAATATTGGAATATCTGATATGGAAGCTGAAATAGGATACTGGATAGGAGTTCCGTATTGGGGACAAGGTCTCATTCCCGAAGCTGTAAATGAGATAATGAGATATGGTTTTGATGAACTGAAACTTGAAAAAATCTGGTGCGGTTATTTTGATGGAAATGAAAAGTCGAAACGTGTACAAGAGAAATGCGGATTTCATTATAGCCATACATCAGAAAATGTTCCTTGCGCTATAGAAGGGGATCTTCGAACAGAGCATGTAACATGTATCACGAAGGAAGAATGGCTTTTAAGTAAGCCAAAAAGAAGGTAAATTGGAA
>JAFZUY010000032.1 GCA_017618075.1 Lachnospiraceae bacterium
CTGGGCGAGGTGGTCTTCAGCATACATCAACACGTACTGCTTAACAATAAACATGGCGAACTTTTCGGCCTCTTTTTCCGTAAAGCCGTCCTCTAAAGCAACGTGATACGCCTTCATGAAAATTGTCGTGAACTGCGGCATAGTCATCCGCACGAATATGGCATTGCGAAGCGGACTCTCTTTCTCCATGGTTTTATCGTCATGTCCATCTTCAGCTTCCGGACCGCCGTCATTTCTCCTTCTACGACGATGCTGCCATGCGTGATTCGGTTTGAGAACCATTTTCCATTCTCCTTTCGTTTGATAGTGTGATTTTAAAACATCCTTATACAGAAGATAATCAGACTACATGAATACTCACATTCCTGCCTTGTCTTCAACGTCATCACCTGTAGAAAAGGCGGAAAATACCTGACAATCTTCCAATTTTATCTTATATTTTGATTCTATATATCCTTCTGCGAAAGCTTGAACACATACTTCAATCACATGTCTGGCATATGCATCCGCAATTGGATCTGAACAGCCGGCACGCTTCGCCACCTGAACCGCCTCATCATATAACTTTCGCACGCCGCGTTCCGACAAGCGAAAGTCTATCCTCTTGCCATTATTGGGTACATCCTTTATACAAATATCTTCCACAAGTTTGTCTTCACCCATAACTTCCTTGAGCGATCTGATTTCTGCATGCTCTTCATTCTTATTATCCAACACGTTATGCTTCTTTCGGTCTTCATCTCGTTTGATGTGCATGGTTTCCTCCTTGAAACAACTGACTCTGATTCTTTTTGATGTTCAAACGAAACATCATTCATAAAATAATTCGTTTTTTCCTTTTATTGAATATCATCACCATCCTTATCAGTCCTAATTCTATTATTTCACATACGTTTATTCAACCATTAAATATGATTATTAATGATAATACTTATTCATTTTATCATTCATCATACAATAAGCCAAAAACATCCATCTACGTTCATATCATCTACTATAGCCCATCCAATTAAAAATGCAAGCCATATTTATCTTTTTATGAAATCATAAAGAATCATATAAAGTCATATAAAAGCTATGACTTCTTATGATTCTTTGTGATTTCTTATGACTTTTTATGACTTTTGACACAAAACAAAAAGCCCCTCTCCGCAGATAATTTCGCAGAGAGAGGCTTTCCATTTCCTCCGTGTTTTCAGTGGACTACATAAAATTCATGTCCATTCGTGGTAAAAATTTCTTGTATTTAGAGCTTCCGCATGACGTTGTTAGCACTTGCGCGAAGCGGATTCAGACTGCCGAGCCAACAGGCTATGAACTTCGAGCTTCCGCATGACGTTGTTTCCGTTTGCGCGAAGCGTGACGAACCGCCGAGCAGACGGAGGCCTGCCAATGCTCCTTCCTCAAGAGTCTCCTTCTTCCCACAAATTCCTCAGAATGATGGCCGACGTCTGCGAGGCATTTGTTTCTTCCGTGTTTTCAGTGGACTACAGAAAATTCGTGTCCATTCGTGTCCATTCGTGGTTTTATAAGACATTAATGGATAGTGAGTTCCGCCCAGTAGGCGGCTTCGCAGAACCAGTTGTCGGGGAAATTGTTCAATGAAATCGTCACATGCTGAC
>JAFZUY010000033.1 GCA_017618075.1 Lachnospiraceae bacterium
AAGAGAAATGCGGATTTCATTATAGCCATACATCAGAAAATGTTCCTTGCGCTATAGAAGGGGATCTTCGAACAGAGCATGTAACATGTATCACGAAGGAAGAATGGCTTTTAAGTAAGCCAAAAAGAAGGTAAATTGGAATATTACAGTTTTCCTTAGTAGTCAGGATAGTATGAGAAGAAAAGATAGAGAAATACTAGATAAAAATATTATTAAAGACTTCATCGCTAAAGAACAAGTAATGAGAATAGCGTTCTATGATAATGGCGAAATCTATATTGTTCCAATAAACTACGGTTTTATGGATGACTCTGAAAAATATGTGTTTTATTTTCACGGAGCAGCTGCAGGACGAAAGTATGAATTAAGTAAGAAATCTCCCAATATTGGTTTTGAAATTGATGGTAAATATGAATTGTTAGAGTCTGATGTTGCATGTGATTACTCGGCCAAGTTTCAGAGTGTTATTGGAACAGGAAAAATAAGTATTGTAGTTGATAAAGACGAAAAGATTAAAGGATTAAATATTTTAATGAATCAGATATCCGGTAAAGATGCTTGGGCTTATTCAGAAGAAATGTTGAAAGCGGTGGCAGTATATAGAATAGATGTTGAAAGGCTTTCGTGTAAGGCTAAATAATTATTTAAAATTTTGATTTTCCTTACTAACGAAGAATAAGATTTGTGTGGTTTTATAGAATAGTACTGAGATAAAAATGGGATTGTTTGATTTATTGAAAAAGAATATCAAGAAAGAATCGACAAAAACAGAAGAAAATACGGTTGTCAGTGATAGAGCTAAAACCGAGGTTAAAGAAGAAAATAAGGTTGTCGAAAATGAGAATAATGCACAAGAAAACAAGAAAGAGAGCAGAATTGATAACTGTGCAGAATATAACATTTATGTGAATGAGTCAATTGAAAGAAAAAAACTGTATGAATTTATAAATTCTTTTTTAGAGTATGTAACTCCAAAGAAAATTGGTGCTAATCAATATAAATCCGGTCATAGATACAGATATTTTCCCAAAAGACTACCGGAAGCTTTTTGGGAAGAAATGGATGAATCCAATAAAAGAATTCGCTTTGCTCTTGAAGGAGATGAGTTTAACCTTCTGATAAAAAAACAAAGTTGGGAAAAATTTTTGGAAATTTCGCTTTCAATTAAATATGACATAGCTGAAAGGGTATTCGAGAGAATAGAGGCATTTATTCTTGATGAAGCAATAATTGCTTCTGAAAGTGATTGTATAGATGATTTATACCAGAATGTTAGGACGGTTTATCTGCTGGAAAACGGTGAAGAAACCGAGGATCCAAATAAAAGCGGATGTATAGGTTTTAGATCTGAACCGATAGATAGCGAATTTTATAAATATCCCGGAAAGCGATTTTCAAATGGTTTGGGAGCGTTTTATCGCATGTGGTTTGGAAAAGGAGCCTATGAATTATTAGATAAGGATACATTAAGAAGTTTTCCTTGCTATGAAAATATTATTCTTGATAATGATGTTACCAGAATAACATTATACGAAAACATCCTGGATTACGATTTAAAAGAAAATCGTGATAAACAGATGGCATTTCGTAAAGCATTAAAAATCGAAGAAATTGCCGCTAAATTAAAACAGGAAGAAGAGGATGAAATAAAGCGTAATATTGATCCTGAAATTAATATTAAAGAAGGAAATTTTGAGCATGGCGGTGTTCGCTTAATTCAAACATATTTGAAGGATGGTGAAATTTCGCATCGTTCTGAGGCTGACAGTGTGGAAGAAAGAGAATTGGATGAAAAAGGTAAAGAAGTATTTAGAATAATTAAGGATTTACGTTAAATTACAGTTTTGCTAAATAAAGGGGGATTAATATGGCAATTAAACTTTGGGATTGGGAAAAGAAACCGAGTACACAGATGAGATATCTTAAACGTGGGGATATCTTCTGTTTTGTATATGATGAGCACAGCTATTGTTTCGGCAGAATAATAGAATCCGTTCCGAAAGAATACTGTATAGTTGAGATATTTGACTATATATCAGATAAACCGATTATTGACGAGGATACGGTTTTAAATGCCAAAAGACTGCTTCCTCCAATGAACATTGACAGTAAGTATGTTTTTCAGGATAAGATTGGAGGAGATTGGCGTATTATCGGTCATCAGGATGATTTTATGCCTGAAGATTATGATGATCTTTATATGTTAAAATGGGATGGTTTTGGTAATTATTTTAAAGTGGATTTTCATGGAAATCAAATTGAGATAAACGAAGAAGAACGTTCAAAATATATAACAGTTGGATTTCATGATCCTAATAAAAAAGTTATTCGAGAGGCAGTAGTAAAAAAACTCTATGGGGATAAATCTGAGGGTGGACAGTTTCCTACAAATGAAGAGGAACTTCATAAATATACCGATCAGTTATTTGATGCAAGAAAATATTCGGAAGTGATTCCTGCTATTTTATCATTTCCTGAAGACAAGATGTCCAGAAGGCTGGCAGGTCTGCTTATCGCATCCTATAACAATCTGAGTAAATTTGATGAGGCATTGGACAGCTTAAATAAGTTCAAGCCCCTGTTTTCGGATTTAATGTACCGCTGGTATTATTATGCCGGTTATGCTCTTTTATATAAAAAAGATTATGATAAACTGCCACCTATTATTGATGAAGGAATCAAAGAATGCGAACGCGCATATGAAGAGGGAAAATTAACAGAGCTGTATCGTAACCGGGAGAGAGGACATTTTAAATATTTTAACAGTGAGATGAAGAGTGCTCTAGATGAACTTGAAAGATGCAAATCCATCAATGGCTTAGTTATTGACGGTGATACACTTATACGTTATGAAGATGATGGGGTGACTACAGATATAGTTATACCTGAAGGTGTTAAAAAAATAAAATATGAAGTTTTTAGAAATAATAAAACTATTAGGAGCGTTGTAATTCCTGAAGGTGTAGAAGATATTGGCCTGAAGGCATTTTCCGGATGTACCAATTTGGAGAACATTACTTTTCCTTCAACTTTGAAATTTGTAAGAGGAGAACCTCAGACTTTTGAAGACAGTAAGTGGTATAAGAACCAGCCTAAAGGTCAGATTAAATGCGGCAATTATTTGTATTTTTATACCGGTGATGAAGAGGAAATTATTATTGATGACGGAATTGATATAATCGGAGCCAGAGTTTTTGCGGATAACAAGACAATTAAGAAAGTATCAATGCCTGACAGCGTAAAGAAAATTCATGCCGATGCATTTAAAAACTGTGTTAATCTTGTGGATGTCAGATTGTCTTCGAAGCTTGACTTTATTTCATCATATGCATTTCAGAATTGTATAAGCCTGGAGGAAATTAAATTGCCGGGTGGCATGACCAGGTTTGCCAACGAAGTATTTATGGGCTGTGTTAACCTAAAAGAGGTAATCTTCCCGGATACAATTGTCGAATTGCTGGGCGGCATATTTGATGGCTGTAAAAACCTTGAAAAAGTTCATCTTCCCGATAACGCGGAAGGTGTTACTGACAGTTATATAAAATGGGATCATAAATTGGAAGGACGTATGTTCAGAGGCTGCGAAAAACTTCGTGAAGTGACTATCCCCAAGGGAATAAAGAAAGTCCTTGAAGAAACCTTTGCAGGCTGTACATCCATTCAAAAGATTGTTGTTGAGAATCCTGATATGATGTTTGGACAGGATACCTTCGGAAAGAAAGGCAAATATCCGGAAGCATTGTATGAAAATTCACCGGAGCTTCCGCTACATCTTTCTGACGGAGATATCAAGCAATACATTAATCTCGACAAAATGTCGGACGATATGAAAGCCAAAATGTTCACTAAACGTCAAAGCAAATCCCTCGATCCTTTTTGGGAGAAGAGCGTAAACAAAGGCAATGCAAAGGCTATCGGCGAAAAGATTAATGAACTTAAAGCTACCAAACTATCTGCAAAAGAAAAGAAGAATGCGGATATGTTTTTTGAAAAGTATGGCGGTTTGATTTAGAGTAAAAATTACAGTTTTCCTAAACAGATTAGCTTTCAGAATAACTGACAAATAGGTAAATGAAAATGAATGGAACAATTTCAACAACTGTGGCCGTTAACGGATTTGAAGGAGTTTTATACTCAGGTGACGGAACAAAGAATAGAGTGATGATTGTCATGTCGGGATCTAATGGAGGAATGAAACTTACAAAAGCTGAGGCATTGTTCTATCAAAAAAACGGTATTCCTGCACTGGCACTTGCCTTATTCAAGACGAAACAGACCGGTGAATTTCTTGATCGAGTTCCTGTTGAATATGTTGAAAATGCTATAAAGTGGCTTAAAGAACAAGGCTATCAAAACATCGGGATAGATGGCATGTCAAAGGGAAGCGAAATGGCATTACTGGCTGCATCCATGTTTTCCGAAATATCCTGTGTGATAGCAAGAGTGCCTTCATACTTTGTAAGTGAAGGGTTGTCCGGGAAGGGCAAGAACAAAGGTCCGTCAGGAACATCGTGCTGGAGTTATAAGGGAGAAGAGATTCCGTATGCTCCGTATAATAAAAGATCCTTCGATATTCTTAAGATGTTCCGAGAGGAAAAGGAACTGCATATTATCAGGTTTAATCGGGATAAAAAAGTCACACCTGAGACAGTCATCCCGGTGGAAAAGATCGAAGCCCCTATACTGTTGCTGTCTTCAAAAAGGGATGAGGTATGGCCGTCATATGACAGCTCGTTATTTATAGAAAAACGGTTACGCGAAAATGGCTTTGCATATCCTGTAAAACATGTAGCATATGAATCGATGAGCCATGCTATGATAACCAGGATCTCGTTTGGGATCAGGCTTGTATTCAAAACGGAACGTCAGAATGTAAAGGCGTGTGAAATTGAACGAAGCAAGATGGGCAAGGAACTGATTGAATGGGTAGATGCATGTTTTCAGGAAAAATGATGGCGAATTATATTGGAAGATATTTCTGCATAACTGACTAAAGGAAGGATGATAAAACCAAATGGAACTGAAGACAATGGAGTATAATCTGTCTGTTTGTAAAGTGACAGATATATCGGATATAAATCTGACCTCGGATCTCTATTTTGTTGGAAAGACAGATGAAGAACTATCTCTTGTATGCAAAACGGAAGATACTCCACAGAATACGACCGAGCGTGAAGATGGATGGAGAGGATTTCGTATTCAGGGAGTACTGGATTTCTCGATGATTGGGATTCTGTCAAAACTGTCAGGTATCCTTGCAGAACATAAGATAGGGATTTTTGCTGTTTCAACCTACAACACGGATTATATCCTTGTGAAGGAAGAAAACTTTGAACGTTCGTTGGAAGTGCTGATTGCCGAAGGATATACGGTAATATAAAATTACAGTTTTGCTTAATAGATTATCTTTTGGTTTTCCGTACTAAGACTAATTCCTTGCTATGGAGGAAATAATATGAACACGGTTCATAAAAGAATAATTGATGCTATTTTGGAAAAGGAAAAGCAGGAATGCCCGGGAACTCTGGATCTTTTGGGAATTTACGGATCGGTAAGCACCGGAGATGTGCATGAACACTCGGATTTGGATTTACTGGTTCTCATCAATGATTCCAAGGGATATATTCTTTCAAAAACATTTATTCTTGATGACGAAGAAATCGGTTACGACATTTACTGCACAAACTGGGAAATGCTGGAGAATGATGCGAAGTGTGGACATGCTCATCTGAGTAAACTTATGGATTCCGAAGTGGTATATATTCGTGACGAGAGTGTGACTAAACGTCTTGAGGGCTTAAAAGATCAGGCCGGTAATATCCTGGGTTCTGAAAAACGTTTTGAAACAATTGCAAATATACGAGAAGAAATCTGCAAGATTTATGGACATGCTTTTCTGGCAGAGAACATAGGACAGCTCAGATGCTGGGCTGCATATATGATTAATTTATGCCTGGATGCGGTAATGCTTTGGAATGGAAATTATTATAAGCGAGGCATTAAGAGAACATTTGAGGAACTTAAAGGACTTGATGTGCCGAGCGATTTTGAAGCCAATATTATGAATATTGTTCAGGCAAAGGATTACACGGAACTTGGAAACGCACTTGGAACACTGTTTAAGTCGGTAATGCTATTTACCGAGCGAAAAACGGAAAAGAACGCGCCTTCTAAAGAAAGCTTGGCGGGAAGTTACGAAGAAATGTTTTCTAACTGGAAGAACAAAATGCCGGAAGCAACAGAGCGCGGTGATGTGTTTTCTTCTTTTATGAATCTTTCATCACTACAGTATATGTTTGAGGGGATTGGGTCAGAAAACAATATTTCCGGTTTTAATGTAATGGAAGAGTTTGATGCTGCCAACCTTGCGAAGAATGCTCAGATATTTGATAAGGCTCTGGAAGACTATCTTCAGGAATACGTAAAGCTTGGCATGGAGCCGGTGCGTTATGATGATGTTGATAACTTTGTGAAAGATTATTTTGATAAAACGTTCTAAAGGCAGTGATGATTATGGCATCAGTCAAAGAATACCTTGATTTTGTCTTTATAAACAAGTTGCCAATTCTTCGAAACCATCTTTCGCAGAGAAAACCGAAGAGAAACATCGCCTTATAATTGTAACAAACGAGGAAGAACGAACAATTACTAAAAACGGCGTGACAATAGAAGTAATACCTGCTTACAAATTTATTTTAGATACAAAAATGACATAAGTGTTAGCATACCAATAAGAAGGAAATAATTATCATGGTAATTATTATTACAGGAGCGTCTCATACCGGAAAAACTATTCTTTCTCAAAGAATGTTAGAAAAATACAAATATCCGTATGTTTCGATTGATCATTTAAAAATGGGATTAATCAGAAGCGGTAATACGAAATTAACTCCGATGGATGATGATAAAATGACGGAATATCTATGGCCTATAGTGTCAGAGATGATTAAAACAGCGATAGAAAATAAGCAGAATCTCATTGTTGAGGGGTGTTATATCCCTTTTGATTGGAAAAAGAGTTTTTCTTCAAATTATTTAAATGAAATCAGATTAATATGCTTGGCAATGACAGATGAGTATATCGAGAACAACTTTGAAGATATATTAAATCACGCATCCGACATTGAAAACAGATTGGATGATTCGGATTGCAATGTGGATTGGATAAAAAAAGAAAATCAAAGTTTCATAGATGGTTTTAAGGACGATGCGCAGGACATCATTTTAATAAAAGATGATTACGAAAATACTATAAACAGTATATTTAATGACTGAGGTGTTTATGGTAAAGGAACTGTAAAAAAGAGATGACACATTAGGACGATAGAATTTAGGCAGGGGTATAATATGTCTTTTATAATTGAACGAACCGAAGACGAAGACGGAGTAATCGGAGAACTTGTAGGTGAAGAATTCACCAAATTTGCCTTGAAAAAAGGTATAGATACGGCATATGTCAGCTACTGCTTTGTAGCAAAAGACGGAGATAAAATAGCAGGTGCTATCCAGGGGCATGCCTACTACAAAGAGGTCCATATCGGAGATCTGATTGTCTTGGAAGAGTATCGCAAATCCGGTGTCGGTTCCATGCTTGTGAGGGCAGTGGAAGAGGCTTTCAAAGACGATAACAGAGAGCAGATTAATCTTACGACTTACGGATTCCAGGCTCTTGAGTTTTATAAAAAACTCGGATACGAAGTGGAATATGTGCGTGAAAACAAAGATGAAAATCTAACCAAGTATTTTCTCATAAAATACATATGAGATGGATAACTAAAAGTTACCTGACAAAACTTCGCAAACGAGGAAATGTACCTTTTACGAATTTCGTCCATAATGGACGTGTAAGCAGGAGGACGAAAGCATGGAATGGATTGAAGCATTACAAACAGCTATCACGTATATGGAAGAGCATCTTCTCGAGGAGATCAACTATGAAGACGTAGCGAAGCAGGTGCACACGTCAAGCTACGAGTTTCACAGAGCTTTCAGTTTCGTGACGGGCTTAACGGCCAACGCATATATAAGAAACCGCCGTTTATCTTTGGCGGGAAGAGAACTTGTGGAGACCGATGCAAAAATCACTGATCTGGCATTGAAGTATGGCTACGAAACACCGGAAAGTTTTACGAAAGCTTTTACGAGGTTTCATGGTGTCGCTCCTAAAACAGCCAGAGAAGAAGCCGGCAAACTGACGCTTTTCAATCCGCTTACGATTACATTATCTGTGAAAGGTGGTAAGAGTATGGATTACCGTATTGTTCAAACAAAAGAAAAGAAATTTATTGCTCTGGTAAGAGAGTTCAGTAACGAGATAATTAACGACGAGGCCAACCACGAAGTGGCTGATTTTTGGGGAGAGTGTAACAGCAAACAGATGCTTTCTCCAATCTGGATGTTAAGAGAAGATGGAAAGCGTGACCTTTATGGTCTTTGCAGTCCTACACAGGAAGGAAAGGATACCTTCGAATACGGCATCGGAATCATTGTCGACGAGGATACCGCAGATTTCGATGAAGAGGATTTGGAGAAGAAGGGCTTTAGCATTTGGGACGTTAATCCCGGAACATATGTAGTCTTTGAATGTGTGGGAGAAGACGGTGACTGTATAGCGAAGACCTGGACTAAGTTCTATAAGGAGTTTCTGCCTCAGATGGGCTACGAGGCTTCCGAAGAGACTGATTACGAACTTTACTTCGACGGGACCAGACCGGATATATTCTGCGAGCTTTGGATTCCTATTAAAAAGAAATATAATTAAGGATAAAAGACACACAATGTATAACGGACTTATAAATGTATACAAGGAGCCCGGCTTCACTTCTATGGATGCGGTGGCGGTGCTAAGAGGTATATTAAAACAAAAGAAAATAGGACATACAGGAACGCTCGACCCCGCAGCCGAGGGTGTACTGATGGTGTGCCTTGGAAATGCCACGAAACTTTGCACATTTCTTGAAGATAAGGATAAGGAATATGAGTGCAGAATGTTGCTTGGAGTGACGACCGACACGGAAGATACAACCGGAACCGTATTGGAGAAAAAGGATGTTGATTGCAACGAAGAAGAAATAGTTGAGGCAATTAAATCTTTTTTAGGAGATATCAAGCAGATTCCGCCTATGTACTCTGCGCTAAAAAAAGACGGCAAGAAACTCTATGAACTTGCAAGAGAAGGAAAAGTAATCGAGCGCGAAGCGAGAGATATTAAAATATTCCGCATCGACATAAAAGAGATTAACATTCCGTATGTAACATTCACAGTTCATTGCTCGAAGGGAACATATATCAGATCTCTTTGCAGGGATATAGGCGAAAAACTTGGATGTGGCGGGTGCATGGACCATCTTAAAAGAACCAAGGTTTCTTTCTTTGAAGAAAAGGATTCGCTTAAGTTGTCAGATATTGAAGCGTTGGCTAAAGAAGGCAAGATAGATGATTTTATTCTCCCCACAAGCGATGTTTTTAAAGATCTTTCATCAATCTTTGTTAAAGAAGAAAGCAGCAAGATAATAGAGAACGGAAATTCTTTATTGTGGAGCAATATAGTCAAGATTGTTTGTGATGACATGACGGAAAAAGATACCGTGGAATTAAAATCCAAGGTTAATGATATGCAGATGTTTAAAGTATACACGTCCGCAAATAAATTTATCGCAGTATATAAATACGACGCGGGAGAAGACATTTTCAAATGCGAGAAGATGTTTCTGTAGTGAAGATCATTGGTTTTGGCAGATTATCGGAGGACTTAAAATGATTATGAAAAACAGTATGAAAAAGTTGATAAGTTTAGCCGTTTTTGCATTTTCTGTATTTTGTCTTTCAGCATGTAATGGTAATACAAACTATACCGACCCCTGCATCTTTTTTTATCATTGACAAAAGTATATACAGAAGTATATACTAATAAAAAAGGAGGTGTAGTATGGATTGTGCAAAAGTATTTACAAATGGCGGAAGCCAGGCAATTCGTCTTCCCAAAACATGTCGTTTTGATACGGATGAAGTATTGATAAACAGAATAGGGAATATTGTTATTCTTTGCCCAAAGGAGAATAAATGGGAAAGCATGTTATCGAGTCTGGATTATTTTACAGATGATTTTCTGATTGAAACAATTCCTTCGCTGCCGTTAGAGAGTAGGGAGGAAATTAAATGATAAAATATATGCTGGATACTAATATTATTGCGTATGCTATTAATAAAAGTTCTCCGGAAGTTATATCGAATCTTATGAAACATAATCCTGAGGAAATATGCATATCAGCGATAACTATGGCGGAGCTGGAATATGGTATTATGCATAGTTCTCAACCTGAAAGAAACCGTGCCGCACTTATGATGTTTTTAGCAGAAATTTCGGTTGTTTCATTTGATTCGAATGCAGCTTATGATTATGGGGTAATAAGACAGGATTTGCAGAATAAAGGGCAACTGATTGGGGCTAATGATATGCTAATTGCAGCACAGGCAAGATCCCTGGGTGTTACTCTTGTGACGCATAATGTCAGAGAATTTTCTCGCGTTGAGAATCTTAAATATGAAGACTGGTGCGAGTAAAGCGTTTATCGATTGGCATTTCTATAAGCATAGAAAATATACTGTTGAATGACACCATTGTAAGGCTCATAGATTTTATAATCGAAACCTTTTGGAAAATGTTCTGCCAACGCACGGTTGATCCACACATCTTTGGGAAAGAAGTTGAGGCGGTGGAAACCGAATAAAGCAATGCAGGAAGCCACTTTGTCGCCGACGCCCTTCATTTTTTTAAGTTCTTCTAATAGTTTTTCATCGTCATTAATCTTTTCAAGAGTCTTAAAGTAATTCAAATCTGAATTAACTTTCTCAGCAACTTCAAGAATATAAGGCAATCTATATCCGAGACCGCATTCCGCCAACTTATTTATTGGTGTAGCAAGTATCTGCATTGGTGTAGGAAATGCATAATTTTCATCATCGATTTTATCTCCACAGAGTTCACAGAGTCTTTCAATCGAAGTTTTAATTGCGGGAATACTTTTTCTTTGAGAGATGATAAAAGAAACGACCATTTCCCATTTGTCCTGATTTAATATTCGCATACCTACGGATTGCTCTGCACAGGCACATAAAAAGGCGTTGTCTTTTACGGACTTTCTGATGGATGAATAATTTGTATCAAGGTCGAAATATTTATGCCATATCTTTTTAAAATCATCCGAAGTGCAGTCAAAATCAAAAGTGTTTTTGCCCATTTCTTTTATGATCAAAACTTTTCCGTGGGCAACCACTTTGTAAATATCTTTTTCTATTCTGTTAAATCTGAAGCACTGGCCGCTTTCGGCGATAACGCTTAGATTAAAATCGTCCTCAAAAGTCTTTTTCATGATGTTTTCCTCATTTACATACAAAATTTTAGATGAGTATCTTTCTTTTTTCAAGAACAAGAAATATATATTTTTTCGCTATGGGCTATGGTATAATTAATCGTGTGCGGATTAAAGATTTAAAAGAAAAAAAAGGAGAAAAAAATGAAGATTATCCACACGGCGGATTTACATCTTGATTCGTCGATGAAAACACATTTAGAGGGCGAAAAAGCAAACAGGCGTAAAGACGAACTTACGCTTAATTTCGCGCGCCTTTGCGAGTCTGCCGAAGACCTTGGCGTTAAGGCGATTATTATCGCCGGCGATCTTTTTGACACGAAGAGTGTGGCAAAAAAAGTTGCAAGCATCGTTCTTACACAGATAAACAAATACAAAGACATAGATTTTTATTATCTTCGCGGCAATCATGACAGGGAAAGTTTTATCAGCTTCATAAAAGGCAATGGAGATGTTCCCGCGAACTTCCATATGTTCGAAGATGAGTGGACATCGTATGTTTTAAACCCTGCATCGACGGGAAAAAAGATAAAACTTTACGGTGCGGAATTTAACGACAATGTTTCCTCGCTCATGAAACTTTTTACCGCTGATTTTGATGATATAAATATCGTTACGCTTCATGGTCAGGAGAATGAGTATAAAGGGAAAGACAAGACCGAAACGGTTCCGATATCGGAGCTTCGCGGCAGGGGCATAGATTATCTTGCGCTCGGTCATGTGCATGAGTACAAGCTTAAAACTCTTGATTCAAGAGGCATATACTGCTATCCCGGCTGTCTTGAGGGCAGGGGGTTTGATGAGTGCGGAGACCACGGCTTCGTTCTTTTAGACGTGGATGAAGAAAAGGGCGATATCATTCCTTCGTTCGTTGATTTCGCATTCAGAAAACTTCACACGGTGGATGTTGATATTTCAGGCCTCGACAACTCGGGTGAAATCATAGAAAAGGTTAAGAGGGATCTTTTGGAAAAAAGATACAGCGAAAGAGACATGATAAAAATCCGCCTAACCGGAAATGTCGATGAGAACGCCGAGGTAAATGAAAACTTAATTGCTACGGCGGTAATGGATGATTACTTTTTCGTAAAAGCCAAAAACGAAAGCCGTGTGAGCGTTGATTTCAGAAAGTACGCGCTCGACGAATCTTTGAAGGGATTCTTTATCCGCCTGGTCGAAGAATCTGATGAAATAGATGAAGAGACCAAGGGACAGATAGTACGCATGGGACTTAGAGCACTTTCCGGAGAGGAGATTATACAATGAAACTGATTTCCTGTTATGTTTCCGGATTCGGAAAAATCCATGATGAAAAATTTGATTTTAATGACGGACTCAATGTGTTCTGCGAAGACAATGGCTTCGGCAAGAGCACGCTGGCTTCGTTTATTAAAGTTATGCTTTACGGCTTTGAAGATGAGAATAAAAAGAGCCTGAAAGACAAAGAAAGAGAAAAATTCCGTCCCTGGAACAACGGTATTTACGGCGGAAGCATTACTTTCGAATATGAGGGCAAGGAATACGAGGTATCAAGGACGTTCGGAAGGAATGACGCAAGTGATTCATTTGAAGTCAGAGAACTTCCGTCCAATGCCGTAAGCAACGCATTTGAAAAGAAGTCCCTGGGCAACAGTATTTTTGGGATTGATAAGGATTCTTTTTTCAGGACCGCTTATATCGCATCGCCCGATTTACAGAAAAACGACGGTTCCGTGACCGATTCAATCAGAGCAAAATTAGGCAATCTTACCGATGCGACAGACGATATCAACAATTTCGATACCGCGTGTGCAAGATTTGAAAAGAAATTAAACGAGTATTCTCCCGACAGAAAACCCGGGAAAATTAAATGCCTTCAGATTGAACTCTCCGAGGAGAACAACCGCTTCAGAAGTCTGGAAGATACCGAAAAAGCCACGGATATTCTTGAAGGCCAGATAATGGCACAGACAGAGAGAATCGACAACGACCGCCGCAAGATTAAAGATCTTAAAAGAAAAGAATCCGAGGTAATGAAAGCGGATTCCATAAAAGCGAAGAAAAAAATGTATGATTCGCTTAAAAAAGAGTACGAGGAAAGCCGCCAGAAGACAGATGAGATATTTGATTTCTTCGCAGGCCACGTTCCTCCTCTTTCCGATATCAACGCAGTCAGAGACAAGGGCATTAAGATGAAACATCTCAAAGAAGAGATGGGAGAAAATACTGTTGTCAAAGACGAAAAGTGGAATATGCTTGAAGACAAATTCAAGAACGGAACCTGCAGCGAAGAAGAGGTTAAAAAATATATATCTCTCTGGAATGAAACCCAGACTAAAAAGCATGATATTTTAGGCAGGGAAAATGCTTTGAATAACGAAGCAGAAGAATTTATTGAACAACAGAAAGAAGAACAGAAGGAAAAATACGAGAAAGGACTTGAGGCTTTCCGTTTGAGCGAGAAAAAGAGAAAGACGAAGCTTGTAATCTTTATAATCCTGGCACTTCTTTTCTTTGGCACGGCTATTTTCTTTACGGTACTCGGAATAAGAGGCATGCGTGATTCGTTTATTCTTATTCCCGAAGTGGCTGCGTTTCTTTTAGGATTAATATTCGTAATTTTGATTTTGGTCATGAGACTCTTTAAGAAGGGCGAGTTTAACCTAAAGCGCGATACGGATATTACAAGGGACGAGGCGATTTCGCGCGTTGATTCCTCACATTTTACGAGAAATGTAATAAAGTCCGGAAGGGACGACATTCTCTTCGCCAACAACCAGGTTAAAAACTTCTTGGACAAATACAAAGTGCCTTTCAACGAAAATACCGTGACCGACGATTTGGTTAACCTGTATGAAGACGTAAAGGTTTATACAGAGGGCAAAAAGAAAATCGAAACTTTCGAAAAATGCCGGGCAGAATATGAAAAGAACGAGAGCGAAGTAAACGAATTTTATGCCCTGATAGGAAAGAGCGGAAGCGATGCAAACGACGAGCAGCTCGACGAGTATCAGAAGAAGTCCGTCAGGTTCGTTTCTTCAATGGAAGAAAGCGAAAGAAAAAAGAATATTTTAGTGCAATTTGAGTCGGAAAATGATATAACAGAGATATGTAAGGAATTGCCTGAAGATTTGCCCGATATCGGTGACTTAAGAGACGAAGTTTCGGAGCTTGAAGAAGAGATTGATAAAGAGTCCGATGCTCTCCTTAATTTCAGAAAACGTCTTGAGGAGCGACAGGAAGAACGTGATGCGCTTTTAGTACTCAGCGTTAAGATCGACGAGGACAAAGAGAGGCTCGAGGAGTACGAAAAAGATTATGCCCTGATGCAAAAGACTTTAGAGTTTCTTACCAAGGCGAAGAACGAGCTTTCATTAAAATACACGGGGCCGACCATGGAAGGCTTCAAAAAGTATTCGGAGTATTTTGAAGAGGAAGATACAGACAGCTTCAGAATCGACACGGATTTGAACCTGACCAAGACCGAAGAAGGCATGCAGCGCCGTATAAGCGATTTAAGCCTCGGTCTTCAGGAAGTAACGGATTTCTGTTTAAGACTTGCACTTATTGATGCAATGTATCAGAAAGAAAAACCTTTTGTAATTCTGGACGATCCTTTCGTAAACTACGACGAGAGCAATCTCTCGGGAGCTATGAAAGTGCTTGAAAGGGTTTCCGAGGATTACCAGATAATATATTTCACCTGCCACGAAAGCAGAACAAACGGGGGTTAAGTTATGGATGAAAAAGATTCTAAAAGACTAAAAAGCATTTATGTTGGTCAGATAATCGACAGAGTTATTCTGATACTGGTATTTTTCCTGTTAATCGGAAACCTGGTTGGAACGATATATCTCGGAGTTCAGATTAAGAACTTTGCAAATATGCTTGAGCCGGCCCTCGAGGTTTTAAACGGAATAGATGTCGAGGGATTAAACAAAACCATCTCGACTTTAAACAATGCGGTGGACGTATTTAAGATTAACGAAACACTCGATGCAATCGGCAAGCTGGATTTCGACGGATTCAGCAAAGTACTTAACGGAATAGATGTCGACAAGCTAAACTCTACGCTTGAGAAAATAGATGATGCTACCCAGTTTATGAAGCGTATAGGCGACGGAATGAATAATTTCCTGAATCAGTTCGGCATAAATATCGGTAAATAATTTTCATCTTAAATACAAGGAGGAAAGATTATGAAACTTTTAAAAGAATTTAAGGAATTTGCACTCAAGGGTAATGTAATGGATATGGCTATCGGTGTTATCATCGGCGGCGCATTCTCATCAATCGTTACTGCACTTACAACCTGTTTTATCAATCCTTTGATTAACAGTGTCGGCGGCGCAGAAGTTGCAGGCGCAATCAAACTTCCCTGGGTAGATTATTCAGAACTTGATTCCGAAGCAGCATTAGCTTTATCGCTTAACTACGGCGGATTCATTACTGCTATAATCAATTTCCTTATTTTAGCAGTTATTCTTTTCATCATGCTTAAAGCAATTAACGGCGCTACAAAGGCAGCAGAGGCAGCAGCAGCCAAGCTTAAAAAAGAGAAAGAAGCAGAAGAGGAAGCAGCTCCTACCACAAAGATTTGTCCTTTCTGTAAGAGCGAAATCGACATTGAAGCTACAAAATGTCCTCACTGTACATCCGATCAGCCTGCTGAATAATAGAAAATACAATTTACGATATTTCAAAATCCCCCGGTCAAAAAGATTGGGGGATTTGTTTTGTGCGAATACATCATCTTGTATACGTTAAGAATATTATATAAATACAGGGAAATTTATGTTGACACCAAAGTGCACTTTTTGTATAATGTTTCGTGCGAGTCTTTGACTATTGTTAGCCCGATAGTGCGAAGAACAAAGTGAAAAGTTGACCGGCGGCCCGGACATCCGACGGTTTGACAATAAATGTAAAAACCCTAAAACGGTGGATGGAGACCGTTTCCGGGTCAGACTAATGGAGGATATTAAAATGAAATCTTATATGGCAAGCCCTGCTACCATTGAGAGAAAATGGTATGTAGTAGATGCTGAAGGCCAGACACTCGGCCGTTTAGCTAGCGAGGTTGCTAAGGTGTTAAGAGGAAAGAACAAACCCACCTTTACTCCTCACATCGATACAGGTGATTATGTAATCATCATCAACGCAGAGAAAATTCAGGTTACAGGTAAGAAGATGGATCAGAAGACATACTTCAGCCACTCCGATTACGTAGGCGGTGAGAAGATCGTTTCTCTCAAAGAGAAACTTGCTAAACATCCCGAAGAAGTAATCGAGCATGCAGTAATCGGTATGCTTCCCAAAGGACCTTTAGGAAGAGAAATGTACAAGAAGTTATTCGTATATGCCGGACCTGATCACAAGCATCAGGCTCAGAAGCCCGAAGTATTAACATTTTAAACCTAAAGTAGTATAGGAGGATATTGATAATGGCTAAGAAAGCTGCAGAAAAGTTCTACGGAACAGGTAGAAGAAAAAAATCAATTGCCAGAGTATACATTATGCCCGGCAAAGGAAATATAACTGTTAATAAAAGAGATATCGATGATTACTTCGGTATGGAAACATTAAAGGTTGTTGTACGTCAGCCCCTCGTAGCATTAAACGCTACAGATAAGTTCGACGTAATCGTTACCGTAAAGGGTGGCGGAACAACAGGCCAGGCAGGCGCCATCAGACATGGTCTTGCACGTGCACTTGTTAAAGCAGATGAAGACAACAGACAGATTCTTAAGAAAGAGGGTTACTTAACAAGAGATCCTCGTATGAAAGAAAGAAAGAAATACGGTCTCAAAGCTGCTCGTCGTGCACCTCAGTTTAGTAAGAGATAATTTGAACATAATATATCCCTCCGCAAATGCGGAGGGATTTTTTTGTTCAAAAGACCCCGTTAAACCGGGGTCTTCCTCGAGCGTAGCTCTCGGATCCTTCGCCTAAAAACGGTCCACCGGACCGTTTTATTAACGGCTCAGCAGTTCTCAAAGAGACATAAAGTAGACAATTAAAAAATTTATATGATATTATTAGGGTGTATTCATGGTAACAGCGAACTGGAGTAACGAGAGGAGAAAAAGCTATGGGATACAAAAAATATTTGAGAACATTAGGAGTGATTTTAACCGCGGTACTTTTTACCGCAACTGTAGCATGTACAAATAAGCCGCAGACGGTGGACATTGCGGGTATCGAAGAATTAGTCGAGGATACCACGAATGATACGAATGCGGACGATGAAACTGCTGAAACTACATCTGAAGTAACGGATGAGAAGCCGGCGGTGGAAGAAGAGGATGAATATCCGGGACTTGTGGTAGTTCATCTTAATATGACATCGTACACTGAAGGAACATCTTATACGCAGGAAATGAGTGATGCTGATGCAGCGGCCAAAAAAGGCGCGGATGTTGCCATTTACGCAGACGGAAGAGAGGAACATTATGAGCACATAAGTATACAGTATGCTCCGCTTGATGAGAATTATAAATATGATCCTTATGATGTTTCCTATTTGATTATTGAAATCATGGAAAAGGCCGGATATGAAGAGCCGTATAATAATATCCGAGAATATGAACCCGAAGAAGATTATAATACTACGATGAAATCATATACCAGTGTAGGTGGCTATTTGAACCCTGAGGATGCTGACAAGACAGCCGTTTCTGTTGATATAATGGAGTATAAGACCTTAGAAGCAGCAAATGAGAGGTTTGAGTATTTAACAGACTGGTATAACTGTTACGATAAAATTGATTTTTCGTATAAACCCGAAGAGAGTGCAAGGGCTTTTTCAAACGTATTTATAAAGCAATCAGGTACGTCTATGCAGTGCTTTACTGTCCAAAAGGGAAATACACTCTATTTCATATCTACAACCTTTTTTGCAGCACCCAGGTTTAGTGCTGATGCGGAAACGCCCAAGCCGGTTTATGATCTTAATACACTTGAAGATATTATGACAGCTCTGGAATTACCGTATTCAATCTTTTATGAAGACTAAATAAAATAAAAAATTCCCTCCGGTAAAACGGAGGGATTTTTTGACACAGGTTTTGTTTTCTATAGATACTAAATATCCGTTTTCCAGAGTCCGTGAAGATTGCAGTAAGCGTATGCTGCGATGGCCTTGTCGTCTGCTGCGAGAGCAAATTCTACTGCGGGTGCGCCGCCGACAGCGAGATTCTTTCTCTGGCCGCCCTTTTCGGTCTGAAGATATACCCAAAGGATGCTGTGCTCTTCGAGCATGGGATGATCGACGCTTCCGATATTTACTTTTACGATGTTGCCTTCAACTGTTACAACAGGAACATGCTTTTCAAGACTTGCATCTACAGTTCCGGGAACAAGGGGCTTCATTGCCTCGCCACAGCACATTGTCGGACAGGCGGAAGGATTAATCACGCCGATAATCTTGCCACATTTTTCACAGATGTAAAACTTAATTTCACTCATAATATTACCCCCTTAAAATATATTTTTATTCAAATTCCTATAGTAACTATTATAGATTAATAAATCTAAAAATCTATCTGTCAAAATGCCGATTAAAATCGGCTTTTTTAGGTAAGAATTGCCCTTTTAATAGTACTTGCAAATATTTCACATATTTTGTATTCTAAAAGAGGTTGATTTTATCAAAATAAAGCAGGAAAGCGGTGAAAAAATTATGGCGAAAAATTATTGGGAAATGGTGGCATTTATAGTTTACCTTATGCTCGTTCTGGGAATCGGTATTTTCTTCTTTATCAGAGGAAGAAAACAGACCGGTGACAAGGCGTACTTCCTTGGCGGCAGACAGATGAACGGTTTTGTTGCAGCGTTGTCCGCAGGTGCATCGGACATGAGTGCATGGGTACTTATGGGTCTTCCCGGATCCATTTACCTTTGGGGCATGGGTCAGGTTTGGATTTCGGTAGGTCTTATGATCGGAACCATTTGTGCTTGGATTTTCATTGCGCCCAAGTTAAGAAAATATTCCATCAAAGCTGATGACGCTATTACAATTCCTCAGTTTTTAACAAACAGATTCAAAGAAAAGAATCCTGCACTTCAGGCAGTATGTGCGGTTATTTTCATTGTTGTTTACTGTATCTATTCCGCATCAAGTATTTACGCATGCGGTTCACTTTTTAACAATATTTTCGGATGGGATCCTCTTTACGCTATGATCGGCGCAACGATTATCATCCTTCTTTACACATTCCTCGGCGGTTTCAATGCGGTTTGCTGGACCGACTTCTTCCAGGGAATGTTAATGTTAATGGCACTTATGGCTGCACCCATTGTTGCACTTATAGTTATGAACAGACCCGGATTTGCTCCTGTAGCAGAAGTAGTAACCGACGAGAATTATTACAATATTTTATCCAGCGGCAAATTTGATTATGCAAGTCTAAAAGATATTTTAAGCGGTCTCGGATGGGGACTCGGATATATGGGAATGCCTCATATTCTTGTAAGGTACATGTCGATTAAATCCGAAAAAGAAATGAAGAGATCACAGATTATCGGATGTTTCTGGACAACTCTCATTCTTATTATGGCTTCCGTAGTTGCACTTGTTGCTCATCAGTATCTCGGCACCAGCCTTGGCGCGGATGACAGAAGTTTTGTATTTATTACAATGGTACGTGCATTATTCCCCGCACTTTTGGCAGGTGTTCTTTTATCAGCCATTCTTGCGGCTTCCATGTCTACGGCGGATTCACAGCTCCTTGCTTCGTCCTCCGCTTTTGCGACAGACTTCTACAAACCTGTTTTACGTAAAAAAGCAGGTGATAAGGAAATGATGGTAGTCGGAAGAGGTGTCGTTGCATTTATTTCCGTTGTGGCTCTTTTAATCGCGGTTAACCCTAACTGCAAGGGTATTATGGCGCTGGTTGAATGTGCATGGGGTGCATTCGGAGCGGCATTCGGACCTGCAATCATTCTTTCTCTTTACTGGAAGAGATTTACTTACAAGGGCGCTATCGCTGGTATCGTTGCGGGATTTGCAATGGATGCTTTCTGGTACTGCTGCCTTTCGGGTAACGTAGAAAAACTTACACTTTTCAATACAGGACTTTACGAAATTATTCCCGGATTTATCTTTAGTTTAATCGTGGCTGTAGTCGTTTCGCTTATCGACAAAAAGCCCGCACGAGAAATCAGCGATTTGTTTGATGAAGTATCCAGGATGAAAGAGGACTGATTCTCTTAACGGGGTGGTTATATGCAAAAGAGCGAACTGGTTGAAAATTTAAAAAACGGATCGCTTGACAATATTCTTGTCGACCTCTACTCGGACGAAACGAAACTTGATTATCAGTGTGCAAGATATATTGCGGCGTGCGAAAAATTTGAACTCTTATTCGGAGGCGGAGATCTCTCGATTTTCTCCGCTCCCGGAAGAATAGAAATCATCGGAAACAATACCGATCATCAGCACGGAAAAGTTATAGCCGCAGCAGTAAATGCGGATGTAATAGCTGTTGTAAAAAAGAGCGAAGATGATTTTGTGAGAATGGTTTCGGGAGAAAATCCCGAGATCAAGATTGATATCAATGCGCTTGACATAAGCGATGAAGAGCAAAAGAGCACGACTGCCCTCATAAAAGGCATGTTAAACGGCCTAAAAGATATGGGCTATAACTTAGGCGGATTCGCGTCCTACATTACTTCGGACATACCGGTAGGCTCGGCATTTGCTTCTTCGGCCGCATTCGAAACTCTCCTCGGGAATATCGTATCGGGACTCTTTAACGATATGAAAATAAGCCCCAGGGAAATTGCTCAGATCGGACAGTATTCCGAAAACATTTACTTCGGAAAACCTTCGGGCCTGATGGATCAGACGGCGTGTTCGGTCGGCGGATTTGTATATATTGATTTTTCAAATCCCGCAGATCCCGTAATTGAAAAAATAGATTCCGATTTGTCGGATTATTCGATATGCATCACGGATACAAAGAGCGTGAGCGGTGACCAGAGTACCGAATATGCTTTGATTGTTTCCGAGATGAAAAGCGTTGCAAATGAGCTTGGCAAAGACTTTTTAAACGATGTAGACAAGGCTGAGTTTGAAGAAAAGATGCATTCGCTTCGCGAAAAATGTTCGGGTCGTGCGATTTTACGAGCAATGCATTTCTTTGCCGAAAACGAAAGAGTTTCTCAGGTTTTAAAAGCATTAAAAGATAAAGACACGGATATTTTTATCAAAAACGAAAACGAGTCCGGCAACTCTTCTTTTATGTATCTGCAGAATGTCAGCTCACCGATTGAGTATTTAAAGCAGGATTTACCCTTGGCACTGGCGGTAAGCGAAAACATTCTTACAAAAGACGAAGCGTGCAGAATTCACGCGTCCGGATTTTCGGGTGTAATGGAAGCGTTTGTTAAGAACGAAAATGTCGATAAGTACAAGGCGCGTCTGGAAGAAGTATTTCCCGACTGCCTCTGCAGCGTGGTTAAAATCAGAAAAGCGGGCGGAATGCGCGTTATCTGATAAGGAGAATTAATGACAAAATTCCGTAAAAGACTTTTTGAAATTGTACAGATAGGAGCGGCTAAAGATCTCTTGAGCCGTTCTTTTGATGTGATTATTTCCGTCATAATCGTACTGAATATCGTGGTTACTTTCCTGGCAACATTCAAAGAACTTAACGGAATCATGAATGTTTTAAAAGGCATTGAACTGGCGACAATCATCTTTTTTACGATTGAATATATTGCCAGACTTATAACCGCGGATTTCTTGTATCCTAACAAGACAAAAGGAAAAGCCGTACTCGCATTCATATTTTCGTTTTATGGAATCATAGATTTTTTAAGCTGCTTCCCTTATTACATGCCTTTTACGACTCCGACGGGACTTGCGGTACTGCGTCTTTTCAGAGTGTTCAGAATCTTCAGGCTCTTTAAAATCAATTCGCAGTTTGACGCGTTTAACGTAATAGTGAATGTTTTAAACGAACGTAAAAAACAGCTTATTTCTTCGGTTGTGCTAATCTTAATGTTGATGCTGTCGGCTTCGATGTTAATGTACGGCGTGGAGCATGAAGCGCAGCCCGAAGTATTCGAAAATGCGCTCTCGGGCTTCTGGTGGTCGATGGCGACTGTCTTTACGATAGGCTACGGAGACATTTACCCCGTCACGTTTTTGGGAAAATTTTTGGCACTGATAATATCATTCTTAGGCGTCGGAATTGTCGCAATACCCACAGGTATTATTTCCGCAGGCTTCGTTGAACAGTTCTCGCAAATTAACAGATTCAAAGGGCACGGCGGCGGACATGAGCTTGAGTTTATCACGGGCGTATTAAACGAAAGCCACGCCTGGTGCGATAAGGAAATAAAAGATATCGTCATACCGCCGCAGGCACTGATTGTAGCGGTTGTTCGAAACGGCGAGAATATGACTCCGGCGCAGAATATGGTATTAAAATCCGGTGATACGGTTGTGCTTGCGACGAACAATCACAGAGACGACGATATTAACCTAAACGAAATGACGGTGTTTGAGGGCGACAAATGGATAGGCAAGGAAATAAACAATTTAAATCTTGCCGCCACGGAAAAGATAGTCATGATTAAGCGAGGAAACAAAACCATCATTCCTTCGGGAAATACCGTTATTAAGAAAAACGACGCTCTGGTTATGTACCATATGGATTAGCAAACGAAAAATCATAAAAGAAATAAAAGTGTGGATGTCGGAAAGAAAAGAACGGCATTCACACTTTTTTAGAATCGGTTCTAGAAAAACAATATAATCAAATATTGTACTTTGATTGATAAAATACACTATATATGGTAAAATAACCCTGTATATATGATTATAAGGAGGCACTATGGAAAAAGTAGAAAATTATTATGCCGATTATGATAAAAAAGAGAATCTTTCGTTTGACAGCAAGGTAGTTCACGGAGCACTCGGATGCGACCCAATCAGCGGCGCCGTAAGTTTTCCGATTTTCCAGTCTGCAACCTTCAGACACAGAGATTTCGGGGTTTCCACGGGATATGATTATTCCAGACTTCAAAACCCCACGAGACAGGAACTTGAACGAACAATGGCTATCCTCGAGGAAGGCGTTGAAGCATTTGCATTTACTTCCGGTCAGGCAGCCAGCATGTCCGTATTTGATTATTTAAAGCGCGGCGAGCATTGTCTTTTATGCGACGATTTGTACGGCGGTACACACAGAATCGTCGAAGATATTTTCAAGGTAAACGGAATCGAGATTTCCTATGTCGATATGTTTGATCTTGAGAATGTCAAAAAGGCGATTCAGCCTAATACCAAGATGGTATTCCTTGAGACTCCGACCAACCCCATGATGAAGGTGGGCGATATCAAGGGCATCGCGAAGATAGCACATGCAGCAGGCGCCCTCTTTGTCGTAGACAACACCTTTATGACACCGTATTTCCAGAGACCTTTAACACTCGGTGCAGATATAGTCGTTCACAGCGGTACCAAGTATCTCTGCGGTCACAATGACGTTGTGGCAGGTATGGTAGTAATTAAGGATGAAGCGCTTTCACATCATTTCCACATCCAGTTAAAGAGCCTCGGCTCGGGCCTCGGACCCATGGACAGCTGGCTTATCATCAGAGGAATCAAAACACTTTCCTTAAGAATGAGAAAACATAACGAAAATGCGAAGATTGTAGCCGAGTGGTTAAGAAATCATCCCAAGGTAAAGAAAGTTTACTATGTAGGATTTGAAGATCATCCCGGATATGAAATGAACCTCTCGCAGGCTTCGGGCTTCGGTGGAATGATTTCCTTCGAACTCGACAGCGAGGAGAGCGCAAGAAAGCTTTTATCCAACGTAAAGATGGTTCTCTTTGCGGAAAGCTTAGGCGGAACCGAAACACTTGTTACATATCCGATTACGCAGACTCACGAGGATGTTCCCGATGACATCAGAAGAGCGCTCGGAATCAACGAAGCATTTATAAGAATCTCTGTAGGCATCGAAGATCCTCAGGATATCATCGATGACCTCGAACAGGCATTAAACTCATAAAAGAAAAGAGCAAGGTATAATATGAAAATACCGTTTACAAAAATGGAGGCATACGGCAACGATTACGTATATGTAAACGTGGCCGGACTGCCGGATATGAACTGGAATGAAGTGGCGATTCAGATTTCTGATCGCCATTTTGGCGTTGGTGGGGACGGACTTGTGCTTGTATGTCCGTCAGATAAAGCCGACTTTAGGATGCGCATATTCGATCCCGACGGAACCGAAGCGGAGATGTGCGGAAATGCCGTAAGAAGCGTGGCAATGTTTGCGTATTACCACAAGCTTACGGATAAAACCGAAATAAAAATCGAGACCCTCGGCGGTATCAAAAATCTCTATTTAACCGTGGAAGACGGAGAGGTTAAGAATATCGAAGCGGAAATCGGAGAGCCGATATTTAATCCCGCGGCCATTCCCGTGGACTTTGAAAAAGAAGAATTCTTTAACGAGAGCGTTAAGGTAAATGCGGGTGGCAGAATAATGAATGTCAGGATGTCCTCTCTTTCATGGGGCAATCCGCATACCGTGATTTTTACGGACGATCTTGAAAACTTAGACATCGAGACTATCGGACCCGCGATAGAGACACATCCTCTTTTTACGAAGAGAACCAACGTGACTTTTGCGCGTGTCGTTGACAGAAAGAACATTCAGATTCGTGAATGGGAGAGAGGCTGCGGCGAGACGATAGGCTGTGGCACCGGCTGTTGTACGGCACTTGTGTTTGCGAACAGATTAGGGCTTTGCGACAAGGAAGCTACAGTAATGCAGATAGGCGGACCGCTTGAAGTAAAATGGGACGAAAAAGGACTGGTTCACATGAAAGGTCCGAGTCACGTAGTTTTTGAAGGGGAATATACTTATGAAAATTGAGAAACTGATGGAAGGAATTCTTTATGAAGTCCTCTCCGGAACACTTGATAAAGAAATAAAAGATGTCGTTTACGATTCAAGAAAAGTTACGGACGGCAGTGCATTTGTATGCCTCACAGGTTTTAATACCGACGGACATGCATATATCGATTCTGCGATTGAAAAGGGTGCGACTCTTTTAGTAGTTGAAAAAGATGTTGATGTAAAAAAAGATGGTGTTACCGTTTTAAAGGTTGTTAATTCAAGAGTTGCATTATCTAAAATTGCGGCAAACTATTTTGACAATCCCGCAGATAAGCTTGTCATCGTAGGCGTAACCGGAACCAAGGGCAAAACCACAACCACACATATGTGCAAGAGCATTATGGAAGTATCCGGCGTTAAGGTCGGAATGATCGGAACCATAGGCGCATATGTAGGTAACGAATATATCGAGACCAAGAACACCACACCCGAATCCTTTGAGATACAGGGACTCTTTAAAAAGATGGCTGATGCAGGCTGCAAGGTTGTCTTCATGGAGGTTTCTTCACAGGCGGTTAAGCTTGACAGAATTGCAGGCATTCACTTTGCAATCGGTGCATTTACCAATCTTTCTCCCGACCATATCGGACCCGGCGAGCATGAAGATTTCGAAGAATACAAAAACTGCAAAAAGGCATTCTTTAAGCAGGTTGAAACCGCAGTCATCAACGTGGATGACGAATACGGTTTAGAGATGGCAGAATATGCTCCGAACTTAAGAACCGTTTCCGTAAAAGGCGAAGCATATCTTTACGCAACCGACATTAAGAACACCTGGGAAGACGATATTATCGGAGTTTCCTTCCTGATGCATGGCGATGTAAATAAAGACATCACAATCGGCATTCCCGGCATCCACAATGTCGACAACGCACTTATTGCGGCTGAGGTTACGCACTTGCTCGGAGCGGACGACAGCGATATCGTTAACGGCCTTATCAACATTCACATAAAGGGCAGAACACAGCTCGTAAAAGAAGCGCTGCCTAAAGGCACATTTATCATTGACTACGCACACAATGCGATTTCAACGGAGAGCGTTCTGTCTACCCTTCGTGCCTACAATCCGAAGAAGCTCACAGTTCTTTTCGGAGGCGGCGGAAACAAGCCCGTGGCAAGACGTCACGATATGGGTGAAGCGGCATCAAGATTTGCGGATTACATCATCCTTACCGAGGACAATCCGAGATTTGAAGAGATTGACGATATCAACAAATCAATCATCGAGGGCATAAAAGAGCATGACTGCCCTTATGAAGTAATCTATGACCGCAAGGAAGCGATTGAACATCTTTTGGATATCTCAAAGCCCGGCGAAATCGTTGCGCTAATCGGTAAGGGTCACGAGACCTATCAGGAAGTGAAGGGTGTAAAGAGACACTTTTCCGAAGAAGAAGTTATCAAAGAATATATGAAAAACCATTAAGGAAAAATCAGTGAAAAAGAAAAAAACGGTATCTTTAATTTCATTTATTGTTTTTGTTCTGCTTTTTGCAGTATTGGCTGTTTTTGTGATTCCAAGAAAGATATATTCTTTCCCCTTAAACGAAAACAAGCTTAATATTGTGATTGTCGGAGACAGTTTATTCTGCAATAAATCCGGCGAAAAGAACCTGGCAGAGATACTGGAGAGCAAGCTTGACTGTGAAATGTTAAACTGCTCTCTCGGCGGAACCTGTGCTTCAAAATTAAACGACGGCGGCGAGCCGGATTACTATTCCGACAAGCTTTGTTTTTACAATATTTCGAATATTATCTGCACCGGCAACAAAGCCTCCGTATTGGATAATGTGAGAAGACTTTCGGTATCCGTTAACGATGCTTTACCAAAGATAAAGCTTTTGGCAGGAACGAATTATGACAAAGAGGATATACTGATTGTCAATTACGGAGTCAATGATGCATTCTTAAGAGTGCCTGCGGTTTCGAATGACAAACATGACGAATTCACATATGCCGGCGCCGTAAGATGCGGCCTTGAAAGAATCATTCACGAATATCCCGATTTAAAGATTATTCTTCCCGAAGTTACATATGCGACATTTGTTTACTACGGCGAGAACGACGAATACTACGATGAAGTAACCGCAGAATACAGAGCAGCATATAATGCTGAGCTTATGAAAATAGCCGACGAATACGAAAACGTATACTACTTTGATTTCAGCGACAGCCTAGACATAAATAATGATAATTATGAGCAGTACATGAGCGACGGAATTCATTTAAACGATGAGGGAAAGGAAGTTTATGCTTCCGCACTTGCTGATTTTATCGGAGAAATTAACTGATGGAAAAGAAGATCAAAATCAAAAACTTTTTAGAATATTTAAATACCGCAGGCATTGCGGCTTTTAGTGCGCTTACACTCGTTCAGACTGTTTTTGCGGTTTCCTGGCTCGCTAAAAATATCTTTGCCCCCAAGAACGGAAAGGAATTTTATTTCCACTATAAGGAAACAGGAAGCTTCGTTCTTATGGCAGCGGTGGTTTTCATTCTTACCATGACCATAGTTAAAAAGGTTGTGGGAAGCAAGGCAAAGTTCTTCTGTTACGGAACAATTGTTTTATACGTAATGACGCTTCCTACGGTTTTAAGCGTCAACTTCAATGCAACACTTTATGCGATTTGCATATCGCTTCTTATGCTCTTAATATTCTTTGCATTAAGGTACTTTTACGGTGATCATACCAGAAGGCTCTGGTGCCTTATCGGTATATTTGCACTCCTTGTGGTTTTATCCTACTTAAACAGAGGCGCGTTCTGGATTGGTGTATTCATTACCTTTTTGTTCCTTACGATTACGCTTATCAGAAACATCGGAATTAAGGGCAGAAACATGGCAGACAAGTCATGGAGAAATACTCTTCTTCTTTTCTGCATACTTGTGATAATAATGCTGATGCCTCAGTATTTTACATATAACAATATCAACCATACGCTTTATCATCAGCCTACGAAAGAGCAGATTGCGGCAAGAGTGATTATTCCTTACCTTGATTACGAAAAGGATGAAACGAAAGAAGAGTATCTTTTAGGAGTAATAAGAAATGCCGATTACGATTCGGGCCATTCTTACAGAAACTTCAAGAGGATTATCCACAGATATGAAGAAGACAATCTCGATATGGATGTCATATGGAAGAATCTTTACACAAACGCGTATTACAGATACAAAAAGACAATTGCCAAGAGATATATAAGAGATGTGGTAAGAGGGCTTTTCGCACCGCTTTTAGTGGAGAGTGAAATGAAGTCTGAAACCCTGGTTACACATCACGGTTACTACTATGCGGCGTTTGAAGAAAACTGTCCCAAACTCGCGGATACGTATTTCGGCTTCGGACTGAAGTGCCTTTTTGTAACAGCACTTATTATTTTAGGTCAGGCCCTTGTAATGGCGGTTATCAGAATGTCCGCGTTTAAACAGCAATTAAAGCCCGAAGAAGGCAAGCATAAAAAAATAGAGGCAGTAGTTTTGGTACTCTGCCTCGGTATTTCATGGACCGTCGTACAGACACTTTTCGCATTGGAAGGAACTTCCTTTGTATCGAGCATCGGTTCGACAATAGTCTGGATTTTGCTTTCTTCTTTTACGTGGTTTGAAAACAAAGAGAATAACTAAAGTCTTTCCTTTAAAAGATATACGAGACGGTCCGTAATCATTTTACGGGCCTTTTCGTTTGGCGTAATTCCGTCTTTCTCCAGATAGTGATTTCCGTTATCTTCATTTATCAGAACGCCGTTGTAAATATCTACGTATGATACCGGATAGTAATTGCTGATGGTATATCTTGCGGTGTAAATATATTCTCCGATTGTTCCGTAGCCTGTATCATATTTTGCACTCGAAACCTTCTTGCCGTTTTCGTTTTCTGCATAGCAGAAGGCAGGAGATACAAATACAAATTGTATATTCGGATTGATATCGTTTACGAAGTTACACAAAACATAGATAGCGCCGAGCGTAGTTGCAACGTTCTCGGTCTGTGCGTCATCCGGATTGTCTATATTGTAATTGATCGGTTTCTTTCCGTACAGATAATCGTGACCGTCATAGCAGAGCATGATTACATCGATGTTTTCATAGTTTATGCCATCAAGTATGGTGATTACTTCTTTGTATCTGTCAATGTCATACTTGGATGAATCAAGGTAATTAAGAGCTGTGTTCTGTTTGGAAAAATCTTTGGTATATGAACTGAACATGAGCCAGAACAAAGTAAAGTAATCATCGGGACACTCTTCCGGAGATGCTTCCGTTTCGTTAAAACTGGTCAGATAGGTACCGGGAAGGCAGCAGTCATAGATTTTGACTTTGTCGCTTTCAACTTCCTTCCTGAAACCATCCATGATGCTCTCGCCTTTTTTGCTTCCCTCATAAAAAGAATCGTTTCCGAAAACAAGGACCTCGGTTACACCGTCATAAGTTTCTGTATTAATCTGTTCGGAAGGCCAAAGAAGAATATTGTCGACGGTATCGAGTTTGATACGTTCATAGTCTTCAGCGGTCATAGTGTATTCAACGCCCTTATCCCATATAATGATACGAAGGACTATGGAAATCACTGCAATCACAAGAATAAGACCCAGACTCCAGCCGATAATACGGGGGTAGTTGGGGACTCTTCTTTTTTTATGAGAACCGCCTTTGGCACCTGACGGTCTTTTATGATTTGATCTATTATTCTGCATTTTTATCTCCGTTTTAAATCTGTAAGCCACGTCAATTAAGGTTACACACTATATTACATTATATTGTGGATAATTGCAAACAAACGGCGTATATATTGAATAATAGGGCAAATTATGGTATTATTAACTTTGTATGGGGTCTTTTAGAGGTGAGACATGAAAAGAGAAAAAAAGAACATATTTGATACAGATATAGAAATGATTGATTTGGATTCCGTAGGGGATCTTGAATTTCGTTATGAAGAGCTCGGGTCTCCCAATCAGGAACTCGGAGATGACTTAAAAATGGTTATGAAAGAAACCCAGGTTTTCTCATCCGACGAGATTGAAAAGGCGCTTGAAAAGAACGCTGTGGAAGACATGGGACTTGATTTGGGCCAGACAAGGGTTATCGATCCGATTGAGGAAGTTGAGGGCTTTTTAAGTGACGAAGAAGTAGCGGAGACCGTAAACGAGGAAGTTTACGATATTCCTGAAGAAGATGCGGTTTCAGACGAATTAAATGAGTCTGTTTCCGAAGAAGCATTTGAAACAGAAGATGTTGAATATGAAGAGACTTCAGAAGAGTATTCTGACGAAACAGAGTATGCTGAAAATGCGGACGAAGAAACCGAATACGAAGAGACTGCGGATGAAGAATATGTTGAAGCAGTAGAAGAGCCTGAATATGAAGAATCTTCCGAGGCAGAGTATGAAGAAGCCGAAGAAGAATACGAAGAAGAGTCTTCCGAAGAAGAATACGAAGAAACTGAAGCAGAATATGAAGAAACTGAAGACGATGAACCTGCAGAAGAAGAGTCTGATGAGGAAGAAGAATCTGATGAAGCAGTTGCTCCTGTAGCAGCCGTTTCAAGGAACGAAAAGCTCGAAGCCGACGAATCTTATGACTTTGAGGAGGATGATCCCAAAGAAAAAAAGATAAAAGAAAAGAAAGAAAAGGCCAGGAACACGGCAAAGAGTACCAAGAATGCCGTGACAGATAAAAAAGGCAAAAAAGTTAAGAATAAAAAGAAGAAAAGAAAAGTTAAACATGAGGATGATGAGTACGGAAGCTCGTTTGGAATCGTTGAAATCGCAGGTGTTTTGGTAGCAGTTGTTCTTGTAGTGCTTCTGGCTGTTTTGGGAGTTAAATTATTTAACGACAAAGCTCACGGCAACGATGTAAAGCAGTTTGCATCCATCGGTGCACTTTTTTCGGACATCGACGGCTTGGGATATGACGGAATCGAAGCAGTAGGCCAGAAGGCATATATCGACAGCATTACCGCTCCCGTTGAAGAAGTTGCCGAAGAAGTAACCGAGCCTGAGGAAGAAGAGGAAGAAAAGGCAGAGGCAGCACCGATTTCCGTTAACTTCTCTTCAATAGAAAAAGACTTAAAAATAAAATTCATCAATAAATCTTCGGGCAAGCTTGTTACAGGCATTCGTTTTGAAGTTTCGGCAAAAGGACCTGACGGAAAAACCTACAGCTGGGTTGATACCGATATGGACGGTGTCATTTATGTGGAAAAACTCGCACCCGGCAATTATGAAGTAAAGGTTATCTCGGTTGATCCATACGAATTCCCCGATACGGCCACAACCGTAAAGGTTCAGGATACGATTGTATATCAGGTTATCAATGTAATCGACGAAGCCAAGGACATGAGCCAGGTCAACCTTGCACAGGAAGAGAATCAGGGCAAGGATGTTGATCAGGGTGAAACCCTTCAGGATACAGTCAAGCTCCTTGAATCAACCGCTACTCCGACAGGCGGTGTGGACGGCTTCGTAAAGATAAACAAATCAGATATAAAAGATCCCAAAACTCTTGTAAACGCTTTCGAATGGGGCGGTTTCAGAAGAGTTGAAAATGTTTATGTTAAAGGTATATCTCTTTCTGGCGATAGAGAATTAACCGTGGACGCTTCTACGACTATCGCTGCAACCATAGATCCCGAAGAGGCTACCAACAAGACTTTAGACTGGTCGAGTTCGGACAATAATGTGGCTACTGTAGATGCTGCCGGAAATGTTACAGCACATTCGCCGGGACAGGTAACCATCACTGCAACGGCAACGGATGGAAGCAATGTTTCCAACACATGGGATATTAATGTAAAAGCTGCGGCTAAAAATGTTGAAAGTGTAAAGATTTCGGGCCAGAAGAATATCAAAAAAGGAGAGACACTTCCGCTTAGTGTAAAGGTTGATCCCGATGATGCTACAGATAAGAGCGTAACCTGGAGCAGTAGCGATGAAAACATTGCAACCGTTGACGGAAACGGTGTTGTAACCGGGTGCAATGCGGGTTCCGCAGTAATTACCGCAACGGCAAAGGACGGAAGCGGAGCATCCGATTCAGTAACCGTAGCAGTTGAAGAGGACAAACCTTCAGTTGTAAAGGTTTCCAAAATTGAACTTTCCGGTGAAAGCACTGTTTATGTAGGAAGCAGTGTTAAAGTATCCGCAAAGGTTTCTCCCGATGACGCAACCGAAAAGGGAATAAACTGGAGCAGTTCGGATTCCGATGTTGCATCTGTCGATTCTTCGGGAAATGTAACAGGCAAAAAATCCGGCGAAGCCGAGATCGTGGCAGAGGCTTCAGACGGAAGCGGAATTAAAGGTTCAATTAAGATAAAGGTTATTAAAGCAGATATACTCAGAATGACGCTTAAAGACAGCGCAGGAAACGAAATTACCGAAAAGCAGTCTTTATTTGTAGGAGGAACATATCAGATTCTTCCTTTTGTAGAGGGCTATGATTCAAGCAGTGATGTAACATATACCGCTTCAGACAACTGTATTACCGTTTCCTCAACGGGAATTGTTACGGCAGTAACTGTGGGAAGTGCGGATGTAAATGTTACCACGGTTGAAAAAGGCGCAGACGGAAATGCTGTTACAAAGACGGTATCCTTTGTGGTAAAGGACGATCCTTCGCTTAATTCTACCAATGCTTTGAAATACACCAAGGACGGAACCGATTATCAGGTATATTACAAGACGTCCGACGGTAAGTACGTTGAAGCCAAATGGGCGGATTATTATAAGTATGAAGAGTTTTTCATCAAGGGCGATGTGGAATATAAATATACCGGCTGGCAGACCATAAACGGAAATGTTTATTACTTTGACGAAAACGGTAATAAAATAACCGGCGATCAGGTCATCGGAGGTATGAAGTATAGTTTTAATTCCGACGGTTCCCTCATAAAAGGAAACGGTACGAGAGGTATAGACGTATCCACATACAACGGAACGATTGACTGGACCGCAGTTAAGAATTCGGGTATTTCGTTCGTAATCATAAGATGCGGATTCAGAGGATACACCAAGGGCGGACTGATTTACGACTCCAAGTACAAATCATATATTCAGGGTGCTACGGCAGCAGGACTTAATGTAGGTCTTTATTTCTTCTCACAGGCCAAGAATGAGGCCGAGGCGGTTGAGGAAGCATCCCTTTGCGTAAACCTTGCACAGGGTAATACAATTTCCTATCCGATATTTATCGACAGTGAATACGCTAACGGCTCACATACAGGCAGAGCAGACGGACTTGACAAAGCAACCAGAACCGCTGTATGTAAAGCATTCTGTGAGACCATCAAATCCGCAGGCTACACACCCGGCGTATACGCTTCGAAATCCTGGTTAAACGACAAACTCGATGCTGGCCAGTTAAGCTCATACAAAATCTGGCTCGCACATTATACAGGTCAGACAGACTATACCGGAAAATACGATGTATGGCAGCATACCGCAAAGGGTTCGGTAAACGGTATCAAGGGCAATGTCGATCTGGATATAAGTTATCTCGGATACTAAGACATCATAAAAGAAATAAAAAAAGCGATTGGAAAAATCCAATCGCTTTTTAAATGTTTATAAACTATTTTCTGTAATACTCTGCAATTTTCTTTACAGCGTGAATTACATCATCCGTATCACTTTCCGTTAATGTGGGATAAAGCGGAATACTCATGATTCCTTTATAAACTTCCTCGGCGTTCGGACAAAGACCTCCGCCGTATCCTAAATGTCTGTAATACGGGAAATAATATGTCGGTACATAATGAACCTGACACTGAACATTCTCTGCGCTCATGGCATCGAAGAATTCACGTCTTGTGCAGTTAAGTTTATCAAGTGCAAGTCTGATGATATATAAATGTCTGCAGGTGTCGGATTCGGGAATTTCCTTCTGAACGATTATCTCGGGAATATCCTTGAATGCCTCATCATATTTTTTTACGATAGCCTGTCTTTTGGCCTTAAAGTCTTCGAGTTTTGACAACTGGCTTATAAGCATCGCTGCCTGGAAATCAGTCAGTCTGTAATTAAACCCAAGAGAAACCTGCTCATATACCCATATGCCTTCGTGAGGCGCATCTTCCATCAGCTCTTCGTCATGAGTGATTCCGTGTGTATGCGCAAGCACGAGTTTTTTATAAAACTCTTCGCTGTTTGTAGTTACAGCTCCGCCTTCACCGCATGTGATTGTTTTTACAGGGTGGAAGGAGAAGCATGTCATATCGGCGAGAGAACCGACTTTCTTTCCGTTATAAGCAGAACCGATTGCATGTGCGGCATCTTCGATAAAGATAAGATTGTATTCATCGCAGATGGCACGGATTTCTGCATTTTCCACACACTGGCCGGTAAAATCAACGGCTACGATTGCTTTGGTTTTGTCGGTTATTTTTTCTCTGATGCTTTTAGGATCGATATTGTATGTCTCGGGATTGATATCCGCGAACACGGGCGTTGCTCCGACATAAAGAATGCAGTTGGCACTTGCGGCAAATGTGAGCGGAGTAACGATAACTTCATCGCCTGCCTTTAATCCTGCCGCAATACATGCGCAGTGAAGCGCAGCCGTTCCGTTTGAAACCGCTACGGCATATTTGGCTCCCGTATAATCTGCGAGTTTCTTTTCAAGCTCGGCCACCTTCGGACCGCAGGTTATAAAATCACTGGTTAAGACCTCACTGACAGCCTTTACATCTGCCTCGTCGACATACTGTCTGCCATAATATATCTTTTTTTCTCTAACCGGCTTTCCGCCTAAAATCGCAAGTTCTTCCATGTTTTTCTCCTAAAAGAAATTCAACTGACTTTGTTATTATAGCATATTGATTAGAGAGCGCCAATCTTTGTGGATAAAAACAGAAAAATATGGTATAATATAACCATCTATGGAATAAGACATTTTTATTGGAGGAATAATGAAAGGAATTATATTAGCAGGCGGTTCGGGAACAAGACTTTATCCTTTGACAAAAGCAATTTCAAAGCAGATTATGCCGGTTTATGACAAGCCGATGATTTATTATCCGCTTTCAATACTGATGCTCGCAGGTATCAGAGATATTCTTATAATATCCACACCGAGAGACCTGCCTGTTTTTAAAGATTTATTTGGCGACGGTTCACAGTTAGGCCTTAATATGAATTATGCGATTCAGGAAACACCCAGAGGCCTTGCTGATGCATTTATAGTCGGAGAAGAATTTATCGGAGACGATTCTGTTGCTTTGATTTTGGGAGATAATATCTTTTATGGTCAGAGCTTTTCAAAGGTTTTAAGAGAAGTTGCCGAAAGAAAAGACTGCGCAACCATCTTCGGATACTATGTCAGGGATCCGAGAGAATACGGTGTAGTAGAGTTCGATGAGAACGGTAAGGCAATTTCGATTGAAGAAAAGCCCGAACATCCGAAGAGCAATTATGCGGTTCCGGGACTTTACTTTTATGATAACGACGTAGTTGAAATCGCAAAGAACGTTAAGCCTTCGGCACGCGGTGAGATAGAGATTACAAGTGTTAACAACGAATATTTAAGAAGGGGCAAGCTTTATGTGGAGACATTAGGACGCGGCTTTGCATGGCTTGATACCGGAAACCACGATGCGCTTTTGGATGCTTCTGATTTCGTTGCCGCATTCCAGAAGAGACAGGGTTTATACATTTCCTGCATAGAGGAAATTGCATTTAAGAGGGGCTTCATAAACAAAGAGCAGCTTCTTGCACTCGCAGAGCCTCTTATGAAAACCGCCTACGGACAGTATCTTGTAGAGGTTGCAAACGGACTTTAATTAATTACTAAAATAATTTTGGAGATAAAAACAATGGGCAAATTCAGTGTGGAAACATGCGAAATAGAAGGACTTAAGGTAATTACACCTACGGCATTCGGCGATGCGAGAGGATATTTTATGGAGTCCTATCAGGCGAACGATTTTAAGGAAATGGGTATTGATACCGTTTTCGTTCAGGACAACCAGTCATCCTCAACCAAGGGAGTGTTAAGGGGAATGCATTACCAGATTAATTTCCCGCAGGATAAATTAGTCAGAGTTATTTCCGGCGAAGTTTACGATGCGGTAGTTGATTTAAGAAAGGGTTCGCCGACATACGGTAAATCCTTCGGAGTTGTTTTATCAGCCGAAAACAGAAAGCAGCTTTTTATACCGAAGGGTTTTGCACACGGATTTCTGGTACTTTCCGATACGGCCGAATTCTTCTATAAAGTAAGTGACTTTTATCATCCCAACGATGAAGGCGGACTTGTATGGAACGATCCCGATGCAGCTATTGACTGGCCTGTTAAGGACGAGACATTATTAAACATCATAGAGAGAGACAGGAACTGGCCAAAACTTAGTGAATTATAAAAAAGAAGGTAATTCATATGGCACAAAACTTCAAAAAGGCAGTGCAAAATGCTTTGCTGATGCCGAGAAAAAAACAATATGAAAAAGATTACATTCGTCTTCTGAAAGAATACGAAGATCAGAGTCTTGCGGTTTTCAACTACGTTTCCTCAAAGGAAGTGGGAGAAGAGACTGCGAAGGTAGTCGAAAGACTGAGTATGGAAACTTTGGTGAAGAATCTTAAAAACCATGTTGTTTATGATGAGTCAAGATTCTATATCATTTATGATCCTACCTTCGGAATCTTACGAAAAGAGAGCGAGCGCCTGATTTATGAATATCTTTTGGATAATCCTTACGCAGTACTAATCTACGGCGATGAGGATTATTTTGCATTATCCGCGGATTTTAAGGAAGAAGAATTATACAAGGCAAGAAGAGCCTTCAGATACTACAAGCCTGTATTCAGTCCCGAGACATTGGCATCGTTTGATTATATCAACGCATTTGCAATCGAAGGCAGTTTCTTAAATGATATCCTTGCCAACACGGAGATGTTATCCGCATCAATTTATTATACGGGAATGATGTATGAATTAACCGTGGAAGCATGCGCCAAATTAAGGGCGGACAGAAGAGAAGATCTTATCTGTCACATCCCTGCAGTGCTTGTTTCAAAAGGCATTGAAATTGATACGGATGAAAAAGAAATAAGCGAATCCTTCGAAACGGGTGCGCTTCTTTATCCCGAATATCAGAAAATAATTCCTGCACTTTCGGATGATAAATATGCCACTATCAGACAGAAGGCAAAAGAAAAATTAAAACTCATACCGGTTGAAACCGATATTACCGTTTCGGTTATTATTCCTTCAAAAGACAATCCCGATATGCTTACTTCGCTTATCGGAAAACTTAATCTGAACGGACTTAAAAAGATTGAAGTAATCATAGTCGACAACGGTTCGAGCGAGGAAAACAAAGCCAAAGTTGAATCGTTCCTTGAGAAATGCGACTTTGAATACAAATACATTTATGCGGTCGAGGAATTCAATTATTCCAAGATGAACAATGTCGGTGCCAATGTTGCAAGAGGCGAAGTATTACTTCTTTTAAACGATGACATTGAAGCCGAAGGACATGAATGGATTAAGACCATGGCATCCTATGCTACAAATAAGGGTGTAGGGTGTGTCGGCTGCAAACTTTTATATCCCGACGGAAAGATTCAGCATGTCGGAATATCCGCAGGTATAGACGGTCCCGCACATAAGTTCATGGGTGAAGAGGATTCCGTCAAAGCCGGCGCAGGAGATAATCTTGTAAACAAAAATGTTCTCGCGGTAACGGGCGCATGTCTTGCCGTAAGAAAAGAATTATATGACAGAGTCGGCGGTTTGTACGAAGAACTCAAGGTCGGTTACAATGACGTGGATCTTTGCATGAACCTTTACGAAAACGGCTACAGAAATGTTCTGTTAAACGAGATAAAACTCATCCATCACGAATCGGTATCAAGGGGAGTGGACGCAAAGAACAAGATTAAATCCGAACGTCTCTCCTACGAAAAAGCCATTCTTAAGAACCGCCATCCGTCGCTTATGATAGTTGACCCTTACGAGGGCGGCTCCGCAGATTTCAAACTTGCTTTTGAAAAAGAAAAAGAAGATTTAAGCATTAACGCAACAGGCAAATTCGAAAGCAGAAAATCAAACGATGATGAAGGATGGGTATACTTCTCCTTTGAAAAATTCCAGGTAAAGATTACGGAAGATTCACACAAAATACTTATTGTCAAAGGCTATGCGGTTGTACCGGGCATCGACAATATGAGATTTGATTTTGACGTAATCTTACAAAAGGACGGCAAGCAGTTTGTAATACCGACCGAGCGTAGTTTAAGACCTGATCTCGCGGGAAGATTTAACGGAAGTGAAAATACCGAACTTTGCGGAATTGACTTAAGAGTATCCGTTGATAATCTTGAGGAAGGAAATTACAGGATTTACATGTATGCCAAGGATCACGGCAACGTAAGAGAGATTATCACAGATACATTCTTAAACATCGATATTTAATGACCGGAAGCGAAAATGGAAAACAGAGAACTAGAAGAATTAAAAAAAGAACTTGAGGAAACCAAGAGAAAAAATATGGAACTCTCAGGCCGTATAACAGAGCTTGAGGACGAAAAGGAAGAGATTAAAGATAATCTCGACCGCATCAAATCGAGCAAGGCATACAAGCTTTCAAAGCCTTTAAGATATGTCCGCTCACAGGTTAAAAGAGTCACACAGTACGGCTCGGTATCGGCAGTTTCCGACAAGGTAAAAAGCAAAAACAGATTAAAGAAAAGATACAAAGAACTCGGAACACTTTCTTTCCCCGACAAAGAGATAAGACTTGCGGAGGAAGGAAAGGAATATTCCGAAAAGATTGTTATTTCCATTCTCGTTCCGCTTTACAATACTCCCGAAGATTTCCTAAAAGAAATGATAGATTCGGTGGTAAATCAGACCTACAAATACTGGGAACTCTGCCTTGCGGACGGATCTGACGCAGAGCATTCCTATGTAGGAGACATCTGTAAGAAATATTCTGAAAACGACGAAAGAGTCGTATATAAAAAGTTAGAGAAAAACGAAGGCATTTCCGGCAATACCAATGCCTGCTACAAAATGGCAACGGGCGATTATATCGGCCTCTTCGATCATGATGATGTTCTGCATCCAAGCGCACTTTTCAAATACAG
The DNA here is from genome assembly GCA_017618075.1 of Lachnospiraceae bacterium. Taxonomy (GTDB): domain Bacteria; phylum Bacillota; class Clostridia; order Lachnospirales; family Lachnospiraceae; genus UBA3766. The sequence goes on from JAFZUY010000033.1 coordinate 39,365, forward strand.
GGAAGCGATAGATGAGGGTGCGGATTACATCTACTGCGACGAGGCAACCTTTACGGACGGTGACATCAACAAAATGATTACCGTTCATTTCAAGCCGGATTTTGCAATCGACAATCTTCGCGCCAACAATTATATCTGCCATTTCTCGGTATTCAAAAAAGAACTCCTAAACGAAACCGAACTCTTCAGAACGGAATACGACGGAAGCCAGGATCACGATATGATTCTGCGCTTAACTTCGCTTGCCAAAAAGGTCGTTCACGTGTCGGGTATTTATTATTATTGGAGAGCACACGCAGGCAGCGTGGCACAGAATATTAACGCGAAGACCTATGCAATAGATGCGGCAAAGCGTGCCGTTTCGGATCATCTTAAAACGAACGGCATTTATAACACAAGTATCACTTCTTCAAGAGCATTCGAAACAATTTTCAGATTAAAATATGCGGTTACGGGCGAGCCTTTGGTATCCGTTATTATTACGGACGACACAAAGGATTGCTCCCACGCGCTCGAAAACTTCAACACCTATTCGAATATTGAAATCATAAAAGAATCGGACTTTGTGGATGAACTTTCAGACAAGAATATCTTTGCAAAGAAAAATGCCCTTGCAAAAAAAGCAAAGGGTGAAGTTTTGTTCTTCCTTGACGGAAGCGTTAAAGTCTGCTCGCCCGATATTGTAAGAGAACTTCTCTCAATAGCTCAAAGAGAAGATGTCGGCGCGGTTGGAGGCAAGATTATTAATTCAGCCGGCAAGATTGAACATGCATCCGTTGTAATCGGTATAGGGAAAGATAAGGCAGCAGGCCTCGTTCATCACGGGTTTGATAAAAAATACATCGGCTACATGGGAAGACTCTGCTATATTCAGGATACAAGCGCTGTAGTTTCGGATATGCTTATGTTAAAGAAAAATGATTTCGAAAAAGCGGGAGGCTTTGACGAGAGTTTTGACAAAGCTTTTTCCGATATTTCCTTATGTCTTAACTTAAGAAGACTCGGTCTTTTAAATGTATTCGACCCTTACGCCGAAGGTGTAAGCGACAAGGCTCAGATTCTTTTAGGATGTGATGATGAAGCATACTTAAAAGATCTCGAAATCTTTAAGGATAAATATGCTAAGGAACTTGAAGAAGGAGATCCCTATTACAACGCAAATCTTACTAAAGAAAGTCTTGATTACTCGGTGTGTTAACCGATATTTTGGAAGAATAAAAAATGCTCAATTACTTATTTGCTTTAATCATATATATCAGTTTTATCGTTTTAATATTTGCTCTTAAACTCAATCCGAAGCCGGGCAAAAAGGTCCTCGCCTTTACAATAATAATCCCTTTGGCATCATTAATCCTTCAGCTTGTTTCGGAGTGGATTCTTTATATTGCAATATATCTTTTCTCGGATATCAAATCCTTTTATTTTACGATTGGAATAATCATCAATATTATCGAACTTACACTTCCGTTTATAACCGTGCTCATTATCGGCAAAACAAACGGTTTAAAAGTAAACCTTAAACTGGTGCTCGCATTTGCAACAATTTTCGTAGTCCTTTCGTTCATTCTTAAACTCATAATTTTAAACGGTGACTGGCAGCTTTATGCAGACGAATATCTGACGGATGCAATCTTAAACGGCTCGGAGTATGATCTTTTAACAGCGGGAGACGACCTTAAAATCCTGCAGACATTCCTTGTGGTTATCAATGCGGTACCGACGGCAATTCTTGAAATTTTCACAGTAATAAACAGCCTTGAGGCAAAGAAAAGCAGAAAATCTAATTTGCGAAAAAAGGCAAAATAAATAAATTATATTACCGCAAACGGTATATATCATAAAAGACACCGGCGTTAAAATACAATTGTTCAAACTTGTTATGGAGGAGAGACGATGTTTGCGTGCAAAAACTGCGGCGGAAATATCATATACGACATAAAGTCTAAAAAGCTCGTCTGCAAAAAATGCAGTTCGTCTTTTGCACCCGAGAGCGTGACGAAAGAAAACGATTCCGTGGATTACGATTATTTCGAAACCACGGTTTTTACATGTCCTCAGTGCGGCGCAGAGATTATGTGTGAAGATAACGAAGCTTCAAGCTTCTGTACATACTGCGCATCGTCGACGGTTCTTACTTCAAGAATTTCCAAAGAGAAAAAACCCGATTACATCATTCCTTTTGAAAAGACCAAAGAGGAGTGCATCGGCGAATTTAAAAAGATTACCAAGAGAGCAATCTTTGCTCCGAGTGAATTAAAAGATTCAAAGATTCTGGATCAGTTCAAGGCAATATACGTTCCGTACTGGTTTTATGAGGTTAACCAGGAAGGGCTTTTTAAGGTCAGCGGAGCGGAGATTCATAAAACCGCAGATTTTGTCACATCGTATTATTTTGATGTAAACGGATATATAAAAGGTGAATTTGAAGGTATCTGCAGGGATGCGTCATATTCATTCTCAGATGATTTGGGCGAGAGAATCGCACCGTTTTTTACCGAAGGAAAAAAGAAGTTTTACCCTTCGTATCTTAGCGGATTTTACGCAGACATATCAGACGTTGACAGTATAGTGTATGAGCACGAGGCTGAAGAACTTGCCAATGATGTTGCAAGGGAAGTTGTATCGAACGCATCCTGCAAGGGCGAATACAAAAACATGAAGATATATCTGTCAAACGACGAAGCCACCGAGCAGTTTAACACCGCGGTAAGTGCCAAGAGAGCATTGTTCCCGATATGGTTTATGTCTTTTAAGAACGAAAAGAAAGTGGCCTATATGACGGTCAACGGTCAGACGGGCAAGGCGGCGAGCGATTTTCCCATTTCGAAAAGAAAGTTTGCAATAGGCATATTGCTGTTAACGCTTCTATTCTTACCGATTACATGGCTTATTGTATCTTTATTCCCTCAAAGAACTGCATTTGCAACGCTTGATGCGGCATTGCTTCTTTCGTGTGCTTCGTACATCATTTACTACGTTCAGATGAAGATTCTGCAGATAAAAGATTCGGGCTCGGAGGACGCAGGACGCTTTTATCAGAAGACCAAAGTAGTATATATAAAAAACAAAGATAAAAATGAGCTTTTAAAACAGTATATAAGACAAAGTATCATCGATATCGTAATGGGTGTATTCTATGTCGGAATGATTCTGTGGGAAGTTCCTTTTATTCTAAATATTTCGAGCCAGGGCAAACTGTTTAGTATTGGTGCAATGTCGGGAGTTTTCAGAGTTTTTCTTATTGTCGGAAACCTGATACTTGCAGCAATAGGTTTTATCAGAGCCGGAAAACTTAAAAACAGTGCAAAATATTACGGGGCTCTTTTAGGAGGCATTTTAATGGCAGCGGTTCTCGGAATAGAGCTTATAAATGCGCAGAGTGCAATCCTAAGCATCATAAGCAGCGTGCTTTTATGTGCCGGTGCCTTCCTTACGATATTCGATCTTGTGCTTTATCACAACGAGCTGACCACGAGAAAGCCCGCACATCTTAAAAGAAGAGGAGGTGACGCAATTGCCGAAGATATTAATAATTTTGATATGTAGTCTGATACTTGCGTTCTTTGCGGCATTTATTACCTGCTATTTTTTGGCAAAGATTACCTCGCTTCCCGGAAAGAAATCCGAAGCCGAAGAAGATGAATTCAATCTCTTCGGCGTTAAGTATGACTGTGTTGCCAAGAACATTGAAGTCAAAAACAAATCCTATTCGTCCCATGAAAGACCGAAGGACGACAAAACACGAATTTACTGACAGAATATATTTACTGACTCTGCGACTGCCTGAAAAATTACGAAAACTCCGAGCCTTAAGGGCTTCGGAGTTTTTTATGGAAAAGCCCTGTTTTAGGGCAGAATATTAAGATTTGTTTAAGATTAAAATAAATTTTTTTAAAACCTATTGACAAGGTGTTATGTACTGTTATACACTGTTTACTGTTATAAGGTGTTTATCGCCACTATAACAGTGTAACATTTTTTATGAGGCAGCATTTTACGGACTTAACCCGACGGGGGAAAATATGAAGATTATCATCAACAATTCTTCAATGGTACCGATTTATACGCAGATTATTCAGCAGATAAAAGCGCAGATTGCGTCTGACGTTCTGCATGAAAATGATCCGCTTCCTTCCGTGAGATCCTTGTCAAAGGATCTTAACATCAGTGCACTTACCGTCAAAAAGGCATATGACGAGCTTGAGGCGCTGGGTTTTGTTGTGACCGTACACGGCAAGGGTACATACATATCCGGCAATAATTCGGAGTACATAAAAGAAAATCAGATAAAAGAAGTAGAAAACGGGTTAAAAGACTCCATAGAAAAAGCAGAACGTTATTCAATCTCCAAAGAAGATGTCAGGGAAATGTTTGACATGCTTCTGGATGAAACGGAGGCTTAAATGCTTGAAGTAAAAAATGTTGTTAAGAAATATAAAAATTTCACATTAAACGTTTCGATGGAATTAAAGCCCGGAATGATTACGGGACTTGTCGGCGCTAACGGAGCGGGTAAAAGCACTACTTTTAAAATAATGCTCGGTCTGGTCAATCCCGACAGCGGAGAAGTCCTTATAAACGGAGAAAACATTAAGGCTTATAAAAACTCCGGCAAAGAGGACATAGGCTGCGTGCTGGCAGACTCTTTCTTCCCTGACATCATAAAAGTAAAGGAACTAAAATCCATTTTAAAAGCTTCGTACAAAAGTTTTGACGGAGAGTATTTTGTAAAAAAATGCGAAGAATACGAAATACCTATGGACAAGAAGATTTCCGAACTCTCAGGCGGTATGAAAGCCAAATTAAGAGTCGTTACGGCGCTTTCGCATGACAGCAAAATCTTAATTTTGGATGAGCCCACTTCGGGACTTGATGTGGTTTCAAGAGAAGAAATACTTACAGAGCTTCGCGAATACATGGAAAAAGACGAAGAGAGATCAATCGTTATAAGTTCTCATATTTCTTCGGATATCGAAAAAATCTGCGATGACATATACGTTATCAACAACGGCGAAATAGTTATTCATGATGATACGGACACGCTGCTTTTTGAATATGCGGCATTAAAGATTGGCGATGAAGATTATGAGAGCCTTGACAAACAGTATGTGATAGCCGTCAGAAAAGAATCGTACGGATATGAGTGCCTTACGGATAAAAAAGATTATTACCTTGAAAACTTCCCCGATATGGTAATCGAAAAAATGAATCTGGATGAACTCATGCTGATTCTCTATAAAGGAGAAAAACTATGAAAGGTCTCATTATCAAGGATTTAAAACTGGTATTTAAAAATAAAGTCCTGATTGTCCTGATGGCTTTATTCTCCCTCTTAGGATTCGTCGGTATGGATTCGAGCTTTATGGTCGGATACTTTACGCTTTTCTTTACCGGCCTTGCAATCTCAACATGCGGATACGATGAGAGAAACAATACGGTTGCATATCTTCTTACAATGCCTGTTTCCAGAATGGATTATGTCATAGAGAAGTATCTTTTTACGACAGGTCTGGGATTTATCGGATATGCTTTAAGCGTTGCGATATCTTTTATAGGTTGTCATTTTATACAGGGAGATCCGTATGATATAACATCTCTTTCACTGGGAGTTTTTATATTCTTAATCCCCACGCTGATGATTCCGATTAACATCAAATTCGGAACCACCAAAGGGCGTCTTATTACGCTTGCAATTTCAGGAATCATCGCATTTATAATCGGAGTTCTGGTTCCGCCGCTTTTGATGATGTCGAGCGTGACCGAGTTAACTTTTGACGAAGAATATGCCATCACGGAATACGTGGTAGAAGTGGGACTGAGAACCTATCTGATTGCGGCAGGCGTGCTGCTTACGATTGTAGGCGCATATGTAGCTTCGTTTTTTATAAGTTTAAATATCATAAAAAAGAAAAATTATTAAATATATAAAGGAGTTGAAATGGCTTCATTAATTGAAATCAGGAATATGTGTAAGATTTACAATCCGGGCGAGAATGAGGTAAGAGCGCTCGATCACGTATCCCTTTCCATCGGTGAAAACGAATTTGTAGCCATCATCGGTCATTCCGGATCGGGAAAATCGACACTCATGAATATGCTCGGGTGTCTCGATGTACCTACCAGCGGTATTTACCTCTTACACGGTTCGGATGTTTCGCTTTTAAGCGATGATGAGCTCTCGGATATCAGAAACCAGGAAATCGGCTTTATATTCCAGGGCTTCAATCTGATATCGAATCTAACCGCTTTCGAAAATGTGGAACTGCCTCTTATATACAGAGGAGTTTCAAAACGAGAGCGAACCAATCTTGCAAAGGAAGCGCTTCGGAAAGTCGGACTTGAAAACAGAATGACTCACAAGCCTTCGGAAATGTCCGGCGGTCAGCAGCAGAGAGTTGCGATAGCACGAGCGATAGCTCAGGCACCGCCCGTAATACTGGCGGATGAGCCTACAGGTAACCTCGACTCACATTCGTCCCAGGAAATCATGAATATCCTAAAACAGCTGCACGCTGAGGGAAGAACGGTCATAGTTATCACGCATGACAATGACATCGCGGCAAATGCCAAGCGAATCGTTCATATCGAAGACGGACGAATAACATCGGATTCCGCAAACGAAGGATTAAGCCGTGACGATATAGCAAAAGAAATTCGAGGCAACTCCACAATGTATGGAGAAGAAGATTCAATGCAGCTTCCTTCGGAAGATGATATAAGAAAAGAAAACGAAGAAGCATATATCAGTCAGACCGATGATTACGATTTGGATGTTAAGGATGAAACTATAGATTTACATTTGATTGGAGATAAGCAGAATGAGCAGGAAGAATAACCCACAATTATCACTCGACAGAGAAAATCTTGATGCACAGCTTGAAGCGGCTGCACAGAAGAGAAAGAAACAAAAGAGAAAGAAAGTAGTTATAAGAATAATTGTTATAGCAGTTATTCTCGTGGCTGTTATTGCTGTAGCAGGTTTAGTAATCGGAATTATGGCTGCTAAAAAAGCAAAGGGTCAGATGGTTAATGTAACACACGCAGAAGACCAGGAAATCACGCAGGAAGTTAAGCTTAGCGGAACCGTTCAGAGCGACAATGTTCAGCATTTCTATTCACCCACAGCCATCAAGGTTGAAAGCGTGGTTGAAATCGGAACATTCGTTAAGAAGGGCGATCCTATCATAAAATTTGACAAAGAATCTTATGATCTTGCATTAAAGCAGCTTGAATTAACCGACAAGATTACGGAAAACAATTACCAGAGCAATGTGACAAGCAATAATTCAATGTTAAGCAAACTCGCACAGGCTCAGGCGGATGTTGCCAAATATCAGGCAGAAGTTAATGAAAAGCAGGCAGCAGTTGATAATTACGGTGACACTGATGCCATCAATAAATTAAACAAAGACGTTCAGACACAGATAGCTCTTGAACAGGGCAACATCGCATACTGCGAAGCAGAAATTGAAAACCTCTGGGTAGCATACAAGATTTCGACAGGCTATGACACAATGAGCCAGGGCGAAGCAGAGCAGGCACAGAAAAATTTTGAACAGCAGGCCGATGTAAAAGCTCTTCGTGAAAAAATCGCTTATTCCAACACCGTTATCAAGAATGTCAGCGGCATGATTTCGGACAAGACCGAAAGTCTTGCCGAAGCAAAACAGAAACTTGCCGAAGCACAGTCAAAGCTTGAAACAGCCAAAGCACAGGTTGAATCCTACAAAGCTTCTTCAGGAAACGAGTACGACAGAGAAAACCTTGAACTTCAGGGTGAACTTAACACACTTAAGTCCGGCAGCGAATATGAAGAACTTCAGAAATACAAAGACGGTTGTCTTTTAGCTCCTTTTGACGGTATTGTTACCGCATCTTATGTCAGCGAAGGTATGACCACATCGCTTGCAGGTGCCGAAATCATTGAGTTCTCAAGTATCAATGAAGTCAGCGTAGCTATTTCAATCAGTAAGAAAGATATTGAAAAGATTAAAGAAGGTCAGGATGTAAAGGTTACAATTCTTGACAAGGATTATGAAGGTGAGATTTCAAGAATCTCTCGTGTGGCAATCTCGGGTGGCGGTACAACAAGCGTTTCAGCAGTTATTAAGATCAAAAATCCTGATGATGATATTTACCTCGGAGTTGAAGCAAAGAATGTAATCGTTACGGCTCATAAAGACAGTTGCTTAACTCTTCCTTCCGAATCCATTAACGTTGACAGTGACGGATTTTTTGTATACACAGTAAACGACATGAACATAGTTGAAAAGAAACCTGTAGAAGTCGGCGTATCAAGTGAAGACCGTACAGAAATCTTGGAAGGCATAACAGCAGACGACAAAGTTGTAACCTATGTTACATCCGTAGTTAAGGAAGGCGCTATTGTAGTTCCTATGGAAGGCGATGACTTGACTTCCGCTATGGGCGGACTTGGCGGCAATATAGGAATAACCGTCACTAACTAATAAAAAGACTTATTGACAGGAAAACAAATGGGACAATTTTTAGAATACGTAAAAATTGCATATAAGAGTATTACTTCCAATAAAGGCCGTACGTTTTTAACCATGCTCGGAATCATTATAGGTATCTCTTCCGTTATAATGATCACCGGTCTCGGAAGCGGTGTAAAAAATGCACTTGACGGGGCACTCGGAGATCTTTTCAAAGGACAGACATATATCTATGGCTATGCCGGAGATGAATGCATAACGGTAAATGATATCGAGTACATCAAGGACACTGTACCGGATCTGGCAGTATGTTCCATCGAAGAGTATATGGGCGGAACAGCAACATCTGTTAAAGGCGATTTCAATGTTGAATATTATATGGTAAATGAAACATATGAAAAATATGCCGTCGAAGGACTTTTGCACGGAAGATATTTTACTGAAGAAGAATGTGACAGAGGCGACAACGTTGCTGTTATCAGTGAGGAAGGAGCCCAGGCATTTTTCGGAAGCACGGATGTGGTAGGTCAGACAATTATGGTGGATTTATATGGCTATCAGCTTGATTATCGTATCATCGGTGTCAGAAAAGCCAAAGATTCGGTAATTATGAATATGGCCAATATGATGAACGGAACATCCATTAAGCTGGAAGTACCTTATATGCACTTTGTAAATGCTACGGGAGAAACGTGGCCAATAGAGGGAATATACTCCATGCTTATTTCTTCCGACTCTCCTAATATAAACGAAACACTTAAAAGAATTGTTTCGATACTTGAAGCCAGACATGATGTCAGAGGAGAAGACTGTTTTACCATCGACTCTTTTGATTCTTATATGGAAAAAATCAATCAGGTTATCGGATATGTCACACTGTTTGTTGGCTTTGTATCGGCTATTTCACTTTTGGTAGGCGGTATCGGCGTTATGAACATCATGCTTGTATCCGTTACTGAGAGAACCTCCGAAATAGGTATCAGAAAAGCACTCGGTGCGAGAACGGGCTCAATTATGACCCAGTTCTTGGCGGAAGCCGGAATGATTACCCTGGTAGGCGGAGTAATCGGAGTTATAGCAGGCTACGCCGGTGCCGAAGCACTCTGCCTTTTGGTAAGCGCTGTCGCAAAGATATCAGTGCATATTTCGGTAAATATAATTGTGGCCCTGGGCGCAGCACTCTTTTCTGCGGCAGTCGGACTGTTCTTCGGAATATTCCCCGCCAGAAAAGCTGCAACATTAAGCCCTATTGAGGCACTCAGACAGGAATAATATGAGCAAATTTTTAGAATACTGCAAAATTGCATTTTTCAACATAAAATCGAATAAAGTCAGAGCCTTTCTGACGATGCTCGGAATTATCATCGGTATATCTTCGGTGGTAGCGATTGTTAGTTTGGGCAGCGGATTTAAGAAAGCCATTGACAAGGAACTTTCGAATCTGGCCGGCAACACTCTTGAAGTATATTCCATGGGTGATACCGACTTCGACGATTCTGACCTTGAAGCCCTGATGAAAAAAGATAAACATATCCTCGGAGTCACACCGGTTATTACACTCGGCGGAGAAGCAGCATATAAGGATATGCCGTCATATTCCGCAGAGATAAAAATAGGCAACGAACTGATGGATCAGGCTTCGAAATACGATCTTATTTACGGCAGATATTTTACGAAAGAAGAATACGAGCATAAGGAAAAAGTCTGCATCATAACCAAGAGCTCCGCCAGAAAACTGTTCGGACACGAAGATGTTGTAGGAATGACCGTTGATCTCTTTTATGGTAATAATAAAAGAGGCGGTACATTCAGAATCATCGGCGTAAGAGATGACAACTCATCGCAGATGGCAGACTTAATCATGGGCAGCGGAAGTTACGATGTTAAAGTCGAATGTCCGTTCCCGTCATTCATCGATGCAATCGGACTTTCAGGATACAATATCGGATATTACGATTTGGTCATCATCCTTGATGATGCCAAAAATGCGAGTGACGTACTCTCTCATGTAAGAGCAATTCTTGAAGCAAGACATGATATCCGCGGCGAGAGCCAGATACTGGTTATTGACTATAATGCAATCTTCCAGACCATCAGCGCATCGCTTACATTGGTTACGCTTCTTATAATGCTTGTTGCCGGAATATCGCTCTTCGTAGGCGGTATCGGAGTAATGAATATCATGCTCGTATCCGTGACGGAGCGAACGCGAGAAATCGGTATCAGAAAAGCACTCGGTGCGAGAACGGGCTCGGTGCTTACACAGTTTTTGGTAGAAGCTGCATCGATATCATTACTCGGCGGAATAATCGGTATCATCTTGGGACTTGCGGGAGCGGAATTTATATGCTTCCTTATCTCAAACCTTACCACTTCAACATTGGTGGCAGACTTTAATCCGTTTTTCATCCTCGGAATAGCACTTTTCTCAATGTCGATCGGTGTGTTCTTTGGAATTTACCCTGCCAGAAAAGCAGCTAAGTTAAGCCCCATCGAGGCTCTTCGAAGAAGATAACTTTTGCTTTTTCATATAATTTCATCCCCTTATTAAAGCAGAGAGCCGAAAAGTTCTCTGCTTTTTTGTAAAAAACCATTAAAAAAATTTACTTCATTCGTATCATAATATAGACTACAATAAGGAGGGGTAAACATTATGAAGATAAAAAAAATAAGTATTGTTTTGATATTGAGTGTAGTGGCATTCTGTGGCTGCAATCATCAAAATGGTTCACAAATTGATAATGTAAATTCAGGAAATTATTCGGGTTTTGCATTAGAATGCGTAAGCAAATATCCTGAATTAAATACCAAAGATGTTGCAATTGGCACTTCCCAATACGATCCGATTATTGTATCACCATACGCAAGCGATGATGTTGTCAGAGCTTTAGCACATATTATTTATGAAAATAAAATATCGTCATATTGCTTTGGTAATTATTTATATGATAAGTATGATGATGATTTTTCAAATTATGAAAAAGTATATGAGATTATTCAAAGCAGAATTGAAGAAGACAGAGAACAGGCAGATTTGTTTATCGGGCAGCTGAAAGCGAGTATAGAAAATGATTCCGAAATAAATATTTCACCCGATGGTGAGTATTATTATTTGCTTGATATGAATAACTTTGAGGAATCTGTTGATGCAATTCAGGCGTCTGTAGACAGACAGGCAGAGTTATTTGACTTTGATATGACGTTTTATTGTGAATACTATTTTAGTTACGACGGCAGGACATTTATCGGAGGATACCGCGGTCCGATGTATTCGGTTTATTTGGATAGTTTTTCACCGGAAAATAAAATATACGAATACTATTACTGGAAAGCAAAGAATGAATGGGTGAAAATTTATACGGACTTGTATATTTCACAAATATATGATTATACAAAAATAAGCGAAAAACTTGATGTAAATTCAGATTACGTTAAGCGGTTGAACTGCTGGTCAAATTTTTATGACAGTCAGCCTGATATCGGTTTATATGAGATTGATTTTACATACAGTATGTTTACCGATGATTTTGATTTGTCGGAAGCCGTAGAGCTTGCATACGAAGTATATACCAATGTTCGCGGTGCAAATGCCGAATACAATACAAATGAAATATGCGGTATGCGCATAGATATCAATAATTTTACGGGATATAACAAGGAATACAATCGAATATTTGTATTTATTCCGTTTGATGAAGAATACACGCCGGAAGAGCTAAAGATAATCTTAGAGGATAATATCGAAAAAAAATTCGATGGTGAACCGGTGTAAATACAGCCGTAAATATCCTGAACTTATGTGATATAATTAACTGAATTATTTTTGACAAAGGCATGAATTCATGAACAGTTTCAGAAAAGGTTTTACAGATGGAATACCTATTGGCCTGGGATATTTGGCAGTATCCTTTTCTTTTGGCATACTGGCGGTTGCGGGCGGGCTTAATGTCTGGCAGGCAACTCTTATTTCGATGACCAATTTAACGAGCGCGGGACAGTTTGCCGGCCTTACGATAATGATCTCGGGCGGAAGCATAGTGGAAATGATAATATCGCAGTTCATCATCAATCTTCGGTATTCTCTGATGTCGATATCTCTTTCCCAGCATATAGATAAAAGCATGAAACTTCCGCAGAAGCTTTTCTTCGGAGAGTTTCATACGGATGAAATATTTGCGGTTTCAATGGGGCGTCCGGAGAAACTTTCAAAGGCATATTTCTTAGGAGTTATCATAGCACCTTACATAGGCTGGTCTTTGGGAACATTTCTCGGAGCAGTCTGCGGTGAAATTCTTCCCGCAATGATAGTCAGTGCGCTCGGCGTGGCGTTATACGGTATGTTTATCGCCATAGTTGTTCCGCCTATGAAGCATTCGTGGAAGATGAGCATAGTGGTTTTGATTGCAATAATTTTGTCGGTATGCTTTGCATATGTTCCGGGACTTAAGAATGTTTCTTCGGGATTTGCGGTAATTATTTGTGCGGTAGTTGCATCGCTTTTCGGGGCTCTGGTATTTCCCATAAAAGAAGAAAATAAAAAAAGCGCAGAAGCATAGCAATAAATATTTTTTATAAGAAACAGATTTAATAAATTCGAATGGTTGTTTAAATAATGGATTGGCTGATTTTCTTTAAATACCTCATACTGATGGCAGGAGTGACATATCTTATCAGAGTGTTGCCCTACGTTTTTATGAGAAAAGAAGTGAATAACAGATTTTTCAAGTCGTTTTTATCGTATATTCCGTATACGGTTTTAGCCGCGATGACTTTCCCTGCCATCCTGCATGCAACGGATAATATTTACAGCGCACTCGCGGGACTTTTAGTAGGCATAGTAGTAGCGCTCTTCGAAAAAGGACTTTTGGTCGTTGCGCTTTCATCCTGCGTGGCAGTGCTTCTCATAGAAGTACTTCAGAAATTTGTTTTTTAATGCTATAATAATTCACGTACAGAGGAAGATAGTCTTATTTCTTTTAGGAGCAAAACATGGAAAGAGTTGAAAATACTTTAGACAGAGAAAAACTTACCAAGGCCATGAACGGCTGTATCGAATGGATCAGAGAGTTTTTTGAGGAAAACGGCAAAGGCTGTAATGCGGTACTGGGTATTTCAGGCGGCAAAGATTCATCGGTTGTTGCGGCGCTTTTGGTTGAGGCGCTTGGAAAAGAACGTGTAATCGGAGTTTTGATGCCTAATGGTGAACAGGCTGATATCGACATGGCAAAGCTTCTGGTAAATCACCTTGGCATCAAGCATTATGTAGTTAATATAAAAGAAGCATATGACGGAATTATCAATGCGTTTCCCGAAAACCTTGAGCTGTCCAATCAGACTAAAATAAACCTGGCTCCGCGTATCAGAATGAGCACTGTTTATGCGGTTTCACAGAGTGTGAACGGAAGAGTAGCAAATACCTGCAACCTCTCTGAAGACTGGGTCGGATATTCGACCAGATACGGCGATTCCGTAGGCGATTTTTCACCCTGCTCACATTTCACCGTTCAGGAAGTAAAGGAAATCGGACGTATTTTAGGACTTCCCGAAGTGCTTATCGAAAAAGCTCCGAGCGACGGACTCTGTGGCAAGACTGATGAAGACAATCTCGGTTTTACATATGCTGTTCTTGATAAATACATAAGAACCGGCGAAATCGATGACGAGGAAACAAAGAAGTTAATCGACCGCAAGCACAAAATGAATTTGTTTAAGCTTGAGGTTATGCCTGCATACGAACCCAAGTGGGATTAAAGAAAAGGGAACAATATGAACACAGGATATGTCAATTTAAAACAACAGGTTACAGAGTTAATCGGATACATAAGAAGCCTGCTTTATCCGGAAATCTTCGGTGAAATGGGCTATAAATCCACCGAAGCTTTAAAGTCTGAAGCACATTCAGCACTTTGCGATATGCTTGCTACTGTTTGCGATGAGTATACCAATATCGAATATCTTGCGGATAAATTTTTTGAAAAGCTTCCCGATATAAAAGAGTTGCTCGACACGGACGTACAGGCAGCTTATGAAGGAGATCCGGCAGCCAAATCCACCAAGGAAGTAATGCTCGCATATCCCGCATTTGAAGCTATAAGCATTTTCAGAATCGCGCATGAATTATATGAGCAGAACATACCCATCCTGCCCAGAATGATGACTGAGTATGCCCACAGAACGACAGGTATAGACATTCACCCCGGCGCAACTGTCGGACCGTACTTTTTCATCGACCACGGAACAGGTGTGGTTATCGGCGAGACGACCACCATCGGTGAGCGCGTTAAACTTTATCAGGGCGTTACGCTCGGTGCGAAGAGTTTTGCGGTTAATCCCGACGGAACCCTCGTAAAAGGTATCAAGCGTCATCCCGACATCGGAAATAATGTAGTCATTTACGCGGGTGCAACAATTCTCGGCGGCAATACACAAATCGGAGATAATTGTGTAATCGGAGGTAATGTCTGGCTTACACATTCCGTAGATGCCGGCAGCACCGTTCTCGCAGCTCATGAGCGAAATGAAATAATCGCGAAAGAATAATAACTATTGACATAGAGCGTTATATAGAGTAATTTATATATGATAAAAAAATAAGTCTCTTATTCAGAGTGGTGGAGGTACATAGGACCTGTGAAGCCACGGCAACCCCTGTAAGGAAGGTGCCAACCTGAGCGAGCAATCGAACAATAAGAGGACTATGGTATATGGTTTAAATGCCCGGTCCTTTTAAGGAGCGGGCTTATTCATTTATTACGGGTAAAAATCCGTGTATCGTTGTTGGAAAATAAAAAGGAGAACAATATGGAAAGAAAAATTTTCACTTCAGAATCGGTTACCGAAGGCCATCCCGACAAAGTCTGCGATGCGGTTTCGGATGCGATTCTTGATGCATGCATGGCAGCTGATCCGATGAGCCGTGTAGCATGTGAGACAACAGTTTGTACAGGTTTCGTACTTGTTACGGGCGAGATTACAACAAAGGCTGTTTTAGACTATCAGAAGATAGTCAGAGAAACAGTTAATGAAATCGGTTACAATGATGCAAAGACCGGTTTTGACGGAAACACATGTGCAGTATTCGTAGCAATGGATACACAGTCTGCAGATATCGCTATGGGCGTTGACAAAGCGCTTGAAGCAAGAAATGCAGAGATGAGCGATGCCGAGATTGAAGCAATCGGTGCAGGCGATCAGGGTATGATGTTCGGTTACGCTACAAACGAGACCGAAGAATACATGCCTTATCCCATTTACTATGCACACAAGCTTTGCCGTCAGCTTACCAAAGTTCGTAAGGACGGAACACTTAAATATCTTCGTCCCGACGGAAAGAGCCAGGTTTCTGTAGAATATGATGATAACGGCAAGCCCGTAAGATTTGATGCTGTAGTTTTATCAACCCAGCATGATGAGGATGTAACTCAGGAACAGATTCATGCAGACATCAAGAAGTATGTATTTGACGAAGTTCTTCCTAAGGAAATGGTTGATGAAAACACCAAATATTTTATCAATCCCACAGGACGTTTTGTAATCGGAGGACCTCACGGTGATGCAGGTCTTACGGGACGTAAAATCATCGTTGATACCTACGGCGGATACGCTCGTCACGGCGGCGGAGCATTCTCCGGCAAAGACTGCACCAAGGTAGACAGAAGTGCGGCATATGCAGCAAGATACGTTGCTAAAAACATCGTTGCTGCAGGTCTTGCGGACAAGTGCGAAATTCAGCTTTCCTACGCTATCGGCGTTGCAAAGCCCACATCCATTTATGTGGATACATTCGGCACAGGCAAGATTGCAGACGAAAGAATAGTTGAAATCGTGAGAGAAAACTTCGACCTTCGTCCTGCAGGAATCATCAAGATGCTTGATTTGAGAAGACCTATCTACAAGCAGACCGCAGCATACGGACACTTCGGAAGAAACGATTTAAATCTTCCATGGGAGCAGCTTGACAAGGTTGACGTTTTAAAGAAATATTTATAAGATAGTGAATGGATGTTTCGATTATGAAACATCCATTTATTAATTTTACGATGGGAAAAGAATATGAAAGTCAGAATTAAAAAATTATCCGAAAATGCAGTTGTTCCGACATACGGAACAGACTTTGCGGCAGGCGCCGATCTTTATGCATGTATTGAAGAACCTGTTTCAATCGGCTGTGGCGAGACCAAAATGATTGGTACGGGCATTGCAATGGAAATTCCTACAGGTTATGTCGGACTTGTATTTGCACGCTCCGGTCTTGCATGTAAAAAAGGCCTTGCTCCCGCAAATAAAGTCGGCGTTATCGATAGCGATTACAGAGGAGAAATAAAAGTAGCGCTTCACAACCACAACGGTTCAGGCGATGCGCTCGCAATCGAGAACGGTGAGAGAATAGCACAGATTGCCATCGTGCCTTATCTTAAGGCTGATTTTGAGGTTGTGGAAAATCTTGAAGACACCGAAAGAGGCGAGGGCGGATTCGGATCGACGGGAAAATTTTAGGAGCCGGACACGCTACGTGAGTCAGGCACCTTATTCGACACCGGTATAATCAAACTCCGGTATAAAAGATTCAGAGGCGGTATCGCCTTCCTGAAAATATGCGTTTTTGATATCAAGTGAGAGTACATAGTCTAAAAGACGTTCGTACTCTCTTTTTGTTACTTTTCTAAGAAGGGCGGGATATTGTTCGCCTGCTTCTTTTAGGGACGCTGTATCAAGCGGAGTGTACTGGTTCATCAGAGAAATATAAACAGAATCGCCGAAGGTTTCATGAAGATATGAAACTACGTTTTTGGCGTTTTTAACGCCACCAGGAAGTAATAGATGTCTTACGATGACACCTTTCTTCATGATTCCGCGCGAGTCGAATAAAGGCTCACCTACCTGACGATACATTTCGGCTATTGCGGCTTTGGCTACTTCGGGGTAATTTGCAGCCTTTGAGTAGTTTAAAGCCATGTCTTCGTCAAAGTATTTAAAATCAGGCAGATATACATCAACGAGACCTTCTAACATTTTAAGAGTCTCGGGAAGTTCGTATGCGGAAGAATTATAGACTATCGGAAGCAAAAGGCCTTTTTCCTTTGCAAGGATAATGGCCTTTTTTATCTGCGGTACGAAGTGTGAGGGTGTGACGAGATTGATATTATTTGCGCCCTGTGATTCAAGCGATAAGAAAATATCTGCGAGCTTTTCAACCGAGACTTCTTTACCGATTAAGCCTCTTGAAATCTTTTCGTTCTGGCAGAACACACATTTTAGATTACAGCCTGAAAAGAATACCGCACCACTGCCTTCTTTGCCACTAATGGAAGGTTCCTCATAAAAATGCAAAGCAGCCCTTGCAAGCATTACGGAATCGTTAACATTGCAAAAGCCCTTTTTTACTGAGCGGTCGATATTACATTGTCTCGGACAGAGTGAACAAATCATAACATTAAAAAAAGTGCCGGAAACCCTGAGGTTCCGGCACAGTGATTATCTTATTTGAAATATCTTTCGTAAAGTCCCTTGAAAGCTTTGCCGTGTCTTGCTTCGTCACGAGCCATTTCATGAACTGTATCATGGATTGCATCGAGGTTTAATGCTTTTGCACGCTTAGCAAGATCTGTTTTTCCTGCTGTAGCGCCGTTTTCTGCTTCGATTCTCATCTCGAGATTCTTCTTGGTAGAGTCTGTTAAAACTTCGCCGAGAAGCTCTGCGAATTTGGCAGCATGTTCAGCCTCTTCAAAAGCTGCTTTCTCCCAGTATAAACCAACTTCGGGATAGCCTTCTCTGAAAGCTACTCTGGACATAGCAAGATACATACCTACTTCCGAGCATTCGCCGTTGAAGTTAGCTCTTAAATCGTTTTTGATATCTTCGGGAGCATCACTTGCTACACCTACTACATGCTCTGCAGCCCAGGACATTTCCTCGGACATGGGAGCAAATTTGGAAGCGGGAGCGCCGCAAACGGGACATTTTTCGGGAATGGGATCACCTTCGTGAACATATCCGCAAACCTGACATACGTACTTCATATTACATAACCCTCCTTTTGAGTATTTTTATTTTTAGGTCGACATTTATTATATCATATACGGTGCTTCTTTGTAAAAGAAGAACGTATACCGATTTCCTCTTTTTTGATGATTTTTTTGAAATTCGGAATGTGCTTTAGTAAAATGCACAGACTTCCGATGGCAAGTATAAGCGGATATATAATATTGTGTGTGTAAATTCCAACGAAAACGGGGAATGCTATAAGCATTGTAAGTGTTGCAATAACGATGTAATCCGTAGCAAAAGTGATGATAATTACAAGTATGCCTGCAACTACAAATGCAATCGGATTATATCCTAAAATACAGCCCATCAGCGTTGCGAAACCTTTTCCGCCTTTAAATTTAAGATAGAACGGGAAAATATGTCCGATGATGGCCATTGACGCAACTATGTAGGGAAGATATTCATAATCCTTAAAAAACATTCTGGCTATGAAAACGACTATGAAGCCTTTAAATATATCCACAGCACCCACCAGGACACCCCATTTCCAGCCCAAAGTAAGGGTTGTGTTCGACGCGCCGAGGTTACCGGTGCCACCGTTTCTTATATCTTTTTTCAGTATTTTTGAAAGGAAAAACGCAGTGCTGAAACTGCCGATAAGATATGCAATTAAAGCGCCTAAAATGTATACGTACATAGCTTCTCCGAATAATGTATTTTATCTTGTTAATAGTACAATTTTTCTGCGGAAAATTCAATAATATAAAATTATTTCCAAAAGCCTCATAAATGTTGTATACTTGATTTTGAGCGTGGAGAAAATCTTTTCCCGCGCCGGATAAAAGGTGTAAAAGGAATATTAAAAATGAAATTAAATTACAAGAGAACGATACTTGCCGGCCTGGCATTTATGTCGATATCCGGTTTCTGGGGTATGTACGACGCGGTAACTCCGTTAATCCTAAAAGATTCGTTTCATTTAAACGAAGTTTTAAACGGTGTCGTAATGGCAATGGATAATGTGTTTGCAATCATCCTTCTTCCGCTTTTCGGAATATGGTCCGATAAAACAAACACGAAATTCGGTAAAAGAATGCCTTTTATCGCAGTCGGAACACTTCTTGCGGTAATCGCAATGTTTTTTATGCCTTTCGCAGACAATGCGAGAAACCTTGTATTGTTCCTTATTTCAACGGGTGCGGTTCTTCTTTCGATGTCTTTTTACAGATCTCCCGCAGTTGCTCTTATGCCCGACATAACCCCGAGAGAATTAAGAAGTAAAGGTAATGCCGTAATCATGCTTATGGGTACGGCAGGCGTTATCTATTCAATGATAATGATTAAATTCCTCGTAAAAACTCCCGAAGGCGCCGAGACACCCAACTATATGCCTCTTTTCTTATCCATGATGATCTTTATGTTTGTAAGTACGGTAGTTCTTATATTAACCGTTCCCGAAAACAAATGGTCAAAAGAAGTTAAGGATAACGAAACTCCTGAAGAAAAGGCTGAAAATCAGAATTCGGGAAAGAAGATTTCGAAGGCAAAATTAAAGAGTTTAATCTTTATCCTGTTCTCCGTATTTTTCTGGTACATGTCATATAATGCGGTAAATACAGCTTTCTCAAGATACTCGACTCAGGTCCTCGGATTAAAGGACGGAAGTTATGCCACATACATGCTTGTTGCTACCGTTATCGCGGTAATAAGTTACCTTCCCATCGGTATTATTTCAAGCAAACTCGGACGTAAAAAAGTTATTATGGCCGGTGTAGTCGGTCTTGCTTCCGCATTCTTTATCTGTACATTTGTAAACGGCGGCGGAGTACTTTTATACATACTCTTTGGTATCGTCGGAATTTCCTGGGGCGCAATCAATGTCAATTCATTCCCGATGGCCGTTGAAATCGCATCAGACGGTGACGAGGGAAGATATACCGGATACTACTACACATTCTCAATGGCAGCGCAGGTACTTACACCTGTTCTTTCCGGCGTATTCCTTCAGTATGTTTCATACAGAGCGCTCTTCCCTTACGGTGTTTTCTTTGCAGCGCTTGCATTCTTCACAATGTCGCAGGTTAAACACGGCGATATCGTGACCGGTCAGAAGAAGTCTCTTCTTGAGCACTTTGATGTTGACGACTAATTCTTTTATGAGAGTAACCGATAAATGAGTTTCTTAGATTCTTTTAATAATACATATTCATATGATGACCTGGTTGTATGGGCCTTCTTTGCCATGTACGGCATGTTCTGGCTTATCTTTGCACTGGGAGTAATTATTCATCATTTTTTTATGGCAGTGCCTTTGTACATTATGGCCGACAAGGCAGGATACGCGTATCCTTTCTTAGCGTTCATTCCTTTTGCCAACTATTATCTGATGCATATACTTCCGATAAAGGAATACAATTTCATAGGATTGTTTAAAACCTATGAGCGAAAACACGGATTCCTGCTATATATGCTGATTAAATGGATTGCACCTTTTGCAATTGGGACAGTGGGCTCGGTTTTTTCAATCATTCCCCTGCTTGGTTATCTTGTTGCACTTGTTCTTCAACTCGTAAATCTTACTGCTATTGTGGCAGGATATATCGCAAAAGCCATAGTGATGATTGATCTTATGGATTTATATATGAAAAAAGATGAAAAGGGACTTGCGATTTTCCTTGGAATAGTCAGTCTCTTTGCTCCGATTGTATTCCCGATTACATGCATTGTTTTATGCACCAAGGAACCGGAATTCGGATACGGAAATTATTATTATCCGGTGAATCTTCAGACTATGGAATAAATCATAAAAGAGAGGCCTTGCGACCTCTCTTGTTTTTATTTGTTCAGTTCTTCAACCAGACCTTCCAGATCCCTGCATGCTTTTTCGTATCCTTCGAATACAAAACCGTGCATTCCTGTTTTCTTTGCACCGTTTACGTTCTTTAACTTATCGTCAAAGAAAACGCATTCCTCGGCTTTAAGATTATATTTTTCAAACAGGGCATTGAAAATATCTTCGCTCGGTTTTAAAAGATGCACTCTTGATGAAACGATCTTTCCGTCTATATAAGGATAGAAGGGGAAGAGTCCGCGACTTACACTTTCATTGAAAGTTGAGTCGGGATAGTTGGTACAAAGGAATACCTTAAAGCCCCTGCTCTTTAAATCTTTTATCCACTGTTCGCTGTAATCAAAAGGTCTGATGGTAAGTATAAGATTATCCACAAAAAGGCGGATTTCCTTTTCATACTGAGGCATTGCCTTAACAGCTAACTGAATTACTTCCTCAAAACTTAATACTCCGCGGTCCATCTCGTCCCAGAGGTCATTATTTATATAACCGTCAGCGAGTGTATCGATACATTTCTCATCGAATCCGAGCTCTTCCATCGTTGCCTTCCATGCAAAATCGATGAGCACGTTTCCGATATCAAAAACAATATTTTTAATCATAAGTACTTTAATCCGTTTCTGTTTATTTTCCCCTAAACATCCTCTTTATTATAATCTTGAAATCGGGCTCTGTCACGAAAAACTGTTTTGTTGACACTGATTGGAAAATGATATATCATTTATGAAGTTGCTTTATTATAACTTATCGGGGTGTGGCTCAGATGGTAGAGCGCCACGTTCGGGACGTGGAGGCCGCCCGTTCGAATCGGGTCACTCCGATTTTTTTTGTGCCTTAAAGGAGAAAGAAGCGGATTATGGCTGTTATAATATTCGGAAACATGGAAAAGACCAAAATAATCGGAGTCAGAGGAGACAAAATGGCATGTTATAACTGCCATCGCGAGTACAGTCAGAACCTGATTCTTCAGGCCGAGTACTTTCATATAGACTATATTCCCATCGCTCATCACAGTGACAGGGATGTATATAATACAGTGTGTCCCATCTGCGGATTCCGCGATTTCATTCAAACCTTCAGAGCCACAGCAATGCTGGATCAGACAGTTTCCAAAGAGGTTCAGGATATTTCCTATCTTGCGGTAAAAAAAGATAAAAAGTTATACGATTTTGTCGCAATGGACAATCTTACCAAGGAGCAGATTTTTATCGCATCCAATGTCAAAAAGGGTATGATAAAGAGCGGAGTCAGACTTCGCGGCGCCAAGAAAAAAGACATTATTTACATTGTATAAAAGTTTTACACCGAATTACGAGGAGAATATTAGTGAATAATTCAAGAAGAAGAGTAATAATCATTCCCGTCGGAGCCATATTAACTTTAATTACTATGGCTGCCTTTTTTCTTGGAAATACAGTCGGGCCCAAAAGAAAAATAGGAGCATATGTTCATGCGGATAAACTGATAGCGTCCGATCTTTCCGAGTCTCAAAAGCAGTATGTATATACTTATTTTACCGGCGAACTGGAAAAAGTATATGAAACAAATATAGATAATGTTCCTTATGTCTGCGCACAGGTCAAAGAGAAAGACAGGACCTGGACTGTGATTATCGGTGAATCCGGAAGATACAAGGGTGATGTATTAAAGGATCATATAGGGGAAACATTCAAGTGGTTTGGATGTTTTCGTTCGAAGCACTATACATACTATCTTGAACTTCAGCCGGCATCGGATCTTTATATTCAGAAAAAATCCGGTAAGAGTGCATTTACGTCGGATGATTTTATGATGTCGGCGGAAGATATCTTAAAATGGTGTGATGAGAACTGTCCGATTATTACATATAAGGAGACTTTTGGCGGTAACGGATTTCACAGAAGTATCGGTCGTGTGAACAATATAGAATATGCTACGTTTGGCATCAGTTTTGATTTGACGCAGAAAGAACCTTCGGGATATACCGAAAGCCCTTTTGCGGCCATAACATACGGCGGAAGCGACCGTTTCAAGAACGGACTGATCGAAGAAGGAAAGACATATATTATTTATTATAAAATTGATGACGGTTCTTATGTACTGTACGGATGCAAAGAGACCGACGATCTGGAGACTTTATATTCCAAGGAGAAAACCGACCATTCATCGGCTGTTTCTTATGATGAAACCGAAGAAACCGACGAACAGGTAAAGTTTGTTATCGACAGTCTGGATGAAATCGTAAAACCCAAAGACGGCGAGAAGAATCCTTATATCTGCGTTGCTGACATAAATGGTGACGGTATTAAGGAAGTGTATGTTTCATATGTCGGAAGCGAGACCGAGAGTTTTGCGAGAACCGAAATATTTGAAGTAAACGAAGAGCTTGACGGATTTAATAAAATGCAGACCGATGAATTCGTTTTAAGTCCTTTCTTTTATGAGAAGCCGAAGAGAGAAATATTCCGGCCCGTAAAATATTTAAAGACGGAAGAAAAAGAGTATTTTGTCTTTTATGAGGAAAAAGATCCCAACACGGTTAAGATAAAAGTTGCGTCATTATCCGACGGGGTTTATAAAACGGAAGAAGATTCTCCGGGAGAAATGCTTATATACGACGGCGAATTATACGCTGACGAAAAATACATCTGTTTTAAAAATGCAGAGGGCGAATTGATCGATTCCGAGGAATTTGCCTCATTGAAACCGGATATAAACGGTGTTTTGGATGAGCATGTATCAAATGTGACATGGATTCTCTGCGGCGATGATTTTGATGCCAAAAAAGACATTGAGAAGAGCAGCCATCTTGTTTCAAACGAAGAAGGCGGCGCCTCGTCTTTGGAAAAATACCTGGCAGATAGATTTGAAAAGAACAAATACGAACTGATATCCGAAGATACGGGGGATTTATCCGACAAAGAAGAAGAGTATTATTCGCTTATGACATTCGTTCAGCATTATACTCTGGAAATGCCCATAAAAGATTATCTGGTTGTCAGCGAATATGGTGAAGAAAGTGATGATCCGGAATACGAAAAGCGTATGAAACTGGATGATCTTAAGGCTTTCTATGAAAAGTATACGAAGAAAAAACGAACTTTTGACAAGAACGAATTCTCGCATGAGGAAATCGGTGTTGATTTGAAGGAAAACGGATATGTATACGCTTATAAAGCTGAAGATGCCGTGTTTGGCAAAAAAGTTATAATAAGCCAGACAACGGATATCGGAGATACCTTACGTTTAAAAACGTATATTCTGGATGATTCGCAAATGACTGCGGATTCATTCGGATATGAAGCTGCCAAATACGGAACAAAGTGATTATAAAAAAAGGACGCCTAAGCGCCCTTTTTTGTTTCCTAATCCTCTATCGGAGCACATACTCCGCCCGGTTCCGTGGGATCAATACCCAAATCCTCAACAACTGTCGGATAACTTATGGTATCTTCGGTATCCTCAATTTCTTCAGCGGTATCCTCGTTTTCTTCAGTATCACTCAAGTCCTCTTGGAAAAACCTCACATTATGTGAATGATTCAAAAGATTATAGTCATAGTTACAAACAGCCGCTTCTATTATCCTTTTGTTATCATCAAGGAGTGAGTAAGGTGTTACAATTGTATCCTGACGATAACTGTAAGCTGTTATTCTGTTTTCCACATATTCTTCGGGATCTTCATCATAAAATAATACAATTCCCTCTTTTTCAAGTAGGGGTTTAATATTCTCTTCCAGGTCAACAGTTAATTTATCGTTATAATCCGAATCTAAGGCTGTGACATTATGAGGATAAAAAAAGTCAGTGAATCCTTTGTAACTTGTCAAAGTATATTCGAAACCATGTTTAACGTCTCTGAATGTACATGTTCTTTTAGGCTCGGGTTCGGTAACATACACGGAATTAATTAATTCGGCTTCTCCATAGAGATCATTGACATACTTCAAAGCTTTTTCATCCGTATAAACAAAATCCTCTTTCTCAGGTATATTTTTAACTATGTCTGAACTAATATCTGAAACCGCTTTATCAATCGATAAGAAAAACATGAATAATAAGATTCCCACAGAAGAAAGCGTAATAAACATAACCATTATAAAATTGAATATTTTATTATTCATAAATTCCCCTCCAAGCATAAACAACTAGTTCCAACTGACTTTATTGTACAATAATAATGATTGTAAATCGACGAAAAAATGTATATTATCACCTAGATTCATAAAAAATACATAATATATATAACAATTATTAACAGATAGTTCCTTGTCGCTTAATAAGTTATGGTAAAATTAGAGTTGGCGGAGGAATATCGGTTTACCCGATTTATTCATGTAAAAGAGGAAAAAAATGAACACAGACATTACAAAAATTAACGAGCTCGAAAAACGTTTAAGAGCAGAGCATGAAGAACTGGACAGCCTTGTTGCTTCTTACGGGTCCGGTAACGATGATCTTGTCAAAAACAAACTTAAGTATCTTCAGGCGGAAATTGATTACCTGAACAGCAGCGTCAAACTTCTGAATGAAGTTATGATTGAGGACAGCCTTAAGAAAGAAACTGTCGAAGAACTTCCTGAAGTTGTGACTGCTATTGGGGATCCGAAGTATAATTCGGCTGTTGAAGAAACTGTAGTAACAGAAACTGCAGAAACTGAAATTCCCGTTGAAGAATTTGTTTCTGAAGAACCTGTTTTGGCAGAAGAGATTCCTTCCGAAGAGACTCCCGTAAAAGAACCCCTTCCCATGAAGATATGGGTAAGGGAAGATTCTCCTGTTGATTTCAATCAGACTGAAGTTAAAATGACTTCCGACAGAGAAGAAGCAGTTCAGAATTACCTTGATAAAGTGGCAGGTAAAAATACTGAAGAAACCGCACCCGCTGAAGCGGATGTTAAGGAAGACTTTGAAGTCGAAGAAACCATCGAAATTAAGAAAATCCCCGAAACTGTTGTTAAAAAAGAGGAAAAGAAGAAAAAAGCATCCCTCGAAAACAGAATCGGTCTTCTGGTTATGCCTATCCTGGCAGCAGCGCTTATTTTCATAAGTGTTATTCTTTTAGCCAGTGCACTCCCTGAATCAATCGGAAATATTATTAAGCAGATTACCATGTTCGTTGCCGGTTTTTCATTTGTCGGCACCGGCCTTGTATTGAATAAAAAGAAAAAAGGCGGAGCCTTCGGACAGATTCTCATGGCAATCGGCGTAGGAGAATTGTTTGTTTCGCTGGTGGTTTGCAGATTTGCATTTAAATCAATCAACGATCTTTGGTTATTTATTTTGATTTTTATCTGGTCTGTCGGACTGGTATTTTTGAAACGTTTCTCAAATACGCTCTTCCAGATAATCGGAGAGATTGGTATTTCGATAGCGGTAATTTTTGGCGTATCTTATTCATTTGCTAACGGCAACCATTCGGGACTTTGGGTAATAACAGCTTTTTATGCATTAACCACGTTAGTATTTTACTTTGTATTCAGATTCCGTGCGGAAACCGCAAATGTAATTCTCTTCCATGTATTTAACATATCCAAAATAATCGTTTTGGCGATTGGTGTTCTTTTAGGAATCGCGAATCCGTTTACAGCAATCGGCGTTGTCGGTATGCTTATTGCCGCAGTCGGATTTATAGGAGCGGCTGATACCATCTTCTCGTTCAAAAGCGACTCTACACTTGATAAGATTGTTGGCCCCGTAAGTGTGGTTATATATTCGATACAGATTTTCTTTACATCTATGTTCTCGATGATGTATCTTTTGCTCGCGGGTAAGGGTTATGACAATTCGCTCTTCGACAAAGGAATCACGGTATTCTTTAATATCATAAAAGATTCAAGATGGATGATGATATCGGTAAGCTGTATATTTGTTATTCTTCTCATCCTGCTTGTTGAATTTGTCTGGAAAGAACTTGTTCCAAAGTATTGCACCGAAGCCTTTCTTTCGATGATACTTTTAACATTCCTTTCATTTTCGCTTCCGACTGTAAAATATGGTTTTATTATAATGATGGTTCTTCTTACGGTTCTTGGTTATGCAAGAAAGAACCATGCTTTAAAAATCGCTGCACTTCTTTTCTATATCGGATATGCATTCCTTCCGAAAGAAGTTGCATTCAGAATAAGTGTTGGTCTTGCGATGGGTATTGCGGTTGTATGCCTTCTTTACCTGACCAAAAAACAATACTATTTTGCATATAAAATCTGTGTATATTTTTCGCTTCTTCTTTATGCGATTACGGTATCTTTTACGGCGTTCAGAACGAGCAACATCCTTGGAATTCAGTGGATTATAATTTTCGCTTTTGCTTCGTTCCTTAACATTCTGACAATGTTCTCGGGACTTTCGAAAAACAAGGAAAAAGAAGCGGATTTTGTTATTATTCCGGAACTTCTGAATATAGTTGTAACTTCGTTTTCACTTATTCTTTCGATGATTATAAATGAAAGTGGAGGAACATTAGGATATATTCCTCTTTTAATAGCTTTTATGCTGATAATCATCTCGAGTTTCAGAGGATTCTTACAGAACAGAATTCTTTGCAGAATCAATTCGGTAGTCGCACTTATCGTCGGAATAATTACTCTGACATCATTCGACTATTCCGCATTCTGGTTTGCAACGATTGCAATAGCGCTCGGATTAACCTTAATGTACGTAAAGAAAGAGAGATATTACTTTGCGGAAAAAGTTACATATTTTGTACTGCTTCTTATTTATCCCGGAGTATGCGTTCATTACTTCAGAGATTTACTTCTTGCAAAATCCGGTTTTGCAATCTGGGCAGCTGTAGCCGCAGGTCTGGTATTACTGTTTAAATTCACATTCCTTTCCAAAGACGGAGAGAGAGATAAAAATGATTTTGAATGGGTTACCTTCGGAGCAGGCGCATTTGTAACGCTTGTAACAATGCCGTTGATTTCGTTTGGAGAAATTACAAACGGATTTACGGTTCTGGCATTCGCCGTAATGGCAGTAATGACGTTTGTATGGCTCATAAACGGATTCCTTACGGGCAGAAACAAAGAAAAGTTTGCAGTACTTTCCGTTATACTGCTTTCATTTTGTATCGCTTTTGAGTGCGAAGGCTTCGAACTTTTATTTACTGTTTTTATAGCGGTAACCGCTGCGGCATGGCTGGTTCTTTTATATCTTAAAAGAGACACATACAACTTTTTATACAAAGTGGCTATGTATATAGAGATCCTGCTTGGATGCATTGTCATTCCTTGTCTTTTCCGTGAATCGCTTTCGGATATTAAGTACCTGGGTGTGGAAGGAATTATTCTTCTGGCAGTAACGGCAGTGACACTGCTCTTTAAGTTTACTGGTCTTGCAAAGGATCCGAATACGGATGAAGAAGATATTTCAATCGTCACATTCTGTGCAGATATCGCGACTGTTTTATATGCACAGATACTTGTAAGCATTTTCGAAGGAGATGGCAACTATGTTTCGACGGCTGTTCTCGCACTGATAATCTGCATCTGGCTAATTCAGGGTTTTGTATCGAAAAAGCTTATGTACAAAATTGCATTTATTGCTTCGATGTTTATGATGGCAATTTTCGCCTGGGCATTTGTTCAGGCAATGTATGTCATCATTACAAGCGTACTGATAATAATGTTTTTCGTTCTGCTTTATATAACTGACAAAGAATATTCATTCTGGCTTAAAATACCCATGTTCACACTTGCGATGCTTCAGGCGGTTATATGTCCTCTGCTTTACAGAACATCACTTGAAAAGACAGAAGTATTTGTTACCGCAAATGTTGCATTCCTTGCACTCGCCATAATAAATACTCTGTTCAGATTCACGCCGCTTGCGAAGAACCCCGAGACGGATGCAGATGATATGTCGTTTATAACATTTATTATCAGCCAGGTACTTGTTCTTGCCGGACTTTGCATTACATTCGCATATGAAGGACCTGCGGACATTTTAAGCGGAGTTTTGACACTCGCACTTATACCCGTAGGAACCGTATGGATCTGGAACAAAGAGGAAAGCCTCCCTGTAACAATCGGCAAATACGCATTTGTTACGGAATATGTATTCATTCCATTTTTGCTCTGCTATGCATTTACTACTCCCGCATATGTTTCAAGTATTATAGGCATAGTACTTTCGGTAGGATGTATTGTTCTCGGATTTGCAACGAAGATGAAGGGCATACGTATTTACGGTCTCATCATATCGATGATAATGATATTCAAACTTTCACTCATCGACTTTGAAAAATCTTCGGTTCTTGCATACTCGTTAAGTTTCTTAATAGCAGGTATCAGCTGTCTTATTATCAGTATGCTGTATCATTTCGTTAATGCTGCTGTGGAAAAGAATAAGATCGAAGCTGAATAACATAAAAAAAAGGACGCTCAGGCGTCCTTTTTAATTCTTAAGCAATTCAATCTGCCGGTCTATTTCTTCCATGTTTGCAATTTCCTCTGCAAACAGTTTTTCGTATTTACTGTATTTGTTATTCTTAAGCCCCATCTCAACAATTGCATAAGAAATTAAGCTTATTAAGGCATAGAGAACGGCAGCTGAAACAAAAAACAGAATTATGATAAGCGGAACGCCAAGAACAAGCAGTATTATAAAACCAAAAGTACCGATTCCCGGCATAGGGGAACCGTCAATAGAACCCCAGACGTAATTATTTGATTCGTAACTCAATATGGCCCAGAAAAGTAAAAGGGTCAGTCCGTAAATAATTAACGAAGCAGGAATTCCAAGCGGAATTCCGATTAAACCCAGCAGCAGGGATTTTTTCTTTGGATCCATGAGCTTTCGCTCATATTTTTTCATTCGTCTTTCCGAAGCCTTTTTGGCTTTTGTAAGTTCCTCCGTCTTACCAAGAATATCGTTGTTATTGTCCAATGCTCTACCTCCGTACACGATAATCCGTATTTTATTCCATTATAAAACAGGCACCCGTAAGTGCCTGTAATAAGCTTACTTTTCTGATTTGTTTTTGTAATGTTTCTTAATCGCCTTAAAGGTTTCGTCCGAAATCACATGCTCGACTTTGCATGCATCTTCGGAAGCGGTTTTCTCTGATACGCCGAGATCCATGAGCATCTGGCTTAGGATAACGTGTCTTTCATATATTTTTTTCGCAATCTTTAAACCTGCATCCGTGAGTTCCACGGTGCCGTTTGCATCAACGGAAACATATCCTTCTTTTTTAAGATTTGAAAGAGCAATGCTTACGCTCGGCTTGGAAAAATTCATTTCTTTTACAATGTCGATTGCACGAACTCTTTCGAGGCCTCTTTTATATAAAACCAGAATGGTCTCGAGATACATTTCTCCGGATTCATAAAGTGCCATATGTAATTCCCCCTCATTTGCGGTTATACGAATCTAATTCCTATATATAATATCACACTGAACTCATAAAATAAATGAAATTCGAATAATATCTTAATTTGCCGAAATCAGAAAATAAAGGGTCGTTTTTGGCCCATCATGCTTATTGACCGATGTTTAAAAAACTGATAGACTACGATTGATTTGAAAAAATTTTTTCTATCCGAAAGGACATAAATAAATGAAAAAATACGGCAATCTGATTTTTGCAATCATACTGTTTGTTGGCGGACTCGGCTGCTTTATTTACAACAATAAGGCGGACATTACCGCACTTGTTCCCGCGCTTATTCTTTTTGCCATAGGTTTCTTCCTTCTCATAAAAGGCGGAGACTGGTTTGTTGACGGCGCGAGCGCAATAGCGGAAAAGTTCAAGGTTCCGGAAATCTTAATCGGTGCAACGGTTGTTTCAATCGGTACCACGCTTCCCGAAGTAATGGTTTCCGCGCAGGCGGCCGCAAAAGGAAACGGCGCAATCTCTTACGGTAACGCAATCGGTTCAATCATCTGTAACGTTTCATTAATCGCAGCAATCACTCTTGCCGTTAAACCTGCCAAGGCAGAAAGAAAATCACTCATTGTACCCGTGCTTTTCTTCTTTACTGCAGCAGGCTTATATACATTCACAGCATACGTTACGGGCAACTTCACAAGAACCACAGGTATCGTACTTCTTTGCATGTTTGTGGTTTACATGGTAATCACGGTTCTTACCGCTCTTAAAAGCAAAGGCAAGCCGGAAGAAGCTCCCGCTGAAGAAAAAGAAGAGAAAGATATGCCTGTATTCGTTGCAATCATTCTGCTTGTGCTCGGCGCAGCAATCATTGCATTTGGCGCAACTCTTCTGGTAGATAACGGAACAATTATCGCAAAGAAAGTCGGCGTTCCCGATTCGGTTATCGCACTTACGGTCGTTGCTCTCGGAACATCACTTCCTGAACTTGTAACCGCAATCACGTCGCTTATTAAAGGCCACGGCTCGTTATCGCTCGGTAACATCATCGGCGCAAACCTTTTCAACCTCGTGCTTGTAAGCGGTCTGGCAATCACCATCAAGCCCTTCGAAGTACCTGCTGAAAAGCTGTTCTTAAACACAGGACTTAACTCATCGCTCGTGGTGGAAATACCTTTGATGCTTTTCGTAATGCTTTTCTTAACGCTGCCCGCGCTCATAAAAGGCAAGCTTTACAGATGGCAGGGCGTAACGCTCCTTATCCTGTACGCCGCATTCTGCGTATATCAGTTTGTATTTTAAAATCATAAAAGAAGCAATAAAAAAGGCCGGAATCGAAATGATTCCGGTCTTTATCTTTTATGAGCAATTATTTTACAGGGTGATTTGTTATATATTCATCAAGTATCTCTGCCGAATCGCCGACGAGCTCAACGCAGGGGCGCTTCTTGTAATACCCTTCGGTTCTTGCTTCGGGAACGGGTGAATCGTGTTTGGTGGCTAAGCCTAAGAGCTCTCTGCAGACGATTGAGCCGTTCTTTTCTTCGAACTTGTGAGCAACTTCCTGGATTCTTGCGTAGTGCGCAGACTTTTCTTCGTGCGAGGAAGCATCGTCATATCCGTAAACAATACCAAGAATGATTGCCATTCCGCTGACGCTTCCGCAGACTTCCCTGAGGCGGCCAAGTCCGCCGCCGAATGAAGACGACAGTTTTAAAAGCGTTGATTTATCCATTCCTGTAAGATCTTCGAAGGCAAGCACAACGGCCTGAGCACAGTTGTAACCTTCTTTGAAATAATTCATTGCCAGTTCTTTTCTAGTCATAATAACCCCTCCTTAAAACCTCCGTAAAAAAAGAAAAGCACCAACCCCATGGCTCCTGCGTCCACAAAATTAGTACTTAGTGCGCGATCAGGGGCTCGAACCCTGGACACCCTGATTAAGAGTCAGGTGCTCTACCAACTGAGCTAATCGCGCGAACATAAGAGATTATATTATAAGTTTTTTTGTTTTGCAATACTTTTTTTGAAAAATATATAATATAATGTATTTGGCTTTTGACGTATGGAGAAGAAATATGATTTTTGACACACACGCGCATTATGACGACGATGCGTTTGATGAAGACAGGGAAGAGCTCATAAAAGCCATCCTTGAAAGTGATATAAAAAGAATAGTAAATGTCGGCGCGAATCTTAAAACGAGCCAAAACAGCATAAATCTTGCCAATAAATACGACCTCTTTTATGCGGCTGTCGGAGTTCATCCCGATGACTGCGATGAAATCGATGATGCGGGCATAGATAAGCTTCGCGAGATGTCCAAAGATAAAAGAGTTGTCGCCATCGGAGAAATCGGCCTCGATTATTACTGGCACAAAGACAATCCCGACATTCAGAAAGAAGCTTTTAAAAGACAGATTGAGCTGGCAAAAGAACTTTCGCTTCCTATAATAATTCATTCAAGGGAAGCGGCCAGGGATACAATGGATATTCTTACGGAGACGAACGCAGGCGTAAATTCCGGAGTCGTCCACTGCTTTTCATATTCGCCCGAAATAGCGCTCGAAGCCATCAAATTGGGCTTCTACGTAGGAGTCGGCGGAGTAGTTACTTTTAAGAATGCAAAAAAATTAAAAGAAACCGTCGAGAGAATACCTTTGGAAAAAATAGTGCTTGAAACCGACTGCCCTTACTTAGCACCCACACCTTTCAGGGCAAAAAGAAATTCATCGCTTTACCTTGAATATGTGGTCGAAGAGATTGCAATGTTAAAGCAGACCGATCCCGAGACCGTAAAAGAAATAACCTATAAAAACGCACTTGATATGTACAGACTTGCCGAATAAATAAATCGAGGAGATTTATATGGGACTCGAAAATGTAAAATATGATGCTTTTATCAGTTACAGACACTGTGAACTCGATTCCTTTGTATCTGAAAACCTTCATAAAAAGCTCGAGAATTTCAAACTTCCAAAATCCGTTCTAAAGAAAATGGGTTTAAAAAAGAAAAAGATTGAGAGAGTTTTCCGCGATGAGGCGGAACTTCCTTTGTCGGACAATCTTTCCGAACCCATTATGGCCGCACTTAACAATGCGGAATTCCTGATAGTAATATGTACACCCAGACTCCCTTTGTCCGCATGGTGTAAAAAAGAGATAGAAACTTTCGTCGAGACACACGACAGAAAGCATGTTCTTTTGGTGCTTGCGGAGGGCGAGCCCGACGAATCCTTCCCCGAGATTCTTTTATACGAAGATGTAATGGAAAAGGATTTAAATGGAAACGACGTAATTATCCGCCGTCAGAGAGAGCCTCTTGCAGCAGACTGCAGAGGCAAAAACAATAAAGAACGTCTTAAAAATATGGATAATGCCGTCATCAAACTCTGCGCGGCAATGTTTAACTTAAATTACGACGACTTAAAGCAGAGACACAGAGAGCAGCAGATTAAAAAACGTATTATCGCGATGGAAGCCATTCTTGCGATAGTTGCGATTTTTGCATTTGTATGCGTTCTTTTTACGGCAAAGATTCAGAAACAGAATAAGACCATACAGGATAAATACGCATCATCCATGGCTTCGGCCTCAAAAGATCTCTACGAAACCGGCAGACGCCTTGATGCGATATATGCCGCACGAAGCGTGCTTCCCGACAGAGAAACAAAGGACTATAACGAAGAAGCCTACAGAGCTCTTGTTGATGCAATGAATGTTTACGGCGCGTCGGAGTCCTATGTTCCGACCGGAATCGTACAGATACCTAGTGCAATCACTTCATATCAGGTTTCACCCGACAGGAAAAGAATGGCACTTTTCGGATATGATGATATCCTTTACGTAGTGGATATAGAAAGCGGAAAAACTATCTGTCAAACCGAAGCCTACGGCCTTTACGATATGAGTTTCAGCGGTAATGATGGTGTAATTTACTCCATCGGATATATAACCGATGATACACAGACAAGATATCTTGACATAAAAACAGGAAATACAAAAGTTATTGACGAATATCCGTCTGATGTCGAAACACCTGATGACGGAAGAATGACCTTTACATTTACGATTGACGGCGTAAAAGCTTATTCGGAAGATACGGTCATTTATGAGATTAAGTATTCCGATTACGATCTCGAATTCGATATATTCAGCGAATACCTTGATGTGGCTTTTTCCGAGGACGGAGAATATGCTGTCTTTGCACTCAAGAAAGATCCGGCTTTTGACGGCGCGATTCTATGCCAGTTTGAAACCGCCACAGGTCAGATAGATATGTTTATCCGTGATAAAAATATTACCGATTGCGCGGGTCTTGCCACCAGCGGGGACTATGTGTTTGTCTCCTTTGTCGGACGTGATGAAGAGACTTTGCATAACCTTACTCATCTTTTAAGATATGATGTTGCAAATGCCACATCAAAAAACGGAGTAGAGGGAAGGCTGATCGAAACAGGTTCCATGGATTTTCTTGCGCTAAATGACTATGGTCTCTGCGTTTACGGAAACAACGAAGCCATGCTTTTCGATTACGACTTAAATCTTTTATCCAGTTTGGTAAGAGCCAACTTAATATTGGAAGTGTTCTCGTACGATGACGGATTCGCATTGGTCGATGAAAATGAAGATATCTTTCTTTTAGACAGTTTCTTTTATGAGGGAAGGATCATGTCCGACGAACTCTTCCCTCAGAAAGCAGGTCATAAACTGATTGATGTCATGCAAAGAAGCGGCAACTTATATATCAAGCATAAAGAAGATGCGACTTATATCTCGATATTTGAATTAAAGCGCGGAGAGTGGGCCGCAAAACTTTCGAAGACCGGTGTAAACGAGTTTGAAGAAGACTCTACGGTCGACAAAGCAAATTACCCGAATGCCGTCGATACGACATTTACGGTATTAGAGTCCGACGACGGAAAATACTATGCGGTTTTAAACTACGACGGAGAACTTACGATTTATAACGCAAAGACAGATAAGGCGGTGAAAAATCTTTATATCGACGGTTTCCCTTACAGATTTGTTTATCTTAAAAAACAGAAGAGCTATGTTCTGTTCGGAAGCGATGAGGAATATTTCTTTGACAGGAACTTTAAATACTACACATCACTTCCCTACGGAAAGGTATACGGAAGCACGGATGACGATAAACAGGATATCGCATTAATGAACGGGGAACATGATTATTTCAGGGTTGATATTAAATCCTACAAAGAAGTTATTGCGAAGGCAGATGAAATCTTAGGCGACTATGAACCTGACCAGAAGACAATTGACAAATACAACATTACTTTAAGAAAAAGGAAACTTACAAATGAGCTTAAAAGCTTACTTAGGAAATCCCTCCAAAACAAGTGAGGTATTAAACAAATTCGGTATTTCGGCGCAGAAAAGATACGGCCAGAACTTCCTTATTGATGCGAATATTCTCGAGAAAATCGTGGCCTCCGCAGGCATTACAAAGGAAGACACCGTGCTTGAAATCGGCCCCGGAATCGGAACGCTTACGCAGTATCTTGCAGAAGCCGCAAAACAGGTTATCTGCGTTGAAATTGATAAAAACATGATTCCGGTCCTCGAGTACACGCTTGCGGACTTTGATAATGTGACCGTTATCAATCAGGATATTTTAAAAGCAGATATAGTACAGATTCTAAAAGAAAACGGCGCCGCTTCCGCCAAGGTTGTGGCGAATCTACCGTATTACATCACCACGCCCATCATAATGGAACTTCTCGAAAAAGATGCTCCTATAGAGAGCATTACCGTAATGATTCAAAAAGAAGTGGCTGAGAGAATGCAGACCGGACCCGGCAGCAAGGATTACGGTGCACTTTCCCTTGCTGTTGCCTTTTATTCGAATGCGGAAGTAAAGATGACGGTTTCGCCGAACTGCTTTATTCCCCGTCCGAACGTTGACAGCGCGGTTATAAGGCTTGACAAACTTAAAGAGCCGGCAGTAAAGGTTAACAACAAGTCCGAGATGTTTCGTATCATAAAAGGAGCGTTCGAGCAGAGAAGAAAGACCTTAACCAACGCACTTTCGCATTCCTCCGCATATAAAACAGACAAGAAAAATATCGAAAATGCACTCCTTGAAATGGGCAAAAACATTAACATTCGCGGGGAAGAGCTGACTCTTGAGGAATTTGCCCGTCTTTCCGACATTTTAACGCAATAATTTTTGACATTCTGCTATGCTTATGATAAACTATATAGGGTGTTTTTTTGTGTATGAAAACACAATATGTATTATTTTTGATAAGCATACGAGGTGGTTGTTTTGGATAAATCTGATAGCAGACTTCATTGTGAACAAATTGAAAAACTGATGAAAGCCGGCAGATATAATGATGCCGTATATCTTGTAGATAAAGTTGACTGGCGCAAGGAAGAAGATATCAAGCGTCTTATTCAGGCTGCGGAAGCGTACAGAAGAACCCGCCGTTATGACGATGCGGTTAATATTCTTAAAATGGCGCATAACAAAAAGCCCAACAACAAGAAGATTGTTTACCTTCTCTGCGAGACATATTTTGAAAGCAAGGATGTTGTTACCGCTCAGGTTTATCTCGACAGATACCAGAGCATGACAGACAGAAGTGACTGGCATTATGATGCGCTCAAATATAAAAGAGCGCTTGCTTACGATCTTCCCGTTACGGAAAAGATTGATATATTGGTTGATTTGAAGAAGAAAGAGCCCGCTGCAGAGCAGTTCAGGTACGAGCTTGCCAAGCTTTACAATCAGGCAAGACAGTACGCCGAATGTGCCGCAGAATGCGACGAGCTCGTTCTTTTATTTGGCGACGACGGCAAATATGCCAAGAAATCACTTGAACTTAAGAGAAGCTGCGTTCCTCTTACCGAAGAGCAGGAACTTCTTTTAAGAAAATTAAGTCTCGGAATAGGCGATCAGGAAACGACCGAAAATACGGGCAACGTTAAACTAATGAATACAATGGATATGAGTGCGCTCAATCTTCAGAACTCTCTTGCAAAGGATATTCAGACACTCAAATCAGAGGACGATGTTCCCGTCAGAAGAAAAAGACCTGAGTTTAACACCAAATCTCTGGAGCAGACGGTTCCGCCCAGCACACAGGAAGTATTTTTCTCGGACAAGACCGCGGATATCAGCTTTACACAGTATGACCTTCCCAAGTCTTCCGATCCCGATATGAAAGAGGTTAAACCTCCCAGGAAAAAGAGAAATCCCGAACTCGAAAAGATGGGCGATCATCTTTACAGCGATGAGGACGGACAGGTTTCGTTTACCGATGCATCCTTTGACGATATCGAAGATGACAATATTCCCGGCCAGATTACAATGGACGATCTTCTTTCCGACTGGTCCAAGATAAAAGAAAAGAATACCCAGAATCTCCGCAGGAGCATTCACGAGGATTTTGTAGAGTCTACCGGAAAGATTTTTGAAAAGAAAAAAGAAGTTGAAGAAGAGCCCGAAGAAGAACCCGGCAGCATCTGGAAAGAAGTTGCGGATCTTGAAGACGAGTTCTCCGAAATGTCTCAGGAATCAATAGAGGCAATGATTTCCGAAGCCAAGAGCGAAATGCCCGAGGTTGAGTTTGATGAAAAGCCTGCTATAGAGCCCGAAACCGAAGAGTCCGAAACCGAAGAGCCCGAATTTGCGGAGCTTAACGCAGAAGATGCGGTTATAGAAGCAGTTGAAGAGAAGGCTGAAGCCGAAGAAGTTGAAGAGCCGGCAGAAGAAGTCGAAGAAGCAATCGAAGAAGCAGAAGAAATCGCAGAAGAGGCCGCAGAGGAAGAAGCAGCTGAAGAAAGCGATGTCCTTGAATTTACGGAAGAAGTCGTTGATGAAGAGGAAGAAATCGCTGCTTCGCCCGAAGAGAGTGTTGACGGAGCAACCAAGGTTATTCCCGAGATAAAAGAAGAAATGCTCGTTGCACCTGCCAAGGAAGAAAAGGAAGAAAAGGCAGAGACAACAGAGGAAGAAACTTCCGAAGAAGATAGCGAAAAAGAAGATTCATACGACGAAGAAGAGGATGAAAAGGAAACCGAAGGCGTAAAGGATTTAAGCCCCGAAGAAAGAAAACTCTTCTCGCAGTTCTTACATCCCCGTTCAATGAGAACACAGATTGCCAATGCTCTTGAGAACATCTCTCTTGCTGCATATGTAGGCAACGTACTCATTACAACGGACAATACGGAGAGCGGATTTGCTCTTGCAAAGTCAATCGTAAA
The DNA here is from genome assembly GCA_017618075.1 of Lachnospiraceae bacterium. Taxonomy (GTDB): domain Bacteria; phylum Bacillota; class Clostridia; order Lachnospirales; family Lachnospiraceae; genus UBA3766. Next base: position 78,204 of record JAFZUY010000033.1, read on the forward strand.
ATTTGTTAAATTTGCAGATGTCAATTTCTCCGGAGCAATGTCCAGAATTGACGCCACAGACTTTAACGTAAAGAATATTCCCGAAATTTTCGACAGACTTAATAACGGTGCACTTGTTATTACCGATGCAAACAAACTTTCAAACAATGCACTTATCAAACTGACACAGGGAATCAACCAGGAAGAGAGAGGAATCCTCATTTTCCTCGTGGATACCAGAGCGGAAATCAAAAAGCTGGTTAACAGACAGCGCACTTTGACCGATTACTTTAATATAAAGATTGATATTATCGCAATGAGTGAAGCAGCTCTGGTTGATTACGGTATGAAGTATGCCAATAACCTCGGCTACTCCATCGATGACGGATTTGCCAACATGGCATTCCACAAGAGAGTCCGTGAAGCACAGGCCGGCAATCATTCGGTTACCATTGCCGAAGTCAAAGAGATTGTAGACGAAGCCATCGAATACAACAAGAAGAGAAGAGTATCCAATCTCTTCAGAAAAATGTCCAACAATTTAATCGACGAGAACGGCATGATAATGCTTCGCGAAAAAGATTTTGATTAATATTTGGGGGTTGGCTTAATGGCTAAAGAGGAAAACGTGTTTATATCCGAAGATGATGCATATCTTTTCGGTAAAGGAACACATTACGATATTTACAAAAAACTCGGTGCTCATATTACCACCAGAGGCGGCAAGCAGGGAGTGTTCTTTGCCGTATGGGCACCCAATGCAAAAGAAGTATATGTCATCGGTTCTTTTAACGGATGGCAGGAAAATCAGTATCCCATGGAAAGAATGGGAGAAATAGGAATTTATACCACCTTTATCAAAAATGTTAAAAAAGGTGACATGTATAAATTCCTAATTTTAACGAATGACGGTCACAAGCTTTACAAGGCGGATCCTTATGCAAACGCCGCAGAGTTAAGACCCGGAACCGCATCCGTTGTTACGGACATTTCCGATTTTAAGTGGAGTGACACCGTATGGATGAATTCGCGTGCGACGAAGAATCTCTTCAAAGAGCCCATGGCTATTTACGAATGCCACATCGGTTCATGGATGAGACATCCTATTCCCGACAGAGACGGTTTCTATTCATACAGGGATTTTGCAGATCGAATCGTAAAATATTTAAAGGCCCTAAAATATACGCACGTTGAACTGATGGGCATTGCGGAGCATCCTTTTGACGGCTCGTGGGGCTATCAGGTAACGGGTTACTTTGCACCCACTTCAAGATACGGATCTCCCGAAGATTTCCAGTATCTGGTAAATACTCTTCACAAAAACGGTATCGGCGTTATTCTTGACTGGGTTCCCGCACATTTCCCGAGAGATGCGCACGGTCTTGCAGAATTTGACGGCACATGTCTTTACGAACATCCCGATCCCAGACTCGGTGAACATCCCGACTGGGGCACCAAGATATTCAACTACGGTAAAAACGAAGTCAGAAACTTCCTTATCGCCAATGCTTTATTCTGGATAAAAGAGTATCACATCGACGGTCTTCGCGTGGATGCGGTTGCTTCGATGCTTTATCTTGATTACGGCAAGCAGGCAGGCGGCTGGGTTCCCAATAAATACGGCGGAAACGAAAACCTCGAGGCCATTGAATTCTTCAAACATTTAAATTCAATCATCAGAGGCGGCTTTCCCGGAGTGTGCACCATCGCGGAAGAGTCGACGGCCTGGCCCAAGGTTACGGCTGCACCCGAAGACGGCGGTCTCGGATTTACTTTCAAATGGAATATGGGCTGGATGCATGATTTCTGCGAATACATGAAGCTGGATCCGTATTTTAGGAAGAACAATCACAACAAGCTCACCTTTGCGATGAGTTACAATTCGGCAGAGAATTATATCCTTCCTCTCTCGCATGATGAGGTAGTGCATCTTAAGTGCTCAATGGTCAATAAGATGCCGGGATATCAGATTGATAAATATGCAAACCTTCGTGTAGGCTACACATTCATGTTTACACACGAAGGCAAGAAGCTTCTTTTCATGGGACAGGAATTCGGACAGGAAAGAGAGTGGAGCGAAGAAAGAGAGCTCGACTGGTTCCTGCTTGAAAACCATTTAAACAGAGGCATGCTTGATTATACCGAAGAGCTCTTAAAGATTTACCGCAAGTATCCCGCACTCTATGAGTTTGATGCAAGCTGGGACGGCTTCGAATGGGTAAATGCAGACGACGCCGACAGAAGTATCTACAGCTACATCAGAAAGAGTTCAACCGGCAAGAACAGTATTCTCGTTGTTTTAAACATGACACCCATGAGAAGAAACAACTACTGGGTAGGCGTTCCGAACAAGGGCAAGTACAAACTTCTCCTTAACAGTGACGAAAAGAGATTCGGCGGTAACGGAGGAGACATTCCTACGGTTATCACAGCCGAAGAGGGCGAGTGCGACAGAAGAGATTATCACATCGAATTCGACTTACCTTCATACGGTGCCGCAATATTTGTATTTTAATGTTTTAATGACAAGACACTTTTCCTGTTTTATAATAGACGGGAAAAGTGTTTTACAATTTAGAAAGGGACTGCTATGATTTTTTATTTTTCCGCAACAGGCAACAGCAAACATGTGGCTGATGAAATTGCAAAGAAAACCGGCGAACAGACAGTATCGATGGCCGACTGCGTTAAAAAGATGCAGTTTGATTTCAAATTAAAAAAGGGTGAAAGAATCGGATTTGTATATCCCATTTACTACTGGGCTCTTCCTTCGGTTGTCGAAGAATTCGTAAAATCACTGTCCATAGAAAAATACGGCAAACATTATTCTTACTCGGTAGCCACCTGCGGTGTTGCAACCGGCGGAGCCGATATGGAACTTTCAAAGCTTCTTGCCAAAAGAGGCATAGGCTTAAATGCATCGTTCTCACTCAGGATGGTGGATAATTATACACTTGTTTTTAATGTTAAAAAATCCGACAAAAACGCAGCCAAGAACCTTAAGGCTGAGGAAGAACTTAAAAACATTGTCTTTTTGATTAATAATAAAATCGGCGGATACCACAATCATCTTCGCGGAGTATGGCCTGCAAGCAAGTTTACGAAAGTGGCTTACAATCTTACCAGAACAACTTCGCCTTTTAAGGTTTCCGAAGACTGTATAGGGTGCGGTATCTGTGCCAAGCAGTGTCCGACCTCCGCTATATCGATGGATTACGGCAAGCCCATCTGGGTTAACAAAAAGTGCAGCCTCTGCCTCGGATGCCTCCATCGCTGTCCCGTAAACGCAATCAATTACGGACCTACCACAAAACGCAACGGTCAGTACCTTTACACCGAAGCGAAGAAGGATGACAAAGATGAGTAATATACGTGAAATAAACGTAAAAGAAATAACCGAAGCCGTAGCTTCGATGTGTATTGAAGTAAATCACAATCTTTCCGAGGATATGAGATGTGCCCTCGACGATGCTTTTAACAAAGAAAGCTCCGAGCTTGGCAAACAGATCCTCGATCAGTTAAAGCAAAACCTCGTTATCGCAAAAGAAGAAATGATACCCATCTGCCAGGACACGGGAATGGCAGTTGTTTTTATGGAAATCGGTCAGGAAGTTCATTTTGAAGGCGGAAACCTTGAAGACGCAATTAACGAAGGTGTGAGAAAAGGTTATGTCGAAGGATTTTTAAGAAAATCCGTTGTGGACGACCCAATTATCAGAAACAACACTAAGGACAATACTCCCGCAGTTATTCATTACTCGGTTGTTCCCGGAGACAAGGTTAAGATAACGATTTCACCCAAGGGCTTCGGCAGCGAAAACATGAGCAAGGTCTACATGTTAAAGCCGGCCGAAGGTATCGAAGGTGTTAAGAACGCAATCCTTTCGGCCGTAAAAGATGCGGGTCCCAACGCCTGCCCTCCCATGGTAATCGGCGTCGGTATCGGGGGAACATTTGAAAAGTGTGCACTTATGTCAAAGCACGCGCTCACAAGAAAAGCCGGTACACATTCTAACGTTCCTTATATAAAAGAACTCGAAGAGGAAATGCTTGAAAAGATCAATGCGCTTGAAATCGGTCCCGCAGGACTTGGCGGCAGCGTAACCGCAATGGCGGTCAATATCGAAAGCTATCCCACACATATTGCGGGACTTCCCGTAGCCGTTAATATCTGCTGTCACGTGAACAGACATATCGAGCGCGTAATTTAAAGACTTCATATATAAAAGATTTCGGAGATAAAATGACTAAAAACATCACTGTCCCGATGGACGATAACACAAAACATGAACTTGTTGCAGGCGATTACGTATATCTTACAGGTACGATTTATACGGCTCGTGATGCAGCTCATAAAAGAATGCAGGAGAGTCTCGACAAAGGAGAATCTCTTCCTATAGATATTAAAGACCAGATAATCTATTACATGGGTCCTTCACCCGCAAGAGAAGGCAAGGTAATCGGTTCCGCCGGTCCCACCACGGCCGGACGTATGGATAAATATACCCCCGGGCTTCTTGATATGGGCCTTGGCGCCATGATTGGCAAGGGCAAAAGAACCCAGGCCGTAATGGATGCAATTGTAAGAAATAAGAGCGTATACTTCGCAGCCGTAGGCGGTGCGGGAGCGCTTTTATCCAAATCCATAGTTAAGAGCGAAGTGGTTGCTTACGATGATCTCGGCACAGAAGCCATCAGAAAACTCGAAGTAAAAGACTTCCCCGTAATAGTTGTTGCAGACTCAAAGGGCAACTGCCTTTATAAATAATTATTTTAAAAAGTATTAAATATGACTCAGGAAGAAAAATACTATTTATATAAAGAAAAGAATTTTTTCCAAAGGTTCTTCGGACATCTCGGTACGGTTTTAAAACACAAGCGATATGTTTGCAGAGCCTGTTTTAAAATGGGCCGTTACTTCCAGGGCATCTTTCACGACTTAAGCAAGTTCTCGCTTACAGAATTCGCACCCAGTGTAAAATACTATTCCGGACGCCTTTCGCCGAACGCCGTAGACCGAAAGATAAACGGTGCTTCTTTGGCATGGCTTCATCATAAAGGAAGAAACAAACATCACTTCGAATACTGGATTGATTATTCCTCGTCGAGCGACGAATATGCTTTCGGCTGCAGAATGCCTCTTAAATATGTAGCGGAAATGATAGCCGACAGATACGCCGCATGCGTTGCATATAATCGTGACGAATACACAAAAGCCGATGCCTGGAATTACTACAGCAAGGCAAGACATCTTATCATAATGCACAAGGATACCAGAGCTGTTTTAGAGAAAGCCTTGACGATTATGGCAGACGAAGGTGAGGATGCTGCTTTTAAATATATGAAAGAAATTTTAAAGGTCACAAAGGGCAGCAATTATACCGCAGAAGAACTGGGACTTGAAGAAGTGCAGATTGATAAAGCAGAGTAGCAAACTTTGGTTGACAAAAGACAGGCGTCCATTTATAATAACACTTGCGTCATTTAAAAAGACGATACACATATTGGTAAGCGTTAGACTTAAGACTTTGGAGAAATACTCAAGAGGCTGAAGAGGCGCCCCTGCTAAGGGTGTAGGTCGGGTGACCGGCGCGAGGGTTCAAATCCCTCTTTCTCCGTTTGAAAATTACCACTTATTTCCATATAAGTGGTTTTTTTATACTCTTTATTTCTAATTCATTGACAATAAAAATAGGTAATGTTAAAATAAAATTCCACCGCCTCTAAAAAAGGCGGAAAAATATTGAAAAAAGTTGTTGACAAGCGTTGGCGGTAGTGATAGAATCTTTTCGTTGCCGTCAAGAAAGGCAGCAACAAAGAACCTTGACAAATAAACAGCAATGCAACCCTGAAAATTCTAAAAACCATCATAAAAGATGGAGAGTAATTTCAGAGAAAGAAACCTAAAGTAAACGTTAAGAATAAGCTAAGCAGTTTATTC
>JAFZUY010000034.1 GCA_017618075.1 Lachnospiraceae bacterium
CTCCCTTACTTGCTTTTCTGCCCCAATATGTATAGATTTCATCTCTCCCAAGCCACTCTTTTAAGTCAGGCACATCATTTTCGTTAAGCACACGAATGATCAATCTGTCCGTTTCAAGAATTGGTTTATCTACTAAATAATCTTTTAACATAGTTTCCCCCGTCAAATTCCGATTTGTCTCTCGCTCTGAATCGTAATCCCGAAAGATAATAATCTCTACAAACCGGGATTTGTTAACATAATAACTTACGCATGATTATCAATTCTTCTTCTCTGCCGATTTGTGAAAATCCGAGTTTTTGAAAAAGCGAAAGTGACGGCACATTTGTTTCGTCAATGCCCGCTTCAATTACATTGACATCATTGCTTTGCGCAAGAAATAATTGCTTCAATGCCGCTTCAGCGATACCGTGACGACGGTATATTTCATCGATACATATACCGAGAAACATCGTTCCGTCTGCATATTCGCAATGAACGCCACCTGCCAGCACCCTGTTCCACAGTATTTTATAATAAATAACTTTGTCTGTGTTTGTAACATAGTCAACATAGTCAAAGAAATTTTCGGATATGTGAATATACTTTGCAACAGACGGAGAAGCGTGTATTCGCATCAAATCCGTTATATCTTTATCTCCGGGAAGTAAAGGAATAAGTTCGATATTCATGATTGCTTTTCTCCTCAAATTCCGATTAGTCTCTCGCTCCGAAACGTAATTCCGAAATATTTCTACTTCATATATATCCAAAGAAATCCTCTGTAGGAAGAATCCTCATCGATTATTTCTTCAAGATACCCTGTTTCTAACAATTCCGTTCTTATTCCTCTTTCTGCCGCAAACGCTTCCCCGTCTAAACGTGTCCACGTTTGATCCGGTCCTTTGCGATCCCAGAAAGAATTGAAATAGCCTTCATCATAGAAGAATATGATTTGCGAATTCCACAACTCCGGATAATCAATCACGGCTACAACTTTGCAAAACCTTTCCGACTTCTCTGTCAGGTTTATGAACTCCTCTGTCTTGGAAATCCATTTCTTGCAAAATGCCGTTTTCACTTTGCCTGAGGTCTTAGGCATTTCAATCCATTGAGAGGACGGAACATGAATGTGTTTCATTGAACCACTTCTGCCCGAAGGCACCACCATGTCATCAATCCTCTGCAACAGTGCATTCAGTTTTCTCTTCTGACCACGAACTTTCTTACGCGTTTTTGGTCCATTAACAGCGATGCTTCTCATATTCATCCTTATATCGCCGGGAATGCCGGAATTTATATTATAACCGAATTATTTAAGTGCTATTACATATACCTGGCAGGGATTCCATTCGTCCCACAAAGTCGGAAACACTTCGAATTCCTTAAAGCCCAGTGAAAGATAGAATCTGTTAGTAGCATCATAATCATCATATTTTCCCATTTGGACAGTTTTTACCTGTAAAAAGGAATAACCTCCTCGTATGGCGGCATTCTTCAATTCCTCAAACAAAGCTTTACCTATACCCATATGGTGATATTCCTTGAGAACACCCATTACACATATTTCCGCCGTATC